>JAUIKY010000024.1 GCA_030430535.1 Bacteroidia bacterium
GTTATAGCCAAACGCCCTACGGTAACGCGTCTTGTAGATCGATTGGTGTTTAATGTTGAAAACTCTACGTTAT
This sequence comes from Bacteroidia bacterium, assembly GCA_030430535.1. GTDB lineage: Bacteria > Bacteroidota > Bacteroidia > Flavobacteriales > Flavobacteriaceae > Flavisericum. The sequence goes on from JAUIKY010000024.1 coordinate 74, forward strand.
CAAATAACAATGCCCTTGATGTTTTAAAACATACGCCTGGAGTTATTGTTAGCGATAATTCCATTTCGGTGAAAATGTCGGTTCCTGTAGTTTACATTAATGATAGGCGAGTGCATTTGTCCATTGAAGAAGTGCAGCAATTACTGGAAGGTACTTCGGCAACCAATATCAAATCTATTGAAGTTATTACAAATCCTCCTGCAAAATATGAAGCTGAAGGTGGTTCGGTGTTAAACATTGTTACCAATAAAAATTTGGTAACGGGTTACAATGGCAGCATTTTTGGAAATTATAAACAAGGTAGTGAATATCCTAAATACGCTCTTGGTACAAGCCATTTTTTTAAAGCTAAAAAATTCAACGCATATTTAAACTATAGCATTAGTCCGCGCAGGGATTATAGGCATAACAGTGAAGCCGTTAATTTTATTGAAAACAATCAAAATGTAACTCGTTGGGAAACTGATTACAGACGGACAAAGAAATCGGCCAACCAGAACATAAATGCCAATTTCGAATATCAAATAAACGAAAGTAACAGTTTAGGGCTAACATCGAATATACTTGTTGGGCCAAGGGAAAATTCGAAGATAGCGGTAAATTCTAATACCGAGGTTTTTGACAACAATAAAGTATTGGACTCGAGTTTTAATACCGAAAACCGTTTGGTTGAAGAAACTTTTAATCTGGCCTTTACTTTAGATTATGTGCATAAGTTTAAAAAAGAGGGCGAAAAGCTCTTGGCCAATGGCCATTTAACCGATTATGATTTTTCTGAATTTCAAAATGTTGATACCGATTATTTGTTTCCTGATGGCAGTTTAATTAGGTCTAATAGATTTCAAACCTTTACCAGTAAAAGAATCAAGCTTTATACAGGTCAAGTGGATTACGAGTTGCCAATGGACGATGCCGGTTTGTTTCAAGCCGGGTCTAAAATCTCGGTGATACATTCTGAAAATATTTTAAGGCAATATGGTTTTGAAAACGGGGACGGAGCGCGTTTTGAAGATGTTCAAAATTCTGATACTTTTCTTTACGACGAGCATAATTACGCTGTTTATTCGAGCTATTCGAAAGATTGGAGCAAATGGAGTTTAAAGTTGGGACTTCGAGCCGAGTTGACCGACGTGGAAAGTAATTCGCTTTCAACCAATTCGGTTTACACTAGTAAATACATCAAATTTTTCCCAACCCTGCACGTAAAACATAATTTGAACGAAAACAATGAGGTTTATTTGAATTATAACCGACGTATATTTCGACCAAGGTACGGTCAATTGAATCCGTTTAGGTATTACATGAACGATAATGAATATATAACCGGGGACCCTAATTTAAAGCCGCAAATCGACGATAATATCACCTTGGGCTACACTCTCGATAACACCTATACTTTCGAGCTATACTATCGCTACGAGAATAATCCAGCCATTGAAATAGTATTTCAGGATAACGACGAAAACATCTTGAAACACATAAACACGAATATTGACCGGAGTATTTCCTACGGCTTGGATTTTACCACTTATAAACAATTTACGAATAGTTGGAGTGTATATGTCTTGTCTTCCGTGTTTTACTATGACAACCAGTTCTTTGCGTTAGAAAGTAATAATGAGCTTAAAAATGTAGAAACGTGGTCGGTTTATGCTTATTTGGTCAACTATTTTTCTTTCCTAAAAGATAAAAGTTTAACGGCCAATGTATCCTTGATGCATATTTCGCCTTGGGCAGATGGTACTTCAAAAACCAGTAGTAGAAGTGGGGTGGATGTTAATTTAAGAAAGACCTTTTGGAACAACAGGGCGTCTTTAACAATGACCGTAACCGATATTTTTAATACGCTTAATTTTAATCAATCTACAAAATACCTCAACCAAGATATTTTTGTAAAATCTAGAATGGAGAATAGATTGTTTACGGTAGGGTTTAATTATAAATTCGGAAACTTCAAATTGAAAGCCTCGCAAAAAGAGGTGGACTTGATAGAGCGGAAACGACTGAATGCTGACGATTAAAAAAGTAATGTTCTTGGCTGTGATAGTTACTTTAAATAAAATATGTTTGTTGTTATAAAATTGAAGTTTTTGTCAACAGTGGTTCTTAATTTCAAGCCAAACATTAGATGCACAAATATTTAGCAAACAAATTCATTCACTTAAGTTGCGTCGTAATCCTTAAATCTTAGCTAGGAAGAGGAAGCTCTATTATTATTTGCCGTTGACTTTATTTTTTTATTCAACGGAAGCGATTGAAATATCTAAAGGTATTTTGTCGACTTAATTTATCGGGTAAGAGGAATGAAAAGGGTTAAAAATAATCTTTAATTTTTCCCCAGAAACTCTTTGGTTTTGTAGTGAATTCCTCTTCTAACTCTTCTAATGATTTATTAGCATCGTCTAATTGATTAAAAATCCGTGCTCTAATTAGATATATTGTAGGAATTATGATAGCCATAATAGGAATCATGTACATTAATTGGTTGGAGTCAACATATTTCTGGTCCTCATTAAGAGTGTTAAATAACTGATATGTAAACATGGCTATAGGAACAAGAAGTACATGGTGCCACCAATGCTTACAGGTAAAAAACCAAAGTAGCAATAATAATAAGGGGACAGCTTTTCCGGTAACGATCCACATGGCCACGTTAGCATTTTCGTAGTAGCCACTATTATAGGTAAATAAAAAAGTGCTCCAAACTTTTTCGTTTGGAACACTTTCATATAGATAAAATAAATAAGGAGTTATTGCTATAACCGTTGCGATTATACTCCCTATTATAAAGCCCTTTTTATCCGTGTGTTGGAACTTTGATTTTTGATTTTTCGACTTTTGCTGTTGCTTGTTCATTTGAGTTGAACTGATTTGCTGCTTGAGCCATAAATAACATTCCTCCGAAAATTGCAAATGCAATTAAATACTTTTTAGTTTTCATAATTTTTAGGGATTTAATTAATTAATACTTCAAATTTATATAAACACGCTTTTTGATCCAATTCAAAAATGTTAAAGAAATGTTAAAAACAGTGTTTTTTGAAATTTTAGTTGTGGGTATCCCGTAAAACCAAAAAAATCGGCAGAAAATATGCTATTTAAAAGACATAGGGTTATTGTTTTTTGTTATTCAAGAGTTAAAACTCTTAGGTTATTCTCTTTAATTTCTAATTTAATTTTGTCAAATGTATCGAATAAAATGGATTCTATTTTTTCGGGCCATTCAATTAATTTCCAATGATTGGATTCTAAATAATCTTCAATTCCAAAATTATAAGCCTCTTCTAAATCCTTTATTCGATAGAGGTCAAAATGATAAATTTTATCATCTTCCAAACCATATTCATTAACAATAGAGAAGGTGGGGCTACTCGCTTCTTCTGAACTTCCTAAAGTTTTTACAATGGTTTTAATAAGAGTGGTTTTGCCAACTCCCATGCTTCCATAGAACAACAAAGTTTTTGATTTTGAATTTGTTACAATTTCTTTTGCAACTTGTTCAACTTCGTCCAGGTTATAACGTATCTTCAAGATTAATAAAATTTAAGGCAATATTAGTAATAAAATTTTATTAATCCTAAAAAAAGATGTATTTCATCGGGTTTATTTGCTTTTTGTAGATTTATTTAGGGTTGAATACCACGAAAGGGATTATCATTTCTTCTAATGAAACCCCGCCGTGCTGGTAAGTATTCCTATAATAACTTACATAATGGTTGTAATTGTTTGGGTATGCGAAGAATAGGTCGCTTTTGGCAAAGATATATGAGCTGCTCATGTTGATACTGGGCAAGTGGAGCTCCTTTGGGTCTTTGGCCACTAAAACATCCTTATTGTCATAAGTGAGGCTTTTACCTGTTTTATATCTCAGGTTTAGACTCGTGTCTCGGTCCCCAATAACTTTTGATGGGTTTTTAACATTGATGGTGCCGTGGTCTGTGGTTAAAATTAATTTAAAACCTAAGCGTTGTGCCTGTTGTATCATTTCGAAAAGTGGTGAGTTTTTAAACCAGCTTAAGGTGAGCGATCGGTAAGCCTTATCGTTTGAAGCCAATTCTTTTACAACATCCATTTCGGTTTTGGAATGCGACAGCATATCCACAAAATTGTAAACAATAACGGTTAAATCGTTGTTTTTTAGTGATTTAAAATTATCAGCGAGTTTCTTTCCGGTTTTTAAATTGGTTATTTTATGGTATTCGTATTCTAAATGGCTAAGCCCTAAACGCTTTATTTGGGTATCCAAAAAATCAGCTTCGTGAAGGTTTTTACCGCCTTCATCGGTATCATTTTTCCAATATTGTGGAAACAACTTTTCCATATCGCTAGGCATCAACCCAGAAAATATGGCATTTCTAGCATATTGGGTAGCAGTAGGTAAAATACTGAAAAAAGCTTCCTCCTTTTCCTTTTTATAATAGTTGTTTATCACAGGCTCGAACGCTTTCCATTGGTCGTAGCGTAAATTATCGATGACAACCAAAACGGTGGGTTGCTCTTTGCTGATTTCAGGAACCACTTTTTCTTTAAAAAGCGTGTGGGACATAATGGGCGCATTGGTATTGGGCTTAAACCAATCGGCATAGTTTTTTTCAATAAACTTGCCGAATTGGATGTTGGCCTCGGTTTTTTGCGATTCCAAAATTTCGAACATGCCTACGTCTTCGATGTCTTCTAGTTGGATTTCCCAATAAATCAATTTTTGGTAGAGGTTTACCCATTCCTCATAACTGTTTACCATAGCCATATCCATGGCGATTTTCCTGAATTCCTGTTGATAATTTGATGTGGTTTTTTCTGAAACCAATCGGGAGTGGTCTAAATTTTTCTTTAAACTTAAAAGGATTTGGTTGGGGTTTACCGGTTTTATGAGGTAATCGGCAATCTTGTTGCCAATGGCTTCCTCCATAATATATTCCTCTTCACTTTTGGTAATCATAACCACGGGCAGGCTGTCTTTTTTTTCCTTAATACCGTTTAAGGTTTCCAAACCGGTAAGACCGGGCATGTTTTCATCTAAAAATACAATATCAAAATTCTCTTCCTCCAAAATATCAAGAGCTTCCGATCCACTTTGGCAACTAGTTACTTGGTAGCTTTTCTTTTCCAAGAACAGTATGTGCGGTTTCAGTAAATCTATTTCGTCATCAACCCAAAGTATTTTTATCATATTTATATATGTTTAAAGTATTATGTTTATTTTTCCATATAGCATATAGTAGGTCTATATGGTTATATTTGTAGAACTTAATGTAAATAAATAAAGTTTGAACAAACTTAAAATATTAAACGACCCAATTTACGGATTTATTACCATTCCGAATTCGTTAATTTTTGATTTAATACAGCACAAATACTTCCAACGTTTACGCCGAATTACACAAATGGGCATGTCGTATTTGGTCTATCCAGGTGCACACCACACGAGATTTCATCATGCCATAGGCTGCATGCATTTAATGCAGCAAACCGTTAATGTGCTTCGTTTTAAAGGGGTTACCATTTCCAAGAAAGAAGAAAATGCTCTTTACATAGCCATTCTGTTGCACGATATTGGGCATGGGCCGTTTTCACATGCCATGGAAAATAGCATTGTAAATAATGTGTCGCATGAGGAAATTTCATTGCTCTTTATGGAGCGGTTGAATGAAGAATTTAACGGAAGTTTAACGCTTGCCATTGAAATTTTTAAAGGTAAATACCCAAAAAAATTCATGTGTCAGCTTGTTTCTGGGCAATTGGATATGGATCGGGCCGATTATTTAAAACGTGATAGTTTTTATACGGGCGTGGCCGAAGGCAATATAAATAGCGAACGATTAATCACCATGCTTAATGTGGTTGACGACGAGTTGGTAGTTGAAGAAAAAGGGATTTACAGTGTTGAAAAGTTTCTTATTGCCCGCCGCTTAATGTATTGGCAAGTATACCTGCATAAAACAGGGTTGGTGGCCGAACAATTGCTGATTCGGGTTTTAAAACGCGCACAGGAATTATACGACGCCGGAGAGCTCTTGGAAGGGAGCGAGTCCTTAATGTATTTTTTAAAAAATAAAATAACACCCGATAATTTTGATGGGCAAACCTTGGATGTGTTTTCCAGGCTGGACGATTACGATGTGATTTCGGCCATGAAACACTGGCAAAATCATGACGATTTTGTGCTCAGCAATTTAAGTGACATGATTATCAATCGGGAATTGCTTAAAATAAAGGTAAAAAACAAACCAATAAAAGAGGGGAGCCTGCAAAAGCATATCCTAAGTTTGATTGATAAACACGGTATAACCGAACATGAAGCTCGATATTTTGTGTTTACTGGAGATATTTCAAACCAAGCATATCACATTAAACATAAAGGAATAAATATTTTGCACAAATCGGGAAAGATTGAAGATATTGTTAAGGCTTCAGACCAACTCAACCTCAAAGCCCTGTCAAAACCAGTAACCAAATATTATATATGTTACCCAAAACGTAAACTTTAGCACATTTTTTCTATTTTTGCGTATTCAAACAAAAACATCTAACTTTTTTCAGTGTGAAGTTTACAGCACAACAAATAGCGGGGATTTTAGAAGGCGATGTAGTTGGGAACCCAGAGGTTGAAGTTTCTAAAATAGCTAAGATAGAGGAGGGGTTTGAGGGTGCGTTAACATTTTTGGCAAATCCGAAATACACACCACACATATATAAAACAAAGGCTTCTATCACCATTGTAAATAAAACGTTTAGACCAGAAGATAGCCTAACTACAACATTGATAAAAGTTGATGATGCTTATTTGGCGTTTTCAAAAATATTGGAATATTACAATTCCGTTAAGCTGAATAAAGTTGGAATAGAACAACCTTCATTTATTGCAAATTCTTCAAAATACGGCGATAACGTTTACATTGGTGCTTTCAGTTATATTGGTGAAAATGTGGTGATGGGCGATAACGTTAAAATTTTTCCGAATACCTATATTGGAGATAACGCGGTTTTAGACGACAATACCATTGTTTTTGCAGGAGCCAAGATTTATTCGGAAACCATAATTGGAAAAAACTGTGTGATCAATGCAGGAGCCGTAATTGGAGCCGATGGTTTTGGTTTTGCGCCCAATGAAGACGGTAGCTACAGCAAAATTCCACAAACAGGCAATGTTATTATTGAAGATTTTGTTGATATTGGCGCCGCCACAACAATAGATAGAGCCACTTTCGGTTCAACCATAATTAGGGCGGGCGTTAAGCTCGACAACCAAATTCAAATAGGCCATAATGTTGAAATTGGAAAAAACACCGTTATTGCCGCCCAAACAGGAATCGCAGGTTCTTCAAAAATCGGGAAAAATTGCCAAATAGGAGGCCAAGTAGGCATTGTTGGCCATATTACCATTGGTGATAACGTGAGGATCCAAGCACAATCGGGCATTGGCAGAAACGTAAAAGATAACGAAATGTTACAAGGTTCGCCAGCCATTAAATTGAGCGATTACAATAAATCTTATGTTCATTTTAAGAACTTACCAGCTATAGTCAAAAATATAAACGAACTAGAAAAGAATAAATGGGAATAATACATACTGAAAACAACCAAAAAACCATTAAAGAAGCTATTTCTTTAACGGGCGTTGGATTGCACACAGGAAAAGATGTCACCTTAACTTTTAAGCCGGCCGAAGCCAATTCTGGGTTGGCCTTTAAACGCGTAGATTTAGAAGGCGAGCCAGTAATTGAGGCCGATGCCAACTATGTAACCAACACCCAACGCGGTACTTGTTTGGAAAAAAATGGCGTAACCATTCAAACTTCAGAGCATGTTTTGGCCGCTTTGGTGGGTATGGATATCGATAATGTTATTATTGAATTGAATGCTTCCGAGCCGCCAATAATGGACGGGTCTTCCAAGTTTTTTGTTGAAGCCATCGAAAAATCGGGCGTGGTGGAACTTGATGCCCAGCGCGAGGTTTTCGAAATCACCGATATTGTTTCGTATGTAGATGAAGAATCTGGAAGCGAAATTTTGGTGATGCCAGCTAAAGAGTACCAGATTACCACGATGGTCGATTTCGGTACTAAAGTTTTGGGAACGCAGAATGCCACTTTAAGTCAGATTTCAGATTTTAAAAATGACATTGCCAATTCCAGAACATTTAGTTTTTTACATGAAATTGAAATGCTTTTGGAAAACGGCCTTATAAAAGGAGGTGACTTAAACAACGCCATTGTTTATGTAGATAAGGAATTGTCTCCAGAAACCATGGAAAAGTTAAGAGTAGCTTTCAAAAAAGATAATATTGCCGTGAAACCAAACGGCATATTAGATAACCTAACCCTACATCACCCTAACGAAGCTGCACGACACAAATTGTTGGATGTTTTAGGTGATTTAGCTTTAATCGGCACAAGAATTAGAGGGAAGGTTATTGCCAACAAGCCAGGGCATTTTGTGAATACACAATTTGCTAAAAAGCTTTCAAAAATTATAAAAAACGAAAGACGCAACAATGTACCTAACATCGATTTGAATCAACCGCCTTTAATGGATGTGACTCAAATTATGGCTATGTTGCCGCACCGTCAACCATTTTTGTTGATTGATAAGGTTTTTGAGCTTACAGATAAAAATGTAATTGCAACAAAAAACGTCACCATGAACGAAGAGTTCTTTAAAGGGCACTTCCCTGGAGCACCCGTTATGCCCGGTGTTTTAATAGTTGAGGCTATGGCACAAACCGGAGGGATTTTAGTTTTAAATACGGTGCCAGACCCAGAAAATTACTTGACGTTCTTCATGAAAATGGATAATGTTAAATTCAAACAAAAAGTTATGCCCGGCGATACGTTAATTTTCAATTGTACGTTAATAACACCTATCCGTCGAGGTATTTGCCATATGCAAGGTTATGCTTACGCTAACGGAAAACTTTGTGCAGAAGCAGAATTAATGGCACAAATTTCTAAAGTAAAATAAAATTATAAAATGAATCAACCTTTAGCATATGTGCACCCCGGTGCCAAAATTGCAAAGAATGTAGTTATTGAGCCCTTTGCAACCATACATAACAATGTAAAAATAGGTGAGGGCACTTGGATTGGTAGCAACGTTACCATCATGGAAGGCGCTCGCATTGGCAAAAACTGCAATATTTTTCCTGGGGCAGTGATTTCAGCGGTGCCTCAAGACTTAAAATACAACGACGAAGACACTATTGTTGAGATTGGCGATAACGTTACCATCCGAGAGTGTGTAACCATAAACCGCGGTACTGCAGATCGCATGAAGACCGTAGTGGGCGATAACTGTTTAATTATGGCCTATTGCCACATTGCGCACGATTGTATTGTGGGCAACAATTGCATCTTCTCAAACAACAGCACCTTGGCGGGCCACATTACCATTGGCGATTATGTGGTTTTGGCAGGTATGACGGCTGTGCACCAGTTTGTTTCCGTTGGAAATCACGCTTTTGTAACCGGAGGGTCTTTAGTTAGGAAAGATGTTCCGCCTTATGTAAAAGCGGCCCGCGAACCGCTTTCGTATGTGGGAATCAATTCGGTAGGATTGCGCCGTCGTGGTTATACTACCGAAAAAATCAGGGAAATACAGGATATATTTAGAATCCTCTACCAAAAAAATTACAATAACACCCAGGCTGCCGATATTATTGAAGCAGAAATGGAAGCCACCCCAGAACGCGATGAAATTCTTCAGTTTATTAGAAATTCGCACCGTGGCATCATGAAAGGATATTTTAAATCAAATTAAAAACATGGCAACAACATCAGATATTAGAAACGGATTGTGCATTAGGTACAACAACGATATTTATAAAATCATTGAATTTTTACACGTAAAACCGGGAAAAGGTCCTGCGTTTGTACGCACAAAGCTAAAAAGCGTAACCAATGGAAAGGTAATTGACAACACATTTTCAGCAGGTCATAAATTAGACGATGTTCGTGTGGAAACCCATAAATTTCAATATTTATATAATGATGGCGAGTTTTATCATTTTATGAATGAGGCAGATTATACACAAATAAGATTGCTAGAGGCAGCATTGGATCGTCCGGATTTAATGAAAGAAGGCGAAGTGGTAACCGTTATTATAAACACAGAAGATAACATGCCGCTTTCGGTTGAAATGCCTGCAAGTGTTATTTTGGAAGTTACCCACACCGAGCCTGGTGTAAAAGGAAACACAGCTACCAACGCAACAAAACCAGCAACGGTTGAAACAGGTGCGGAAGTGAATGTGCCTTTGTTTATTAATGAAGGAGACAAAATTAAAGTGGAGACCGAAAAGGGAACTTACAAGGAACGCGTTAAAGAATAAAATTAGTTGGCAGTTAGCGGTACTCAGTTAGCAGTCAAATGGCTTACACTGAATATTGAATACTGCGACTGAGATTGAAAACTAATTTATGAAATTCCCTCAAGAATATACGCTTAGCCAAATCGCAGAATTGATTGGCTGCAAATTTGTCGGCGATGCAAATTTTCAGGTTTTGGGCATGAACGAAATCCATGTGGTTGAACCCGGAGATATTGTTTTTGTCGACCATCCCAAGTATTACGATAAAGCTTTGAATTCGGCAGCCACGATTGTCCTAATAAATAAGGAAGTAGATTGCCCGCATGGCAAAGCGTTGTTGGTAAGTGACGATCCGTTTAGGGATTTCAATAAATTAACCGATCATTTCAAGCCGTTCAAAGCTTCAAATGCCACGGTTTCGCCTTCAGCTAAAATTGGGAAAAATACAGTAATACAGCCTAATTGCTTCATCGGCCATAATGTAACTATTGGCAATAATTGTGTCATCCATTCTAATGTAAGTATTTATGATGATACGGTAATTGGGGATCATGTCACTATTCATGCCGGTTCGGTTTTGGGCGCTAATGCTTTTTATTATAAGAAAAGGCCCGAAGGCTATGACAGATTAAAATCTGGAGGAAGGGTAGTTATTGAAGACCATGTAGATATTGGAGCTGCCTGTACAATAGACCGAGGCGTAACTGCTGACACCAGAATTTGTGAAGGCACAAAAATAGACAACCAAGTACAGGTGGGGCACGATACAGTTATAGGAAAAAAATGCTTGATAGCCTCGCAAACGGGTATTGCCGGATGTGTGGTTATTGAAGATGAAGTGACCATTTGGGGGCAGGTGGGAATGACCAGCGGTATAACTATTGGCAAGAAAGCCGTTATTTCGGCAAAAGCGGGCGTTAGCAAATCGTTGGAAGGAGGAAAAAGCTATTTTGGTATTCCGGCTGATGATTTTCGTTCTAAGTATAAAGAATTGGCTTCCATCAAAAAAATTCCAGAGATAATTGAAAGCTTGAAAAAAACTAAGTAAAAATACTTAAAATAAAAGTTTTGTTTTATTTTAAAAATTTAATTCAAAAAATTACATTTGCGTACATTATAAATTAATCAAAAAAATAATCACTTATGAGTGTTTTAGTCAATAAAGATTCAAAAATAATAGTCCAAGGTTTTACAGGTAGTGAAGGAACGTTTCACGCTAGCCAAATGATAGAGTACGGAACCAATGTTGTTGGTGGTGTAACTCCGGGTAAAGGTGGGCAAACTCACTTAGACAAACCTGTTTTCAATACCGTATTGGAAGCTGTAGAGCAAGTTGGAGCAGATACTACCATTATTTTTGTTCCGCCAGCATTTGCTGCCGATGCTATCATGGAGGCTGCCGATGCCGGCATAAAAGTGATTATTACTATTACCGAGGGAATTCCTGTTGCTGATATGATTACAGCATCAAACTACATAAAAGGAAAAGATTGCCGATTGATTGGCCCTAATTGCCCAGGCGTTATTACGCCAGGTGAAGCAAAGGTTGGGATTATGCCTGGTTTTGTATTCAAAAAAGGTAAAGTGGGAATTGTTTCTAAATCAGGAACTTTAACATACGAAGCAGCCGACCAAGTAGTAAAACAAGGGTTGGGAATTACAACTGCAATTGGTATTGGTGGTGACCCCATTATAGGAACCACAACTAAAGAAGCTGTTGAATTATTAATCAACGATCCAGAAACTGAAGCCGTTGTTATGATTGGTGAAATTGGAGGACAATTGGAAGCTGATGCCGCAAACTGGTACAAAGAAAGTGGCAGCAAAAAGCCAATCGTAGGCTTTATAGCTGGAGAAACTGCTCCTGCTGGACGTACTATGGGGCACGCTGGTGCTATTGTTGGTGGAAGCGATGATACTGCCCAAGCAAAAAAGAAAATTATGAGAGCTTGTGGGATCCACGTTGTAGATTCTCCTGCTGAAATAGGAAAAAAGGTAGCCGAAGTAATAGGCTAATCAAAATCCATATAAATTTTAAAAATCCTTTGGTTCTTAAGCCAAAGGATTTTTTTTATGTCTAAAATCAAGGTTTCTCGGTATCTTTTTTAAAGGTGGTTGGTTTGGTTCTGCTCAAGCGCCATTGTTAACTGAATTAAAAACAACATCTACAGAGGTGGTTAGCGTAAAATTATACCTAATAAATAAATGTCTGTCAATGTATTGCCTATACCTCACAATTTTTTGTGAGGTTTTTTTATACGGAGCAACTTGTATTTCCTATATTTGAATATTAGTTAACCAACTATAAATTAAATACCATATTCATGTGAGCTTACGTTGTTCTAAACTAAAAAAGTTCACTTATAAAACATAAAGAAAATAACAGATGAAATTATTAGAAGGAAAAACTGCTATCATCACGGGTGCCAGCAGAGGAATAGGTAAGGGTATTGCTCAAATATTTGCAAAACAGGGTGCTAATGTGGCCTTTACTTATAGTTCTTCAGTTGAAGCAGCTAAAGCACTGGAAGACGAACTAAACGGTCTTGGCGTTAAGGCCAAGGGGTACCAAAGTAATGCGGCCAGTTTTGAGGAAGCCCAAAAATTGGCAGACGACGTGGTAAAGGAATTTGGCAGTATCGATGTATTGGTTAATAATGCCGGCATTACAAAAGACAATCTTTTGATGCGAATTTCCGAAGAAGATTTCGATACGGTTATCGAGGTGAACCTAAAATCCGTTTTCAATATGACCAAAGCCGTACAGCGCACCATGTTAAAACAACGCAAAGGCTCAATCATTAACATGAGTTCGGTGGTTGGTGTAAAAGGAAATGCAGGCCAGACCAATTACGCGGCATCAAAAGCTGGTATTATAGGGTTTTCTAAATCGGTGGCTTTAGAGTTGGGCTCCAGAAACATTAGAAGTAATGTTGTAGCGCCAGGTTTCATCGAAACCGAAATGACCGCTAAACTTGATGAAAAAGTGGTGGACGAATGGCGTGCAGGAATTCCTTTAAAACGAGGCGGTTCTCCAGAAGACGTCGCTAATGTCTGTGTGTTTTTGGCCAGTGATATGAGTGCCTATGTTACTGGGCAAACACTAAATGTTGATGGTGGAATGCTAACTTAATTGAGGGATTTCTTTTTAGACAACAGGAAGTTTGATTCAATTAAACAGAAAGCGAAAATATTAAATGCAAACAAAAGCGATAGTTTATATTATTCTTGCTGGAATTATAGCTTTTGTTTTTGCATATTTTCAATACAGATATAAAGAAAAAAGCACAGCCAAATTAGGCGTGCTTTTCTTTTTTTTACGTTTTATCACCGTGTTTTCGGTATTGTTGTTACTAATCAATCCTAGTTTTAGTAAAATGTCAACGTTTATTGAAAAGCCCAATTTAGTGGTTGCCGTCGATAATTCCAGGTCCATTGAGCATCTTGATCAAACTGAAAATACAAGACGTTTTATTAACAGTATTGCTGAAAATCAATCGTTAAACGATAAGTTTAATGTTGAATTTTATACGTTTGGTGAATCGTTAAAAGCTAGTGATTCAGTATCTTTTGCTGAAGAAGAAACCAATATTTATGATGCTTTTAAGCAGTTATCGCAAATTTATAAGCGAACAACAGCGCCTACCTTGTTGATTTCAGATGGTAATCAAACTTTTGGTAATGATTATCAGTTTATCAACCATCAGTATAAACAACCAATTTATCCCATTATTTTGGGAGACACCATTCAATATACCGACTTAAAAATTCAACAGTTTAACGTTAATAAGTACGCCTATCACAAAAATAAATTTCCCGTTGAAGCTATTTTGGTCTATAATGGAAATGATAAGGTGCGCAGCAAGTTTGAAATTAAACATGGTAATACCGTGCTTCATTCTGAGGTTGTTGAGTTTTCAAAAAGTGAAAATTCAAAGATTGTAAACTTAAATTTACCTGCCAGCAGCGTTGGGGTTGTGAATTATAAGGCAACTTTGGTGCCTTTGGATGAAGAAATAAACAAAGTTAATAATTTCAGAAATTTCACTGTTGAAGTCTTAAATCAGAAGACAAAAATAGCCATTGTAAGTGATATTGTCCATCCCGATCTAGGGGCTTTTAAAAAAGCTATTGAAACGAATGAACAGCGTTCGGTTTCTATTATAAGCCCTAAAAATAAGAATATCAAAACAAATGATTTTCAGCTGTTTATTTTATATCAACCAAACAATAAATTTAAGTCTCTACTTGAGCAGTTAAATGCTGAAAACAAAAATCAGTTTACCGTAATTGGCCCCAAAACCGACTTAAGCTTTGTAAGTGGAGCCAATGAGAACTTTACGATACAAATCACAAACCAAACTGAAGATTATCAAGCTGAATGGAACAGAAATTATACTCCATTTATGGTGCAAGATATAGGATTTGAGGATTTTCCACCGTTGCTTTCAAATTACGGCCAAGTCAATTTTTCAGCACCGTTTGAAGCCATTTTAAATAAAAGTATAAACGGTATTTCAACAGGCAGCCCGTTATTGGCTACTTTCGAAAAAGACAATAGGAGACAGGCCGTTCTGTTTGGCGAAAATATTTGGCAATGGCGCTCGCAAAGTTTTTTAAGCCACCAATCGTTCAATCAGTTTGATGATTTTATGGGCAAACTCATTCAGTATTTGTCAACCAATAAACCCAAAAGCCGACTGGATGTAGATTATGAATCGGTGTATATGGGCAGTGGCAATGTGATTGTAAAAGCTGAATTCTTTGATAAAAACTATGTTTTTGACGCTAGGAAATCGCTCAATATTACTGTAACGGATTCAAAAACAAACAAAGGCAAAACTGTTCCGTTTGTTTTGAAAAACAACAATTATCAAGTAGACTTGAGTGGGCTGCCCCCGTCAGAATATAGTTTTACTGTGCGTGCCCAAGGTGAAAATATATCGAAATCGGGAAGTTTCCAAATTTCTGAATACAATGTGGAACAACAATTTTTAAACGCCGATGTTAACAAATTAAAACAATTGGCGCAGAACAGCTCTGGTTCAAGTTATTTTGTGGAAGATGCAGATAAAGTTTTAGACAATTTGCTGAGCGACAATCGTTTCGTTCCAATACAAAAAAGCATAAAAAAAACCATACCTTTGGTGGATTGGAAATACCTTTTGGCCATTTTGGCATTAAGCTTGGGGCTGGAATGGTTTTTAAGAAAATATAACGGATTAATTTAAAAAAATAGACATGGACAAATTACCCAAAATAGCACTGCCTTTTGTTGTTGGTGCGATTGTATTGATAATCATTTTAACCAAATCGGCCGTAACTATTGGTTCGGGTGAAGCGGGCGTATTGTATAAAACCTTTGGGGGCGGTGTGGTTACCGACGCACCACCGTTAGGAGAAGGTTTTCATATTGTAGCACCCTGGAACAAAGTATATATTTATGAAGTGCGTCAACAAGAACGTTTGGAAAAAATGAACGTGTTATCTTCTAACGGATTGGACATCAAATTGGAAGCTTCGGTATGGTTCCAACCGGCATACAACGATTTGGGTAAATTGCACCAAGAAAAGAGTGAACAGTATATTGACCGTGTGCTGTTGCCTGCCATTCGTTCGGCAGCACGTAGTGTGGTAGGGCGCTATACGCCAGAGCAATTGTATTCCAGTAAAAGGGATGCTATACAACAGGAAATTTTTGAGGAAACCCAAAAAATTGTAGATGACCAATACATTCAGTTAAATGAGGTTTTGGTGCGCGACGTAACGTTGCCACCAACCATTAAAGACGCGATTGAGCGTAAATTGAAGCAGGAGCAAGAGTCTTTAGAATACGAATTTAGGTTGGTGACCGCCGAAAAAGAAGCTGAAAAAGTACGTATTGAGGCTCAAGGTAAAGCAGATGCCAACCGTATTTTAAGTGCATCGTTAACCGATAAAATTTTACAGGACAAAGGAATTGACGCCACTATTAAACTATCGGAATCTTCAAATAGTAAAGTGGTTGTTATCGGTTCTGGTGATAGCGGCATGCCTATTATTTTAGGAAACCAATAAAGAATTCATCATTTAGGTTTATCTTTTAAGAATAATATAAATTTTCAGCAGCAAATATTAATAATGAAAAAATGTTTCAATAATAACCCGTAATATTTGGTGTTTTTGGCATAAATTATTGATATTTGCAACAACACAAAAAAGACATGACTTTTATTCATACACATCATCATTTTCAAATTGGCTCTCAAGCGAAGTGAAGATGTATTGAATAAATTCAACATATTTTAAACCCGTTTGAGACAATCGAACGGGTTTTTTTCATTCCCGTGAAAACGGGAGTATATCCCGTAAACGGATAACCTTTTAAATTAAAGAAATGAGTAAATTAAGAATTGCAGTGCAAAAATCGGGTCGATTGAATGAAGACTCGATGCAAATTTTAAAAGACATCGGTATTTATATCGATAATGGTATAGACCAATTAAAGGCTTCGGCAAAAGGCTTTCCTGTAGAGGTTTTTTACCTCAGAAACGGGGACATTCCGCAGTATTTAAAAGATGGTGTGGTTGATGCGGCCATTATTGGTGAAAACGTTCTTGTTGAAAAAGGGGAAGGCATTACTGTTGTCGAAAAACTTGGCTTTTCAAGTTGCCGTGTTTGTATTGCCGTGCCTAAAGGCGATAATTATAATGGCATAAAGGATTTAGAAGGAAAACGTATTGCTACCTCTTATCCCAATACCGTTCAGTCGTTTTTGGATGAAAACGGTGTGAATGCCAATTTGCATATTATCAACGGCTCGGTTGAAATTGCTCCGAATATTGGTTTGGCCGATGCTATTGTCGATATCGTTTCCAGCGGAAGCACCTTGTTTAAAAACAACTTAAAAGAGGTGGAAACCATTTTAAAATCGGAAGCTGTATTGGCTGTTTCTCCCGTTTTAAGTGAAGAAAAGCAGGCTATTTTAAATAAAATCCAGTTCCGAATCCAATCGGTATTAAAAGGAAGAAGCTCTAAGTATGTTTTGCTTAATGCACCAAATGATAAAGTTCAAGACATTATCGATATTTTACCAGGCATGAAAAGTCCAACCGTGCTACCATTGGCTGAAAAGGGGTGGAGCTCAATCCATTCGGTAATCAATAAAAATGAATTCTGGGAAGTTATCGACGACTTAAAAGCCAAAGGCGCACAAGGTATTTTGGTTTGCCCAATTGAAAAAATGGTGCTGTAGTGTCATTCAGAGTGAAGCGAAGAATCTCATTCAACGACGATTAAAATGCAAATAATAAACAATCCGAATAAAAATACTTGGCGCGATATATTAAAGCGACCCACACAAACTGTTGGCGACATAGAAGGCATCGTTAACGAGGTGTTTAATGAAGTGCGAAAAAAAGGAGATGATGCGATTAAAAAATACACTGAAAAGTTTGATGGCATCGCTTTGGATAACAACGTGGTTACAGAAACCGAAATAAAGCAAGCTATTGCCCAAGTTCCGCAAAACCTTCAAAATGCCATAAAACAGGCTAAGCAAAATATTGAAGCCTTTCACCGTGCGCAAAAAACTCAAAAAGTAGAAGTTGAAACAACAAACGGAGTTCAATGTTGGCAGGAAAAACGGGCCATTCAAAAAGTGGGCTTGTACATTCCGGGGGGTACGGCACCCTTGTTTTCAACCGTTTTGATGTTGGCTGTTCCTGCTCAAATAGCGGGATGTAAGGAAATCGTTTTGTGTTCGCCGCCCAATAAAAAAGGCGATTTGGCACCCGAAATTTTATTTGCAGCCCATCTTTGCGGAGTAACCAAAGTTATTAAAGTAGGCGGAATTCAAGCCATTGCCGGACTTACGTTTGGTACGGAAGTCATTCCGCAAGTGTATAAAATATTTGGTCCAGGCAACCAATTTGTTACTGTAGCTAAGCAGTTGGCAACTAAATATGGAGTAGCGATTGATATGCCAGCCGGGCCAAGCGAGCTTTTGGTCGTGGCCGATGACTCTGCCAATGCGGCTTACGTTGCATCCGATTTGTTGAGCCAAGCCGAACATGGTACCGATAGCCAAGTGATTTTGGTGTCGACTTCCAACGAGTTGATCCAAAATGTTGCAAATGAAGTTGAGGCACAATTAAATGTGTTGCCACGCAAAGCGATAGCTGAAAAAGCGATAGCCAATTCGAAGCTTATTTATGTTGATGATGACGAAGCAGCTCTCGAAATGATAGATGAATACGGCCCCGAACACTTTATTATCTGCTGTAAAAATGAAGATTTTTATGTGAACGGAATTAGTAATGCCGGTTCGGTGTTTATTGGAAATTACACGCCTGAGAGCGCTGGCGATTATGCTTCGGGCACTAACCATACGTTGCCAACCAATGGATTTAGTAAAGCCTATTCGGGGGTAAATTTGGATAGTTTCCAAAAGAGCATGACCTTCCAAAAAATATCAAAAGAAGGTATTTTAAATATTGGTAAAACCATCGAACTCATGGCCGAAGCCGAGGGTTTGCAGGCACATAAAAATGCGGTTTCAATCCGTTTGAAAGATTTAAAGTAAAAGGTATTAAAATATTGAGATTTTAGGCCCAGCGCTGTCGAAGCCTTTAATGTATATAACTATTAAGATGCTGAAATAAACCCGAAAAATTGTTGGGACAGCACTAAGGAAATGAATAAATTCAATTTACAAAATATAATCCGAGAGAATGTAAAAGCCATGAAGGCTTACAGTTCTGCACGCGACGAGTATGTTTCCGATGGCTCTAAAATGATTTTTTTAGACGCTAATGAAAATCCGTTTGAAACAGGGGTTAATCGTTATCCCGATCCGCTCCAACGTCGACTGAAAGCGGTTTTGGCAGAGCAAAAAAACATTTCCGAAGACCAAATCTTACTTGGAAATGGGAGTGATGAAGTTTTAGACTTGCTGTTCAGAGCCTTTTGCGACCCGAAAACAGACAACATTATTACTTTGCCGCCAACTTATGGCATGTACACCGTGCTTGCAAATCTAAATGAAGTTGAAGAGCGAAAGGTGTTGCTGAATTTGGATTTCCAACCAGATGTTGATGGGATTTTAAACGTGATGGATAAGAATTCAAAGATGTTGTTTATTTGCTCACCCAACAACCCAACTGGTAACATTATCGCTTCAGATAGAATAAAACTATTATTGGAAAAATTTAATGGTTTGGTGGTGATTGATGAGGCATATATCGATTTTTCAAATCAAGACAGTTGGATCTCAGAATTGTCAAACTACCCGAATTTAATCGTTACACAAACGCTTTCAAAAGCTTATGGTTTAGCGGGTATTCGATTAGGTTTGTGTTACGCCTCCGCAGAAATCATTTCCATTTTGAACAAAATTAAACCGCCATATAACGTTAACGAATTAACCCAAAAAAGAGCTTTAGAGCGCATTTCAGATTTAGACGCCGTAACTTCCGAGGTAAATTCAGTGTTAAACGAACGCGGAGTACTTATTGATGCCCTAAAATCGATTAGTTTTGTGGAAACCATTTTTCCAACTGAAGCAAATTTTGTTTTGGCGAGAGTGGATGATGCTACAAAACGTTACAATCAATTGTTGAAAAAAGGCATTGTAATTAGAAATAGAACCACCCAACCGCTTTGTGAAAACACTCTGCGTTTTACGGTGGGAACAGAGAGCGAGAATAAGGAATTGATAAAAGCGCTTTTATCAATTTCGAAATCCTGAACTTGTTTCAGGAGCTTTAACAGGTAAATGTTGAAAATACTATTGCTATATATTGTCAAATAAAAACAGAACCGTTTTGTATATAGGTTACACTGATAATTTAAAACGACGATTAAGTCAGCATGCTAAAGGAAACGGAGCACTATTTACAAAAAAGTATAGCGTAATCGAATTGATTTATTTTGAAGCTTTTAATTCCATAAAGGAAGCCAAAAATAGAGAAAGACAGTTAAAGAATTGGCATAAAGAATGGAAGTGGAATCTTGTAAAAGAAACTAATCCAAATTTAGAAACAATAATTATAAATTAAAAGATCCTGAAATAAATTCAGGGTTGCTTAACAAGTTAAGCATGAAAAAAGTACTATTTATAGATCGCGACGGCACACTAGTTTTAGAGCCCCCAGTAGATTACCAATTGGATAACCTGGAAAAATTGGAGTTCTACCCCAAAGTGTTTCAGTATATGGCAAAAATAGCCAACGAATTGGATTTTGAACTCGTTATGGTGACCAATCAAGATGGGTTGGGAACCGACTCATTTCCAGAAGATACCTTTTGGCCGGCGCAAAATAAAATCATCAATGCTTTTGAAAAGGAAGGCGTGGTTTTTTCGGAAGTGTGTATTGATAAAACATTCCCGCATGAAAATGCCCCAACGCGTAAACCTAGAACAGGGTTGCTCACCAAATATTTTTCAGAAGAGTATGATTTGGAAAATTCGTTTGTTTTAGGTGACCGAATTACCGATATGGAATTGGCCAAAAATTTAGGGGCAAAAGGTATTTATTTATCTGAAAATCCAGAATTGGGCGCCGATGAAATTGAAACTTCCAAACAGGATATCCTGGATTGCATCGCTTTAACAAGTACCGATTGGGCTGAAATTTATGAGTTTTTAAAGCTTAAAGATAGAGTTGAAGAAATAACCCGCAATACTAATGAAACCCAGATATATATAAAATTAAATTTAGATGGATCGGGCAAGAATGATATTGATACCGGATTATCATTCTTCGATCACATGCTTGATCAAATTGGTCGACATGGCGCGATGGATTTAACCATTAAAGTTAATGGCGATTTAGAGGTAGACGAACACCATACTATTGAAGATACAATGATTGCTTTGGGTGAATTGTTCAACAAAGCTTTAGGAAATAAATTAGGTATAGAGCGTTATGGATTCTGTTTGCCGATGGACGACTGTTTGGCACAAGTGGCAGTAGATTTTGGAGGACGCAATTGGCTGGAATGGGATGCCGAATTTAAGCGCGAAAAAATTGGTGACATGCCCACCGAAATGTTTTTCCATTTGTTTAAATCGTTTACTGATGGGGCCAAGTGCAACCTAAACATAAAAGCTGAAGGTGTAAACGAGCATCACAAAATAGAGGGTATATTTAAAGCCTTTGCCAAAGCCATGAAAATGGCTGTAAAGCGTGATGCCAACAAAATGTTTTTGCCGTCAACTAAAGGGATGTTATAAATCTCAAAACATAATTTTAAGAACATATATTTTGAATATTGTAATTATTGATTACGGAGCGGGAAACATCAAAAGTATTCAATTCGCTTTTAAGCGATTGGGAGTTGATGCGGTATTGTCCAATAATCCGGAAGAAATAAAATCGGCTGACAAAGTTGTTTTTCCTGGTGTGGGCGAGGCCAGTTCGGCCATGAAAATGCTAAAGGAAAGTGGCTTGGATACACTAATCCCGACCTTAAAGCAGCCTGTTTTGGGCATTTGTTTGGGCATGCAGTTATTGTGCAAACATACCGAAGAAGGTGATACTGATGGTTTAGGTATTTTTCAAACCAACGTTAAACGCTTTTCAAATGATGTAAAAGTACCTCAAATGGGCTGGAACGTTATTAAGGAATTAAAATCTGATTTGTTTAAAGGCATTAACGAAAACGAATTCATGTATTTGGTGCACAGTTATTACGCTGAACATTGCGAAGAAACCATAGCCAAAACCGATTATGGTATTAATTACGCTTCGGCATTACAGCACAATAATTTTTATGGTGTGCAATTTCATCCAGAAAAAAGCAGCACAGCCGGAGCAAAAATATTAGAGAACTTTTTGGCGCTTTAACGTCATTAAATGTCAGGCTGAGCGCAATCGAAGCCTTGATTCAGAATTGCATAACAATAACTAGGAAAAACTAGTTTGACGAGATAAGAAACTATATGAGAATAATACCAGCCATCGATATTATTGACGGAAAATGCGTCCGACTAACAAAAGGTGACTACGACACCAAAAAAGTATATAATGAAAACCCCTTAGAGGTAGCCAAAATGTTTGAAGGCGCGGGCATTCAATATTTACATTTAGTGGATTTGGATGGTGCCAAAGCGCAGCATATTGTCAATTACAAAGTTTTAGAGCAGATAGCTACAAAAACTAAATTAAAGATTGACTTTGGTGGCGGATTAAAAGCCAATGAAGATTTGCACATTGCATTCAATTCTGGCGCACGACAAATTACAGGCGGTAGTATCGCTGTAAAAGACCCCAAAACTTTTGAGGGTTGGCTAAACAAATACGGTAGTGAAAAAATAATCCTCGGGGCCGATTGTAACAATGGAAAAATAGCTATTAGTGGTTGGCAGGAAGAGAGTTCGTTGGAGTTGATTCCGTTTATAAAAGGATTTCAGAAAAAAGGCATACAATATGTAATCTGTACTGATATTTCAAAAGATGGGATGCTTCAAGGGCCGTCGGTTGAACTTTATAAACAAATCCTTTCAGAGTGCAGCAGTAACAGTAAACAATCTATAAAACTGATTGCATCAGGCGGTATTTCCCATATTGATGAGATACCTGTTTTGAAAGAAATGGGCTGTGAGGGCGTGATTATCGGTAAGGCAATTTACGAGAATAAAATCAGTTTAAAGCAATTAGAAAAATTTGTCTAGAGACTTGTTTTTCTATTTCCACGAAGGAGAAAATCCAATAAAATTTAAAAGTTAAGATTTCTGCTGTTGCGGAAGTAAAAAAAAGAATTTTGAATGTTAACAAAACGAATCATACCTTGTTTGGATATTAAAAACGGACGCACCGTAAAAGGCGTTAATTTCGTCGATTTACGTGATGCTGGAGACCCTGTGGAATTGGCTAAGCAATATGCCGAAGTTGGTGCCGATGAACTGGTGTTTTTGGATATTTCGGCCACCATTGAGGGGCGTGCTACGACTTTAGATATGGTTTTGCGTGTGGCTGAACAGGTGAATATTCCATTTACGGTGGGCGGCGGAATTTCGAGTGTGGAGCATGTTGACGATTTATTACAATGTGGAGCCGATAAAGTATCAATTAATTCCTCGGCAGTAAAACGCCCGGAATTGGTTAACGAACTGGCCGATAAATTTGGAAGTCAATGTGTAGTTGTTGCTATCGATGCCAAACAAGTTGATGGAAACTGGAAAGTCCATTTAGCTGGTGGAACCATTCCCACCGAAATCGATTTGTTCGAATGGGCAAAGGAAGTTGAAGAACGGGGCGCGGGTGAAATTTTGTTTACCAGTATGGATCACGATGGCACAAAAAATGGATTTGCTAATGAAGCCTTAGCCAAGTTGTCCGATGAGTTAAATATTCCTATTATTGCATCGGGTGGAGCCGGTAACGTTCAGCATTTTGCCGATACTTTTATTAAAGGAAAAGCCGATGCTGCATTGGCTGCTAGTGTGTTTCATTTTGGTGAAATACCCATCCCTGAACTGAAAAGAGAGTTAAAGAAATATAAAATAGAAGTGCGATTATAAAGCCCCCTAACCCCCGAAGGGGGAATTTAACCCCATTGCAGGAATAGCAAATGGAGTATAATTTTACACTTGCAAAAAAAAAAAATGAATAACAAAAATACCTTTAAAACGCTTATTTCTCCCCCTTGGGGGGAGTTAGAGGGGGCTTTAGTGCCCGCAATCATTCAAGATGCCAGCACGAAAAATGTTTTGATGTTGGGTTATATGAATGAGGAGGCTTACCAAAAAACATTGGAGACCCAAAAGGTTACTTTTTACAGTAGAAGTAAAAAGCGCCTATGGACTAAAGGTGAAGAAAGCGGGAATTTTTTAAACCTAGTCGATATAAAAAACGACTGCGACAACGATACGCTCTTGGTACGTGTTAATCCTGTTGGGCCTACCTGCCACAAAGGTACCGATAATTGCTGGGGTGAAGACAATAAAGCTTCTTACGGATTCTTTTCTACTTTAGAAGACGTGATTGCAGAACGCGTAGCCAATAAAGACACCAACAAATCTTATGTAGCGAGCTTATTTTCAAAAGGCATCAACAAAGTGGCCCAAAAAGTAGGCGAGGAAGCTGTTGAAACCGTTATTGAGGCCATGGACAATAATGATGAATTGTTCCTTTATGAATCGGCCGATTTATTGTTTCACTACTTAATGCTGCTTCAGGCCAAAGGGTTCACCCTAAAAGATATTGAAAAGGAATTGCAAGGGAGGCACAAGTAAAACCGTTGTTCTGTTTTGAATAAAAAGTTTTTCTACTTAATCAATATCCAATATTTGGGCTACCGTTTTCATGGGTGGCAAAAACAGCCCGATGTAAAAACTTTGCATCTCATGGTAGATCGCACCATGAATTATGTTTTGGAAGGGAAGCCTTTTAAAACCTTGACTTCTGGAAGGACCGATGCTATGGTGTCTGCCGAACAAGCCGCCTTCGAATTGTTTTTGGAAGAACCCATTGAAGACCAAGAGTACTTCCTAAAATGGTTCAACTACAATCTTCCACAGGATATCCGGGCGTTGAATATTAAAGAAGTCGACAAGAAATTCAACATCATCAACCACTCAAAAGTAAAGGAATATCTGTATTTGTTTACCCATGGCGAAAAATGCCATCCGTTTTGTGCGCCCATCATGACCACTATTTTGGATGAGTTGGATGTGGATATCATGAAACAAGGCGCCAAATTATTCGAGGGCGAACACTACCTAAAATCGTATTGCTATAAACCTTCAGAAACAGGTGTTTATAATAGAAAAATATTGACCTGCGAAATTGTTGAAAACACCCTTTATACCGCTAATTATTTTCCTGAAAAATCGTATTTATTACGTGTTAGGGGCAAAGGGTTTATGCGCAACCAAATCCGATTGATGATGGGCACGCTCATTGATTTGGGCAAAGGTAAACTTTCGTT
Source organism: Bacteroidia bacterium (assembly GCA_030430535.1). Taxonomy (GTDB): domain Bacteria; phylum Bacteroidota; class Bacteroidia; order Flavobacteriales; family Flavobacteriaceae; genus Flavisericum. Next base: position 25,293 of record JAUIKY010000024.1, read on the forward strand.
GAACGATATCGAAACTAGTTTGCAGCCCGATAGCAACGTAAAAATGAATTATATTGCACCCGCTTCCGGGTTGATTTTGAATAAAATCGATTTCGAATAAAGTATTTTTTCTGCTTAATTCATCCTTAAAACTTTTAACAAACCCGCTTTTTGTTAACATAATTTTATGTTAATGCTGTTTGCTGTGGGTTAAAACCTGTTAAAGCACTTGACTTTTTTGTGCCATCCTTCATAGTTTGATAATAGAAAAATTAAAAAATCAAAATATTATGAACTATTTGAATATGAAAGATGAAGAACTGTTAAAAGTGGTTGTTGAGCTGAACATATTGTTGGCCGATTACCATGTTTACTATCAAAAATTAAGAAGCAACCATTGGAACATTCTGGGGAAAAACTTCTTCGACTTACATTTAAAATTTGAAGAATTGTACAATGATGCCAAAGTAAAAATCGATGAAATTGCCGAACGCATCTTAACCCTAAGATACCATCCTATGAGTAAATTGGAGGATTACTTGAAGGTATCGTCCATCACCGAGGAGGTTCCATTGAAGTCGGATACCGATATGATTACCGAAACTTTGAAGGATCATAAGAAACTGTTAAAACAAATGTCGAAAGTTGTCGATGTGGCCAATAGTGTATCAGACGAAGGTACTGTCGATTTAATTGGAGCCTACATCAGGGAATTGGAAAAATACAGTTGGATGCTCGATGCCTGGAGTAAGGACACTTCAGCAACTCTAAAAGAAAATGTAGTGGAAATGTCTTAAATGTAAGCAATGTTGAAATGAGTTCGTATTTGTTTCGAATAGAGCAAATTGAAATGTCGAAACTCAGTAAATTGGACTAATAATTTTAAAATCAAGAATTATGAAAAATACAATAATCAGCTTAATTTTCTTTTTCATTTTGTCAACGGTTTTTGTTGGTTGTAGAAATGAAAAGAAAACAGCAGACGAAAAAATAGAAAGCGCCATTGAAGAAGTTCAAACAGAGGTAGAAGAAAACTCTGAAGAAGTTTCAGACGATGTGCAGGATGCCCTTGAAGATGTTCAGGATGAAATCGACGAGGTAAAGGAAGAGTCTAAAAAATAAGTTTTAGTTCAACACCCATAAAATGTTTAACACTAAAAAATCAAGAGATGAAAAATTTAGCATATATATTGGCCATGTTCGCTTTTACGTCGGCATGGGCTCAGGAAACCCCAAAAGAAGTAATGCAGGAAACTCAAGTTAAAACGGTTAAATATGATGACGGTGAGGCTACTACCGAAAAAAAGGTGAAAGTGGTGACTCGTGAAACGGCCGATGTGAAACTTGACGATAAAGACAAAAAGAAGGTCAATCAACAGCGCGTTAAGTCCACCAAAAAAGTTGAAAAAATGTTAATGGTTGATGATGATAACGATTCTGAATTCGATTTGTTGACCAAAACCACACATTTTGTGAATGACGACGGACAGTATAAATTTACGCCAAATAGCCGAGGGTTTGATATTGCTTTTGACAACGACAACAATCAATTTGTTGAAATAGGAAGCGCATGGACAACTCAATCTGGAGGCAACTACATTATAAGTGGTGAAGTGCAAAATGGCATTGGGTATTTCAATAAAAAAGGTGATTTTGTAATTGAATACTACGATGAAGCATCAAACCAAATAAAAACAAAAATTTATACAAAAGGAAGTCTTTAATTAAGGCGTATAGAATAATATTAAAAGTCTCGACAAGGTCGGGACTTTTTGTATTTTAGTACAATTAATAAAATGTTATGAGTATTGTAATACCAAAATCAGTTTTCACCTTTTTAAGCAAATTAGAAAAAAATAACAACCGCGATTGGTTTAATGAAAACAAGCCAGAATTCAAATCGGTTGAAAAAGAGGTCAAACTGTTTTATAATGCCGTTTTTGAAAACTTGAATAAACACGACGATATCGATAAACTGAAACTATTCAGGATTTATCGCGATGTACGCTTTTCAAAAAATAAGTTACCCTATAAAACACACTTTGGGGGTTCGTTCCACAGAACGAAGCCTAAGTTACGAGGTGGTTATTACCTGCACATTCAACCCAATAACCAAAGTTTTTTGGCTACCGGTTTTTGGGAGCCCGCTCCATCGGATTTGCTTCGAATCCGAAAGGAATTTGAAATGGACGACGCCGAAATCCGAGACATTTTAGCCGATAAAAAATTCAACAGCGTTTGGGGCAATGCCTTTGTTGGCGACGAGGTTAAAACGGCACCCAAAGGATTTAGCAAAGAGCATCCCGCTATCGACTTAATCAAGAAAAAACAATACATCTTCACTAAAAAATATACGGATAAAGAAGTAATGGATACTGGTTTTTTAAATGAAGTTGATGCATCGTTTAGAGCCGTCCGTCCATTTTTCGATTATATGAGCGATGTACTCACTACCGATTTAAACGGTGTTTCTGTTATATGATTTCAGTAATAATATATTTCGTTTGGTTGAATTCAAAACTATCCTTTTTAGATTTGTTTTTCAACAATTGACCCATTGGAGAATTTAATGAAATGGCGTAATAAACCTCGGTGCCCAATTCAATTTTCCCAATGCTTGTAGAGAGGAAAAAATTCATTTGTTTGGTTTTTACTATGCTGCCAAGAACTGCGTAGGTTGTACTCGAATTAAGCTTAATTTGTTTTAAAAATGCTTTGGCTTGTTGTGCATCATTTAAATAACCCATGTTTTTTTCGAGGTCGTTCAGTAGTTTTCCATTACCAGAGTCATCTTCTTCAGAATCACCTTTATCGTTACTTTCAATAGATTCCTTTATTAAATTGATTTCTTCTTTGTAGTCGTTAATGCGCTTATCTATCCGCTCATTACAAATTTGCAGAAGCTGTTGTTTTGTGGTCATTAAAATACTAAACGGCTTTTAAGTACTCTGGCTTTTCAAATAATTGGATTTGGCTTAAAAGCCGTTCCTTAACGATGTTCATCATGCGTTTGTTCAGTGCTGATGAGTTTTCAATGTAAACTAAATATTCTTCAACGGTAAATTGCCCAATGACCATTCCTTTTAATGAGTTTCTAAATTTCATGTCTTTTTGGATGGCATTTTCAATGTAGAGTTGTCGCTTTTCCAAAGACAAATCATAAAAAACCGATTTGTGCTTGGCCACATAATTTTTGAAAACCTCAATGAATAAATCATTTTGAAACTTAATGACAGGGCGCAAAACTAAGTTTTGAAATCGCTCGTCGCTGCTCATGTTTTCATTAATGGTGTTGCTTAAAATTTCTGGACGAATACTTTTAATTTGGGATTGTCGAGTGTTCATTTTAGAAGTTTTGATTAAATTTAAATATTATAAAAGCCTATTTGGGCATCGTATTTTATTCTTATCAACTAGTTTATTAACAATTCAAATTTTCTAATTTTACTCAACCTTAAAAAAACAATGATATAATGAAGTTTGGAAGCGTTGAACATCCGGAACAAATCGATTTCACATTGCCAAAAGACCACCCGGGAACCAAAAGAGTTTTAAATAAAGTTAAGGACGATAATGTGCCTGAAATTTATGTGGGTTGTGCCAAATGGAATCGAGCAGATTTAAAAGGATTTTATCCACGCGGAACTAAGGATGAATTGGGGTATTACTCGTCGCAATTTAATGCTATTGAGTTGAACGCTACCTTTTACAGGATTTTCCCGGCCGAACAATTTGCTACTTGGTATGACAAAACGCCATCTGGGTTTAAGTTCTTTCCAAAACTGAATCAGGAAATTAGCCATTGGAAACGGTTGGACGGTACTAAGGAGGTTGTTGAAAATTATTTGTACAATGCCTCCAACCTAAAGGAAAAACTGGGCACGGTTTTTTTGCAGATGCACAATAATTTTGCACCTAAGGATTTTGATAGGGTGGTGGACTTTGTAGAAAATTGGCCAGAACAAATACCATTGGCTATTGAATTTAGACACACTGATTGGTATAACGATACTAAGGTTGCAGAGGATTTATATCAGCTTTTGGAAAGCCATAACATTTCTAATGTTATTGTCGATACTGCTGGCCGTCGTGACTTGATGCACATGCGGCTTACCAACCCAACGGCTTTTGTGCGCTATGTGGGGGCCAACCATCCTACGGATTACAGTAGGTTGGATGATTGGGTGGAGCGACTAAAAACATGGAAAGCACAAGGCATTAAGGAGGTTGATTTTTTCATCCATCAAAATATTGAAAAGGAATCGCCTTTGCTTTCGGCATATTTTATTAAAAAGTTGAATGACGAATTGGGATATCAGTTAAAAATCCCAAACGAAAAAGAACAGCAAGAATTATTTTGACAGTGGTAGGTTTTGAGATTATTGAAATCAAAATATATTTTGATTGTAGATACCTAAGTGGAGCTTAAGAAATTGTATCGAGAACTTTTGGTTACTAAAATTCTGGTTCCCAATAAAAATTTTTCTCATTTCATTCGAAATAGAACTGACGAATTTTATCAGAATACAAACAGAATATTTTAAAAACAAGAATACAAATACATGAGATTTCATACTAGAAAATGGGTTAAACCCGAAGATTTAAATGCCAACGGCACCTTATTTGGCGGCCGATTGTTAGAGTGGATTGACGAGGAAGCTGCACTGTACACTATTATTCAATTGGAAAACCAAAAAGTGGTGACCAAATTTATGAGTGAAATAGACTTTAAGGCTTCTGCCAAACAAGGTGATATTGTTGAAATAGGCATAGAAGTAGTAAAGTTTGGTAAAGCCTCTTTAGTTTTGAGTTCAGAAGTAAGAAACAAAATGACGCACGAAACCATCATTACCATTTCAAATATCGTTATGGTGAATTTAGGTGAGGACGGCAAGGCTAAACCACATGGAAAAACCAAAGTGGAGTACGTGTCTGACCGACTCAACTAATCGCTTTAAAATTTATAGCCATATAGCCGTTCTATTAAAAAATTATTGATTATTTCTAAATCCATTAATAATTATTCAAAAACAATAGAAAGTGTGGGTTAATTTCTGTAAAATACTAAAAAAACAAACGCTTTTTCGTAAATTTGCAGGCATTTTGGCAATTCCTGTAAGGCCAAAAAAAGCACATTCTTTAAGACAAAAATTAAATAAAACATAATATGAGTAAGACGTTGTTCGACAAAGTGTGGGATTCACATGTTGTTAGAAAAATAGAAGATGGTCCAGATGTATTTTTTATCGACCGTCATTTTATCCATGAAGTAACCAGTCCTGTGGCTTTTGTAGGCTTAAAAAGCAGAGGGATTGGCGTAATGTACCCCGAAAAAACCTTTGCTACTGCAGACCACAACACACCAACTTGGAACCAGCATTTGCCGGTAGCCGATCCATTATCTGCCAACCAGCTTGAGGCTCTGGCTAATAATGCAGCCGAATATGGCATTTCACACTGGGGCTTAGGTCACAGAAACAACGGTATTGTTCATATTGTAGGACCAGAAAATGGTATTACTTTACCGGGTTCAACCATTGTTTGTGGTGATTCGCATACCTCTACTCACGGAGCTTTTGGTGCCATTGCCTTTGGTATCGGTACTTCAGAGGTAGAGATGGTATTGTCTACGCAATGTATCATGCAGCCTAAACCTAAAAAAATGCGTATTAACGTAAACGGAAAATTAGGTTTTGGTGTTACGCCAAAAGATGTAGCGCTTTATATTATTTCAAAGCAAACCACTTCGGGTGCTACAGGTTATTTTGTTGAATATGCCGGTGATGTGTTTGAAAACATGTCTATGGAAGGCCGTATGACCGTTTGTAACCTTTCTATCGAAATGGGTGCCCGTGGCGGTATGATTGCTCCAGATGAAAAAACATTCGAGTACATTAAAGGAAGAAAGCATACACCAAAAGGTGCCGATTGGGATAAAGCTATGGCGTATTGGGAAACACTTTACACCGAAGAAGATGCTGAATTCGACGCAGAATTTAACTATGACGCTGCCGATATCGAACCAATGATTACTTACGGAACCAACCCAGGTATGGGCTTAGGAGTAACCCATTCAATTCCTAATGCTGAAGATGTGGAAGGCAATGTTAATACCTACAAAAAATCATTAGGCTACATGAAGTTTAATGAAGGCGATAGTATGATTGGCAAACCTGTTGATTATGTATTCTTAGGCTCATGTACCAACGGACGTATTGAAGATTTTAGAGCGTTTTGTTCTATTGTTGAAGGACGTAAAAAAGCCGACAATATTACGGCTTGGTTAGTACCAGGATCGCATAAAGTAGTTGACCAAATAAAAGCAGAAGGTTTAGATAAAATATTGGAAGCGGCTGGTTTTGTATTAAGAGAGCCAGGTTGTTCGGCGTGTTTAGCTATGAACGACGATAAAGTACCTGCTGGTAAACTTGCGGTATCAACATCCAACCGTAATTTTGAAGGCCGTCAAGGTCCGGGTTCGAGAACATTATTGGCTTCTCCGCTTGTAGCTGCGGCAACAGCTGTAGAAGGTGTTGTAACCGACCCAAGAACTTTATTAGAACTAGTTTAAAAATTAAAAAGAATTACTGCCAATTAAAACGGGCAGACTGAATACTAAAACATTATGGCTTACGATAAATTTGAAGTATTAACCAGTACAGCTTACCCTTTACCGATAGAAAATGTGGATACGGATCAAATTATTCCGGCACGATTCTTAAAAGCTACTGAGCGTAAGGGATTTGGAGATAACTTTTTCCGCGATTGGAGATACGATTCTGAAGGAAATCCTATTGCCGATTTTCCTTTGAACGATTCAAAATACGAAGGTTCGAAAATATTGGTTGGAGGCAAGAACTTTGGTTCGGGGTCTTCAAGAGAGCACGCGGCATGGTCGGTTTACGATTTTGGTTTGCGTTGTGTAATCTCTTCAGCTTTTGCAGATATCTTTAAAAACAACTGTTTAAACATTGGTGTCTTACCAGTACAGGTTTCAGCAGCATTTGCTCAAAAATTATTTGATGCGATTGAGGCTGATCCAAAAACAGAAATAAAAGTAGATTTGCCCAACCAAACGGTAACATTATTGGCTACTGGTGAATCTGAATCATTTGAAATTAATGGTTACAAAAAAGGAAATATGTTAAATGGTTTCGATGATATCGACTACTTACAAAACATGAAAGAAGAGATTGCTTCTTTTGGTGAAACCAGACCTTTTTAAGTTAAACCGTTAACAAAGCCTATTCATTTTCAATGAAGAAAATTGAGATCATGGACACGACACTGCGCGATGGTGAACAAACCTCGGGCGTGTCGTTTTCTGCTTCAGAAAAATTGACCATTGCAAAACTTTTACTCGAAGAACTAAAAGTAGATCGTATTGAAATTGCCTCGGCACGCGTGTCCGAAGGCGAATTTCAGGCGGTAAAAGATGTGACGCATTGGGCTTCTGAAAATGGCTATATAGAAAAAGTAGAGGTCCTAACATTTGTTGACAAAGGGGTTTCAATCGAATGGATGATTGAAGCAGGAGCCAAGGTGCAAAACCTGCTCACCAAGGGCTCATTAAACCATTTAACCCACCAGCTTAAAAAGACTCCAGAGCAGCACTTTAAGGAAATTGGAGAGACTATTTCCTTGGCAACTTCAAAAGGTATAGAAACCAATATCTATTTAGAAGACTGGAGTAATGGCATGCGCAATTCCAAAGACTATGTTTTTGAGTTTTTGGAGTTTTTAGCTTCTCAAGATGTGAAACGCATAATGCTTCCAGATACTTTGGGGGTTTTAACACCTAATGAGTCTTTTGCTTTCGTTAAGGAAATAAAGGACAAATATCCAAATTCGCATTTCGACTTCCATGCGCACAACGATTACGATTTAGGAGTGGCCAACGCCATTGAAGCCGTAAAAGGTGGTGCCGACGGATTGCACCTTACCATAAACGGTATGGGTGAACGGGCAGGTAATGCCCCAATGGCCAGTACTATTGCGGTAATTAACGATTACATGCCCAATGTAGAAATTGGCGTAAACGAAAAAGTACTTTACACGGTAAGCAAACTGGTAGAGAACTTTTCAGGTATTACCATTCCGGCGAACAAACCCATTATAGGCGCCAATGTGTTTACCCAAACCGCGGGCATACATGCCGATGGCGACAATAAAAAGAATCTTTATTTTAGCGATTTAATGCCCGAGCGTTTTGGGCGTACCAGAAAATATGCCTTAGGTAAGGCTTCCGGAAAAGCCAATATCCAAAAGAATTTACAGGAATTAGGCCTTCAACTAAATGATGAAGACCTTAGAAAAGTGACCCAGCGCATTATTGAGTTGGGTGATAAAAAACAGGTGGTTACCAAAGAGGATCTGCCGTATATTATTTCCGATGTTTTGGATTACGATTACGAAGAAAAGGTAAAAGTGAACACCTATGTTCTCAACCACGCCAAAGGTTTAAAACCTTCAACTACCGTATCGTTGACCATTGAGAACGCTACCTTTGAAGAAATAGCCCAAGGTGACGGCCAGTTTGATGCCTTTATGAATGCCATCCGAAGTATATTCAAAAAACAAAAACGTGGTATTTTGCCCGATTTGATTGATTATGCAGTGCGTATTCCTCCGGGAAGCCGTTCGGATGCCTTGTGCGAAACCATCATCACTTGGAAAAGTCCTGAAAAGGAATTTAAAACCCGTGGGTTGGATTCCGACCAGACGGTATCGGCAATAAAAGCCACCGAAAAAATGCTGAACATTATTGTAAGCTAGAAGTTGGAAGTTTGGAGCTTGAAGTTCCATTACTTTGTTTCTAGTTACTGATAAAAATTATAAAACAAAATAAATACAAACACATGAAATTTAACATAGCCCTTTTAGCCGGAGACGGCATAGGACCAGAAGTGATAGACCAAGCGGTAAAAGTAAGTGATGCCGTTGCTAAGAAATTCGGACACGAAATTACTTGGAAGCCAGCCTTAACAGGTGCTGCGGCCATTGATGCCGTTGGCGAACCTTACCCAGATGAAACGCACGAAATCTGCGCCTCATCCGATGCGGTATTGTTTGGTGCCATTGGTCACCCAAAGTTCGATAACGACCCTTCTGCACCTGTGCGCCCTGAGCAAGGTTTGTTAAAAATGCGTAAAAAATTAGGCTTGTTTGCTAATGTACGTCCTACTTTCGTATTTCCTTCATTATTGGATAAATCGCCTTTAAAGAAAGAGCGTATCGAGGGTACTGATTTAGTTTTTTTCCGTGAATTGACTTCTGGTGTTTACTTTGGTGAAAAAGGAAGAAGAGACGATGGCAACACCGCTTATGATACTAATGTTTACACTAAAGAAGAAGTTACACGTTTGGCCCGTAAAGGTTTTGAAGCTGCGATGCAACGTTCTAAAAAATTATGTTGTGTGGATAAAGCCAACGTTATGGAAACCTCACGTTTATGGAGAGAAACCGTTCAAGGTATGGAAAAGGAATATCCTGAAGTAGAGGTGTCTTATGAGTTTGTTGATGCCGTGGCGATGCGTTTGGTACAATGGCCAAAAGATTACGATGTTTTGATCACCGAAAACTTATTTGGAGATGTATTGACCGATGAAGCTTCTGTAATCTCTGGTTCTATGGGATTAATGCCATCGGCGTCTTTAGGAACAAGTGTTTCTTTATTCGAGCCTATCCATGGTTCGTACCCGCAAGCCGCCGGAAAAAACATTGCTAACCCAATGGCGACTGTATTGTCGGCTGCTATGATGTTCGAAAACTTCGGATTGGCTGAAGAAGGAAAAGTAATCCGCGATGCCGTAAACAAAGCTTTGGCTGAAGGCATTGTTACCGAAGATTTAGCTGAAGGTGGAAAGGCCTACGGAACAAAAGAAGTAGGGGATTGGTTAGCTTCAAACATTTAGTAAATTGAGGATTTAATTATATTTCATTAAAAAAGGTTCGATGTAAAAATCGAACCTTTTTTATTTAATGAGAATATGAGCATTAATGCGTTCTTACCCTTCAATAATATCTTTATACTCTTCAAAAAAAGCTTCAAAAAGCGTCATTTTTTCATTAAAGAATTCCATAACCTCACGCCACGAGTTTTTATTGTGGATGGATACTTTCTGTTCCAAAGGCACGTAAATACGTGAGATTTCTTTATGGTTTTCAAGAATATACTCTTCATCGAAAATAGCTTCCGGAAGATATTCGTCCAATAAAATCGATTTTAAAGCCGACAGTTTTTCCCAGTAGTTTATGCGGTTTTCCAAATCGTCTTCCAAATCCAAAGCCACCAAAGCTTTTTTGTTATCAAAGTGGAATTTAAAACTCAAACCTTTCAATTTGGTATCGTATAAAATCCACTTCCGTGGAAACGACTTCCCAAAGCTGGTCCAAAACTCCTGTCGTAATAATCTCGATTCTTCTTTACTGAACATCCAAAACTCTTTTTTTGCATTTCCTTGAAAAAGGAAATACCATTAATTAGGACTTAAATCAAATACGCAATACCAACCCCTAAAACAATGGCAATAAATTTTGATAAATTAAATTTATGTCCGTCGCTACTTTCAAACAAAATAGTGGTCGAAATATGGAAAAATATACCAATAACTAAGGCATTTATGGCATGTGAATACTGTGCAATAGCAGTTGATTCATGTGAAATCCACGTGCCCAAAGGCGTCATTAAAGCAAACACAACCAAAAAAGCAGCCATTTGTATTTTGCTATAATTACTTTGTATTAAAAACAGTGTGATGATAAGTGCAATGGGTATTTTATGAACCAAAACCCCATAAACCATGTCGTTGTGGTCGTGTATCGAAAAGCCTTCCAAAAAACTATGAATACACAAACTAACGAACAATAACCACGGAAAAGCCGTTTCATTTTTATGCACATGTACATGCCCATGCTCGGCACCTTTTGAGAAAAGCTCCAGTACAATTTGCAGTAAAATACCGCACATAATGAGTACACCGGTAAACTTAGCGTCTATATGGTGGTACACCTCGGGCAACAATTCAAAAAGGGTGAGTGCCAACAAAAACGCCCCACTGAACGACAGCAATAATTTAGTATTCCAAGATTTTTGCTTTTTGGTTAAAGTGGCCAGAAAAAAACCCAAAACCACTGCCAATATGGGAAAAAGAAATTTATTCATTTAAATTTATTCAACTATAGATTATCTATCTACTTAAAAATCATTACCAAGCGTTCAGAAGTTTTGGGGCTGAATTTCCTCAGTTTATAATCACCAAAAACATCCAATAAATACACGCCGGCCTGCTCAAAAAGCTGCTCGAAATCCTGTAAAGTAAAGGCACGAACACGCTCCTGAAAATGGTAATCTTTATCGCCAACAGCAAACCGAATGTCCTTTATAATATAATCGCCGTCAACATAACGCTTTAATCGGAACTCGATATCATCAACCACTTTCGTTTCTTCGGGTACCAAATGGTCTATAACATATTCACTGTTCATAAAATCGATTACCGCAAAACCACGTTCGTTCAAATTAGCCTTAATCGCCTTAATGGTTTTTAGGTTATCGGCATCGTCCTCAAAATACCCGAAACTGGTAAACAGGTTGAATACGGCATCGAACTGCTTTCGGTAGGGCAGGCACATATCGTGTACATCAAAATGCAAACGGTGGTTTTCAAACTTTTTGGCATACGCAATACTATTTTCGCTCAAGTCTACCCCCGTAACGTCGTAACCAATTTTGTTCAAATAGCGGGCGTGGCGGCCCTTTCCGCAGGCCAAATCCAAAATAGTGCCGTTTTCAGGAATGTTTAAATAATCGGTAAGCGTTTCCATAAAGGCATGGGCCTCGGTCGCATCCCGATCTTTGTATAAAATATGGTAGTAAGGCGTGTCAAACCACGACGTAAACCATGTAGATGTATTATTGGTCATAAATTTTTTTTGGGGTTCCCCTGTCGGGGTCAGGCTTTCCGCTATATCTTTTTAAAATATAAAAAGGATGCCGCTGCAATCCTTAACCCATTATCTGCTTTTGCTAGTGTTTAACCGCAAAATTACATTATTTTTGCAAGGTATCAGACTAAAAAAATGGAAGAAAATTTCAACATGGTCGCCAAAACCTTATTTGGCTTTGAAGATTTATTGGAAAACGAATTAAGACAAATGGGCGCACAAAGCATCAAAAAAGGGGTGCGTAACGTCTCGTTTGTTGGTGACAAAGGGTTTATGTACAAAGCCAACTTGGGACTGCGCACGGCCATAAAAATATTAAAGCCCATTCACAGCTTTAACGTCAACAACGAAAAAGACCTTTACAATAAAATCTACGCCATGGATTGGACTAAATACCTAAAACCAAACGGCAGTTTGGCGGTTGATGCCACTATCCACTCGCATTTGTTTTCGCATTCGCTCTTTATTGCCCAAAAAACAAAGGATGCCATTGTTGATAAATTTCGTGATACCGATGGGCAGCGTCCGGATGTCGATTTGAAATTCCCCGATTTAAAAATCAATGTGCATGTTGATCGGAACCGCTGTACAGTGTCGTTAGATGCTTCAGGTGATTCGTTGCACAAGCGCGGTTACAAAACCGCCACCAATATCGCTCCGATTAACGAAGTGCTCGCTGCTGGAATGATTATGCTTTCGGGGTGGGATGGCCAAAGTGATTTTATGGACCCCATGTGTGGTAGTGGTACCATTTTGATTGAAGCGGCCATGATTGCCTGCAACATTCCGCCGAATTTGATGCGAAACGAATTTGCTTTCGAACGGTGGCCCGATTGGGATGTCGATTTGTTCGAAAAAATAGAGGAATCGTTACTCAACAAAACCCGCGATTTCCATCATAAAATCATCGGTTACGACAAAGCGCCAAGTGCCGTTCTTAAAGCCAGAGACAATGTGAAAAATGCCCAATTGGACGATTTTATTGAAGTGAAACACGAAGATTTTTTCAAAACGCAAAAGCCGGGTGAAAACAAATTACACATGGTATTTAATCCGCCGTACGGTGAGCGTTTAAATATCGATATGGAGAAATTCTATGCAGAGATAGGCGATACCTTAAAACAAAACTACCCAGGCACCGATGCTTGGTTTATCACCAGTAACCTCGATGCTTTAAAACATGTGGGCTTGCGGCCTTCCAAAAAAATACAGCTTTACAACGCAAAATTGGAATCGCGTTTGGTAAAATATGTGATGTATGAGGGGAGCAAGAAGGGAAAGTATATGAAGTAATTACTAAACTATTTCCCTAATTTTAAAATTCTAATTGCTCCTTGAATAACCAGTATAAAAACAATCGAGCCAATTATTAAATCGGGTTTACTGGAGTTCAGCCAGTTAACCAGCACTCCTGCGGTAATAACCCCTAAATTAATAATAACATCGTTTGAAGTAAATATCATACTGGCTTTCATATGGGCTTCTTCTTTGCTTTTCGATTTTTGCAATAGGTAAAGGCAAATACCATTGGCGGTTAATGCCAATAACGAAACAATAATCATGGTCGTGAAATCAGGAAGTTTTTCTGTTCCAAAAAATCGCCTTAAAACTTCAATAAATCCAATTAGAGCTAACATCATTTGAAAATATCCGGCAAGTTTGGCAATTCGTTTTTTTCTAACCAAAGTACCGCCAACTGCAAAAAGGCTTATGCCATAAACAAACGAATCGGCCAACATATCCAAACTATCTGCAACCAATCCCATCGATTTTGAAACAATACCAGTAAGCATTTCAATTATAAAGAAGAGGAAATTAATAGCGAGTACTGTCCACAGCAACTTTTTTTGATTAGTATTTTCGGTAACCTCAAAATCTTCAACTAATTCAGTGGAAACCTTTTTGCCGCCTAAATTCAATTGCAAAATGGCCGTTTCAACAGAATCGGCTTCACTTGTATGATAGACAAACAATGTTCGATTGGGAATATCAAAATCCAGATGTTTTATGCTTGATATGCCATCTAATTTCATCCGGATTAAATTCTCTTCCGAAGGACAATCCATTTTGGTAATTTTGAATTCTGTTTTTTGCATAGGATAATTTTGTTGCCAACAAATATAACAAAACCTAAAAAGTCAAAATCCACGAAAAGAATAACTAATTTAGCTTACGTTTGTTTTAAATAATTTTTAATGCAGCACTTAAAAGAATCTTTCGAAAATAAAAAGGGATCCAAATCTAAAGTTACCATTGGGCAAGCCTTTAAAACCATTATTTGGCCACGACGAAATCTGGTATTTGTCGGTTTATTGCTTATTGTAATAAGAAGTTTGGCCGGTTTAATATTGCCATGGCAGAGTAAAGTGTTGTTGGACGACGTGGTGCCCAGCAAAGACTTAAGCAAAGTCTATACTTTGGTAGCCATTGTGTTATCGGCTATTTTGGTGCAGGCGGTCACTTCGTTTGCATTAACTCGAATTTTAAGTGTACAGGCACAATATTTAATTAGTGAGTTGCGTGCCCAAGTACAGAAAAAAGTACTATCGCTGCCCATCAGTTTTTTCGATAACAACAAATCAGGGGCTTTGGTGTCCCGAATTATGAGTGATGTGGAAGGCGTTCGCAATTTAATCGGTACGGGCTTGGTGCAACTGGTGGGCGGTTCGTTTACGGCCATCGTTTCATTGATAATTCTCATCAAACTCAACGCGTGGATGACACTTTTTGTGTTCGTGCCATTATCCATTTTTGGGTACATCGCTTTGCGGGCGTTTAAGTATATCCGACCCATTTTCCGCAAACGCGGTAAAATAAATGCTCAAGTTACGGGCCGACTCACGGAAACCTTGGCTGGTGTGCGAGTGATTAAAGCCTTTAATGCCGAAGCCCAAGAAAATGAAGTGTTTGAGAAAGGTGTCGATAAACTCTATCAAAATGTAAAAAAGAGTTTAACGGCCACGGCTTTAATGACGAGTTCCTCTACTTTTTTAATTGGTGTGGCTACCACGGGCATAATGGGCATTGGTGGTTATTATATGATGCAAGCTGAAATGACCACGGGTGATTTTCTATTTTTCACTTTAATATTAGGGTTTATGATTGCGCCCATTGTACAAATGAGCAATATTGGGAGCCAACTTACAGAAGCTTTGGCAGGATTGGACCGCACGGAAGAGCTCATGAATATGGCTGCCGAGGCTGATAATGAAGACCGAAATATTATTTTGGAAAATTTAAAAGGGCACATCGAATTCAAAGAGGTTTCCTTTGCTTATGAAACCGATAAGGACGTTATCCATAACATCAGTTTTAAAGCACCAGCAGGCTCTGTTACTGCCTTGGTGGGCAGTTCGGGCTCTGGAAAATCGACCATTGCAGGATTGTCAGCTACGTTTTTAAATCCACGTTCGGGCACTATAACTATTGACGGTAAGGATCTTTCAAAAGTGAATTTGGAAAGCTATCGCCAATATTTGGGCGTGGTGCTTCAGGATGAATTTTTGTTTGAAGGCACCATTCGTGAAAATATTATGTTTCCAAAACCGAACGCTTCAGAAGAAGAACTTCAAAATGCCGTAAAAGCAGCTTTTGTAAATGAATTTACCGATCGGTTTGAAAACGGACTGGAAACTTTGATTGGCGAACGTGGCGTGAAACTTTCCGGTGGGCAACGCCAACGGTTGGCCATTGCCCGAGCGATTTTGGCCGATCCTAAAATCATCATTTTGGATGAAGCTACTTCAAATTTAGATACCGAAAGCGAGGCCTTAATCCAAAAAAGTTTGGGGCAGTTGGTTAAAAACAGAACCACTATTGTAATTGCGCACCGGTTGAGCACTATTCGTAAAGCCGACCAAATTTTGGTGGTGGAAGCTGGCCGCATTGTGGAACGTGGCACACATGATGAGCTGATAAAACTAAACGGAAGATATTACGATTTATACACCTATCAAGCAAAAATTTAAAAACTAGGTTTTTACTACACTAAATGATAATTGTCGATTAGTAACGGGGTTAGTCTTCTTTTTTTGTTTTACTTCAGAATAATCGCTAAATTATATGGTGCTATTATCTCAAAAAAATCATCAGATTAGTATCTGTACTTTTTATTGAATCTTCATTTAACAATATGCATATTCATAATTGATGAATGCATTTACCCCAAAGGTCTATTGTCGGCTTCTAAGTGTTTGGTAGTCCTGAGAAATTAATTGGATTTGGTGGTTAAGCTTGCGTTTTCATCAATCCCTAATTTCAAATTAATATTAAGTATCTGCAACGGTAAATACCCAATATTGATAGTGTGCAATAAGTCTTTTTTTAAATAAAACTTAAGCAATGTGGGGTTTCGCTTATTTTTTTGTTTTCGTCTTGGTATCTAATATTAGTGTGCTCAATGCCCAAATTAAAAAAGAGAATTTTAAGTTGGGGATTTCGTATGGTAGTGGTACGCAAAATAGATACCCTTATAAACTTAGTGACCACATGCATACTGTTAACTTTTATAAAGCCCAGCTAAACTATCGGTTTAAACAAAAAAGAAGATGGGCATACGAAATTAATTTAGAACCTAGTTTTAATGTGGTTCGTCATCAATTGATAAATGAATCGGTTATAAATGCGAAGGATGGCCAAAATTATATTAAATTAAGGGAACAATTTTCGCAAAGACAGGAATTCAAGGAATATGTTTTAAACATTGGTTTAGTTGTTCGTTATTGCATTAGCAGTGGCCTTAGCAGCTATGCCATTGGGAGCGTGGGGCCAATGATCGGCAATAGGGATACCGAACGATTGGCCAAAGGGTTTGCATTTTCAGATATTTTTGGATTGGGTTTATCGTTTCAAATAGGAAAAACCACATTTGATTTTCGGTACTCGATGAGACATACATCTAATTTAAACTTTAAAGCGCCCAATAAAGGCCATAATACCATAAATATGGAGTACTCGGTATTATTCAATCTTTAGATATCATTTATGAAATGAGATGAGCCATAACAAAATCTTGATGCACATTCAGATAATTACTCCCGACAGTTATCGGGATGCCCCATAAAAGAAACAATTAAATTCAAACAGATGAAAATTACGGATATCGATAAAGCGGAATATGCTGATTTTTACAGCGGATATTTAAGTTTAGTACCCAAACAAACCACTTTAACTGATGGTTTTAAAGAAGGGTTGATTAGTGTTGCTGAATTTTTTCAAAATATTCAAGCCATCAAATTAAATCATGCTTATGCCCATGCAAAATGGAGCGTAAAGGAAGTTTTTCAGCACCTTATTGATACCGAGCGTGTTTTTGAGTATCGCTGTTTTTGTATTGCCAGACAGGATAAAACCGCCTTGCCTGGTTTTGAACAAAACGACTATATAGTACCATCAAAGGCAAAAAGCAAGAGTTTGGAATCGCTCATTGAGGAGTTCAGCTCAGTTCGGCATAGTTTTATCACCCTATTGAATTCTTTAAGTGATGAAGATTTAAAGCACATTGGAAATGCCAATTCCAACCCCATGTCTGCAAGAGCTGCCGCCTTTGTTGTTTTAGGGCATTACCTCTGGCATACAAACATTATAAAAGAACGGTATTTGTAGTGTTTCTTCTGTAAAAGTCAATACCGAATATTAAGCTAAACTTGTAACTGGCTTTTGTCTTCTTAAAAATAGAAATACCAAAAGCGATAAAATTCCGAATACCGAAAACCCAATAAACAAAGGCAAAACCGATGAATGGACAAATCCACCAATGTAATTAGCAATAGGTACAGCTAAAACGGTAGATAAAAACCCGTTAATAGCTGCGCCAATTCCGGCAATATGCCCCAGAGGTTGCATGGCCAGTGCCCGTAAATTTCCAAAAAGGAAGCCTACGGCAAAAAATTGTAAGGCGAAAAAGCCTAGTAGAATATAAATGCTCGGGTTGTTGCCCGACCAAAATAAAACCACGTAAAGCACCGAAATAAAAGCGTATGCAATACAGGCTGCAAACGCCAAACGCATCATGCCGAATTTTACAACCAAGCGGCTATTTAAAAATGTGGCCAAACCTATGGAAATCGCCAAACTAGCAAATATGTACGGGAACATTTCGGCGAGATTATACTGTTCTTGGAATATTTGCTGAGAGGTACTTAAATACACCATAAACGAGCCCGTAATAAACCCTGAGATTAAAGTAAATGCAATGGCATCGGTATTTTTAAAAAACTCTTTGGTTCCGTTGACAAATAGACTTGATGAAAATTTAATACGTTTTTCTTTTTCAAGTGTTTCCGGTTGTCTTGACCAAAACCAAAACATAATAAGCACACCAAAAATAAGGTTGAAGTAAAACACCGAAGTCCAATCGAAAAACTCCATTAAAAACTGCCCTAATGTGGGTGCTATAACCGGCACCAATAGAAAAAACATCACAATAATAGAAATGATTTTAGCCATATAATCGCCGCTAAATTCATCCCTAACCATTGAAATGCTTATCGTTCTTGCCGAAGCCAATCCAAAACCTTGCAAGGTTCTGCCAATAATCATCATCTCAAAATTATTGGTGCTTACACAAATAATACTGGCAATTATAAAAATAAAAAAGCCGGCGTAAACCAACGGTTTTCTGCCAAAACTATCTGATAAAGGTCCTAAAATCAATTGCCCAAAACCAATGCCCAGAAAAATCATGGTAATCAGTAATTGGTTATCGTCGGCAGTGGTAACACCCAAAGACGCCCCAATTTCCGGTAAAGCCGGTAAAAGTGCATCGATGGATAGGGCCACAATCGACATCAAAGAGGCCATAAGGGCTACAAATTCAAATTTTAAATGTTGGGGTTTTTCCATGGGGCAAAATTACAGGAAATAAATTCTCTAAAAACTGATTAACCATTTATTAACACAATGCTATTATTGTTAAATTTGATGACTGAAACAATAGCCGCAATATGAGTATTCAGCCACTTTTAAATTATATAAACAAACACGTTAAACTCACTGATGAAGAAGCCGAAATCTTGGCCTCAAAAGTCACTTTTAGAAAATATTTAAAAGGGCAATATGTGGTGCAGCAAGGCGATATCTGTAAAATAGAATGTTTTGTAGTAAAGGGTTGCACTAAAATGTTTCATGTGGACGAAGCAGGGCAGGAACACATCGTTATGTTTTCGGTTGAAGACTGGTGGACGGGCGATATGGGAAGTTTTATTACCCAGACTCCGGCCGATTTCAATATTCAGTGTATCGAAAATACCGAGTTAATACTGTTCCATTACGATACTATTGAAGTGCTTTACACCGAAATCCCGAAACTGGAACGTTTTTTTAGGCTGATTATCGAGCGGGCCTTTGCCGCATCACAAAAACGTATCGTTAGAAATTTCAGCCTTTCGGCAAAAGACCGTTACTTGTATTTTAAAAACCAATATCCCGAAATAGAACAGCGCATTCCGCAATATATGATTGCTTCATATTTGGGCATTACCAAAGAATTCCTTTCAAAAATTAAGAGTGAAATTGCGCTTGAGGCATAGATTTCAAACAAAATATGCGATAAGGTTTTCAGTAACTATTCCCAAAAACCAGAAAATCCTTAAATTTATACATTAACCTGTTTTTAAGGAAAGCTATATTGGTTTGAAAATTTTTATATCCATACTGTTTTTGGTGTTTATGGGTTGTAAAACCGAAGAAAAACGTTTTGAAGACCGATTTGTTTGGGATTCGATACACGTTACCGCCACGGCATACAATTCGTTGGCGTACCAAACCAATTCCAATCCGCACATTACGGCTTTTGGCGACAGTTTAAAACCCGGTTTAAACTATATTGCGGTGTCTCGCGATTTGCTACGAAAAGGTTTAAAACACAATACTCCTGTAAAAATAGAAGGTTTAAAAGGACTCTTTTTTGTAAAAGACAAAATGCACTACAAATGGAAAAACCGCATTGATATTTATATGGGCGTTGATGTAAAAGCCGCCAAGCAATGGGGCCGGCGGCGTGTTTGTATTGAATACGGTATTCCTAAAATCGAGTAGTTATTTGGTTTCGGCCTCCGATAAAATAAATGGATACGCTTCGCGGGTTTGTTTCAATTCTTCTGGGCTTAAATCGTTACTAGCCTTTTTAAGTACGTTTTTGGCATAAGTTTGTCGTAATTCATAATAGGCTTTTGTAAGCTCATTTTGCACCGAAACAAATTGTTTGTATGTGGTTTGTTTGCCATGCTGAAGGGAGATGACCGCTTTGTGTGGGTTATCGGATGCATCGTCACTTCTCCCACCATGGCAATATTCACAGGAATTATCGCCGTTATTGTCCAAAAAATCTTTGGTGATTTGCTTCAATGCTTCGATGGCTATGATGTCGTTTTCAACCATAATCTCATCGTTGTTGTTAATTTCAATCTGCAATATATTACGCTCCTGTTTGATGCTACTGCAGTCCATTCCGGGTGGACATTCTTCCGGAAGCATTCTGTTAATGCCTTCATCAGAAGAAATGGTGGCGGTTACCAAAAAGAAAATCAACAGTAAAAAAGCGATGTCGGCCATCGAGCCTGCATTTACCTCGGGCATTTGTTTTGAAAGTCTCATAATTTAAGTTTAAAATGTTAATAAAAACTTAAATCACAAAAACAATACCGTAATTAACTAACAATCAAATTAATGGGCATAACGCTTAACGCCTTTCCAAAGGGTTGGATGGATGGGGCGAAAATCTATGGCTCGATTGCCAACATAAAGCTGCTCGGGTGTAAGACTATTGATTCGCTGGGATATTCTATTAAAAGGTTTCATTTTTTGATTGGTTTTGATTGATGATTTTTTTAAAAAGACGCTACTTATCTGTAGCGTCTTTTACTGTTCCATTTATGGCTTTTGGAGCCATTTAAAGTGTCCGTTAATTGATTTTTGTTTAGAGTTCTCATGTTTTTTTTGATTTTTAATGATGAAATTAATTTGATTGATGAAAGCGTTTAGATATCGATTTATCTATAGCGTCTTTTACTGTTCCATTCGTGGCTTTTGGTGCCATTTAAAGTGTCCGTTAATTGATTGTTGTTTAAAGTTCTCATAACTTGATGATTTTGATTGATTAATAATTTTGTTTTTTTGATTGATTATACCAGATAGACGAGCAACCATTTCATTTGTTACAGTACTATGCAATACAAAGTAGTATTTAACTTTATTTTAACAAAAAAGAATAAAAGAATTGGTTTGTTGTAAATAATCAAAAGAGAAATAAATTAGGTATGGTTATTGCTAAATTCTTCATAAATAAGAACCGATGGTGGTTGAATTGCGAAGAAAAAAATATCTTTGGAATTGAAAACCACAAAATACAAAATGCAAGACCTACTGATGAAGCATTATTTTTTATTTGTGTTGATGCTTTTTTTATCGCTATCTGCCAAAGCGCAAGTGGATAGTAAAAATAACTCTGTGGCCATTCCAGCGATTGAAGCGGAAACCGACTCGATTGATGCGAGCCCGTTAACGCCTTCAAAACCTATTGAAAAAGACCCTTTGGGACTAAATACTCCAAAAGTAACACCCAATTTGGAAATGCCGAAAAAGGAATTCTCGATGTTTCCAGAAGAAGAATTCGGCAATCCGGGCGAACTGTACACCAAACAACTCGACAAAAACATCAATGATATTAAATCGCAATTGGAATTAGGAACCAAAGGCAGTAAAACCGATCAGTATTTTGGGGTTGTTGAAACCGAATCAGACCACGCTATTGTTCAGTACAGGGATTTTGGTGAAGAAGATGGCGATTTAATAAGGGTCATTTTTAACGGAGAAATTGTTGAATACCGAATTACGTTAAGGAACCACTTTAAAGGCCTGAAGTTAAAATTACAAAAAGGCAAAAACACCCTTGAATTTTTAGCGATTAACGAAGGCTATCTAGTGCCCAACACCGCCCATTTTCGAGTGAGGGATGAACAAGGCGCTGTTTTAGCTGCCAATTACTGGAATTTATCTAAAGGGGTAAAAGCTTATGTTACTGTGGTTAAAAAATAGAGCGATTTTAAATACGCTTAAAAAGCTTCTTAAATTGTATATTAGTAGTATTTTCACTATATATGTGTAAATATTTACGTTGTGTTTAAAGACTACTTCTTCATTTTTGTTTTTTGCTTTTCCTTTTCAGGCTTTTCGCAGCAACCCGAAATCAATTCGGGGGATTGGTATTTAATAAATTTACATCTCAACTCTGAAGACAATTTTAGGCCTGTTCGTGCAGACGGAAATCCAATAGTATCTGTTATTGATGAAAGAAATTACGGAACAGTAATGGATACTTATATTTGTGATTCTTGCGAGATTGTTTTTGATGTTGATACTGAAAATTCGAAATTCATTTGTTATAGCTCTAGTTGTACTTTGGGTGGATGCGACTCAATTGAGCACGCGACTGGGATTGACACAAGTGATATTGAATCTAAATTTATGCAATTTTGGAGTTTCCAAAATACCACTCAAAGAGTTTTTGATTATCAAATTATTGAAGAAAATCTTGACCAACCCAGAGAGTTAACAATTACTGATGCAGAGGGCAATTACGCCCAGTATTATTATAACACTTTAGCAACCAAACAAGTTTCCTCAATTCCATCTTTTTCAATTTACCCAAACCCTGTTAAAGATAAATTGATTGTTTCTGCAACAAACAATTTAAGTCATTATAATGTTGAAATATTTGATGTTTTTGGCAAGCTTAAAGTTTCTGAACAATTAAAATCAAAATCAATAAACGTAGAGCATTTACCAAATGGAGTTTATTTCCTTGTGATGAAAGATGCTTTAGGGTATTCTATTGCCAAAAAGTTTGTAAAATAGTTTTAAGAAACAATCCCATCTATCAACCTCAATTCTTCACCCGTAAAACTTAATTGTTCTAAAGCCTTTACGTTATCTTTTAATTGATTTGAAGAACTTGCACCAACCAAAACAGAGGCCACTTGCGGTTGCCTTAAAATCCAAGCAATGGCCATTTGCGAAAGTTTTTGTCCGCGTTGTTGTGCAATCCCATTTAGTTTTTGGATTTTTCCGAGGTTTTTGTTTACCGTTTCCTTTTCCAAATACGTTAAATTTTTCGAAGCTCTGGAATTTTCAGGAATACCATTTAAGTACTTATCGGTAAGCATACCCTGTGCCAATGGCGAAAAAGCAATGCAGCCCACGCCGTTTTCATTTAAAGTATCCAAAAGTCCGTTTTCCACCCATCGGTCAAACATCGAGTAACGGGCTTGGTGTAAAATGAACGGTACATTTAAATGTTTAAGGATTTCAGCAGCCTTTTGCGTCTCTTCGGGCTGGTAATTAGAAATGCCCACATAAAGCGCTTTTCCTTGTCGAACAATATCGGCCAGTGCGCCCATAGTTTCTTCCAAAGGCGTTTCGGGGTCGGGACGATGGTGATAAAAAATATCGACATAATCCAAGCCCATACGCTGTAAACTTTGGTCTAAACTCGAAATTAAATATTTTCGGGAACCCCAATTACCGTAAGGCCCAGGCCACATATCGTAACCCGCTTTGCTGGCAATAAACAGCTCGTCTCTATAAGGTTTAAAATCTTTTTTGAAGATGGTGCCAAAGTTTTCTTCGGCCGATCCGTATGGCGGACCGTAGTTGTTGGCCAAATCGAAATGCACAATACCTAAATCGAAGGCCGTTCGTAAAATATCGCGTCCGTTTTGAATAGCATCCACAAAACCGAAATTGTGCCATAAGCCAATCGATAAAGCTGGTAATTTTACACCGCTTTTTCCGCTTCGGTTGTACACCATCGAGCTGTATCGCTCAGAGTTTGCCAAATAATTTTCTACTCCCGATTTATCGTTTATTTGCATCTTTAAAATTCAATTTGTTGGTAAAAATAGACATTTCAATGCAGCCGACATACTTTTCAGAAATAAATAAGAAAACGCCAATCCGTTAAAAATATTGATGTTATACGCAATTGTTGAAAATGCTTAATAAATTAATGTCCAACTTACTTGATAAACCCTATAAAGATGTTATTTTTGCACGTTGCAAAATTTAAGGTATGTCGGTTACAAAAGCACAATTAGAATTAGAAGAACGGTCGGAAGGCAAAAAATTATACAGTTACCAAAAAGGGGCGATAAACAAGATTTTCACCGCATTTGAAGAATCGCCAGACGATTATCATTTGCTTTATCAATTGCCAACGGGTGGCGGAAAAACGGTTATCTTTTCCGAAATCGTTAGGCAATACCTGAAACACCACAAAAAGAAGGTGTTGGTAATGACACACCGTATTGAATTGTGCAAGCAAACCTCGAACGTGCTTACTGAGTTTGGTGTGCTAAACAAAGTGGTTGATAGCAAGGCAAACCTTGACGACCAATCCGATTATAGCTGTTTTGTAGCCATGGTTGAAACCTTGAATAACCGATTGAATGACGATAAGCTCGATATTTCGGATATTGGTTTGGTGATTATTGACGAGGCGCATTACAACTCGTTTACTAAACTGTTCAAGTTTTTCAGTCAGTCGTTTATTTTAGGAGTTACCGCAACACCGTTGAGTTCGAGCATTGAATTGCCAATGACCGATAATTACGATGAATTAATTGTTGGTGAAAGTATTGAGTCGCTTATTGAAAACGGCTTTTTGGCCCGTGCCGAAATGTTTACTTATAATGTGGGATTGACTTCTTTGGTGGTGGGTGCCAATGGTGATTATACCGTAAAATCTTCGGAAGATCTTTATACAGCCGACGACATGCTTTCTAAATTGATGCAGGCTTATGAGGAGCGGTCAAAAGGGAAAAAGACCCTTATTTTTAACAACGGTATCAACACATCGCTGCACGTTTACGACACCTTTAGAAGAGCAGGGTATCCTATTGCACACTTGGATAACACCAACACCAAGAAGGAACGTGCCCTTATTTTAAAGTGGTTCAAAAAAACGCCAGGTGCTATTTTAACTTCGGTAAGTATTTTGACCACGGGGTTTGATGAGCCTTCGGTAGAAAGCATTATCCTAAACCGAGCTACAAAATCCTTGACGTTGTATTACCAAATGATTGGTCGTGGGTCGCGTATTTTTCATGATAAAAACTCGTTTACAGTGATTGATTTGGGGAACAATTTCCACCGATTCGGTCCTTGGGGCGATAATTTGGATTGGCAGCGTATTTTTAAATCGCCCAATTATTATTTGGATTCCATTTTAAGTGATGATGAACTGGAAAGCAATTTCAGATATGAAATGCCGGACGAATTGCGTGCCGAATTTTCAAAATCGAAGGAAGTGTACTTCGATATCCAAAAAACTTATGTGGATTCCATTAGAAACGGCGAATCTTCAAAAGTGGTTTTAGAGCGTTCCATCGAACAGCACGCCAAAATCTGTATTGAAAACAGTGAAGATGTTTACGATGCTTTAGGGTTGGCAAAAATGTTGGGAGACGATATCGATTTCAGGATTGGCCGCTACACCAAGTGCATCAGTAAAAGCACCTATAATTTTGTGGAATGGCTAAAAGGCGATTACCGAAAGAAGCTCAACTCATATTTGCGTTCAAATTTTGATGAAGTATTTGAGGAAATTCACGGTTATCCGCCAGAAGATTAACACCTTTAGCATTTTAGCGCTATCCGATTGCCATAGCCTTAAAAATAAGGAGTATCTTGCAGAGGATTTAATTAAGAACTCCGGTAATTTCAAACTATGGCAAAATCTCAATCCACCTTCAATAAAATTGAAAAAGAAAAAAAGCGATTAAAAAAGAGAGAAGATAAACAAAAGAAAAAGGAAGCCCGTCGTGCTGAAGCTAAAGAAAACCCTAAAGGCATCCAGTTCGCTTATGTTGATTTTAATGGCAATTTAACCAATACGCCACCAGATCCTGCAATGCGGGAAAAAATCAGTGCTGAAAATATTGAATTGGGAATTCCCAAAAAAGAGGATAGACCTGAAGAGGAAATAGTTCCAAAAGAAGGTAAAGTATCTTTTTTTGACCACTCTAAGGGCTTTGGATTTATTATAGATAAGATAAACGAAGAAAAATATTTTGTACATGTTTCTGGATTAATTGATGACATTCAAGAAAATGACAAAGTAACCTTCGATTTAGAACGTGGACAAAAGGGAATGAATGCCGTTAATGTTAAAAAAGTTTAGACTACCATAAGACCTTCCTTCAAAATTTATGGGATTATCACGAAAAACCATTTCCATTGTACTGGCATTTTTTGCAATCTACGTTATTTGGGGTTCTACTTACTTACTCAATAAAATTGCGGTTTCAGAATTGCCACCATTTAAATTGGCAGCTATTCGCTTTATTTTTGCAGGTGCCATCATTTTTATAATCGCTAAAGTTTTAAAAGTAAATATTTCAATCACCAAAGAGCAGTTTAAAAACACAGCAATTGCTGGCTTTTTATTCTTGACTTTTGGTAATGGGGTAGTGGTTTGGGCGCTCAAATTTGTTGATAGTGGTTTTGCTGCTCTCGAAATATCAGCACAACCTCTAATCGTCCTTTTGCTGATGCGTTTCCTCCAAGGAAAAAAAATCGCAACGATGGCTTATATTGGTGTTGTTTTGGGTTTTATCGGGATTTACCTTTTGGTAAGTCAAAAGCAGCTTATTAGTCAAGACGGACAAATTATTGGTATGCTGATGATTTTTACCTGTATGATTAGTTGGGCCTATGGCAGTTTATTTGTCGGTAAAGCGAATCTGCCTTCAAATTATTTCGTGAATACGGGCTATCAAATGTTGGCTGGCGGAACCATGTTGGCGATTGCGAGTTTGTGTTTTGGCGAAACTTGGTCCTTGCCGAATACCTGGAGTGCAGATGTGCAATGGGCCATGTTGCTTTTAATTGTTTTTGGTAGTATAATTGCCTTTACGGCCTTCAATTATTTATTGAAAGAAGTATCGCCCGAAAAAGTAGCGACCAACACTTACGTAAACCCTATAATCGCACTCATTTTGGGCTGGTATATTTTAGATGAAACCATTACCTTTCAATCTGTTGTTGCAGCCATTGTTTTGCTAACAGGCGTTTATTTTATTAATACCAACCGCATAATAAAACCTAGAGGTATTGGACGTTAAAAAAGCTATAAAATATATGTTGATCAGTACAATGGCCTTTGCCTGCATGAACGCTATTGTGAAACATTTAAGTGAAGTAAGTTCTTATCAAATTGTGTTTTTTAGATCACTGAGTTCACTGTTTTTTACTTTCGGGTTTTTAATCAAAAATAATGTCCCCGTTATTGGAAAAAACAATTTCCTGCTTATAATGCGTTCTGTGACTGGGGCCATATCCATGTTGTTCTTTTTTATGTCGGTAAAATATTTATCTGTGGGAACGGCGGTTTCGTTACGTTATTTGTCTCCCATTTTTGCCGCCGTTTTGGCAGTATTTTTATTGAGAGAAAGTGTACGGCCGTGGCAATGGGCTTTTTTCTGTATTTCGTTTATCGGCGTGCTGGTTCTTAAGGGGTTTGACTCTCAAATAAATTCATACGGACTCGTGCTGATTTTAATGGCATCGGTTTTAAGCGGTTTGGTTTATGTTATTATCAGTAAAATAGGCAATAGCGAGCATCCTGTGGTTATTGTCAATTACTTTATGGTGATTGCCGCTATTTTAGGCGGTGTGCTGTCCATTAGCAATTGGGTATCCCCAAAAGGGTGGGAGTGGCTGTTTCTTTTAAGTTTGGGGGTGTTTGGCTATTTCGGACAAATATTTATGACCAAAGCCTTTCAAAC
>JAUIKY010000069.1 GCA_030430535.1 Bacteroidia bacterium
AAGTGCCAAATCGCATTTTGGGCAATTACTATTTAATTGGAAAGACTGATTCTACAAACAAAATTTATGAAGGCTTTGAAAATGGCGAAACCAACAACGAAACCTATCAACTGGTTTCAATAGAAGCACAAAATCCTTCCGATTTAAAAATTGATGCTGTAAATACAGATTCTCAAGCCTTTTTAGGGGATACATTCGATTCTCAAATCACAGTGAACAACGTTGGCGAGAACACCGCCGTAGGCAACTTGGCCAATGCCTTTTACTTATCGGAAAACGCAGAATACAACGGTACTTTGGCTTCATTAATTGGCTCGAACAATTTTTCAATCACATTAAATCCGGGAGAAACTAGGGTTTTCGACCTTACAGGAAATATTAGGGGTTTATTCCCCGGCGATTATTATGGCATAGGCCGCACCAATATTCAATCTTCAATAAGCGAAAGCAATTTTGATAACAATAGTTTGACAACTGAGCAAACCATAGCACTCAATGTGAGGGATTTGCCTTTAAGTATTCCAACCATTAAAAATCTAGATCAGAAAAACTGGCTTTACTATAAAATTTTAGTGGAAGCAGGTAAAGATTTGATTATTGACATAGAATCAACACGAGATACCGGAAACAATAATGTTTTTGTATCGCATGAAAACATTCCAACCCCAAACAACTTCGAATTTAAAGGCATTTATAACAACTCTACAGACCAACGCATTTTAGTACCCAATACCAAAGCGGGAGAATATTACCTTTTGATTAGCACCGATTTATCTGCCCTGCAAACACTCACCATAAACGCCAATCTATTGGATTTTAGTCTGCTATCCGTTTTACCAAATACGGTGGGCAACGGTAAAGTAAGTACCGATGTTACAGGTGCAGGCTTTAGGCCGGGCATGGTGGCAAGGCTCATAAAAAATGGTTCGGTTGTTAATAGTGCTTTGTCCGTCGATTTAAAAAGTAGTATGGAAGCTGAACTTTTCTGGGATTTATCTGAAGTTCCCCTCGACACCTACGACCTCGAAATTCAAAATCCAGATAATTCTGCAGTTATACTAAACCAAGCCATAACCGTAGAACAAAGTACAGATTACACCAACGTGATTTATGATATACTCTCCCCTGACGTACTACGAAGAGGCAGAAGTGCATTTTTCGAATTCATTATTAGAAACGACAATAATATTAACGTTCCGGCGGTATTGGCAGAATTGGCGATGCTCGACAATGTTGATATTTTAGAAATAAATGTAAGTGGAAAACTGAAAAAAAATTCAGTAACAGACCCTTACGGAAGACTAGAAGACATGCCAGATTATCAATCTGACGGGGGCTATCATATTATACCTTTTACAGCCAGAGATTTTAAACCCGGTGAGGTTATGACTGCAAGCGTTTATATTGCTAATTTTTCGGGGAACACCTTCCCGTTACGGGCCAGGGTTATTGGTGGCAACGAAGAAACCATGCTATTTAACGCACTGGAAAATATTGAAGCAACCAGACAGCTAGCACTGGAAACCCCAGACTTTCTTAGCGAGAATAGAGATGCAGTTGAAAACAAAACGACCTTTAGCAAATTGATGCTGAACAATTATGTAGAGTATGGCTTCTTAAAAGCCAGCGATACTTTACTAGTAGACTTTGAATGTGAAGACTGCCCAGAAGCTGTGTCATTAAACCAAGACACTTACTCCCCGGGTATTAAAGGCCCCGATATATTACGGGCATCAAATGCTATTTTTAGTCCGGGCGGTCATTATAATTGGGAAATCAACAAGTATAATGGTATGGCAGGGTCACGCTTGGGCCACGATATTATCAGTTTATCAGGTAAGCTCAATATTGAATCGACATCCGAAAACCCTTTTATAGTCAACATTACAAGCCTTGACTATAGTAACTCCCCAACCTACTTGGCCGGATGGTACCCAGCCGTTGATAAATGCTGGACTATTTTAAAAGCATCTGAAGGCATAGTGGGGTTTAATACTTCAAACTTTTTAGTAAATACAGACAAATTCACATCTTATAACTATACTTACAACGGCACATTCTCTATTGAAAAAATCAACGATAACGAACTAGCCATTTGTTTTACCGCTTACAAACCCGGTTTGGGTGAAGATGGTGTGCCAGGTGCGCCCGGTGGTATTGGTGAAAATGGCTCTCCGGGTGGCCCTGGTGGTCCCGGAAACCAACATATTAGCCCCGGAAAAGGTGGTATTGGCGGACCCGGCGGACCTGGCTATGGAAATATACTCCCCGGAAACAAAGGACCAGATGGTCCTAACGGCTGTACTTATGGAGTTGACTGTACGTGTCCTGAAAATGGAAATTGCAATGAAATATGCAATGGTCTTGATGATGATGGCGATGGTGTTATTCCCTTGGTTGAACAAGATTTGGATGGCGACGGATTTTCAAAATGCCAAGGCGATTGCAATGATTATGATAGTACGATTTACCCCGGTGCACCAGAGTTATGCGATGGTAAAGATAATAATTGTGACGGTGTTATACCCTCTAGTGAAATAGATAACGATAACGATGGCTATTCAGAATGTGAAGGCGATTGCAACGATGCCGACAGAGCTATCAATCCGTCCATAGAAGAAATATGCTTTGATGGAAAAGATAACGACTGTGATGGGCAAATTGATGAAGATTGCGACGCTTGTGATGAGGTAGATAATGACGGGGACGGTTATACCGAATGTGAAGGCGACTGCAATGATAACAATAGCCTAATTCACCCAGGTGGTGAAATTTGTGACGATGGTATAGACAATAACTGTAATGGACTTGTAGATGAAGGTTGTGACGATGACCCGTACCCCGATCCATTCCCAGATTGTCCTTTTGGTGAAAATTGCGACCCTAAACCTGTTGATTGTTCAAGCGGTAGCATTTTAGGCGCTCCGCCAGGAACTCCATGTCCAAAACCAGAACCGGAAAAAGACCCAGATTTTGAAGATGACGACAACCCGAACAACCCGAATAATCCTAACAACCCAAACAATCCGGATGACCCCAACAATCCTCCAAACAATCCAGATAGCCCACCTGGCCCGGAAGGTGACTGTTCGGCTACCGGCGGTGGCGGCGACGGCACTCCCAGTTGGTGTGATGTATCCTTTGCCGCACTGGGGTGTGGTTTAGGAGTTGCAAGTTGTGGCTTTGGCATTGCCGCCTGTGTTGGTACAGTTGTCGGTTGCCCTCTTGCTGTACTGTCTTGTGGAGCGGGGGCAATAAGCTGCGGACTTTCCTTAAACAACCTTAATGATAAAAGTAAAGGGGCTTCCGCTGCATCCCAATTTGGTTGTATTGGTGCTTCGGCTGCCGATTTACTGTCCGGTTCTCCTTATTATGCGCTTGGAGGTTTGGTCCTTTGCCATGCTCAAAATGTTTTATGCAAACCCGTTGTGGGCTCCTGCGACCCCAACGAAATTATTGGCCCAGAAGGTTTTGGCCCCGAGAAGTTTGTTTCGAATACAGAAACCTTAAATTATACCATCAATTTTGAAAACGATCCCGATAATGCTACCGCTCCAGCCCAAAGAGTGGTAATCAGGCAACAACTAGATGATAACTTTAATCCTGCCAGCTTCAGGCTGCTCGGCTTTGGATTTGGCAAATATGTTTTTGATGTTCCAGAAGGTTTGTCCAGTTATAGCACTCGTTTAAACCTTTCCGATGAAATTGGTATGGACGTGAATGTTTCTGTCGGTTTGGATCTTGTTAATTCCGAGTTATTCTGGAGTTTCCAATCCATAGATTCCGAAACAGGGCTTCCGCCGTACGAAGCATTAAAAGGCTTTTTACCTGTTAATGACGATGACGGTGCTGGCGAAGGGTTTGTTACCTATTCCATAAAAGCCAAAAGCAACACACAAACCGGAGATGAGCTAAAAGCCTCTGCAAATATCTTTTTTGATATTAACGAACCCATTGCGACCAACGAAGCTGTGAACATTATTGATGCCGCTCCACCTGTACTCGAAGCGATTACCGATAACAATTTAGAGTTTGAAACCATACAAAGTTTTGGCGTAAACGCTTCCGATGATGATGGAGGCAGCGGAATTATGGGCTACGAGGTATATCTTTCGGAAAATGGAGGTGAATTCAATTTAATTTCAGAAGTTTTGGGTATTGAAGACATATTTACCTTTGAAGGCGAACCAAATACTGCATATTGTATTGCCCCTGTTGTTATTGACAATGTAAATAATAAAAGTGTTATTACAGAAGCAAACACCATTTGTTACAACACCCCTTCTGAGGAAGACATTACTACCGAATATTTTAAGTTAACCACGGCTTCATCAGGCAATGGTACCATTGAAACGTTTCCCCAAACCAGTTATTTTGAAAACGGCGCCCATGTAACCGTTAATGCGGTTGCTGATGCCGGATGGCGATTCAACAGATGGGAAAACGATTTGTCTAGCACCTCAATTTCAGAAACCGTTATAATGGACGGCGACAAAAATATCACAGCGGTATTTGAACAAGAAACGTACTCGCTTACCGTAAATACACAAGGTAACGGAAGCGTAAGCGTTAATCCCGAGAGCGGCGTTTATTTATCCGGAACTGAAATTACTGTAAACGCCCATGCTGATTCTGGATGGATTTTCGACCGTTGGGAAGGCGATTTGGAAAGTTTCAATAACGCTGAAAATATAACCATGGATTCCAACAAAAATTTAACCGCTATTTTCATCGAAGGCATGGCTGTAAGGACACAAGTTGAAAACGCTACCTGTGAAGAATCTTTCGACGGAAATATTCAACTCGACATTCTTGGGGGTACTCCCCCCTACACTTTCGATTGGGATAATGACGGTACGGCTCCAGCCGATTTAGAAACAGACCCCAAAGATTTAACCAATATTGGCAACGGAACTTATCATGTTTTGGTAACCGATTTTAACGGAATCACTGCCTCAAAAACAGTCAATGTTGAAATAATTGACAACGTTTCTCCTCAAATTAATAATATTGGAGACCAAGTTGAAAACTTTAATGAAGATTGTAAAATCATTGTAAAGGATTATAGCGCTATAGTAGAAATAACAGACAATTGTACTGGCAACCTAACTATAGAACAGTTTCCAGAAATTGGCACGGAAATTACCCAAACCACAAATATTATTGTAACGGCAACCGATGATTCAAACAACAAATCTTCCATATCATTCAAAATTATTCCTGAAGATAACATTGCCCCTTTAATCAGCCCTATTGAAAACCAACTTATCGACAGGAATGAAAATTGTACCGTTTACCTTCCCGATTATTCTTCCTTGGCTAAAGTAACCGATAATTGCACAGGCAACGTAAATCTTACTCAGATACCAGCCGCTAGTACCGTAATAACAGACAATACTACGGTAACCATTTTGGCAAATGATGGACAAGGAAACGAATCGTCTGAAACGTTTTTGGTTGAAATACAAGGTGAATTACAGGTTTATTATTTTGATGCTGATGGCGATGGCTATGGCGTAGATAACGTAATGACCAATAAAACCCTTTGCCAAATGCCTAACGATAGTTATTCCACTGTTGCAGGCGATTGTGACGATAACGACCCCGAAAATAATCCTGATACTAATCAAGAAGATTGCGGCACGCTGGGCATTGATGAACAGCAAACTTTTAATTTTAAACTCTACCCCAATCCAGCAAAAGAGCAATTAACGTTAGAATTTTTTAATGCCACTGAACATAAAACACGTTTTACAATTTTTGATGCATTGGGAAGAAAAATATCCACAAAGACAGTAAACAATAAATCTACGTTTACCATAGATTTAAACGATAAATATCAAGACGGCGTATACCTTATAAAAGTGAGCCACGACGGAAAAACGGAAACTAAAAGGTTTGTTGTATTGAGGTAAACTAAATCATTTAAAATAAAAAACAAATAAGTCAGACCGTAATTGGCCTGACTTATTTGTTCAACTCATTGATAACCAAACGCAACTCAGCATAACTGTACTTATCATCGAGCTGCTGCTTAAGGTCTGACAGGCCTTCAAAACTTTTTTGAGGAATTATGGCCTTGAGTTCGTCATAATGCTCAGCTGTCATTAAATCGGTTATTTTTACTTCTCCTGTTTCAATAAAATTGGCCAGATGACCGAATATTGTATTGGAAGTCAGTCCGCGTTCTTCCGCTATTTGTTCAATGGACTTTCCAAATTGGAATAATTGTAAGGATTCCTTTTTGGTGTCTACTTTCTTCTTAGTTTTCTTTGGTTCATCAAGAATTTCAGCTTCACCCGAAATTTCAATATCATGCTCCTCGCAATATGTCTTAATGACTTTCAAAATAGCGGTACCGTATTTTTCAACACGTGTTTTTCCCATTCCGTTTACTTTTAAAAGCTCACCTTTATTTGTCGGCAAGGTTTCACACATGTCGTATAGGGCCTTTTGGGTAAACACTTGAAAATGTACCAAACCCTTTTCCTGAGCAATATCATTTCTAAGCAGTCGCAGCTTCTCAAAAAGTTTAACGTTACTTGTCCCCTCTACAACGCTTTTCCTTTTCTTTTTAGGCTTTTGTTTGGAATTAAAAACGGCTTTGGTTCTCAATTCTAAAAACAAATTAGCATTAAAACCATTTGAAATTTTATTGAAATACAACTGTTTTATATCCAACAACTCCTCAAAATTATCGAGCTGTTTAGTTATTTCGCTGCCAACCGCTTGGTTATCGGTTGTGAATCCAAAACTTTTTAAAGGCTCTGCGATGTTTGTTTCTGTTTGGACTTTAAAATAAGCCATGGCTTTTTTAAACCTATCCTGAATGGTCTCATTTTGTTCTGGTAACTCGTTATATTGATTTGATAATTCTTTGAGTTGATTTTTAAAGCCATTTCCTATTTTTAAAAAATGGGTTAATGTGTCCTTTATTTTAAGAAACACCTTTTCAACTGGTCCCTCAACAATAGTTCGATTCTTATAATAAATGTCTAAAATCCGATTTACAGGATATATTAGTTCATAAAAACCGAAGAGTTCTTCAATTAGATCCAACTGAAAATTTTTTCGGGAATCCTCTAAAATATTTTCATCCGGCGCATTGTTTTCAGCATCTTCATTAAATGCAGTAACATGCGCGTCGCTTATGATCTGATTGGAATGGATTTTACTTTTTAGAACCAATCCTTCCAAAGACTTGCATCTACTCAATGCCACATAGGTTTGCCCATGTGCAAAGGCACCTTCGGCGTCAATGATTGCTTTTTCGAACGTTAAGCCTTGACTTTTATGTATGGTTATGGCCCATGCCAAGCGCAAAGGTATTTGGGTAAAAGAACCTATTTTTTCTTCAGAAATGGCCTTTGTATCTGGGTCAACAGTGTAGTTTATATTTTCCCAAATTTCAGGGTTTACTATAATATTAAAATCGTCTTCTGGGCAATGAACCACCACTTCATCTGAATCTAAATGAATAACCTTTCCTATCTTACCATTAAAATAACGTTTCTCGGGGCTACTATCATTCTTCACAAACATGACTTGCGCCCCAACTTTTAATTCTAAATTTTCTTGGTTAGGATACGAATACTCAGGAAACTTTCCATCGATTATCGCTTTATACTTTCGCGATTTCGATTCAATTTTTTCCAGTTCCGATCTGTTCGTCGCTTCTGCTTTGTTGTTATGTGTAGTTAACGAAATATAACCCTCATCAGGTTTGGGAACAAAATCTTTAATAAATCGTTTGTTCAATTCGAATGCCGCAGACTCAGAAAGTCTATTATTTCTTATCTCATTGAGTATATCTATAAACTTAGGGCTTTCCTGTCTGTAAATATGTTTTAACTCAATGGTTACTGCATCACATTGTTTGAAGGCATGGCTACTAAAAAAGAAACCATTACTGTAAACGTGTTTCAACAGTTCCCATTCTTGCTCCTTAATAACCGGTGAAAGTTGTTGTAAATCGCCAATCATAAGCACCTGTACCCCTCCAAAAACCTTGTTCCTATTTCTAAAACGGCGCAGGTTACGATCTATCCCATCCAACAAATCAGCACGCACCATACTTATTTCATCAATAACCAATAAATCCATTGATTTAATGATATTAATTTTTGTCTTACTGAATTTTCTATTGAATCCCTTCGACGCATTCAAATCGGTATCGGGTAGAATCGGCCCAAAAGGCATTTGGAAAAAAGAATGAATGGTAACACCTTTGGCATTAATGGCTGCAACACCTGTGGGCGCCACAACAACCAAGCGCTTTAAACTATTCTTTTTTAATCGATGTAAAAAGGTAGTCTTTCCTGTCCCAGCCTTCCCTGTTAAAAACATAGAACGGTTAGTAAAGTTTACAAAATCCCAGGCTAGATCAAGTTCTCTGTTTGTGGACATAATTCTTTTAAAGAATAAAGGCTGAAGATAGCCATTTTGGCATAAAGAGCAAAGTCCATAAAAAAAAAGACCCTCCACTTAAAAAAGTGAAGGGTCCTGAAAAAGGCAACGACCTACTCTCCCGCGTATGCAGTACCATCGGCGCTAACGGGCTTAACTACTCTGTTCGGAATGGTAAGAGGTGAGC
>JAUIKY010000025.1 GCA_030430535.1 Bacteroidia bacterium
CTATTTTAGGCGGTGTGCTGTCCATTAGCAATTGGGTATCCCCAAAAGGGTGGGAGTGGCTGTTTCTTTTAAGTTTGGGGGTGTTTGGCTATTTCGGACAAATATTTATGACCAAAGCCTTTCAAACCGCATCCACCAATTTAATCGCACCCATTAAGTATGTGGAGGTTATTTTTACTACCGTTTTAGGCATTATGCTATTTAACGAACTTTATACTTTTTGGGCATTATTGGGTATATCGCTTATTATTGGAGGTATGGTGCTTAATGTTTGGTATAAATCGAAATTTAAGCGGTAAGTTTTTAGTTTAAGGTTTTCAAGTTTGAGGTTTCGAGAAAACATTTATTTTGCCCAACATTTAAGGTATTTGTATTTTTGCCCGATTTTAATTTGAATTCATCAATATATGGGATTTTCTGCGCGCGTAAATAGTATTAGGAGACGAGTAATGCACAACCTCACCAAAGGCGTTGGAAGTTCCTATAAAGAGCCCGAACAAGGTTCCGTTAGTACGGAAGATATAAAAAAGGTGTTGATTGTACGCCCCAATCATAGGCTTGGCAACCAATTGCTGTTAACCCCCATTGTTCAAGAAGTAATTGAAACCTTTCCCGATTGTGAAATCGATTTGTTTGTAAAAGGCGGTGTGGCACATCCTGTTTTTCAGAATTATAGTCACGTCAAGCACATAATCAAACTGCCCAAAAAACCATTCAACAACTTATTAAAGTATATTTCCGTTTGGTTTAAGATAAAGGCTAAACGCTACGATTTGGTGATTAATGGTGATAAAGATTCCTCTTCGGGGCGTTTGCTTACCCAATTGTCTAGAGCCCGTTTAAAGGTTTTTGGCGATGTGCACGAGGAAATCACAAAGAAGCATAGCGATTACGAACACATTTCAAAATACCCCATTTACAACCTGCGATACTTTTTGGATAAAATCGGCCTGCAAAAAAATGAAAAAGCACTTCCGGTTTTGGACATCAAACTTAACGAGGAAGAAATTTCCAACGGAAAAACTATTTTGAATGACATCATCAAGAATGATAAAAAAACCATCTGTATTTATACCAATGCCACGGGACATAAATGCTATTCAGAAACTTGGTGGAATACCTTTTACAGTCGGCTTCTAAAAGAATACCCAGACTACAACATCATTGAAATGCTACCTATTGAAAACATTTCAAAAATCAATTTTAAAGCACCTCACTTTTACAGTAAAGATATTCGCGAGATGGGTGCCATCATTAAAAATACGTCTATTTTTATTGCTGCCGATAACGGCGTAATGCATTTGGCCAGTGCCTCATTAACACCAACTGTTGGCTTTTTCTCGCATACCAATCCGAATGTTTATGGCCCTTATGGCAATGGTAATTTGCCATTGATTACCAATGAGACCAACATCGAAGATTGGATTCGAGCTATCGACAAAATTCTCAAATAGAATTTTACCCATAATTATTTTCATAACTCTTTAAAATGTCTTAAGTTAACTACAAAGTTAAAACCAATCTTAAAGCATTTAAAAATGAAAAATTTGTTTTTAGTCGCCGTAATGGCCGTGCTTGTTTTTGCCTCTTGCAAAGACAAACAAAAATCTTCAGACACAGAAAAAACCGTAACCGAAACGATTGAATTGGAAGCCAATGAAGTGGAATACAGCACAGATTCCATTACTATGAAAGGCTATTTGGTGCATAATAAAAATACAGCCGAAAAACGTCCGGGTATAATCGTTATCCACGAATGGTGGGGTCATAACGATTATGTTCGCGAACGTGCTGATATGCTGGCCGAATTGGGGTATACCGCCATGGCTATTGATATGTATGGTGATGGCAAACAAGCCGCCCACCCTGAAGATGCTGGTAAATTTTCGGGAGTGGTTCGAAATAACGTCCCCTTGGCTACGGCGCGCTTCGATGCGGCTTTAGAGGTTTTAAAGAAACACCCCTCGGTAGATGCTTCACAAATTGCAGCCATTGGTTATTGTTTTGGCGGCAGTATGGCGCTTACCATGGCTAATACCGGAAAGGATTTGGATGCCGTTGCCGCATTTCATAGTGGTGTAAAACTCCCCGTAATGCCCAACGACAAATTAAAAGCGAAGGTTTTGGTAGCCAATGGTGGTGCCGACCCGTTTATTCCAGAGGAAACAGTTGAAGCCTTTAAGGCAGCAATGGATAGCATTAATGCCGATTACGAGTATATTGAATTTCCTGAAGCACAACATGCTTTTACCAGTAAAGGAGCCGATGCTTTGGGGGAAAAATTCAATCTGCCATTAAAATATAATGCTGAAGCCGATGCCCAATCGTGGCAAGCGTTAAAAGATTTATTAAATGAAACGTTTAACTAAAAAGACTGAAATATGAAATTTACAAGAAAAGCAAGAGCCCAATGGAAGGGTAGTGGAAAAGAAGGAAGTGGGACACTTACTTCGGGCAGCAAAGTTTTGGAAAACACACCATATTCTTTTCATACAAGATTTGAAAATGGTGAAAAAGGTACCAATCCCGAAGAGTTGATTGGGGCGGCGCATTCGGGCTGTTTCGCTATGCAATTGAGTTTTTTACTGGGCGAGGAAGGTTTTACTCCCAATAGTTTGGATGTAGATGCCACCGTAACTTTTGAAGACGGCAGCGTTACTAAAGTTCTTTTGGATTTAAAAGGAGACGTGCCTGAAATTGATGCCAGTACATTTGAAAAAGTAGCTAATAATGCGAAAAATATTTGTCCTATTTCAAAATTGCTCGATACCGAAATTGAATTGAAAGTAAGTTTGGTATAAAACATCCAAAAGGTTAATAATTTGGAGTTTTGTAGTCTATTTTTTATTTTATAATGAACTTTAATTCTTTAAAAACCATTAAAAATGAAAATTCTAGCAAGCATAGTTTTGATTTTATTTACCGTACAAGTAAATGCCCAAGACCCATTTTTACAGGAAAACGATGAATCCATTGAAAAAATGGCAAAGGAGCTGACCGAAACTTATAACAAGCAACTGGCGCTGAACGGAAAGCAGCCCTTATTGTTTCAAAAAAAGATTGAGGAATTTTTAATCCGCGAAAGGGATATCAGAAGGCAGTTTAGAGGAAAGGAAATGTTGGATTTAATTTATAAGTTACGCGAAACCGAAACGGGCGAAATGGGCAATATACTAACCAGGCCACAATTAAATGTATATAAACGCATAAAACCCAGTATTCAGCCCTTGGATATTGTGAAAGAGAAATCAGAAGTCAAAAATTAAAAACTTAACAAAAAGTGCTTTTAGTCCCACCAAACTACAAAGCACTTTTTTATTTCGCCATTAGGCCATTTTATCCAACACATGGATGCTATTTTTTCATTTATCAATGCTTCCATGGTTTCATAAAACGTATCGTAATTTAACCAATCAACCCAAGCAACGGTTTCCATCAGCCAATCGTGCTTACTGGGAATATAAAATTTACATTCAGAAAATCTTTTTAATTCAGAGCACCGAATGTAAAAACCTTTTACACAATCCCGATTAATCTTGTTAAATGGAATGGCTTCACTTTCAAAAGGTAAAAACAATTGGGCTTTAAAATACACTTGTTGCTCGATGGTTTTAAGATCTATATTTAAACGTTCCAAAACTGGTGCAGTAAACATGTTATAGAGTAGTGGAAGCTGCTTTTCTTTTAACTTGTTGAGTTTTTTTATGAGCGAATCCCTTCGGTTGGGACCAATCCAGTGTTCAATTTCATCATGGTCTTGCTTTGGGTCGTACAGATAAAATTTGTAGACTATTTCCAAGTGAATAGGCCGCTTGTGTTGTTTTAAAATACAATCTATTTCGCCCAGGGTGATTTTATCTTTTTGAATTTGGATATTTTCGCAACAGATATCTATACCATCACTTTGATTTAATTCGGCGCTCACAAAGCGTTCCACCCGTTTGCCCAAACGTAAATTTTCCGGTAAAATGTCGTTAAAAACAAAGTTGTTTTGGTTTTGGAGCTGAAATTGTTTCAGTCCCAAAACGGCATCAGCATCCCAAAGTGGGGGCGTATTCAAAAAACCTTGAAACTGAAGTTGGGTTTGTTTCCGTTTTAAATCCATAGCAAACGAAAATACGTGAATTTCCATTGATGCGTTAATATTTTATCAAATTTGGGGGTTTTTAATCAAAAAAAGGAACACATTTTGTAATTTACAGGTAAAAGATTGAAACCATGAAATCAAAATTCATTATAGTTGGAAGCTTAATATTACTGTTGATATCTTGTGGGAGTTCCAAAAACGCACCTACAGAAGCCGAACTGGCTAAATTGGAACAGTTGATAAACAGCAAACAGATTATCATTGAATCCGATTGGGCCTATCCGCAAGCCACGATGGCCATGCAACAAGTTGCCAATTCTGGACTTCTATTGCCCGGAAACAACGCTGCCAACATCAGTTTGGTGGGTAATTACAATTTTTTAAAAATAAAGGGTGATAGTATCACTTCATACTTACCCTATTACGGCGAACGCCAAATGCAAGTCAATTATGGTGGCACGGACAGTGCCATTGAATTTAAAGGTTTAATGGAAGGCTATAAAGTTGAAAAAAATAAGAAACAAGGCTATAACATTTCGTTTAATGCCAAAAGCAATAGCGAGAATTTTCAGGTGTTTATAACTGTTTCGCCAAACTTAAAAAGTAATATGGCACTGAATGGAACAGGACGTTTTCCCATCCGATATACGGGCAATGCAAAAGCTATCACCGAAAGTGACAAAGATTAATTTACTGTAATATTAAGAAATGTGCATTTTATCTATTCGTCGTGAAAAATTAGTTTTCAAACGATTTTATTTAAATCAAAAGGGGTAGTTGTTTAGTTTTGAATGAATTAAAGTTTTAGCCCCATGAAAAAATTATTCCCATTCGTTATTATAGTTGGTTTTTTAAGTGGTTTTCAAACTACTAGAGCCCAAGAAACTGCAGAAGTTTCAGAAGCCATTCCCTCCAATTACAAAAAAAGGAGTCCCATTTACGATTATTCCGAAAAGCAATTGAATAACGTCGATACCATTCCCGATTTTGCATCACGCAGTACCAAGCTAAAAATCACCGGAACCATTTTTGAAAACGATGGCATAACTCCGGCGAAAAACATATTATTGTTTATCCACCAAGCGGATGAAGACGGTAACTTTGAATTAAAACGCGAAAACAAAAAACGCTATGTGCACCATCGCGGGTGGATAAGGACCAATGCCGATGGTAAATACACCTTTTACACGTTTGTACCAGGATCTTATATTTACGGCAGTGAACTGCGCCAAATATTGCCTATTTTAAAGGAACCCGGAAAACCGGAATATGCCGTTGAAAGTTTTGTTTTTGATAACGACCCATTGTTAAAAGGTTCTTGTCGCGAAAAAATTGAAGCTACCAATCCCAACCGAATTTTAAAACTGGATAAAAAAGAAGGTTTATTCGTAGCCCATCGCGATATTGTTTTGGGCAAGGAGCAAGCGGAGTATTAATATTTGTAGTTTCTAGTTAATTTCTGCTTTTAATTATTGAAAAGAAAATACCTTTTCCGACTGGTCCATTTTTTTTATAAACCCAAAACTTTTCATCAGTTTATTTTTACAAAACATTTCAATGATATATATTTAAGGTATTTTGCAACCTACACTAATTGTGCATGTATAAAACAATATTTTTTTTTCTTGTTAACTAGCTTCGTATATGCACAATGCCCTCCAGACGATGTATATTTAAATAGTCAAACCGATGTTGAAAATTATATAGCAAACTATGGTTCGTGTGAGGTTATAAATGGTGATCTTTATTTAGGTGGTGCAACCGATGTTTCTGGAATTACTTCAATAAAAAGAATTGAAGGTTCTATCAATACTAAAGCCTCTACAGTGCTAAGTTTAACAAGTTTTAAAAACCTTGAATATGTTGGCGGCGATTTCATTATAGAAAATAACAACATGTCAATTAATGGCCTTAATAAACTACACACTGTAAAGGGTGATTTCATGATATACAATTGGCGTCGCTCAAGTTTAGAGGGGTTTGATGAGCTTACATTTGTTGGAGGAAATTTTGTAATTAGTCAAAACGATTATTTAGCATCTATTCCTAAATTTAATAAACTTACTTTGGTTGAAGGTGCATTAGGTATTGGAGGCAATAGAAGACTCTTAGAGATAAGAGGTTTTAATGCACTAAAAAAAATAGGCCTTAATTATGATGCCAATTCTGGTCAAGGAAACTTAAATATAGGGGGCAACGAAGCCCTTACCATTGTGGAAGGCTTCAATTCATTAATTGAAGTTTCTAATAGTATAACCTTCTCTTGGAATGGAAAGTTAGGAGCAATCAAAGGATTTGCCAGTCTAGAAAAAATAGATTACAAACTTCATCTTTGGATAAATTCAGTCTTAAGAGAAATCCCAACGTTTGATAATTTAACCACAGTAGGTTGTGAAATTCTTTTAGATGGAAATGGCATACAGGCAATAAATGGTTTTAATAACCTTAAGTCTATTGGGTACATTCATCGTAAAATATGGGGCGGCTTTACTTGCTTTAAAAGCAACCTTCTAACTGAAATAAATGGATTTTCAAGTTTATCCAAAATATATGGTCCTGTCCAAATTATAGATTGTTTACAATTAAAATCTATAACAGGTTTTTACAATTTGGTTGAAGTGGGCGGAAGTTTTGGAATAGGGGAATGTCCTTCATTACCAAGTTTAAATGGTTTAGAAAATTTGATGGATGTAGGTGGTCAGTTTGAAATAAGTTACAACCAAAATTTAAGGGATTGTTCAGCAATATGTAACTTACTAGGCTATGGTGAAATCGGCGGAATTATTGTTATTAAAGAGAATCCTGCTGAATGTAGCAATAAGGAAGAGGTAGAGCAAGAATGCGTCCCAGATTTTGATAAGGATGGTATACTGGACGATGATGATTTGGATGATGACAATGATGGGATTGTAGATACAATTGAACAAAATGGAGACCTGAATAGAGATACAGATTCTGATGGTTTTCCAGACCATCAGGATTTAGACAGCGACAACGACGGCTGTTTCGATGTTGTTGAAGGTGGATTTACAGACCATAATTTTGATGGTGTTTTGGGCGACCTTCCAGATGATGTAAATTCAGATGGGCTTATTATTAATGAGATTGATGGATATACACAGCCGCTAGATGCGGATAACAATAATATCCCAAATTTTCAGGAAGCCACCCTGTTTTCCCCCGGTGAAAATGGACACTTGTCTGTTTGTAGCACCGATAGTCCAACTAATTTGTTTTATAGTCTTAAGGGAAAAGCTTCTGCAGGAGGAGTATGGACACCAACATTATCCAGTGGAACAGGTTTGTTTGATCCATCAATAGACGTTTCAGGAACTTACACTTACATAGTCGACAATGGAGTTTGTGGCCAAGAAAGCGCTCAGGTAATTGTTAAAGTGTTTGATGAACCCAATGCAGGTGAAAGTAGTGTTTTAAATTTGTGCACAATTGACGCACCCGTTGATTTATTTAGCATATTAGAAGGAAATCCTGATATTGGCGGTACTTGGAGTCCAAGCTTATTCAGCGGCTCGTCAATGTTTGACCCGTCTGTTGATGTTGCTGGGGTTTATAAGTATATCATTGATTATGGTGCTTGTGGCAACGATACTGCTGAAATTGATATATCAGTAAAGGCAATGCCTAACTCAGGAGAAAACGGTTTGTTAGAAATATGTATCGACTCTAATTCTGTAAATTTATTTGAAAGTTTAGGGGGGAATCCGGAGAGTGGGGGAGTTTGGTCTCCTCAATTAGCCAGTGGGTCTGGTCTTTTTGATCCAAGATTTGATAATTCTGGAATTTACACCTATACCATAAATAATTTTTGTGGACAAAGCACTTCCCAAGTCAACGTCAATATTTTTTCCACACCAAATGCAGGAGCCGGTAGCGCATTGGATATATGTGAAAGCTCAGCGCCTATAAACTTATTTGAAAGCTTAAATGGAACACCTGATACTGGCGGAACATGGTCGC
Source organism: Bacteroidia bacterium (assembly GCA_030430535.1). Classification (GTDB taxonomy): domain Bacteria; phylum Bacteroidota; class Bacteroidia; order Flavobacteriales; family Flavobacteriaceae; genus Flavisericum. Next base: position 8,066 of record JAUIKY010000025.1, read on the forward strand.
CAAACTTATCCAGTGGCACAGGAGAATTTAATCCCTCCATCGACCCTGAGGGTATTTATACCTATACCGTAACTAATCCTATTTGTGGTTCAGATTCGGTTGAAATTTTAGTGAGCGTTTACCCTGTCTCGAATGCAGGTGAGGATGGAAACCTTGAAATCTGCATGAGCAGTGACCCAGTTAACCTCTTCGATTTTCTCAAAGGTTCACCAGAACCTGGTGGTTATTGGTCGCCTAAATTATCGAGTAACTCAGGGATCTTTCATCCATCGATTGATGGCGCTCAGATTTATACATATTCTGTTGATAATGGAGTTTGTGGCACCAGCATGGCCCATGTTGATGTGACATTGATTAATGAAGAACCCATTGGTGATTACAAAATAAACATAACAGAATTTAGTGAAAATAATGGCTTAGAAGTTATTATAAACTCAAATAGTCAATATGAATATTCTTTAGACGGTGTAAATTTTCAAACTAATAATACATTTGAAAACCTGAACGGTGGAGATTATACAATTTACATTAATGAAATTAATGGCTGTGGAACCTTAACAGAAGATGTTACCATCTTAACTTGCCCAAAATATTTTACACCAAACCATGATGGTTATAATGATTATTGGCAGCTAAAAGGTAAAACCAATAAAAAGTACATTGTATATATTTACAATAGGTATGGCAAGCTTTTAAAAACCATCAACTCCTTATCTGGTTTGGGTTGGGATGGAACAGTTAATGGTAATAGCTTACCAACTGATGATTATTGGTTTAAAATTCTGTTTGACGACGGAACGTTAAAACAAGGGCACTTTACTCTTAAAAAATAGTGACCTCAAATAAAAAACAAACAAAATAGATTGGTCTAAAACTTTCAAAAGAATTTCAAAATAATTCTTCTAACCATTTTATGAACCATACCTTTGTCCTAATTTTTTAATTTTAAAAAGATATTATGAGTAAAGTAAAGGCAAATGATACCATCGAGGTGCATTACACTGGAAAATTAACAAACGGACAGGTATTTGATAGCTCGTTGGAAAGAGAACCATTGCAAGTTCAATTGGGACAAGGGCAACTTATTCCTGGTTTTGAAAAAGCTTTGGTAGACATGGCCGTAAACGAAAAGAAAACAGTAACTATAGCTAAAGAAGAGGCTTATGGCGAGGTACACGAACAGCTGTTTCAAAAAGTACCAACCGCCGATTTGCCAGAAAGCATTAAACCCGAAGTAGGGATGGGGCTGGTAGGCTCAAGACCCGATGGCGGCGAACAACAGTTTAGAATTGCTGAGGTAAACGACGACCATATTGTTGTAGATGCTAACCATCCTTTGGCAGGACAAGATTTGGTTTTTGAACTGGAATTGATTGCTATTAAATAAGTAGCAAATACATATTTATTATGATAAAAAAGAGGCTTTCTAAAGAAAATTTAGACGGCCTCTTTTTTTTATCTTTTGAGCCAATTTTTGAATGGATTGCAACAAAGCAAACCATTGATGTTCAGTAGTTTTAACGTATAAGTCAATAATGATTTATTTAACCTTAAAATTATAATATTATGAGCAAACCATGGCAAGATAAAGCTAAAGGCAATTGGAACATTGCAAAAGGAAAATTAAAACAGAAATGGGGAGAACTTACCGATGACGATTTAGATTATAAAGAAGGTAAGGAAGACGAACTATTAGGAAGAATACAAAAACGCACCGGTGAATCTAAACAGCGTGTAAACGAATTTTTAGATAACCTAAAATACTAATCTCCGTTAGTTGTTTGATAAAGAAAAATCCCGTGAAAACGGGATTTTTTAGTTCAAAATGAAAATATCTTTATTCAAGGATTTCTGGAGACATTTCCTGTATCACTATCAATAAAGCTCAGAGCGGTTGATGGGTTTTTTATCTGTTTGGCTTTGTGCCTGGTAAATACAATAGCCCCGTTTAGGGCTTTGGGGTTTTCGCGTAAAATGGTAATGCAATCGTCGTCATTGAAGCTGGAAATATCGCCTTCAACTTCATCTTCGTTAATTATATCGTGTAATGTCATACCTAAACGCGAACATAATTCAGCCCATTGCGTTCCGGTAAGCTGTTGTTTGGATATATCAATGGCTTTTAATCCTTTCTTAGAGGCTTGTAAATAACCTAAAGTCTGCGCATCAGTATAATTTTCACTGTTGTACACACAGGTAATTTCTCGGCTATCGTCGCTAAATACTCCCATAATTAATACGTTTTCATTTTCTCTTTACGCTTTTTAAGTTGCTTGATCAGCTCTGTGACCGATTCATTTACGGCCTCTTGAAAATTGCTATGCGAGGCCTCCGCGAACAGTCTGGGGCCAGGGGCGCTTAACCTTATGCCACATTTTTTTCCTGTTTCATCTGAAGTGGTATTTTCAGTCTTAAAGAATACATCGGCACGGTTTACAAATTCAAAATTAGTAAAAATACTTTCCAGTCGTTTTCTGGTATGGTTTTCTAATGTTTCGCTAGCGGCGACATCGTGATATTCAAATATAATATGGTTCATAATTTTATGGTTTTACTCAAAGTTAACCAGAACCCTTGAAATGAGTTGACTTGTTTAATACTAATATGTCCTGTTTTGCTCTGAATATGATTTGGAATAGTCTTTACTGCTTTTAAGTTAAAAGGAATTGAAAAGATGTTATAATTTTCAGTGATAATATAACCAATCCTTACAACTATGATTTTAGTTTTTCAATCCACAGCCGAAAGCATCACCAAGTCAATAAACAACTATTATGAGAGTTTTATTGAGGTTTTGCCCAGAATTGCTTTGGGTATTTTTGTGGTGATCTTGGGTATATTAATCGCCCAGTTACTCACCAATATCTATAAAAAACGTATTTTAAAAAAGGCTGAAGACCCATTAATGGCCAGGTTTTTAGCCCAAGCCATAAAGTTGGTTTTAATTGTAATAGCCGTGTTGTTGGCGCTTCGGGTAGCTGGTTTGAACGGCGTCGCTACGGGCATATTGACAGCTGCAGGTGGTGCGGCCATTATTTTGGGTTTTGCCTTTCAGGATATTGGTAAAAACTTTTTGGCAGGTATCATTCTCGCCTTCAACCGTCCATTTAATGTGAACGATACGGTTAAGGTTGGGGAATTCTTTGGAAAAATTAAAGGCCTGAATTTTAGATATATGCACATGAAATCGTTTGATGGTCGCGATATTTACGTACCTAACAGCGATGTGTTGACCAAACCCGTTGAAAATTACACTGCCGATGGATTCTTTAGAAATGAATTTGTTGTGGGAATAGGCTATGAAGACGACATTGAAAGGGCCAAGAAACTCATTCAAGAAATATTGGATAAAAACGATTACATCGTCCACGATGAAGAACACGAAAATTTTGTTTACGAAGATCAATTGGCTGCCAGTACCGTTAACCTAAAAATCTTCTTTTGGGTAGATACGTTCGATTATCGAAAATCGGCTATCGTGGTGCGCGGAAACTTGATGAGGCAAATCAAGGAAACCCTTGAACAAGAAGGCTTCAACCTGCCTGCAGATATTAAGGAACTGAAACTTTACGGAAACGAAAAAGACATCCCATTACGGGTGCTTACGGATTCGCCGGATGAAAACAAAAAACAATAAGATTATAAGCTACTTGTCACTCTTTTAAATCAGAGAACGAATGAAATAAAATTTAAAAATATTATCATGGAACATAAAGTCACACTCCGAAAAATAGAACATGTTAACCATAACGTGCTGCATTTGGTAACCGATAAGCCCAAAGGCTATCAGTTTACACCAGGGCAAGCCACGGAACTGTCTATCGACAAACCGGGCTGGGCCGATAAAAAACGACCATTTACCTTTACCAATTTACCTGAGGACAAGGAATTGGAATTTACCATAAAGGTCTATCCTTCGCATAACGGAGTAACCGAGCAACTTGAAAAACTAAAAGTGGGCGACCAACTATTAATTGGTGATGCTTGGGGCGCTATACAGAACAAGGGAAAAGGTGCGTTTATTGCGGGTGGAGCAGGGGTCACCCCTTTTATTGCCATACTGAAAGATTTAAAACAAAAGGGCGAATTACAGGGCAACCAACTGTTTTTTAGCAATAACGAAGAACGCGACATTATTTATAAAAATAATTTAGAAGCTTGGTTGGGCAACGATTTACACTTGATACTTTCGGAAGAAGACCACAGCGATTATGCGCACGGATTTATAGATAAAGCTTTTTTGGAAAAACACAATCTCGAAGTCAGTAAACCCGTTTACCTCTGTGGGCCGCCGCCTATGATGGAAGCCGTGGAGGCCGACCTTTATAAAATGGGATTGCCAAAATCACATTTAGTGGTTGAACAATAAAGAAGGGGTCTCATTTAACTATTAAAGAATTAGTATGCGCTTAGGTCTTAACCGAGATTTACACGCCTTAATCTAACATGACTTATAAGTACGGTGCGTTAAAAATCGATGTAATTATAATTCTTAAATCACCTATTTAAAGTTTGTCCGGTCACAAAAAACATACACAGAAACCATTGATAGCATTTACATCAATTTATGAACGATTAGCGTCAATACGTTTTGGTTGTATATAGTATTTTGCATAAAATGAAAATTTAAACCATTGTGTTAAAACAAGAGCGAAAGCACTTGGTTTAATTACATAATTTAGTGAACAAACTAGCCTATAAAGGGAGGAATATAGTAAAGAGAAGTAAACTAATAAATAAAAATAAAAGACATGAGAGTACAACCATATTTAGCATTTAATGGCGACTGTAAAAATGCCCTAGAGCATTATAAATCCATTTTAGGAGGTAAAATTGTCAATGAACAGACTTACGAAGATGTTGAGTTGGATATTCCGGAGCATTACCGCAAAAAACTTCAACATGCAGAATTAAAGGGAAATGGTTTTCATTTAATGGCTTATGATGCGTCACCAGATACACCGCTCACTAACGGTTCAAATATCAGTGTGAGCATAGACATTGATTCGAAAGAAAAAGCTAAGGATATATTTACTAAACTTAGCGAGAAAGGTAAAGTTCATACGGCATTTCAAGATATGCCCTGGAATGCCTGCTATGGTAGATGCTCCGATCAATTCAATATAAGTTGGATGGTCAATTATAAAAAAGACTAGCAATAACGTTTAATTTTAATATAAGCAGGGTTAGAGACCTTGCTTTTTTTTTACTATAATTATTTTGGATACTATTCAGAAAAGCATCTAGGTTATTGTTATTCACGGCAGCGAACATTTTTAGATAAAAAGGCTCTCATTGTAAATGATTATTGGGAAAGCCCCCTGTTAAATACCTAAAAAAACAAAGGGAACAAAAGACTTTTAAATCTCTAATTCCCTTTGATATCTTAAATTCCTTCAGTTGGCATTATCCGACGAAGTTCCATGGGTATATTCTCAGCTATATATTAAGCACCCCAACTAAGATTTTATAAATTTAGGTATAATAAATTTATTATGCAAGTTGAAAAATGGCTTTGGATTATATTTAACAGTTTTTCTAATATATCACTTCTATCGCCCCAATAGCTATCGTGACATACTTCTTTAGTAATGACGTTTGATTGACAATTTCGGAATGAAAACGAAAACATAGAGGTTCCCGTCATTACGAGCGTAGCGAAGCAATCTTAATGAAAAGGAACTCCAAATTAACAGATTACTTCGGTCATGCTTCCCTCGCAATGACGATGTGTTGATGATTTCCGTCATTGCGAACGAAGTGAAGCAATCTTTTGAATAGAACTTCTAAATTAACAGATTACCTAAGAATACAAAATCAAAAACACCCCCAGCATAATGCCACACAGTGGCACCAATTTTCTACGTTTATTGTGTTCCTTAAACACCAAACCGCCCACCAGCACAGCAATTAAAATCTGACTCCGCTTAATGGCCGACAGCAACATAATTAAAGCTTCGGGGTCTTGCAGCGCCTTAAAATAAAAATAGTCGGCGGCCTGTAATAGCACCCCAACGGCAATAATACTCCACCGGAATTTAAACGCCTTTCGTTTTTCCGGCTTTGGAAAAAAGGTAATGCTCAAAATAACCAGTAAAATAAACACGGTGTAGAAACAGAACCAAAACTGTAAGGTTTGCGGGTTTAGGCTTAAACTTTGTATTAAAAACTTATCGTAGAGTCCGCTGCTGGCACCCAAAAACGTAGCGACTACAATGGCTAAAATCCAGCGGTTGTTTTTAAATATGATGCCTTCCTTTTTTCCGATTTTAGAATACAAAATCATGGAAAAAATAATAAGGAAAAAGCCAAGCCATTGCAGTAGGTTAGGGCGCTCCTGATAAATAAGCATAGCCCCGATAAAAGTAAAAAACGGTCCGGCCGACCGAATGGGCGTCACAATAGTAATGGGCAAATGTTTTAAGGCTACATAGGCCAACACCCACGAACACGCCATGATGGCCGACTTAATAAAAATATAGCCATGCGTTTGCCAACCGATGTTCTGAAACTGTAACCCATGCGCCGCGGCATACTCAGGATAAACCATTGCCCATAAATAAAACACCGCTAAAAACACAAAACCACTCGATACCGTACCAAACAATACCGGGTACACCTCGTTACCCTGTACAGCGTGTTTTTTGCACAAATTGTGCAAGCCTAAAAAAAGTGCGGCCAAAAGCCCTAAATACATCCACATAATCGGGCGCGAAAATAAGTATTTATGTGGGTTTGGGCATGGGTAGTTGTGGTTAATTTTTTAATCCCCTAAAAAACACACCACGGCGCCATAAAAAATCACTAATTTTAAGTATCATTTAAATCATAATCAAAAACTAAAAAAGTATGCTTTTTATACTCAAACTGTTATTTGTGCTACAAATACCTACAGATATCCCAAACCCGGACAATAACAAGCCCTTAGACTTTTCAGATCCCTTTGAAATCATAGTATTTATTGTTTTACCCATATTAGTCATATTGTTGTATATATTTTGGAAAAGGCATAAGAGGAAGGATAAGTAATTTTTTTAGAATTATAAGTAATTAATATGTATTTAAAAAAGAAAGAAGATTTTATCAAGGAAATAGAACTGAATGAAGACTTTCAACAGACTTTTAAATTATTGATTGAAAATGAAGTCGAAATTGTGGAGCGTATTTATAAGAATTCTGCAGTATGGGATAAAGCTTTTTTAGCTAAGTATAAAAATAATATTATTGAATTTAGTTATTCAACAGGTGCAGGTAAACGGGAAACTGAACGGTTGATTTCAATAGTATGGGAAACTTTACAAGAAGACAATTAAGTATTATGTTAAATAAATTGTGGCAATATTTAAATTTGAACTATAATTTACATTATGTAAAATATAAAATTTCAAAACACCACAACCACTGTTAAAATAAGATTAAATATAATATAGTATTTTACAGAAGTCCGATCTTGTAGTATCTTTGTACTCCCAAAAATCTTGGATTGGACATGAAACCGAAACCAAAAAACAAATCAGAAAAATCGCGTTGGCAGTTACTGCACCAGTATTACAGCTATACGGGGTTTTATACGTTTGTTTGGCAAGCCGTTAAAAAAGCTTTGCCGTACATTATCGGTATTGTGGTTGCGCTTTATGTGATCAATCATTTTTTTGATATTAATGCGGCATTAACCAGACTTACCGAAATACTGCCAGCTTATGGCGTACTCAGTTTCTTTTTTGTTTCCGAAACACTTTTGGGGCTTGTTCCGCCAGAAATTTTTATTGCTTGGGCCGGAAAAATGTACGCGCCATGGCTGTACTTAAGTCTGTTGGCATTACTATCGTACAGCGGTGGTTTATTGTCCTATTGGATGGGACATACCATTACGAAAATTCCATCGGTTCACAATTATTTGGAACAAAAAATGGAAAAACAGTTAAAAAACTCAAAAAAATGGGGCGGTTTTTTAATTGTGGTTGGTGCCCTATTGCCACTACCCTTTTCCATTTCCTGTATTGCGGCGGGTATCATCAAATTTCCGTTCCGTAGTGTGATGCTTTACGGTTCGTTAAGGTTGCTGCGCTTCGTTATTTATGGCATCCTTATTTTCAACGTGGTTTAGCCATTATAGCCTAAAAAAGTCTTAAATCGTATCGCTATTTGGGTGTTGTGTTCTACTTTTGCACAAAACAAATCAACATGCTTTCATTTAAAAATATTTTCCGAATTGTAGCACTGCTGGAAGGTGTTTCGTATATCCTTTTATTATTTATCGCCACCCCTATAAAATACATGGCCAACGACCCGCAATACGTTAAAATGCTGGGGATGCCACACGGTATTTTGTTTATTGCCTATGTGGCCATGGCGTTTATGCTGAAGAACGACTACAAATGGAACAACCGCACATTTCTGGTCGTTTTGGTGGCTTCCATAATTCCTTTCGGAACTTTTTATGTGGAAAAGAAATTCTTAAAACCTGCCCGTAATGGATAGTTTAAAGCACTGGCTGTACGACTATTTAATGGAACTGGGCACTACGGAAGTCGCAGCGAAATATTTGAATATGCTGCTGTTGTTATTGGCACTGCTCATTCTTATTTTTATAGTCGATTTTATTACCCGAAAGCTGCTCATTGGGGTGTTTTCGCAATTCGCCTCACAATCGAAAACCAATTTTGATGATCTGTTGGTAGCCAATAAAGCGCCGAGAAATATTGCACACATCGTTCCGCTATTGATTGCTTTGGAATTTGTACCCATTGTATTGGCCGATTTTCAGTTTTATGAAGAGATTGCCGAAAAAGGTTTAAAGGTATTTGGTATTATTTTAATGCTGTGGATTGTTCGTAGCTTGCTGAATACCGTAAAAGACTATTTAAAAACACTCAAACAGTTTAAGGACAAGCCCATTGCCAGCTACATTCAGGTATTTATGATTTTTGCGTGGGTAATTGGCATTTTTTCCTGTTTGGCCATTATCACCGAAACCGATTTTATAAAATTCATCACCGGATTGGGTGCTGCTTCGGCCGTGATTATTTTGGTGTTTAAAGACACCATTTTGGGTTTTGTGGCGAGCATCCAAGTATCGATTAACGATATGGTACGCATTGGCGACTGGATTACCTTTGAAAAATACGGTGCCGATGGCGATGTTACCGAAATTACTTTGGCGACGGTGAAAGTCCAGAATTTCGATAAAACCATCACCACTATTCCCACTTATGCTCTGATTTCCGATTCGTTTAAAAACTGGCGTGGCATGACCACATCGGACGGCCGACGCATAAAACGGGCGCTTTATATTAAACAGGATGGCGTAAAATACCTTACGGAAGAAGAGGTTGAAGAATTGAAAGATATTCAATTGATTAGTTCATATTTGGAAACGCGTCAGTCGGATATCAATGCACATAACACCGAACGAAACATCAATAAAGAGTTGTTAGTCAACGGTAGAAACTTAACTAACTTGGGTGTATTTAGAAAATACATTGATTCGTATTTAAAACAGCATTCGGCCATCAATAAAGATATGATGATTATGGCCCGACAATTGGCACCCACAACACAGGGTATTCCTTTGGAAATTTATGCATTTAGTAGTGACAAACGTTGGGAAAACTACGAATATATTATGTCTGATATTTTTGACCATTTGATAGCTGCGCTCCCCTACTTCGGATTGGAAATTTTTGAATTGCCGAGTAATTCGGTGTTTAAGGCCAATCTCGCTTGATAAATTGGCGTCATTACGAGGAAGGCACGACGAAGTAATCTGTAGAAAATAAAATAATTCTCTCGCAGAGGCGCTAAGGCTCTAAGTTTTATATGTTTTTTTATAATTCGTCAATTCGAGTGAATTTCACGACAGAATGAGTGAAATTTGTATCGAGAATAGAATTTTCATAAAACGTTCTCGATACAATTTCTCGTCCCTCGAAATCACTCGAACTGACGCAAATTATAACATTTTCACCATTTCAAAATCATCCATAAAAAAGCCATGGCCGATGTCGATAACAATTGGGTTAGTAGCCTTAAACCCCAACTTTTTATAAGCCTCAATGGATTGGGTATTGTTGTTGTTCACCGTTAATCGGAGGCATGTTTTGCCAATGTTTTTCGCATGTTCTTCCGCAAACTGAATACCGGCTTTGCCGATCTTTTTACCACGGTAATGGCTCAAAACATAAATCTTGCTCAAAAACAAGGCGGCTTCTTCGGGTTTAGTGGCCAAATATCCCGCAGGTTCTTTGTGGTAGTTTAAAAGATAATATTCAAATCCGTTGGCTATCTGCTGTTCTATAGCTGCTACCGATTGAAACTTTTCCAACATATAATCCACTTGAGCTTTACCGATAATAGGAATATAATGTTCATTCCAAATGGTATAGGCCAACACTTCGATAGTTTGCAATTGTTTGATGGATTTTGCAGGGGATATTTCTATCATAATTTATCAAATCACATAAAAGTAAACCATAAAAAAATGGCAAATCGCACCTGCCAAAACAAATAAATGCCAAATAACATGGTTAAACGGAATACGATGGATTGCGTAAAACACAATGCCCAAAGTATAGGCCATTCCGCCAGCGAATAACAACAAAATGCCATTGCTGTGCATCACCTCAGACAAATAATTGAAATCGAAAACAATCAACCAGCCCATGACCAAATACAACAGCGTGGAAAACACTTCGAACTTGCCCGTAAAAAACAGTTTTAAGATTATCCCGAAAAAGGCAATGCCCCAAACGGTATAAAATAAGGGCCACCCTTTGCTGCCTAACAACGAAATGAGCAAAACAGGTGTATATGTACCTGCAATCAAGAAATAAATACTAATGTGGTCCAGTATCCTGAAAAAGTGTTTACGGCTTTCGCTTTTCGTGGCGTGGTAAAACGTTGAGGCCGTAAACAGTGCGATAATTGAAGTACCATAAATAATAACGCTTAGGAGGCTGTAAGCTGTTTTGTGCGTATCGAATAAAATCAACAACACTAAAGCCACAATGCCAAACAAAGCACCAATGGCATGCGATACGGCATTTAGTTTTTCCTCTAACGGCGATTGGATACGCATTTAATCCTGCTTTTTTTCATCTGAAAACACCCATTTATTCGATAATTCGTAAAAATCGAATTTCAATGCTGGATTTTGCTTTTCCAATCGGCCACTCTGGAAATTACGTTGCAAAATATCCTCTATCAAATAATCTTCCTTAACATTCATGGGGTCGAACTCACGCTTCAAAGAAATATCGAACATACTCGCGGTAGTGTTGTACCAAAAGGCGCGCCAACCGCTTCGGAGTTCCTTTACCAAATCGAATGCTGTTGTACCCGTTTGGCGGTGTATCAGTTTCACGAGAATTTGTCCTTCGGTACGGGTCATTTTTTTGAGTTCTTCAGAAAACTCCCCTTCAATATATTTTTGAACAATTCGGGTGTAACGTTTTTTATCGCGATTACGTTTCAATTGCGCCATGCGCTGGTTCATCGAATCCAATCGTTCGGCGGCCAATTTGGCATACGGATATACTTTTATGGTTTTTCGGCGTAAAATCAAATACCGGATGCGGTCTTCCCTGCTATCAAATTTCAGCTTGTGTAATAGCATCACTTCATCCAAATCAATCGCTGTTCTGGGCACCGAATCACCTTCAATAATTAGGTAGTCCACATCCGTCGAATCGGTTTCAAATTCATTTACCTGAGCTACCAACACCGTGGGAATGAGTAGAAATAAAAATCTTAAATAATTCATCTATAAAACATTGGAGCATTTAGTATGCCAAAATTAAGAATTTACAGAGTGCAAAACATTTTTTTTCTGTGGATATTACTATTTTAGTGCAAAACTTTAATATATGGCGAAGAAGAGCATACTGAACAAAAAGTCGATGGATTTTTTGGAAAAATATTTAAATAATGCCTCTCCTACCGGATACGAATGGACGGGGCAAAAACTGTGGATGGATTACCTGAAACCCTACGTAGATGAGTTTATTACAGATACTTACGGAACCGCTGTGGGCGTGATAAACCCCGAGGCCAAATACAAGGTGGTGATTGAAGGGCATGCCGATGAAATTTCGTGGTATGTGAATTATATCTCGGACAACGGACTCATTTACGTCATTAGAAATGGCGGCAGCGACCACCAAATTGCACCGAGTAAAGTGGTGAACATCCATACTAAAAATGGTATTGTAAAAGGTGTTTTTGGATGGCCAGCTATTCACACACGCGATAAATCGAAAGAAGAGGCACCAAAACCCGATAATATTTTTATCGATTGCGGTTGTGCCAATAAAGAAGAGGTTGAAAAATTGGGCGTGCATGTGGGCTGTGTGATTACTTATCCAGATGAATTCCATATTTTGAATAATGACAAATTGGTATGCCGTGCCATTGATAACCGTATGGGCGGATTTATGATTGCCGAGGTGGCCCGTTTATTAAAAGAAAACAAAAAGGAATTGCCGTTTGGACTTTACATTACCAATGCGGTACAGGAAGAAATTGGTTTACGTGGTGCCGAAATGATTACCCAAACCATTAAACCCAACGTGGCCATTGTGACCGATGTAACCCACGATACCACTACCCCAATGATTGAGCAGAAAAAAGAGGGGCTTTTGGAAATGGGCAAAGGGCCTGTAGTGGCGTATGCACCTGCGGTTCAACAGAAATTAAGGGATTTAATTACCGATACGGCCGAAAAGAAAAAGATTCCGTTCCAACGTTCGGCACTGTCGAGAGCTACGGGAACCGATACCGATGCGTTTGCATACAGTAACGGCGGCGTGGCTTCAGCATTAATTTCGTTGCCATTACGCTACATGCACACCACAGTAGAAATGGTACACAAAGACGATGTTGAAAATGTTATTAAACTGATTTACGAAACCTTACTTCAAATTAAGGCGGGCGATACGTTTAGCTATTTTGAGTAATATTTTATAGGAGGTCTAAAAAAATATTTTTGTCATTTCGAGCGGAGTCGAGAAATCTCACAACATTGAAGCTAAATAATTTATACGTTTCGTAATTCTCACTTTGCTCAAAATGACATCCTTTTTTTGACGATCTCTCCATTCAATTATGGACGAATACATCGACATTGCAGACAAACAAGGTAACCTTTTGGGGCGTTCCGAATTAAAATCGGTAATCCACCAAAAAGGGTATTACCATCACACGGCGCATATTTGGTTGTACACCGAAAAAGGAGAAATCCTATTATCGCAACGGTCTGCGAAAAAAGTGATTTGTCCGTTGATGTGGGACGTTTCGGTTGCCGGACATATTGATGCCGGCGAAACCCCAAAACAAGCCGCTATTCGAGAAACCAAAGAGGAAATCGGATTGGATTTATCTGCCTCCGATTTAAAAAAAATTGGCGTTTTTGAGTGTTTTCAATCTTATGAAAGTGGCATTCAGGACAACGAATTCCATAATACTTTTATAGCTGAATTAAAGGTGCCTCTTTCAAAATTAATTCCGCAAGTCGGCGAAGTTGATGCTCTTAAATTGGTAACAATTGATGAATTTCAATCTTTGATAGATACCATTTCTGAAGACAACAATCATTTTGTGCCTTCAAACAAAAACTACTACCAATTGGTGCTAAATCAAATAAAACAAGCACTTTAAAAGGGCGTATTGAATCTACGCTTTAAATCCTTATATTTACTCATACCAACATGTAAACTATGAGTAAACACTTTAAGGCTGCTGTAAATATGGCTTTTCATTTTGATATTTCGGAAAGCGATGTTTCAAATATAGATGCCGTTGCCACTTCAAAAACGGGCTATCACATCCTTCATCAAAATAAACCTTACGGGGTTAAAATCGTTTCTTCCAACTTTAACGGAAAGTCCTATCAAATCAGCCTCAATAACAATAATTATCATGTTCAAATCAGCGATGATTTAGATGTGATGATAAAAGAGATGGGCTTTACGGCACGCGCTTCAAAATTAGTCGATGTGATTAAAGCCCCCATGCCCGGACTCATTTTGGAAATACAAGTTAAAGTGGGGCAAACGGTTAAAGAAAATGATCCATTATTTATATTGGAAGCCATGAAAATGGAAAATAGCATGGTATCCCCCAGAGATGGTGTTATTAAATTCATCGCCATAAAACCGGGGGATGCGGTGGAAAAAAATCAGTTGTTAATTGAGTTTGAATCATAAAATTATGCAAAAAATATTGGTAGCCAATCGCGGTGAAATTGCTTTTCGGGTGATGAAAACCGCGCAAAGTATGGGCATAAAAACGGTAGCTGTCTATTCTGTGGCCGATAGAAATGCACCGCATGTAAAATTCGCCGATGAGGCCGTTTGCATTGGCGAAGCCCCTTCAAGTGAATCGTATTTACGAGGAGACAACATTATGGAAGTGGCCAAAAATTTAAATGTTGATGCGATTCACCCGGGCTATGGTTTTTTAAGCGAAAATGCTGCTTTCGCAGAACTTTGCGAAGCCAACAATGTTATTTTTATCGGGCCGCGTTCCAAAGCCATAAAAATTATGGGCAGTAAATTGGCTGCCAAAGAAGCCGTAAAACAATATGATATCCCTATGGTGCCAGGTATTGATGAAGCGATTACCGATGTTGAAAAAGCCAAGTCCATTGCCAACCAAATAGGCTTCCCGATTTTGATAAAGGCTTCGGCAGGCGGCGGCGGAAAAGGCATGCGCATTGTTGAAAGGGAAAGCGATTTGGAATCGCAAATGAAACGGGCTATTAGTGAGGCCGAGTCGGCTTTTGGTGACGGTTCGGTGTTTATTGAAAAATATGTCTCCTCGCCCCGACATATCGAAATTCAGGTTTTGTCCGATAGCCACGGTAACTACCTCCATTTTTTTGAACGTGAATGCAGCATTCAACGCCGACACCAAAAAGTGGTGGAAGAAGCGCCCTCCTCTATTTTAACGCCCCAATTGCGAAATAAAATGGGTGAAGCGGCCATTAAAGTGGCTAAATCCTGTGATTATTTGGGAGCCGGAACGGTAGAGTTTTTATTGGACGCCGACCACAATTTCTACTTTTTGGAAATGAATACCCGTTTGCAAGTGGAGCACCCCGTTACGGAATTGATTACGGGTGTAGATTTGGTGGAGCAACAAATTAAAATAGCTCGAGGAGAAGTGCTTCAAATTCAACAAAACGATTTAAAAATTAACGGTCACGCGTTGGAATTGCGGGTGTATGCCGAAGACCCTCTGAATGATTTTCTTCCTAGCGTTGGAAAATTGAGTACCTATAAAATCCCAACGGGTAAAGGTATTCGAGTGGATAATGGGTTTGAGGAAGGTATGGACGTGCCCATTTATTACGACCCGATGCTCTCCAAGTTGATTACCTACGGTAAAACCCGAGAGGAAGCCATTCAATTGATGATTGAAGCGATTGATAATTATCAAATTGATGGTGTTGAAACCACGCTTCCATTCGGGAAATATGTTTGTGAACACGAAGCTTTCCGAAGTGGAAATTTCGATACGCATTTTGTAAAACAGCATTATTCCCCGGAAACAATAAAACAACGGCAAGAAATCGAAGCCCAGATCGCTGCATTAATCGCTGTAAAACAGTACCTGAAAGACCAAAAACTATTACGTTTACCAAATCACTAACTATGCATTCCAAACAAGATAAAATAGACGAACTAAATAAACGTTTGGCCCAAGCCAAATTAGGCGGGGGACAAAAGCGTATTGATAAGCAGCACGCCAATAAAAAATTAACGGCTCGGGAGCGCATTACCTATTTACTGGATGAAGGTTCGTTTGAAGAAATCGGTGCATTGGTTACCCACCGTACCACCGATTTTGATATGCAAGACCAAGTGTATTACGGCGACGGTGTGGTGACAGGTTATGGCACTATAGATGGCAGGTTGGTGTATGTTTACGCTCAAGATTTTACCGTTTTTGGTGGTTCGCTTTCTGAAACCCATGCCGAGAAAATCTGTAAAATCATGGATTTGGCTGTAAAAGTCGGCGCACCCATTATCGGGTTGAACGACTCAGGTGGAGCACGTATTCAGGAGGGTGTTCGGTCGCTTGGTGGCTATGCCGATATTTTTTTTAGAAACGTACAGGCTTCGGGCGTAATTCCACAAATTTCGGCCATTATGGGGCCTTGTGCCGGTGGTGCCGTGTACTCCCCCGCCATGACCGATTTTATTTTGATGGTCGAAAATACAAGCTACATGTTCGTTACCGGCCCCAATGTGGTAAAAACGGTAACCAATGAAGAAGTAACCAGCGAGGAATTGGGCGGCGCATCCACCCATGCCACAAAATCGGGGGTAGCACATAAAACCTCGGTCAATGATGTGGAATGCTTAAATGACGTAAAAAAACTATTGAGCTATTTGCCTCAAAATAACACCGAAAAACCCAAACCACAGCCCATAGCATTACAGGACGAAATACGGGAGGTGCTTTCGGATATCGTTCCCGAAAATCCGAACAAACCGTATGATATGCATGCCGTCATTTCGGGAATCATTGACACCGATTCATTTTATGAAATCCACAAAGATTACGCTGGCAGTATTATTGTAGGCTTTGCGCGTTTAGGCGGACAAAGCATTGGTATAATCGCCAACCAACCCATGGCCTTTGCGGGAGTTTTGGGTGTTAACAGTTCTCGGAAAGCTGCCCGATTTACCCGTTTTTGCGACTGTTTTAATATCCCTCTTTTGGTACTGGTAGATGTGCCTGGTTTTTTACCGGGTACTGACCAAGAATGGAACGGTATTATCATCCATGGGGCAAAATTGCTATATGCCTTGAGTGAAGCCACAGTACCTCGTGTAACGGTAATTACCCGAAAAGCTTATGGTGGCGCTTACGATGTAATGAACTCCAAACACATTGGTGCCGATTACAACTTTGCATGGCCGGGAGCCGAAATTGCCGTGATGGGTACCAAAGGCGCCAGCGAAATTATTTTCAGAAAAGAAATTTCAAAATCGGATAACCCAGAAGAAAAGCTGGCCGAAAAGGAAGCGGAGTATGCCGAAAAGTTTGCGAATCCTTACCGAGCAGCACAACGCGGATTTATTGATGAAGTGATTCTTCCGAAGGATACCCGGCGAAAATTAATCAAAGCTTTTGCTTCGTTGAAAAATAAAAAAGTGGAACGACCCCATAGAAAACACGGTAATATTCCGCTTTAGTAATAGAGTCTCTTATTGGCCATAACTGAAAGTTAAAAACGGTTTTAAGTAATTATTTTTCATTAAAAAATATTTATTCGATGTCGAAATCTAATTGAACCTTTTCTCTCGTATTTACTGAAATTTTAATAAATTAAATATCAGAAACTTAAACCCATTATGTTTTAACTTTTTTCACTTTACAATATGAATATAAAATTGTTTTTCGTTTTTATTTTTTTGAGTTTTTCTTCAGTAGTTTCAGATGAAGACCAGACAGGGTTGCCCATTAAACTTGAAGACTCCAAAATAATGACTTTATCGGAGCTTAAAAACACTAAGCTTCAAAAAAAGCTAGAAACGGAATTGATGTCTAACCCCACTTGGAAACGTCTCATCAATGACAAAAAAATGGCTGTCGGCATTATGGACTTAAGTCCATCGGGCCAGCCTCAATATGCCAGTATCAACGGAAATTATATGATGTATGCTGCCAGTTTGCCAAAAATTTCGATTCTATTAGCGGCTATGGATGCTATTGAAAAAGGTGAATTGGAAGAAACCGCAGAGGTAAAAAGAGATATGAAAATCATGATCAGTAAGTCTGACAACCCTGCCGCAACACGAATGATTAATAAAGTAGGCTACAAGAAAATACAAGCAGTAATGACCGACCCAAAATACATGTTTTATGACGAAAACAATGGTGGCGGATTATGGGTTGGCAAACGATACGGCAAAGGTGGCGACACCAATAGAGAACCCATTAAAAATTTAAGTCATGCCGCTACGGTAAACAAAGTGTGTAGATACTATTATCTATTGGCCCATGGAAAATTGGTAAATGAAAAACGGTCCAAACAAATGCTCGATATTATGGGCAATCCCGATTTGCACCATAAATTTGTTAGTGTTCTTGAAAAAATAGCGCCGCAAGCACGATTGTTTAGAAAATCAGGCTCTTGGCAAACCTATCATTCCGATTCAATTCTGGTGTGGGGCAACGACCCAAACCGACGCTATATTTTAGTGGCTTTAGTTGATGATGCCTCGGGTGAGCAGATTATAAGGGACTTGGTAAAACCCGTTGAAAAAATATTAAAAAAGTAACCGGAGTTCATATTTTTTAACTAATTTAATTTTGGATTAATCGATGTGAAATTAATAAGGTTAGGAGCATGCAACTATTGAGTGCCTTTAAATTATATCTTCTAAAAATTTTTGATTTAAAGGAAGATGAATTGAATAAAACCCTTCTGCTTCAGCTCAATATATTCATTATTATTTCGGTACTCCTAATTATTAAGCCTACGGTCAATTCATTATTCCTTTCAGAGCTAACGGCCAGTGCCATACCATTGGGCTATGTATTAACGGCACTGGTCGCTGTGTTTGGGTCTTTTTTCTATAATGCCGCCCAAGAAAAGTATGCCATAAACATTATCATGCGAAGAACTTTAATTGGGTCTATCATATCCCTAATTGTTTTTGCTGTTGTGTTTAAATTCAAATTGGCATCTGGCTACATTCTTTATATCCCCTATACTTGGGTGGCCATTTTTGGGCTCTTAACGGCCTCACAATTTTGGATTTTAGCAAACCTTTCGTATAACGCCCGGGAAGCCAAACGAGTGTTTGGTTTTATTGGTGCAGGAGCCATTGCGGGAGCCATTTTTGGCGGCTATTTAACTTCGGTATTGACATCATTTTTAACCACCGAAGATTTATTTTTTGTGGCTGCCTTATTGCTTAGTGCCTGCATTCCCATTACCCATTTTATATGGAAAAATGAAGTCGTAAAACTCAATGTGTTTCAGATTTCCATGCGTTCTGTCCCTAAAGGGGAATCGTCATTCAAGCTCATTAAGCAGTCTAAATTGCTCACCTTAATTGCCACGGTAATTGGTTTGGGTGTTTTAGTAGCCAAATTGGTCGATTACCAATATAGCGACTATGCCTCTAGGTTTATTTCAGACCAAGATGAATTAACCGCTTTCTTCGGTTTTTGGTTTTCAACATTAAGTGTTATTTCATTGTTAATTCAGCTGTTTTTAACAAAACGTTTGGTGGGAACATTTGGCGTAGGAAAATCGTTGTTGTGGCTGCCTTCCGGAATATTAATAGTGTCTGTTTTGCTTTTAATTGTACCTCAATTATGGGTAGTGGTACTTATAAAAATTATTGATGGCAGCCTTAAGCAATCGGTTAACAAAGCAGCCACAGAATTGCTTTCCATTCCTATTCCAATTGAAATAAAGAAAAAAACAAAAACGTTTACCGACGTGGTAATAGATAGCGTTGCCACGGGATTGGCAGGTTTTATCCTTATCTTTTTTATTAACGGACTTGAAATTTCGTCAACCTATGTGAGCCTTATCATTATTTGTTTGATTATGGTTTGGCTCTATTTTATTTATCACCTCAGACAAGAATACATTACGGCATTTAAGGGCTTACTTGAGGTGCCTTCAAAAAAAGAAAACAATAAGCAGAAACAAACTGTTGAGGTCACTTCAATCATCAATACTGTCATTAGGGTTTTGAAAACGGGCAGTGAGGGACAAATTACCCATATGCTCCAAAAAACATTAGAGAATAGCAACGAGCACTTCTTCCACCCTATTAAAGCTTTGCTTAACCATCCTTCAGCTAAAATACGCGCATTAGCCATTGAAAACCTGTATTTTTTAAAAACCGAAAAATTAACCCAAATCATGGAACAGATGATTTTTGATGACGATCAAGAGGTTACCACAGCGGCTTTCAAATATTTACTGAAGCACTCTAGCAAAGACCCCGTTCCTCTTTTCGAAAAATTCTTGAACCATGAGGACAAAACCATAAAAAATGCCTCTTTAGTAAGTTTGGCCACCGAACTTAGAAACCATCAAAGCTTACAGCAAAAGTTCAACCTAGAACAAAAAATAGAAAATGCGATTAAAGAATACGAAACGATGCCAGAAGGTGTTGCCAAAACCTTTAAAATACAGGCCATCCTTGAGGCTATTGGCAAAGCCCGCGTGTCGCGTTTTTATAATATTATTGAAAGTCATTTCAACTACAAAAAGCCAGAGGTTATAAATACCGCCATCCTTAGTGCTTCATATTCTTTAGATGGACGATTTATAAATGCTATCATTACCTTTTTGTCGATAAAAGAGCACAGGCCTTATGCCATCGAGGCTTTGAGGTTTTATAACGAACCTATTATTAAAGTTCTGTTCGATTATATAAAAAACGAAACTATAAGCCATGAAAATGCTGTTTTCTGTTTGGCGGTAATCGAAAGTTTTGCGTCGCAAAAAGCCATTAACTGTCTTATAAAATTAACCGAAAACACCGAGCATACTATAAAAATTAGAGCTATTGAAGCTTTAAAGCGATTAAAATGGAAGCATCCTCACCTTATTATAAAAGACCGCTTTGTGGTTGATAAAATATTGGATGAATGCAACTTGTATGAAGATACCCTTTCGGTAATCCATTCGCAGATTGTGATTAAGTACAAGAAAAAAAGTTCCAATCCGGATGCAAAAGAGGAAAACGAAGCCAGAAATGCATTGATTTCACTTTTGGAGCAACGTTTGGACAGGCAATTGGAGCGCATGTTCAGTTTTTTGGGAATTAAATACCCGCCCAACGATGTTGAGCCCGTTTTTAACACCATTATCCGAGGAAAAGAAGAACAACGGATTCATGCCATTGAATTTCTGGACAATATTTTAAACAAAGAATTAAAAAAGGAACTAATTCCTGTGGCCGAATCGGTATTGTACGACGTCAATTCCGAAGAAAGAATTAAACTCCTTAATCTAAAAACCTTAAGTGAAGTAGAATGCTACAATGCGCTGCTAAAAAGAAAAGACCAAAGGCTTAAAATGGCTGTACTTCATTTAATTGAAAAAACAAACGACAGGAAGTTTGTGCCTATTCTCGAATCTATTGTTCTAAACGATAGTGACGACAAAACAAAAAACAGGGCCGCCTACATTTTAAAAAAACTATAACTACTGTTGTTTTATTATTTTATCGATACTGGCGGCTAACATCATGTGGTCGGTAGCTGAATTTTTCCGAAGCACATTCGTCATAAGCACCACTATATAATCGCAATTGTCTGGGTGTTCAATTATCGCCACAGAATTCATAAAATTTTGAACATTGCCCATATATTTTCCACAAGGCTCTCCCGTGCTTCTGTCGCATTTATATAGGCTCCCCGATTTAAAATATACAGCAGTATCTTTCAGGGCCGGCGATTGCGCATAGCGAATTCGTCTGTCGGTCATATACATCAATCTTTTCATTTCCAAGCTACTTTCCGTATCGACAACATTACCTTGCTCCAATTGAATTAAAAATTTCATGAGCCCCAATGGCGAACCGATACTACCACCTTTCGCGACTACAAAATTATTGGCACCTCTGGTAAAAAAACTTCCAAGTCGCCATTCGTCTTCAGAAATACCCAGATTTCGCAGCGGTAAATTCACCACATCAGTCGCTAAATCCGTGAGTTCTTTTTTCGGGGTGTTTTTAAAATATTGGTCTATTTCCTCATTGGTGAGTTCTGGGTATTTTTCGCCAAAAGCCGCCATAAGCAAAGCTTCACGCCAAACAATGCTGGCCGCTCCATTATTACTCACAGATAGCATGTGGTCTAGCCATTCAAATAATGTGAACACGTCGCTGGCTATAACTTGACGTTTAACCAGTTTTTGTGTTTCAACATTGTAAATGGGAACCGTATGCGAATCGGTAAGCCCCCAAAGCCCTGCTTTAACCGATTTGTTTCTCAACAACTCCAATCGCTTTTCAAAATCGTTAGGGTAAATTTTAGATAATTGGTCGAACATAGCTACCATTACCGCAAGTTTCCCCACACTTCCAGGTTGGTATCCGGCAGTTTCATTTCGGTGGGCATAACGGGTATGGTTGATGTCTGAAATATCTAAAACCGCCAATGAATAACTTCTGTCCAAGCCTTTAAACAAGGCGTTTATTTCTTTTTGAAAGGCTTCGTCGGTATTAAAGAAACACTTTAAACTATCGTTCTTTTTAGGCACCAGATTAAGGGTTATTTCAGAATACGATTTTAGTGCCCCAGCAGGCAATTTTGTGCCGTCTTTTATTTCACCGCTTTTAACGAGCTCCAATCGTTTTAGCCGTTTTATCCCTGTACGGGCATAACCATCAATGGGGTAATAATTAACCGAAATAAATGCTGTGGATAGCATAAAAATTAAACCAAAAACAACTGCTTTTTTCATATGTTTACTGTATTTTTTCGTCTAGCGCAATCTTTTTATTTACATCTATTTGGGGCGTTATGGATTCCAAATACTCCGAACTTAATGCGTTTTTATTTTCAACAAACGGACGTATTTGAAACAGCCATAAATTATCGTCTTTAAACCCTAATTCCACATCGTAAGCCCCATCGTAATCTGAGTGGGTTTCTTGGGGCACGGTCTCTCTTATTTTATTTGCTAAATGCCTAATATCGTTTATGTTTTTGTCATTTAAAATTGGAGTTTCAAAAGACGTGGTTCGTTTGGATGTACCACCAGTTACAGGCAAACTATTGAAGAACGGCTCTCTTGCCGGAGCCAAAAGTTTGTGGCCGCCATCGTGTTTTATCAAATAGGTTTCGGCCGATTGCCCATCAACAGCACCACCCGCTCCCCTACTAAAAGCCACAGTTAAATCGCTTTCATTATTGTTACTTATGCCTTTGGTAATCAACACGCCCGAATAATCAACATCAACGCTGGGAATGACCAAAATTGAAGGAAACACATTTTCTGGATTAAGCAAAAACTTTTGGCGCCATTTAAAACTACGTTCGGTATATGGCGATGCCCAAACATCTTTTATGCCTTGTAAAATCTTTTCCTTTTCAGCCACATTAAAAAGGGTGAGATTTAGCCCAGCACCAGTAAAATCCTTGAGGTCTTCCATATTGGTATCGCTCCTTAAGAATACTGGAATTGCTCCAATGGAATTGCCCAATACTTTTTTAAATTTCTGCTCCAAATCGGTCATGAAATTCTCTTTCAGCGGCATATTTTTTATCGCTTGACGTAGAACTTCCAATTCTTTCAACTGAAATTCCTCAATGGTTTTTTCGTCCATATTTTGCGAACGCATATTTTCGGCCTCTGCGAAAACAGCATTCAAATATTCCCAGTAGCTTTTGTTTTGACCAACCATAGGCTGATCCATATGTGCCTTAAAAATACCGAATGGAATCACTAAGCCTTCAACAACTAAGTTGGGGAACATCTTTTTTAACTGCCCTAAATTAGCGGCTTTTGGGCCACATGGTTTTCCTGAATCATTGGCGTCAACCGTACTCATATCCAACACCTCGGTAACATCTAAACGAACACTTTCAACTGGTACTTTTACTTTATTGGTATTCCTTTCTGTTTTAAGGAATAGTTTTCGTTCCTCGTCGGTCATTTCGTTTTCGGGTTTCATAATTACGGTACCTTTGTTGGACACTGCGTAAAAAACATTTTGTCCATTAAACCGTAATAAAGCATTTAAATTGTCGTTGGACAATGCGGCGTTGGGTATGCCTAAATTCCTTGCCAACAACTGCACATGGGAAACCATATTACCTTCTGAAACCGTGGCGATGCCTGCAACTGGTTTTAAATCGGCGGGTGGACGTTGAAAAATGTAAATTTTATCGGAAGACACTTCAATGTTATCCGGAGAACCGTCAACAACCACCAACTCTCCAAAAGCGTAGCCAGGATTTAGCCCCCGAAAAGCACTCTGATTGGGAATATTAAACACCTTGTTGGTTAATTTGGATTTATCAGCAATAAAATCTCCCAACTCCGCAACCGCCTGCCCTAAATAAAGTACCACCGAACCTCTAATTTTATCGTCAATGAAGCCATAGGCTTTTGGTTCGAATGCGGTGTAAGTATCCACCTCTTTTTGATAAGTAGCTTTAACCATTGAAGAACTCCATTCCACCAACCGGCGGGCATCCTCCCAAATAGCGGTTAAATCGCCTAAGGCGATATCTTCTGCTTTTTCAAATGAAGCTTTAATGTTGTTTTGCTGCCATTCGGTCAATTCCAAAAAACCCGCTCCGGTTGACGCCATCCCTAAATAACAGATTTTATCGAGCATTTCTTTAAGGCTTTCAGGTTCCCAAAGTGGTTCGTTCTTAAAAATGATTTCTTCTAATTTAAGCGACAGTTCTAATAATTGAAGTCGTGCCATGGGTCTTTTTTCTTCCAACACTGCTTGACGGGACTGAAACAGTAATTCGGAAGTGTCAATAATTAAATCCATCGTATTATTGGTGGCAGAATGACTATTGATATAGGCAGAAACCTTATCGCCAAAAGCTGTGTTTTTAATGGAAGGTGCTATCTTGAATAAGGAAGAAATATCGGTTGGGGCATAGAATTTTTTCATTGCTCCAACAAGCGCGTTCAAATTTGCTTTTTGTTTTTCTGAAAGCTGATTGTTGTATTTCTGTTTAAATCGTTCCACACTTTCAATATCCGTTTTTTCAGGTTGGCTATGGATTTTAATGCGTAAATCCATAAATGGCGTAAATTCATCTGAAATAACTTTAGATTGGCTTCTAATTAATTGCGACAAATTATCGTCGCCTTGATGGGGAATGTCTTTAAGAGATTGACGGATTAAAAAGTAATAATTTTCTACATTTTGGTCACTGGCAAGCAACCATTTATAAAAGGCAATGCCCCAAGCCTCTTCATCCTCTGCTTGCAACGCCCCTCTATAAAATTGCCCTTTTTGGTTAATCCAACCGTTATCAACGGTTCTTAGGTATTTATCAATTTGATATTGTTTTAATCTTGTGTGCTGGTTCTCGGCATTCCAGAATTCTTCTTTTTCCGTATAAGTTAGAATCTGTCCTAAATAAACCTGATTTTGTTTGCCAAGGGTAATCACTTCATCTTTATATCTGGCATGCTGCACCCCGGGGCCAATTTTATCTGGGCAGGGGTCTTTAGGCATTCTGATGCTGCCGTCTGTACAAAACCAACGAATATCCTTATATGGCCCTCTAATGTCAGATTTAAACTGCTCTACATATTTTGCTATTTGGGTATGGCTTATTTTTTGGGAAAACCCGTATATAGTGAAAAACAAAAAAATGGTAAGTAAAGCTAATTTCTTCATAAAATAGAATTTATACTAAATTAGCTAAAATCTCGCTTTAATTCAACTGGTTGTAATGAATTAAAGCAATCAAAAATTGAAAATGATTAAAGTTGGTATAAAATAGAAAGCTCGGTATTAGTGGTGTTATGGCCGCTGTTCGGGTATTTCATTTCCAAATTCGACGTATGTCGTACGGAGTATTGAAACCCCACTTGCCAACGCTTTATTTGATAAGAGAGCCCTAAACCAAACACATCGGAAAACGCATACCCCTTTGCCAGTCGCTCGGTTGCTTTATCAGAGATCATGGGGCCAACACTGCCTAAAGCGTAGGTGCTCAAGTTTCCAATCAATTTATACCGAACCATAAAACCTATATTGAGTACATACTCCTTTATGGTTCTTTTTTGAAGGTAAAGGTCCCTTTTTTCCTCCCAGTTGTCATAATCACCGGGCTTTACAAACCATTGGTTTAGCATTTGGTGCTCGGCCACATTGTAGCTGGGTTCAATCTGTAATTCGAACGCCCATTTTCTCTTTTCTTTTAAAGTATAGTTCAACAGTACTTTATAAAAAAGTACGTCGTGTGAGTAGTCGCTAAGGTTGAACGGATACCTGTTTTGTGAGCCCGTACCTGAAGCAAACCCAACTTTGATGTTTTCTTTTTTTAATTGCGCAGCGGTTGAAAAAGACAACAAGCCAAAATATATTAATGGAAATAAGTATTTAACTGAGATTTTTTGGGGGATAATCTTCATGGATTCTTTCGGAACTCTTTTGAATAATTTTGCAAATATAACACTAATGCCAACAAAAAAAGCACCTCGAAAGGTGCTTATATTGCTATTAATCAATCCCAATTTTTCTTTTTCAAATATTTTTTGAATTCCTTTTAAAACTGCAAGTCAGCAACTAAATCAAATTCATCATAAATGGCCTTATCTTTCAAACCATCGAAAAAACTAGACGACCCATAACGGATATCGTACTTTGTTCTATCTACTTTTACAGAAGCTGTTGCTTTATTTCCGTAGATGGAAATGGTAAAATCAATTGGGTGCGTAATACCTTTAATGGTTAAATCGGCCGTTACATCATAAGCATTTTTACCTGAAGCCTTTACTTTTTTGAATACCAAGCTAGCTGTTGGATGATTGGCGACACCAAAAAAATCGTCGGCTTTTAAGTGTCCGTCCAATTTTCCTTTGTACTCACCTTCCAAATCGGTTGTGTTGATGGTATTCATGTCGATTACAAACTCCCCACCAACTAATTTATCTCCGTCAAAAGATAAAGTTCCGGATTTTATATCAATCGTTCCTTCGTGGGAACCGGTTACTTTATAACCTTTCCAAACCACCTTGCTTTCTGATATTTTCACTTCCTTTTTTTCAACATCAATTCCTGTAAAAGAAAATGCTGTAAACGCCATAATGGCCACCAATGCTACTGTTTTCAATGTATTTTTCATTCTAAATTATTTTTTAATGATTAATTACAATGCAAATTTCGGTAAGAAAACGAACGTGTAAAATGAAGTAGTTTAAGAAATGATGTTAATCTAGTTTAATATTTTAGTGAAGATTGTTTGGCCGAAATGAAAGTTAGTGTTTTTAATAAGCCAGCAAATTCAACAAAACAGATTCAAATTTACCTTTTGAAAGATATTGGGCTTCCAAACCACTGGCAAACGGAATGGGGGTATCCAAACTAGCTACTCGTTTTATGGGAGCATCCAAATATTCAAAACAATGTTCCATAATCAACGACGAAATATCACTGGCCACCCCTCCAAATAGGGAGTCTTCCTGTAAAATAATACACTTTCCTGTTTTTTTTACGGAATTGAAAATCGTTTCGGTATCCAATGGCTGAAGCGTTCTTAAATCAATGAGCTCAGCAGAAATTTTAGGGTGCTTCACTAATGTTTCCAACGCCCAGTGTACAGCGGCACCATAGCTTATTATTGTTATATCTTCGCCTGTTTTTATGGTTGAAGCTTTTCCGAAAGGCAAAGTATAGTAACCTGTTGGCACATTTTGACGAATGCTTCGGTACAGGCCTTTGTGCTCAAAAAACAAAACGGGATTGGGGTCGTTAATGGCCGTAGCCAAAAGCCCTTTTGCATCATAAGGAAAAGCAGGATAAACCACTTTAAGTCCTGGCGTTTTGGTAAACCAAGCCTCGTTGGTTTGCGAATGGAACGGCCCAGCGCCAACGCCCCCTCCGCAAGGCATCCTAATAACCACATCGGCATGTTGCCCCCAGCGGTAATGGCTTTTCGCTAAATAATTTACAATAGGGTTGAATCCCGAACTCACAAAATCGGCAAATTGCATTTCAACCACACTTTTCATGCCTGCTATTGAAAGCCCCATGGCGGTTTCGATAATACCCGATTCGCATATGGGCGTGTTCCTAATTCGGTCTTTGCCAAACTGCTCCACAAACCCTTCGGTGATTTTAAAAACGCCACCGTATTCAGCAATGTCTTGCCCCATAAGAACCAAATCTTCATGGCGTTCCATACTTTGACTTAAGCCTTCGGAAACCGCATCAATAAATCGGATTTCTTTTGAATTTGAATTTTCTTTAACGTGCTTATATTCAAAATATTTAAAAACATCATTTAATTCATTGGTTTCATGAGAATCGATATCGTTTTCGGAAAAAGAAACTTCTAAATGCTCATTGATTTCTTTTGAAATGGATGATTTTATAATATCGATTTCTTCCTCCGTTAAAAACTCATTTTCCTTTAAAAACCCTTCATAATTTGATATGGGGTCTTTAGCGCTCCACTCGTCTAAAACCGCTTGTGGAACATACTTCGTGCCACTAGCCTCTTCGTGTCCGCGCATTCTAAAGGTTCTAAACTCCAATAAAACAGGGCGGGGATTTTTACGCATACTTTTGGCTATGTCGTCCACTGTTGTGTACACCTCTAAAATATTGTTCCCATCAATAATATGCGACTCCATACCATAGCCGATACCTCGGTCGGCCAAATTTTCGCAATTATACTGTTCGTTTGTGGGGGTTGATAACCCATAACCATTGTTTTCAATGCAAAACAAAACCGGCAATTGCCAAACCGAAGCAATGTTGAGCGCCTCATGGAAGTCACCTTCACTAGTACCGCCTTCACCCGTAAATACTGTCGTAACCTGATTTTTGTTTTTGAGCTTTGAAGCTAATGCAATACCATCGGCAACTCCCAATTGTGGGCCTAAATGCGAGATCATCCCCACTATTTTATATTGCTGTGTGCCAAAATGGAACGATCGGTCGCGCCCCTTGGTGAACCCCGAAGCTTTGCCTTGCCATTGAGAAAATAATCTGTACAACGGCACATGCCTACTGGTGAAAACACCCAAGTTGCGGTGCATAGGTAAAATGTATTCATCATCATGCATCGCCATGGTAACTCCCACAGAAATCGCTTCTTGACCAATGCCCGAAAACCATTTGCTTATTTTGCCCTGACGCAACAAAACTAGCATTTTCTCTTCAACCATTCTAGGTTTCAAAAGGTTTTTGTAGAGAATGACCAATGTGGGTTTTTCCAGTTTTCCGATGGTGTATTTCATGAGTTTTTGAATCGTTTCATCAAATCAAATATACCATAAAAAAGAGAACCGTGATGCCAAATCTTCTGGCTTGCATAAGCGCAGAAATCTTGTAATGTTTTTGTACATTTGTTATAATCACATAAAAAAACAAACCTACATGAACGCTATACCAAGTGTCAATTTAAAAGATTTTATTTCCAACGACCCTCAAAAAAAGCAAGACTTTGTCGATGCCATTGGCGAAGCTTACGAAAATATTGGTTTTGTGGCATTAAAAGGTCATTTTTTGGATGACACTTTGGTGGACAATCTCTATGCGGAAGTAAAGAATTTTTTCAATCTCCCTTTGGAAACTAAGCAAAAATATGAAATACCAGGCATTGGCGGACAACGCGGTTATGTATCTTTCGGAAAAGAAAGCGCCAAAGGAAAAAAGGAAGGCGATTTAAAGGAGTTTTGGCACTTTGGTCAATACGTTGAAGATAACGACAAGTTAAAAGCAGAATATCCAGAAAATGTAATCGTTGAAGAATTGCCCCGGTTCAATGAAGTGGGCAGGGAAGCCTATAAGATGCTGGAAAAAACAGCGAAATACGTATTGCGTGCCTTAGCGTTGTACATTGGATTAAAGGAAACATATTTTGATAATTACATCCATAATGGTAATTCCATTTTGCGCCCCATCCACTACCCGCCCATTACCCAAGAACCTAAGGAGGCGGTGCGCGCAGCGGCCCATGGCGATATCAACTTAATTACCCTTTTAATGGGGGCCCAAGGAAGAGGACTACAGGTGCAAAACCACAAAGGCGAATGGATCGATGCCATTGCCGAACCCGACGAATTAATGATAAATGTTGGCGATATGCTATCGCGCCATACCAACAACAAATTAAAATCGACCATACATCGGGTTATCAATCCGCCAAAAGAACTTTGGGGAACCTCGCGCTATTCCATTCCGTTTTTTATGCATCCCATTAGCGAAATGAAACTCAATGTTTTGGAAGAATGCATCGACGATAACCACCCAAAACAATTCGCCGACATTACAGCAGGTGAATTTTTAACCGAACGGTTGATTGAACTCGGACTCATAAAAACAAAATAGCGATCATTAAAAAATACAAGCTAAAGACAACTAAATTAAAATGGACTTAAAAGACCAATTAAAGAACTTGTTTCCCGATCACGTTGAGGAAGAAACTGTTTCAAAAAACAGTAATGAACCTGACATTTGGATACAGGAGGACCCCATGATTTGCAAATACGAAAAACGCAAAGGGAAACCCATTACCGTTATTGAGGGCTATACCGGTGCACAGGAAGATTTTAAAATTTTGGCCAAAGACATAAAAACCCAATTGGGTGTTGGCGGAAGTTTTAAAAATGAAAAGATTATCATTCAAGGCGATTACCGCGATAAAATCATGGATATACTCAAAGAAAAAGGGTTTAAGGTAAAAAGGGTTGGCGGATAGGCAAATGGACAACAAACCACTTCATATCACCAATGGCAGCGTTTTAACCGATGTTTTAAAAGAACTTAAGGTTGAAGGCGACGTACTTACATGGCAAGAAATGTTGTGTGAGGGTCCCACTATTGAGCATATCGATACTGCTGATTTTTTAAAAATTCGAAAAAAATTCTTTAATGATTTTTACGATATTGAAGTCGATACAAAAGCGGTTAATAAAGAGCTAAAAAAACTCAACAAACCTGAAGAATACTCCGAAATCGTGCTGTGGTTTGAATATGATTTATTTTGCCACATTAATATGGTGGCAGTCATCAGTCTTATCCAACAGAAAAAAATCGACCTACCCCTCTACTTGGTTTGTAGCGGCCGAACGGATGAAAATAAAGGCCTAAAAGGGCTTTCAGAACTATCGCACCATCAACTTTTAAAACATTACAACTCTAAAGTATTTCTTAAAAAAGAAGATATTGAAATGGCCACAACCATTTGGGGCATTTACTGTGGTATTGACCATAATTTATTGAAGCCCTTTATCGTAAAGCCGTCATCGTTTGATTATTTAAGTAGTTGTTTAAAGGCACATCTAAAACGGTTTCCAGACTCTGTTGACGGACTGAATACGCTAGAGCGTAACATTCTCGAAATCATTGATAAATACAACATCACATCAAAACATCATTTATTGGGCTATGCCTTGAACTACCAAGGGTTTTATGGTTACGGAGACCTTCAGCTAAAACGAATTATTGATGAGTTGGAGATGTTTTACAACATTGATGATGAAGGTATTGAATTAAGCCGAAAAGGCTTCGAAGCTTTAATGGGGCACCACAATTTTTCGGCAGAGATAGACCATCAAATGGTTTTTGGCGGGGTTAGAAAAATCGACTTCCTATTCAGTAAAAAGAGAAACAAACTCATAAAATCCGTTTTTAATGCCCATTAAGGAATCCGAACTTATTTTAAATCCAGATGGCAGTATTTACCATTTGAATTTAAAACCAGAACACGTAGCCAATACCATTATTTTTGTGGGCGACCAAGACCGCGTGGAACGGGTTACGAAGCATTTTGACACCATTGAATTTGAGACCCAAAAGCGCGAATTCAAAACCCAGACAGGCACTTTTAAAGGTAAGCGCATCAGTGTGATTTCAACGGGAATTGGGGCAGATAATATAGATATTGTTTTAAACGAACTCGACGCTTTGGCGAATATCGATTTTAAAACTAGAGAAGTAAAAAGTAAACTTACTTGCTTAAACATTATTCGTATTGGTACTTCGGGAGCGCTTCAAAAAAATACCCCGGTAAACTCTTTTTTGGCTGGCCGTTACGGTTTGGATATTAACGGTATGCTTCAATCGTACCAAGTCGATAAAATATCCAATCCAGATATTGAAAAGGCTTTTGTTGAGCAAACCCAATGGAATCCCAACAAACCACACCCTATTGTTGTTGAGGGTAGTGAAAAGCTTTTCAATATTTTTAAATCACCCCAATTGAATTATGGACTTACGGCTACGGCAGGAGGTTTTTATGGTCCGCAAGGAAGAGTGCTTCGACTAAAACTTCAGGATGCTGATCTAAATTCAAAAATGGACACTTTTCAGTATAAAAAAATAAAAATCACTAATTTAGAAATGGAAACCTCGGCCATTTATGGGTTGTCCAAATTATTGGGCCACGAGGCCATTTCATTGAATGCTATTATTGCCAACCGTGCCAAGGGTACGTTTAGTGAAAATCCGGTTAAAGTAGTTGACGCTTTAATTGTATTTGCACTCAGTAAAATAGTAGAAAACTTGTAAATAGATGAAACAAATCAACATTGGTGGCGTACCAGAGCATTTTAATTTGGCCTGGTATTTAACTTTAAAAGATGGTGAGTATAGAGAAAAAGGCATTAACCTCAGGTGGCAGGACTACCCGGGAGGAACGGGTGCGATGTGCAAGGCGTTAAGGGACGGCGATATTGATATCGCTGTTATTTTAACTGAAGGCATTGTAAAAGATATCATTGCCGGAAACCCTAGCAAAATTGTACAAACCTTTGTACAAACCCCTTTGGTTTGGGGCGTACACGTGGCGGGGCATTCTTCTTTTGAAAACATAAACGATTTAAAAGGCACGAAAGCAGCCATTAGTCGATATGGCTCGGGCTCACATCTCATGGCCTATATCAATGCTGAAATTCACGATTGGGATTTGGAGAACGATTTAAAGTTTGAAGTAATTAAAGATTTAGATGGTGCCGTGCAAGGACTTACCGATGGCGATGCCGATTATTTTCTTTGGGAAAAATTCATGACCAAACCCATTGTCGATAAAGGCGTTTTTAAGCGAATAGGCGAATGCCCAACACCTTGGCCCTGTTTTGTAGTTGCCGCTCGTGAAGATTTTTTAGAGTCGAATACCGACGACTTAAAGACCATTTTAGAAATTATAAACAACACTACTGCCGATTTTAAACACATACCCAGTATAGATAAAACCATAGCCAACCGATACGGACAAAAACTGGAAGACGTAGAGGAATGGCTTAGTATCACCGAATGGTCGCAAGAACCTATTGATGAGCAAACGGTAAGTACGGTGCAAGACCACTTATATTCCCTTAATATTATCCCTGAAAAAGTGCCTTATAATCAATTGGTCAAAAAACTGTAAAACCGTATGGTTTCCATTATTAAAATTCTTCTAAACTATTGTTAAAAAACAATAGGCTAATGAAGCAATATGTACTTTTACAAAATTGAAAATTCAAAACTTGAAAGGTTATAGTCTGTGCTAATACAGAGTTAACATAACCAATGAAAAAGAAACAAAAATAAACACATGAAAAAAATAGTTTTTATGGCCTGTGCCTTGGCTTTAATTGGCTGCAAAGAGAAAGCAAAACACGATTACGCCATTATAACAGGCAACATTACTAATAAATTACCCAACGACCTTACCATTAACAGTTACGACCAAAGTTTTTCTGAAGCTTTAGATATTTCTGCCGACGGCACATTTTCGGACACCCTGAGTACAGATTTAGCCAGTTATATACTCTATGATGGAAAAAACCCAGTGTTTTTACATATTGAACCAGGATACGAATTGAACATAGATTATAATGCCATCGACTTTGAGAATTCCTTGGTAATTTCAGGAACTGGTGCCGAGGCAAGCAATTACCTTACCGAGAAAAGAAAGCAAGAACAACAATTCTTTGGCAATGCACAAGCGACTTATAGTTTAAACGAAGCCGATTATAAAGCAAAGCTTCAGTCGATGAAAAAAGAACAATTATCCTTTTTAAAAGATTATAAAAACATTCCCGAAAATTTTGCCGAGAAGGAAAAAAGAAATATTCACTACACCTATTTAAGGCTGTTGAGTATTTATGAAGCTGCCCACAGACAATTTTCAGGAAACCCAAGCTTTACCGTTTCAGGTGATTTTTTAAATGAATTGGACGATTTGGATTATGGCAATACAGAGGATTTTAAGTTTTCCAATCACTATAAATTTTTGGTAACGAATCACTACAAACAAAAGGCCGATAGTATTTCTGTAACCAATAGTGCTGCCAACGATTTAACTTACTTAAACATGGTGGCCAAAATTGAAAATGAAACCATAAAAAACGGTTTATTGTTCGATTATGCTCAGATGAGCCTGCCCCGTGCATCCAACCCCGATGTTATTTATAAGTTTTTCACAGAACATTCTACCAACAAAAAGAACAATAGCATTATTGAGGAGAAATACAAAAAACTCACTGCCCTTGATGTTGGTAAGCCTTCGCCTGAGTTTGAAGATTACAAGAATTACAATGGCGGAACAACATCTTTGAATGACCTTAAAGGAAAATATGTTTACATTGATGTTTGGGCCACTTGGTGTGGGCCATGCATTAGGCAAATTCCAGCCCTTAAAGACATTGAAAAGAAATACCATGGCAAAAACATTGAGTTTGTAAGCATTTCAATCGACAAAGCTTCAGATTTTGAAAAATGGAAAACCATGGTAAAAGAAAAAGATCTAAAAGGCGTGCAGTTGTTTGCCGATAAAGATTGGAGTTCTTCATTTGTGAAAGATTACGGTATTCAGGGCATCCCGAGATTTATTTTACTCGATCCCGATGGTAATATTGTAAATACCAATGCGCCACGCCCTACCGACCCCAGTTTAGTAGATTTACTCAACGGATTGGATATTTAAAAATATAATGACAAAAAAAGCCGCTTACGAGCGGCTTTTTTTATTGGTATTTCCAGTTTCTTCGTGGTTTTCCTGCTGTTGTTGCGGTTCGGGCTGTTTGAATAAATCGATAAAAGCTTCACCTAAATAATCAATAACATGACTGGCAATGAGACTTTGGTAACCAAAGTCTTTAACCGCGATATCGGCCGATCTACCGTGAAGATACACCCCAAAAATACTAGCGACTACTGGATGGTAACCCTGCGAAATAAGCCCCGTGATAATGCCCGTTAACACATCGCCACTACCGGCCGTGGCCAAACCTGGGTTACCCGTGCTGTTTACGTATAGTTTTTCATCAAAAACGGTTATGGTATGCGCGCCTTTTACAACCACAATAACATTGTGTTTTTTTGAAAACGCTTTTATCTTTTTAAGTTTGTCAAAATCATCCGTCCATTTGCCAATCAACCCCTCCAATTCTTTTGGGTGCGGAGTGAGCACCGCAGGTGTTTCAGGCAACAGCTTTAATAATTCTTTCTTCTTCGATAAAATATTCAGTCCGTCGGCATCAATCACTAAAGGCAATTTGTTCTGCTTTAAAAACCGTTCAAAAGCTGCTGAGGTCTCGTCATCCTGCCCTACTCCTACGCCAAATGCTATAACTGAAGGTTCAATATCGAACTCAATGTTCGTTATTTTTTCAACGTTGCTATCGGTTATTACCATGGCCTCCGGAAAAGAAGCTTGCAACGGCACGTAGCCACATTTTGGTGTAAAAGCCGAAACCAATCCGGCGCCCGCCGAAAGGGCAGCTCTGCTGGCCAGGGTTACGGCACCTATTTTTCCGTAGCTTCCGCCAATAACCAACGCATGTCCAAACTGGCCTTTGTGCGCAAATTTATCGCGCGGTATGTAATTAGGCAGTACTTCGTGTTTACCAATTAGCTCAGCATCAGTTTGTGTGGTAAACAAAAACTCTTGGTCTAAACCAATATCCAAAACTTCCCATTGCACGGTGTATTTGGCCGTTTCGGGTAAAAAGAACACCAATTTAGGCGATGCAAAACTTAATGTAAAACCAGCCCAAACTACGTCGTTTTCATCTTCAACGGGCTTATCGGTAAAAAGCCCTGAAGGGATATCGATAGACAAGGTAAAGGCTTTGGTTTTTCTAAAATGCACAAAAAGCGCTTTAACCCAATTGTCTATCGGGCGGTTTAGGCCAATGCCAAAAACCCCATCAACAATAATGTCTTCGGGCTGTATTTCGGGAAAGTCCTCTTCGCTTTTTAACAATATTGGCCATGCCTTGGTAACGTTTTTTATTCGGTCGTAATTAATCAAAAAATCCTCTGAGCGTTTGTCACTATAATTTACCACATAAGTTTTTACATTGTAGCCGTGGGTAATCAAATGCCGGGCAATAACAAGTCCGTCACCGCCATTGTTGCCAATACCACAAAATATGTGAATGGGCACCTGCGCCCCTTGCATGCGCAAATGCAGCCAATTAAAAATTTGGGTGCCCGCACGCTCCATCAAATCGGTTGACGAAATCTGCTGTCGTTCGGCCGTTAGTTTGTCGCCTTTATAAATTTGTTCTTTGGAAAAGATTTTCATTTTAATTCGGTTGTCGATTTTTTAATTCTTTTAAGGGTTTCCCATTTTTTTTCTATGAAAGACTAAACTATATAAGAATACCGCAAAAAGAGTCATTTAGTTTTTTTATTAGTTTAAATGTAATACTTTTGAAGAGTATTTTTATAACACCCATGAATTATTTAAACCAAAATACTACAAAGTCTGTTTCTTTTTTCCCAGGAAAAAACATCACTTTTTTTGGTACAACTACAAATATTACAACCCCTTGGGGTTGCTAATTATATATTCTTCGGGCTATCTTTGTAATTTCAATAATTACAGTTTTTCAATTATTTTTTCACTTATTCAACACATTAAAACATGAAGGTTTTAAAATTTGGTGGAACTTCAGTAGGTTCTTCAAACAATATAAATAACGTTATAAATATTTTAGAAAATTATGGCAAGCAAGACGCCATAGTTTGTGTGGTTTCGGCCGTTGGTGGCATAACGGACAAATTGCTTTTGGCCGGCAAACAAGCACAAAATAAGGAGGATGCTTTTCATGACACCTTCAATACCATACAAGAAACCCACTTTAATATTATTAATGAACTGAACCCAACAAATAGCGAACCCATTATCAATTATGTTGATGAAAGACTGGGCGAGCTTAAGAGTTTGCTGGAAGGCATTTATTTAATCAATGAATTGTCACCGAAAACATCAGACAAGCTAGTGAGCTTTGGTGAATTACTATCCTCATTCATCATTGCCGAAACGATGAAAAACAGAGGGCTTTCTGCTGATAGAAAAAATTCGCAAGAATTGGTAGTAACCAACTCCAATTTCACAAAGGCAGAGGTTGATTATAAAATTACCAACAAGAATATACAGGATTATTTTAAATCGGCACCACAGAATATTACCATTCTTCCCGGCTTTATTTCCAAATCTAAAACCGGCGAACAAACCACTTTAGGTCGTGGCGGCTCAGATTTTACAGCGGCTATTATTGCTGCGGCTTTAAAAGTTGCCCAACTTGAAATTTGGACTGACGTTAGCGGTATGTTTACCAGCAACCCGAAAATGGTAAAGCAGGCCTACCCTATTAAAAAGATTTCGTACCAAGAGGCTATGGAACTTTCTCATTTTGGGGCGAAGGTATTGTATCCGCCAACGGTTCAGCCAGTTTTAACTTTAGGTATTCCTATCCACATTAAAAATACTTTAGAGCCCGAAGCCGAAGGCACGATTATTTCGGACGATTTGGTAAACGCCAATGGTCCAGTAAGGGGCATCAGTAACATTAATAATATTGCGTTACTCACTTTACAAGGTAGTGGTATGGTTGGTATCCCTGGGTTTTCAAAACGTTTGTTTGAAACTTTATCACAGGAAAAAATCAATGTTATTTTGATTACCCAAGCATCATCAGAGCATTCTATATGTTTAGGGGTTGAGGCTAAAGATGCCGAAATTGCCAAAACAGCTATCGATGCCGTTTTTGAAAACGAAATTGCACTGAACAAAATCGACCCTATTATTGTGGAAACCGGCCTGGCCATTATTGCATTGGTAGGCGACAACATGAAAAACCACCAAGGTATTAGTGGTAAAATGTTCAGCAGCCTCGGCAAAAACAATATCAATATTAGAGCGATTGCACAAGGGGCTTCAGAAAAAAATATTTCAGCAGTCATTTTAGAAAGCGATGTAAAAAAGGCACTCAACACCTTGCACGAGCAGTTTTTTGAAACCAAAACTAAACAGCTTAATGTGTTTATCACCGGGGTTGGTAATGTAGGTGAACGCTTGGTGGAGCAAATAAAACAACAAAAGAAATACCTGAAGGAAAACCTAAAAATAAAACTTCGTGTGGTGGGGTTATCCAACTCCAGAAAAATGATTTTCAACGAAGAAGGTATCGACCTAAAAGATTGGAAAGACCAATTGGCCAATGGCGAAAAAGCCACTTTGCAAGGGTTTTTCGAAAAAACAAAATCACTCAATTTGCGTAACAGCATTTTTGTTGATGTAACCGCCAATAAAGCTGTGGCCGACATGTACGCGAAGTATTTAAAGCAAAGTATTGGCGTAGTGGCGTGCAATAAAATTGCCTGCTCGAGCGATTTCGAAAATTATAAATTACTGAAGCGTTTATCGTTGGAATATAACGCACCGTTATTGTTCGAAACCAATGTAGGTGCTGGATTGCCTATTATAGACACATTGAACAATTTAATTGCATCGGGCGACAAAGTGACCTCTATCCACGCAGTGCTTTCCGGAAGTTTAAATTTTGTATTTAACAATTTCAACGATAAAACCAAGTTTTACGACGTGGTTAAACAAGCTGGTGTTGAGGGCTATACCGAACCCGATCCGAGAATTGATTTAAGTGGTGTTGACGTGGCTCGAAAAATTTTAATCCTTGCCAGGGAAAGTGGGGCTGAAATGAATTTGGAGGACATAGAAAACGTTCCATTTTTATCGGAAGCTGGATTAAAAAGTGATACGGTTGACGATTTTTACGAAACCCTAAAAGCAGATGAAGCCCATTACCAAAAATTATACGCTTCTGCCAAAGAAAAAAATTGCCAGCTAAAATACGTTGCACAATTTAACAACGGAAAAGCAAATGTTGGTTTACAGGAAATTCCAGAAGGGCATCCGTTTTACAATTTAGAGGGCAGCGACAATATCGTAATGTTTTACACCAAGCGATACGCCCAACAACCCATGATTATTAAAGGAGCCGGAGCTGGAGCCGATGTTACCGCATCTGGTTTGTTTGCCGATATTATTAGAATTGGAAACGACTAAGCTTATGGAACAAATTAAAATATTTTCGCCCGCTACCGTAGCCAATGTAGCTTGTGGTTTTGATGTGCTCGGTTTTTGTTTGGACAGTGTGGGTGATGAAATGGTCATCCGTAAAACGCCAAAAAAAGGCATTTTCATCACGCATATTGAAGGCTTTAATTTGCCTTTCGAAGCTGAAAAAAATGTAGCTGGCGTATCGGCATTGGCCATGTATAATGCCATAGATGTGGATTTTGGTTTTGAAATAGAAATCTACAAATGCATAAAACCCGGAAGCGGCATTGGTAGCAGTGCCGCCAGTGCCGTAGGAAGCGTGTTTGGAATGAACGAGCTTTTAGGGAGGCCATTCAATAAAACCCAACTTACAGAATTTGCTATTAAAGGAGAGGCCTTAGCCAGTAAATGCGAGCATGCCGATAATTTGGCCCCTGCCCTTTTCGGTGGTTTTACGCTAGTAAAAAGTGTTTCGCCCTTACAGATTTTGGAAATCCCTGCTCCCGATGATTTATTTGCATCGATCATCCATCCGCAAATTGAAATAAAAACGGCCGATGCCCGCGCTGTTTTGCCCAAGGAAGTAACGCTTGCCGATGCCATTACGCAATGGTCTAATTTGGGCAGCTTAGTACATGGGTTGCATACCAGTAACTACGATTTAATACAAGATTCCCTTCATGATGTTATTGTAGAGCCCCATCGTAGTAACTTGATCCCGCACTACAACGAGGTTAAAAATGAAGTGCTCAAAGCTGGAGCGTTGGGTGCCTGCATTTCTGGGTCCGGCCCTTCTATTTTTGCATTGAGCAAAAGCATTGATACCGCTAAAAGCGTAGCCGATGCTATGAACAAAGTTTATACGCCTACGGAATATAATTTCGACATCCATATTTCAAAAATCAATACTGAAGGTATAAAAATAATTGAACAACATTAGCAATGAATTATTATTCACTTAACCATAAAGCTCCAAATTCAACATTCAAAAATGCCGTAATCAAAGGTTTGGCACCCGATAAGGGATTGTACTTTCCGGAAAGTATTACCCCACTGCCAAAGTCTTTTTTTGATAAGATTGATGATTTATCTTATTCTGAAATAGCATTTGAAGCCATCAAACAGTTTGTAGCACCTGAAATTCCTGAAGATGTTTTAAAAACGATAGTTGAAGAAACCTTGTCATTTGATTTCCCGGTGGTTAAATTGAATGACAATATCTCTACTTTAGAATTGTTCCATGGGCCGACAATGGCGTTTAAAGATGTCGGCGCCCGTTTTATGGCGCGTTGCTTGGGATATTTCAATAAAAACAACGACAAAGAAGTAACGGTTTTGGTGGCCACTTCAGGCGATACCGGTGGTGCTGTGGCCAATGGTTTTTTAGGAGTTAAAGGCGTTAATGTTGTCATCCTTTACCCTAGTGGAAAAGTGAGTGAAATTCAGGAAAAACAGCTTACTACTTTAGGGCAGAACATAAAAGCACTGGAAGTTAATGGTACTTTTGACGATTGCCAAGCCATGGTGAAGACCGCTTTTTTAGATGAAAGCTTAACCAGCCAAATGCAGTTAACCTCTGCAAACTCCATCAACGTGGCGCGTTGGTTACCGCAATTGTTTTATTTTATGTTTGCGTACAAGCAACTGCACAACCAATATGACAATATTGTGTTTTCGGTGCCCAGTGGTAATTTCGGAAATATTTGTGCGGGCATGATGGCTCAAAAATTAGGATTGCCGATAAAGCATTTTGTGGCTTCAAACAATGTAAACAATGTGGTAACCCGTTATTTAATATCGCAGTTGTACGAGCCAAAACCCTCCATTCAAACCATAAGCAACGCCATGGATGTTGGTGCACCGAGCAATTTTATCCGTATTCAGGAAATTTATAAAAACGACTTCGTAACTCTAAAGGAAAATCTGTCTTCGTTTAGTTTTACCGACGAAGAAACCAAAGCAGCCATGCTCGAGATTTTCGAAAACTATAACTATGTGGCCGATCCGCACGGTGCTGTCGGTTATTTGGGATGTAAATCTTATTTAAACGAAAACCCCGATGCTCATTGCGTATTTTTGGAAACGGCACACCCCACCAAGTTTTTGGATGTAGTTGAAAACGTTGTAAAAGAAGAGCAGCCACTGCCGGAGCAAATACAATCGGTAATGGGCAAAGAAAAAGAAGCGGTAATCGTTTCAACCTATCAGGATTTAAAAGACTTTTTGTTAAATTAGCTATAGTCTCTTTCGATAGCTAAAACATGAAAAGAACCTTAGTGAAATTTAGAAACAGTAGGTTTCTTAAATTTATTGGAAAGCATGAAAAGTATGCGCCCATACTATTTTTCATTGGTGGTTTTATTTTCGATACCCTAACACTGGGCAGGATAGATAGGCTTTATGACCTTACCGTGTTAAGCCTGCACATGTCGTGTTTAAGCATTACTTTGTATCTGTTCAACTTAGTGGATGATGGAAAATGGAAGAACACTTTTCTTGAGCGCTATCAAGCCTATTTCCCGTTGGCCATTCAGTTCTTTTTCGGAGGGCTATCCAGTGCTTATGTTATCTATTTTTCCCGCAGTGTCTCATTAACCAAAACAGCTTCCTTTTTCGTTATTTTGGTCATCTTGCTTTTTGCTAATGAATTTTTAAAACAGCGCATATCAAACAAATATTTGCAGTTTGGCGTATATACCTTTTTGAGTTTTACGTTTTTTTCATTTATGATTCCGGTTATATTCACTGTAATGAATACAAAAGTGTTTATTATTTCTGGAATGGTCAGTTTAGCATGCACTTTGTTTTTGATACTATTTATTTATCGGGCCAGCCCAAGCACACGGACTGAAATCCACTTGGGCAAGCTTTTAAGTATAGTTTTGGCTATTTATGCTTCAATCAGTGCTTTTTATTATTTTAATTTAATCCCTCCTGTTCCCATTGCACTCGAAACAGGTATTGTTGCGCATAGTGTAAAAAAAGAGAACGATACTTATTGGGTATCTTTTCAAAAGGATAATTCTTTAATGTTTTGGAAAGATTACCACCAAGAATTCTATTATAAGCCGAATAAAAAAGTGTTTGTATTTTCTTCGATATTCGCGCCTTCCGATTTAAAAAAGACCATTACCCATAAATGGAATTGGTTTAATGAAACCAAAAAAGAATGGGAGGTTTTAGACAGCATTAGTTATGACATTACAGGAGGCAGAGCAGATGGTTTTCGAGGTTATACATACAAAAGTAATGTTAAACTTGGAAAATGGAAGGTTGAAGTCATCACAAACGAAGAGTTGATTGTTGGTGTAATAGATTTTGAAATCGTTTCTGTACCATCCTCAACACCTATTAAACTGGTAGAAAAAAAGTTCTAATAAAAAAATCCCCTCATTATAAAGGGGATTTTAGTCCAAACTAAAATTTAAAGGTAGTATCTCACTAAGTGTGTAAAGTTTAAATATCGAGGGTTATAGCTCTCGATATTTTTTTGTTTAATTTTAAAATTTATACACTTATGAAGAAAGAAGATTTTCTAAACGACGATTTTTTA
>JAUIKY010000026.1 GCA_030430535.1 Bacteroidia bacterium
GGAAACTGCTGAACAGTTTCTCCTGGTAGTTCTTTTTGCCTTGCATCCCTAAAAATAAGAACTTTCAGGCAAATCTGAAAATTTTAAACTATATTTGAGTCTTGTGCAACAGGCACAACGGCTATAAGTCATGCCGCGATTGTGGCTTGATTTGAGTAACTTTAAAGAAATTAAAAATTGGTCACGGCGGAAAGTAGCGCTTTTAGACTTGCGCCGCCAGTGCTTGCATTTTGAGTTCCATTTTCCAACGCAACGCAAGTCCATGTGCGGCACGCCACATAGCCAGGACCGTTGTAACTAATTTTAGAGAAACCCATTGTTAGTTTATAAATATCGAGGAGGAACAAAAGAAATTATGGAAAGAGATATTAAATCTCTAGAGGAAAATTATTTTTGGAGTTCTTCAATAGATGCACTAAATGACCCTTGGGAAACAATAGTCAAGTCAGATAAGTTTCAAAAACAATCTAAATCTATAGGTTGGTTTTTAAATCAAAAAAGGAAAGGTGCTTTATCAAAAGTTCACGATGCTTTAATGAATCTTCTTGAAGCTTTGAAAAAAGCTGGAATTTATTCATTATCAGGTAATGCTATGGATGAAATTCTTTGGGCTCACTATGCAAATGGTCATAAAGGATTCTGCATTGAATATGATTTAGATAAACTTTTAAATAGTTATTCTGGAACTTTCTTTTCTTTTCCAATTATTTATACAAAAAATCCACCTAACATTGAATTGTCAGATATCCCGAGTAAAAATCAAGAATTGATTAAAAAACTAGCTGGATACAAATCACAAAGATGGAACTATGAACAAGAATACAGAATTACGACAAATTTTTCTGGTCCATATTATTATGAGTTTGATGCATTAAAGTCAATTTATTTTGGATTAAGAATGGAAAATGACTTTAAAGATTTGATAATGAAAAAATTAAAAGGTCGTGGCATCAAATATTATCAAGTGGAACAAGTTGAGAAAAGCTATAAACTTAAAATAAAGCCA
This sequence comes from Bacteroidia bacterium, assembly GCA_030430535.1. Taxonomy (GTDB): domain Bacteria; phylum Bacteroidota; class Bacteroidia; order Flavobacteriales; family Flavobacteriaceae; genus Flavisericum. The sequence continues at coordinate 1,007 of JAUIKY010000026.1, forward strand.
GTTATAGACCCTTATTTAAAAGAACCAAAATATCTAACTCAAATACCAAAGAGTATTGTTGGTAATAATAAAATTGGGTTTAAAATAGTTAAGAAAAACTATGCAGAAATTATAAAAAGAGGAGATATGGAAGTTCTATTAAACTCTGAAATCAGTCAAAAAGAATTAATTGAATTTTCCGAATATCTAAAACTGAATATATTTGGAAGTGCAAAGAATTTTTTCATTCGTTACTATTTAGACGAACAGGAAGTATTTGGAGTAGCTTGGGCTGTTTATAGTATAATAAATGATAAAGTTAATTACCATATTAATGACATAACAAATAAAAACTAGTTACAACATTGGTAACCGTTGCACAACCCTATAATTTTATAAAAACATGATATAAAAACGCCCATTTTAAGGGCGTTTGTTGTTTTAGAACGTAACTTACAGTCTAATTTCCAGATAGCCATATGGGCTTAAAATGGCTCCTACAGCAGCCTTAAATCGGCAAAAAGCAATGCGCAGACCTACCGCCCCACTTTTACTGGACTTACAACAAACAGTCTTAAAATTTTATGTCCGAGTAAAGATAACAGCTCCAATCCAAAAAAATCACTAAATTTAGTTCCGAAAAATACGGCACATTATTTGTTGCTTTACCGCTATGAAAAATAAAATCCTTCTCCTACTTATTATCGTTCCGTTTATCGGGTTTGCACAAGCCAACAAATTATTGCGGCAGGCCAAACGCAGCAACAATTCCAACGAGAAAATAGAACTCCTTACCCAAGCCATAGCTTTAGAGCCCAAAAACTGGGATGCTTATTTTTACCGTGCCTTGGCCAAAAACGATATGGGCGATTATGGCGGGGCTATTGTCGATTACTCTAAAATCATCGTGGAAGCTCCCGATGCCGACACCTATTACAACCGGGGCAATTCCCGATTCAGCATAAAAGATTTTAACGGCGCCAAAGAAGATTATGCGAAAGCCTACATGCTGGACGATAGTTTTGTTGACGCCCTGTACAGCTTGGCCTGCGTTAAATTTGAATTGGGCGAATTCGAAGAAGCCATTGAGGATTTTAACCAAGTGATAAAAAAAGTACCCGACCAACCCAACACCTATATTCTTCGTGCTGCGGCCTACCGCGCTCAGGAAAACTACGAAAAGGCGGCCCAAGATTACACAACGGCCATTTATATTGAACCCTCGGCCGATGCTTTTTTTAACCGAGGAGCCTTTTATATGGACATCAATTATTACCAACAAGCCAACGACGACCTCAACAAGGCCATTCGCTTAAACAACAACCATGCCTTCGCTTATTTTTACAGAGGTGCTTCGCATTTGATGCTGGGGAAATTTACCGATGCGATTTCAGATTTCAATAAAGCCATCACTTTTGATGCCAATGATTTTGATGCCCATTTGGGATTGGCCATTTCGTACTACAAATTAAAAGATGTTGAAAACGCAAAAGCCAATTTTGAGCGTGCGAACAACATCCTATCCATTCCACAGGATGTGAACAGCGTTGAGCCCTACAGCAATACGTACTGGTTTCAAAACCAATATTATTATTTTAGCAACAATATTGGGCTGATTGCGAAATTGTAGGGTTTCTGAACTAAAACTTTAATTTAGGTAAGGCTCTCGTGTCATTGCAACCAGGTACAGCCTGCACTGAGCGCAGTCGAAGTGTGGCAATCTCATAAATGAAAGCATTAATTCAACAGATTCCCGCGCTATCGCTGGGAATGACGAAAGATTGTAAACCATTGACATCAAACATAATTGTCTTTGCTAGGAGGTAGCCTGCACTAGTGCATTCGAAGTGAAGCAATCTTAGTATCAGAACTTCGATTAAAACAGATTACTTCGGTCATGCTTCCCTCGTAATGACGATAAAATTGCAATTATTTATACTTTAAAGGCAAATGCACCACTTTTTTGGTTTCAAAAAAATCTTCGGTGTAAAAATCGCTTAAATTGTAAATGGTCGTGGTGCGGTAATCTTGAAGTTCTTCGGTTAAATCGCCTCCTTTTAAATACAGAATACCGTTTTTAAGTTCGTGGCATTGTTCTTTGGCTATTTTACCCTTAACCCAACGCACAAAGGTTGGCATGGCAGCTACTGCGCGGCTCACAATAAAATCGTATTGTCCATCGGTATCCTCTACCCTGCTGTGCGTGGTTTTAACATTGGTAAGCCCCAAGCCTTCAACTACCTCATCGACCACCTTCAGTTTTTTGGCTATGCTATCCACCAAATGAAACGAACATTCTGGATGCAAAATCGCCAACGGCACTCCCGGAAATCCGCCACCGGTGCCTACATCCAAAATTTTCGAGCCCGATTTAAAGCTTAACACCTTGGCAATGCCCAGTGAGTGCAACACGTGCCTTAAGTACAGTTCGTCAATATCTTTACGAGATACTACGTTTATTTTTAAATTCCAATCTTGGTAAAGCAATTCCAACTTTTTAAACTGCTCAATCTGCTTTTCGGTAAGATTTGGGAAATACTTTAAAATAAGGTCCATCGATGTTAAATTTTCAACAAAAATATGGTTTTTAAATACATATTTTTACAAAAATTCGTTACAACTTAACTGGGTTTATACCTATCTTTGCCCTCCGGGTATGATCAATCAAATTAAAAAAATTAATCATATTAAAAAGCCAGCATGACAAAACAAGCACTTTCATTTTCAAGAACTGACTCTGCTAAATTTTTCAGAACACTAAATAAAAGGGTAAACGCTTATTTTAAGGAAAATCAAATAAAGCGTACGGGAAATTGGAAAATATGGGTAAAAACCATTGTGATGTTTTCCCTGTTTTTAACCCCTTATTTCCTGTTATTAACCTTAAACCTGCCAGGTTGGGCCCAATTGCTTTTAACCATTGTTATGGGCATAGGCATGGCCGGCGTGGGCATGAATGTGATGCACGATGGCAACCACGGTTCGTTTTCAAATAAAGAGTGGGTTAATCGTTTAATGGGAAGCAGTATTTACATTCTTGCCGGAAATGTTTACAACTGGAAGGTACAGCACAACGTATTGCACCACACCTATACCAACGTACACGGTCATGATGAAGATTTGGATGCTGGACGAATCCTGCGTTTCACAAAACATTCTGAATGGAAATGGTACCACCGTTTTCAGCATTATTATTCCATTTTGTTGTACGGCCTATTGACCATCAACTGGGCAATCACTACCGATTGGATGCAGATGAAACGTTATATGAAACGTAAATTGTCTTACGGAAAATTCCCAAATCCGGTTTGGAATTGGAGCAAATTGGTCATTTCAAAAATTATTTATGTGAGCATTTGGATTGTTATCCCCATGTTGATTTTAGATATTGCTTGGTGGAAAATTTTAATCGGCTTTTTTGTGATGCACTACACCGCAGGATTAATTTTAAGCGTTGTATTCCAATTGGCGCACGTTATGGACGAAGCCGAAATGCCGCTACCCGAAAAAGATGGTACCATGAAAAACACTTGGGCCATTCACCAATTGAAAACCACCATCAATTTCAGCACCAAAAACAAGATTGTAAACTGGTTTACTGGCGGATTGAACCACCAAGTGGAACACCATATTTTTCCGCACATTAGCCACGTGCACTATACCAAAATCTCTAAAATTGTTAGAGAAACTGCCAAAGAATTTAATTTACCTTATAACGAATATAAAACAACCCGCAGTGCCATCATTTCCCACTTTAAATATTTAAGGGAAATGGGAAGAAAACCGGCACTGCAATTCTAATCACAAATTTATTTAACTAAATTTCATGCAATTACTATCTGATAGAATTTTAAACATGGCCACTTCTGCTACGTTGGCCATGGCAGCCAAAGCAAGAGAATTAAGAGGCGAAGGCAAAGATATTATTGGTTTAAGCCTTGGCGAGCCAGACTTTAACACCCCCGATTTTATTAAAGAGGCCGCTATTCAAGCGATTAACGACAATTACAATTCGTATTCGCCCGTTGATGGTTACGCCGATTTAAAAGACGCTATCATCACCAAATTTAAGCGCGACAACAACCTGACTTACACGCCATCGCAAGTGGTGGTTTCCACAGGTGCTAAACAATCGTTGTTCAACGTTGCTGGCGTGATGATTAATGATGGCGACGAGGTGATTTTACCATGTCCTTACTGGGTAAGCTATGCAGATATCGTGAAATTATTTGGAGGTGTTCCGGTGGAAGTCAAAACCACTATCGCTACCGATTTTAAAATGACTGCCGAGCAATTGGAAGCCGCCATTACCCCTAAAACCAAAATGATGTGGTTCAGTTCGCCATGTAACCCAAGTGGTTCGGTCTACAGTAAAGACGAATTGAAAGCATTGGTTGATGTTTTAGCAAAATATCCAGACATTTATGTGGTTTCTGATGAAATTTATGAGCACATCAACTACGGTGAAGGCCATACCAGTATAGCCGAATTCGAAGAAATGTATGACCGTACTATTACCGTAAACGGTGTATCGAAAGCGTTTGCTATGACGGGATGGCGTATCGGGTACATTGGTGCTCCTGAAAAAATAGCCCGTGCCTGCAACAAATTACAAGGTCAGGCTACAAGTGGTGCCAACTGTATCGCTCAACGTGCCGTTATCACGGCTTGCAACGAGTCGCCCGAAAAGGTAAAATACATGATCGACGAGTTTAAGCAACGTCGCGATTTAATTTTAGATTTATTGAACGACATTGAAGGCTTTAAGTGCAACGTGCCAGATGGTGCTTTTTATGTTTTCCCTAACGTAACGCACTTCTTCGGAAAAACCTTAAAAGGTAAAAAGATAAACAATGCTTCAGATTTTTCATTGTTTTTATTGGAAGAAGCACTTGTTGCTACCGTTACCGGTGAAGCTTTTGGAAATCCAGATTGTATCAGGATTTCTTATGCCGCTTCAAACGAGCAAATTATCGAAGCTATGAAACGTATTAAAGAAGCCGTAAGCTAATTTAATCGAGCCTATAAATTAAAAAAGCCTGTCTTATTCCTTGAATTTGACAGGTTTTTTTATTTAGCATCTGACTGCTTCAGAATGGTTCAAACCATTCGTTAAAACAATTGATGCTATCCAAGTGATTGATGGGTTCTATTTTCTCCGATTTGGTATTGGCACGCCAAGCTTTAAAAATGGTTTTTATTTTTAAGCTATCCGTTTTCTTTGCTAATACGATTAGATTTTCGTCGTTGTTGTTATTAATTTGACAATATCCAATTGTAACAAATTTAGAATCACCTTCTCTCGGTATCACCAAAGTATCTAAAACATTATATTCTCTTTCTAAAGAAGCCCCCCTTTCAACTCTGTTAAACAAGATTAAATTTTGATTTCGGTTTTGTAAATGCAAAATACCGTGCTTTGCACCCACATAATCACCATAAATTACCGTATCACTTATTTCCCCGTAACTTGATAGATGTTCAACACGCTTCAGTTCCGAAAAAGTTTTACCGATAATCGAGTCATTTTTTTTATTGCTTTTTTCTGTGCAATTGAATAAAAATAATAGAGCGGAGAAATAGAGTAATTGTTTCATTAGTATTGTTTTAATAGCTTACAACTGCTGAAACAAAAATCATTCCATTAGCACCAGAAAAACGTTTGGTTACTTTTTACATAAAATACAAAAGCACTGCGATTATTACTGAAAGTATTATGGCGACAAATAAAACCTGCTTTCTTTTTATTGCTCTATTTTCCTCTAAAATCCTGTGCTTTAACTTTTTCAATTCATAAGAACTTAGAGTTTCAGCTTTAGTTTCATACTTCTTCTTTTTAGAAACCGATAATGTATTTGAACCATTTCGTTTTGAAAGCTGATTCAAATTATTTCTAATTGAAGTAATCGCGGATTGCACAACACCAAAGCTCATAATTACTGAAGATTTAAATTCAATATATCAGTATAAAAACCAACTAAAAAGTTACAATACAAGTTAAGATTCTAAGTTCAACAAACACATTTCACTTCCTAAAAAAGCAAACTATAAAATAAGATAAATGCTTAAATGCAGGCGATAACGATCTATAAAAAAACTACCTATTCCGCCAAAAGAACGGCGTAAATAAAATGAGCACGGTAAAGAGTTCCAAACGACCAATAAGCATTAAAAAGGACGCCCACCATTGCCCCAAACCAGGCAAGGCTGCATAATTGTTCACCGGACCAAAATCGCCCAAAGCGGGCCCGACATTACCAAGTGTGGATGCTGCCAAACCAATGGCCGACTTAAAATCAAGACCAAACATGGAAAACACCAATGCCCCAATAATAAAGGAGAGCATGTACAAAATGAAAAAACCTAATATGTTGAATACAATATCGCCCGAAATAGCTCTTTTGTTGTAGCGAACAGGCAAAATGGCACTGGGGTGCAACGTGCGTTTAAATTCCAAAAAACCATTTTTGATGAGTATCAGATGGCGTACTACTTTAACGCCTCCGGAGGTACTACCAGCCGAGCCGCCCAAAAACATGAGTCCGAAGAAGAACACCACCAAAAAGGGCGTCCAAAGTGTATAATCCGCGGTAACAAAACCCGTTGTGGTTATCACCGAAAGGACTTGAAACAAGCCATGCCGAAACGCACTTTCGGCCTCGCCCCATACCATGGGATGTTCGATGGAAGACACCGATACATCAGCCCTAAAATAAATAAGTACCGAAGCGATTAAGGTAAAAATGGCTATAAACTTAAAATACAATTTGAACTCTTCATCCTTCAATACTTTTTGCACTTTTCCCTTAAAAGCAAAATAACTCAACACGAAGTTGGTCCCTGCCAAAAACATAAACAGAATGATAATATATTGAATTACGGGGTCGCCATTCCAATAGGCCACACTGGCATTTTTAGTTGAAAACCCACCCGTGGACAGTGTACACAAAGCATGGTTTATGGCATCAAAAAACGACATGCCCGCCAAGCTAAGCAACAAGGTTTCGGCTGCGGTATATCCAAAATAAATAAGCCACAAACGTTTTGCGGTGTCTGTAATTCTGGGGTGTAGTTTATCGGCACTCGGCCCGGGGGCTTCAGCTGCAAAAAGCTGCATCCCTCCAATGCCCAACAAAGGCAAAATGGCAATCGCTAAAACGATAATTCCCATACCGCCAATCCAATGGGTTAAACTGCGCCAAAACAAAACGCCTTTGGGCACGGCTTCAATATCGTTTAAAATAGAGGCGCCCGTAGTGGTGTAGCCCGACATGGTTTCAAAAAAGGCACTGGTAAAGCTGGGAATACTTTCGGTTAAAACATAAGGCACTGCTCCAGAAAGCGACATGATTATCCACCCGAAAGTTACCACAATATAGCCTTCGCGTTTGTTAATTTCCTTTTTGTGCTTGCGGGTCAATACCATGGCTATTCCTCCAACAACTGAAGTCATTAAACCTGATAAAAACAATTGCAGCGTTACGCCGTCGGCATAAATTAAACTGATAAGCGTGGACAGCAACATAAAGCCCCCGTTAAAGAGCAACAACAGCCCAAGAAAATGGAAAATAATCTTGTAGTTAAGTTTCATATTTAACGAAATAATCGTTCAACACCTTTAATGGATTGCAACAAACTACACACCACAATACGGTCGCCCTCACGGATTTTAAAGTCGCCCAAGGCAATGATACCTTCTCCATTTCGCACCACGCCACCTATAATAGCTGACCTCGGGAAGTCAATGTTTTTAATGTATTTATTACAAATGGCTGAAGTCGATTTTACTTCGAACTCCAACAATTCGGCATTCATATTGTTCAGTTTGGTCATGGCTACGACCTCTCCTTTTCTGATGTATCTAAAAATGGTGTTTGCGGCCAGTAGCTTTTTATTGATCAGAGTTTCAATACCCACGGAATGCGACAGTTCAAAATAATCCATGTTCTCCACCAAAGCCACGGTCTTTTTAACCTCTTTCGATTTGGCCACCAAACAGGACATGATATTGGTTTCAGAATTATCGCCAACAGCGATAAAAGCATCCATGTCGGAAATGTTCTCTTCCTCAAGCACATCGACGTTTTTTCCATCACTATTGATTACCAACACGTTGGGTAATTCATCAGCAATATCGAAAGCACGCTCTCGGTTGGCTTCAAATAATTTTACGTTAAACCCTTTATTTGAAAGGTCGCGTGCCGTTTTAAAACCAATTTGGGTACCGCCCAAAATCATCACATTCTTTATATCCCTATTGGCTTTGCCAGTTAAGCGGCACAAATCTTCACCCCCGCCTTCGGTAGTAATAAACACCACGCTATCGCCCCTTTTAAAAACCGTATCGCCTCTGGGAATAATGGTGTACTGCGTACCAAAACGTTGAATGGCGATGGGTACAAAGTGGATTTCAGGAAATATTCTCGCCGCTTCCTTTACCGTTTTCCCAACGAAAGATGCCGAGCGTGAAAGCGTTAAACCAACCATGGTTAATGCACCGTTTTCGAACTCATAAGTATCATTGAAAGAGGATTGTTTTAACGACAATTCTATTTCAGCCGCCGCTAAAGATTCTGGTGAAATCAGCTCATCAATACCAAACTCGGTAAAACCAATTTCTTCTTTATGGCGGATAAACTCGGTATTCGAAATTCGGGCAATGGTTTTTTGCGAACCCAATTGCTTGGCCAAAACGCAAACGGTAATATTGGTGGTTTCACTGGACGTTACGGCAATAAAAAGGTCGGAAGACTCCACGCGGGCATCTTTCAACACCGCTATTGAAGTGGCGTCACCACGTATAACCTTAATATCTAAATGTGTATCGGCGTAAACTAAACTATCTTTATCTGGGTCTATTAAAGTAATCTCTTGAGATTCGTAAGACAACAGTTTTGCTAAATGAAATCCAACTTCACCAGCTCCGGCAATAATAATTTTCATTATCTATTAATCATAAAAAGTAGCACAAATATACTATAAATTAGATATAAGCGTGTTAATTAGGCGTTTTATAATAATCGGCCACTTATTATTATATGCATGGGTAAAAGTTTATATTTGTCGAAAATTTTTCAGATTTGTCAAAAGTAAAGCCCTATAAAAACAGCGACTTAGGTAAAAAGGAACAGGTTACCAAAATGTTCGATACCATTTCTGGCGATTACGACGGTTTAAACCGGGTTATTTCGTTTGGAATAGATATTAAATGGCGAAAAAAAGTAGTGAACATGGTTGCCAAAAGCAATCCAGAAACCATTTTGGATATCGCTACTGGAACAGGCGATTTGGCTATTAACCTAGCCGAAACCAATGCCACTAAAATTGTGGGGCTCGACATCAGTTCGGGCATGCTGGCCATAGGAAAGGAAAAAGTAAAAAAGAAAGGCTTGGACTCTAAAATAGACCTAGTTTTGGGCGACAGCGAAAACATGCCTTTTGAAGACAATACTTTTGATGCCATTACCGTAGCTTTTGGAGTGCGCAATTTTGAAACTTTGGAAAACGGATTGAAAGAAATTTTAAGGGTACTGAAACCAGGCGGTACTTTTGTGATTTTAGAAACTTCGGTACCCACAAAAACACCATACAAACAGGGCTACGCCTTTTACACCAAAAATATTTTACCGCTAATTGGTAAAATATTTTCAAAAGACCGAAGCGCCTACCGCTACCTAAGCGAATCGGCCTCTGTTTTTCCTTACGGTGAAGCTTTGAACAATATTTTACGCAAAATTGGGTTTATAAATGTTGAAGATTTTCCACAAACTTTTGGTGTGGCCACAATCTATAAATCATCGAAGAAATAACATGAAGCACATTTTTGCATTAATCGCTTTTTTATTCATCACCCAAACCTCTAGCGCACAACTTTTTAAAAAAGAAAAAATAACTTACGACGCTAACCAAGGGCGCGGCAGTACCGACAACAACTTACTGCGTTGGGGCTATTTTTTGGGCTTCAGCACTTACGATTTCAATTTTGATTACAACACCGATTTACGCGATATTTACGTAAAAAGAAGCCCCGGTTTTAACGTGGGCTTAATAGGAAACCTACGTGTAAACAGTTTTATCGATTTGCGTTTGGAGCCGGGGTTACTTATCACCACCCGCGAACTCTATTACAGCCAAGAATATTTTGAAAACGAACCCGATGTAAAATCGTCCGATTTGATTCGGGAGGTAAAATCGACCTATATCCACGTACCGCTATTGGTTAAAATTTCAACCAAGCGCATCAATAATTTTAAACCTTTTATCGTGGGCGGCTTTTCAACAGCATTGAATCTTTCGAGCAACGAAAACAACCCCGAGGACAATAGCAACGGGCAATTCAGGACCACAAAAAATTCCATTTTTTATGAATTGGGCTTTGGTATCGACTTTTATTTGTACAATTTTAAATTCACCCCTTCCATCCGTGGATTATTCGGTATTAACGACGAATTGATTAGGGACGAAGACCCCAATAGCCCTTGGACCAGCAACATTGCCACGATGAAAACACGTGGGGTGTTTATTAATTTTACGTTTCAGTAGGGCTCTCGCAAAAGCGCGGAGGCGCAAAGAACAATACAACGCACTGATTACTGCTACTGCATACTGCAACTTATTAGGTCGCTCTCCTAAACTCGCTCAATAAGATAGCCGTCGCTGTGGCTACATTTAAGCTTTCGGTGGCCTGTAAATCGCCAAATCGGGGAATAGCTATTTTTTCCGTAACAAAACTTTCAACATCTTTTGAAATACCATTGGCCTCATTGCCCATTACCAATACACCATTTTTAGGCAATTGGGCCGAATACACATTTTCGCCATCCATAAACGCACCAAAAACAGGGCCGTTATAGCTTTTCAAAAAAACCTGTAAATCCACATAATTGATATTAACCCGAGTTATCGAACCCATGGTAGCCTGTACCACTTTGGGGTTAAAACAATCTACCGTATCGGTACTGCAAACCAAATCTTTTATTCCAAACCAATCGCAAAGCCTGATAATGGTGCCGAGATTTCCGGGATCACTAACAGCATCTAAAGCCACAATTAATCCGTCACTTTTTATGGGCTTAGGTTGTGGAATTTCAAATACTGCCAAAGCCGTATTCGGCGTTTTCAAAAAACTAATGCGTTTTAATTCCTTTTCGGAAATAATGGTCACTTTCGCGGCATTAATATTGAACGATTCTGTAGTAAACAATTCATGAAGCTTAAGTGGCGATTGCAAAAGTTCGTTGATGGTCTTTATCCCTTCGGCCACAAAAAAACCATGCTGTTGCCTAAACTTTTTTTGTTTTAAACTCGTTATTAATTTGATTTGGTTTTTAGAAAGCATAATGTTTTTATTCGTTTAAATTTAAAAAAAGCCTGTGGTTAAGCTGTTTAATTATTTTTTGCGCCATACCCCATGTTTGCCAAACCTGCGCTGAGTGAGGTTGAAGCATGCCCAATATGAGCTTTCATAAATTTTGATAAAGAAAAGAAAATATTGCGAGGCTCTAACCATTCCGCTATTTATTTCAGCGTAAATAGTGTATTTTTGAACAAAATTGCAGCACTAAAAGTTTAAAATATAACCCCACTTTTCACTTGACACGTCAACTCCTAAAAATATTCATTCTAATCATTTTTTCGAGATGCTTCCTTTCCTGCGACGCTACTAAAAGAGTTGCCAAAGACGAGTATTTATTGACCAAGAATACCGTTTTCGTTAACGATAAAAAAGACAAGTCGGTAACCATAAACAACCTGATTTACCAAAAAACCAACCGAAAAATTGCTGGTATTCCGCTGCGATTGCACATTTACAACTTAGCCCGACCAAATCGAGATTCCCTTTTTGAAGCTTGGTTGGACAAAAAACCCAACCGCCGCGAGCGCCTTATAAAACGCTATTCGAAAAAGCAAGTTGACAAACTAAAGGCATCGGCCATTGGGTTCAACAAATGGCTAAAACGGACTGGAGAACCTCCAACCATTGTTAGTGAAGAACAAACCAAAAAATCGGCAAAGCGGTTTCATGACTATTACATTAATAACGGTTGGTTTAATGTAGAAACCGAGTACGACATCACTAAAAATGATAATAAACGGGCCGAAGTGGAATACAAGATTAAAACCGGAACGCCTTTTATTCTCGACTCCATTACCGAAACCATCAAATCGCCCGTGGTAAAATCGTTATACGATAAAATTGAAGATGAAGCCATTATTAAACCTGGCCAACAATACAAAACTTTAAATTTTGAAGGGGAACGCGATCGTATTTCCAACGAGTTACGAAATTCGGGGGTTTACCACTTCAATCAAGATTACATTACGTTTGAAATGGACACCATTGGCACCAACAAAAAGGTGAATGTTGATGTTATTATTCAAAATCGAGCCATAAGAACTCAGGATTCCATAAGGCGCCAACCTTTTGAAATCTTCAAAATAAGGGATGTAAACATTATTACCGATTATACGTTTGAAAACCGTGGCAAACCCTTTCAAGATTCCATATACTACAACGGCTACAAACTTTACAGCTATGGTAAAATGCGTTACCAACCCAAAGCGCTTACCGATGCCGTATTTATATCGCCAGGTGAGGTTTTTAGAGATATTGACCGTACCCGAACCTACCGTCACTTAAACGAGCTACGCACCTTTAAGTACCCCAATATTGAGTATATTGAAAACCCCGATAATACCCTTACCGACACAATAAGGCTTACCCCGCTCAAAAAATTCAACCTCGGGTTTAGCACCGACGTATCGACCAGTAATATCCAAACGGTTGGTTTTTCGGTAAACCCCAGCTTGTTGATCCGAAATATTTTTAGGGGCGCCGAAACCTTTCAAATTTCGGCCATTGGTTCCATTGGGTCTTCAAAAGACGCCCAAGAAGGCGATCCTTTTTTTGACATTAACGAATTTGGTGTTGATTTTAAACTCACCATCCCGAGGCTATTTTCACCCTTTTATACCGAAAACCTCATCCCAAAATATATGCTGCCCAGCACCAAAATCAGTTTGGCCTCAACCAGCCAGACCAATATTGGTCTCGACAAGCGTACCTTCAGCGGTATTTTCAACTACAATTGGCGACCTAACGACAAAGCCACTAACAGACTGGATGTATTTAATGTGCAATACGTTAAAAACCTGAACATCGACAACTATTTTAATGTATACAGTAATTCGTTCAACAACCTGAACAATATTGCACTTAACGTTTACAATACCCCTGCCGAATATATTGAACCCGACGAAAACGACAACCCGGTTTTAAACAAAGCCCGATCGGATGAGTTTATGGATTTAGTATTGGCCGATAACAGTTTTGAAAGCGGCAATCCTTCAGCATACAAAGAAGTTAATAATATCAAGGAACGTAAAGACCGATTAACGGAAAACAACCTGATTATTTCATCCATTTACAATTTAACTTACGATGAGCGCACCAATCTATTTGATGAAGACTTTTCCATTTTCCGCTTTAAATTGGAATTGGCAGGGAATTTGTTGGCGACCGGATCAGAGCTTTTGGGCTTCCAAAGAAACCGAAACGACCGCTTTGAGCTCTTTGGAGTGTCGTACTCGCAATACGTGAAAACCGAGTTTGAATACACCAAACATTGGGACTTGGGCAAGAAAAACGTTTTTGCCATGCGAAGCTTTTTGGGCGTAGCCATTCCGTACGGCAACTCGAACAGTATTCCGTTTTCCAAGAGTTTTTTTGCTGGAGGCCCCAACGACAACCGTGCATGGACGGCCTATAGTTTGGGCCCCGGAAGTTCGGACACGACAAACGAATTTAACGAAGCCAACCTAAAACTGGCCTTGAGTGCCGAACAACGCTTCAACATTTTTGAAGATTTGAACGGGGCTATTTTTGTGGACGTTGGTAACATTTGGAACGTTTTGGATAACACTACCACCGAAGGCGCTGTATTCAATAGTTTTAGTTCGCTTAAAGACATTGCCGTTGGCTCTGGATTTGGCCTGCGTTACGATTTTAGCTTTTTCGTTTTCAGGTTCGATATTGGTTTTAAAACCTACGATCCCTTTTACGGAGCGCAAAACCGTTGGTTTAACGACTACAATTTTTCAAACGCAGTTTATAACATTGGTATAAACTATCCGTTTTAACGCAGTTGAAAGTTTCAAAAATTTTCTACTGCAACCACCTTTCCAATCAACTAAAAAACTACAACGTTTTAGTTTATTTTATTCGTTTTCAGAAAAGAAAACCAAGGTATCTTATTCAAAATTTAATTACTTTTGAAAATATTAATTTACTAATCATATAAATAGAAAATATGGGACACAACATAAAACCAGGTGTTGCCACAGGCGATGAAGTACAAGCGATATTTAACCATGCAAAAGCCAACAGTTATGCTTTGCCAGCGGTTAATGTTATTGGATCGGACACTATTAACGGTGTTTTGGAAACCGCAAGAGATTTAAATGCTCCTGTAATTATTCAATTTTCAAACGGAGGTGCTCAATTCAACGCCGGAAAAGGTTTAAGCAATGACGGGCAAAAAGCGGCCATTGCTGGTGCCATTGCCGGTGCAAAGCACGTACATACCTTATCTGAAGCCTATGGTGTTCCCGTAATTTTACATACAGACCACTGTGCGAAAAAATTATTGCCTTGGATAGACGGTATGCTCGATGCCAGCGAAAAACATTTTGAAGAAACAGGAAAGCCACTTTTCAGTTCGCACATGATCGATCTTTCGGAAGAACCTCTTGAAGAAAACATCGAAATCTGCAAGCAATACCTTGAGCGTATGAGCAAAATGGGCATGACTTTGGAAATTGAACTTGGTATTACAGGTGGCGAGGAAGATGGCGTTGACAATACCGATGTTGACGATTCTAAACTTTACACCCAACCAGAAGAAGTAGCCTACGCTTACGAAGAACTTAGCAAAGTGAGCCCGCGTTTTACCGTTGCCGCTGCCTTTGGCAATGTTCACGGGGTTTACAAGCCAGGTAACGTAAAACTGACTCCAAAAATCTTGAAAAATTCACAAGAATATATTTCTGAAAAATACGGTGTAGAGCACAACCACATCGATTTTGTATTCCACGGTGGATCGGGTTCTTCTGTTGAAGAAATTCGCGAAGGTATCAGCTATGGTGTTATCAAAATGAACATCGATACCGATTTGCAATACGCATTTATGAGCGGTATTAGAGATTATATGGGCGAAAAAGCCGAATATTTAAAATCACAAATAGGAAACCCTGATGGTGACGATGTGCCTAACAAAAAGTATTACGACCCACGTGTTTGGTTACGCGAAGGCGAAAAAACCTTTGTTGAGCGTCTGAAAAAAGCGTTTGAAGACCTAAACAACGTAAACACATTATAATAGAGTTGAAATCTACTCAAAAAAAGACCTCACCAACTGAGGTCTTTTTTTTGTTACAAAACTTAAAAACAGTATCTTACGTTAGGCTTAACACAAAGCTTCAAACAAATCCATTTTAGTTTTACTTCAAAATTAAAAAAAGACTTAATTTTGTATAATGCTTTCTGCTAATCAATGTTAAAATTTAAAATGACAACATTTGTTTTCCCATTGTGTTTCGCGTTAGCAATCCATTGAATAAAATAAAACTCCACAAATATTTAGGAGTGAAAAAATAAGAAATCAGTATGTCTTGGTTTAAAAGAAAAACAAAAGGAATAACAACAACTACAGAGGAAAAAAAAGACACCCCAAAGGGGCTTTGGTACAAATCACCCACTGGAAAAATAGTTGATGCCGAAGAGCTTGAAAAAAACTTTTATGTTAGCCCAGAAGACGGTTACCATGTTAGGATTGGAAGTAAGGAATACTTTGAAATTCTTTTTGATGACAACAAGTTCAAAGAACTGGATGCCAATTTAGAATCTAAAGACCCTTTAAAGTTCGAAGACACAAAAAAGTACCCAGAGCGATTAAAAGCAGCCCAAGAAAAAACCCAATTGAAAGACGCTATTAGAACGGCCGTAGGAAAATCGAAAGGTAAAGATTTAGTGGTGGCCTGTATGGACTTCGCTTTTATTGGAGGGTCTATGGGTAGCGTTGTGGGCGAAAAAATTGCCCGAGCGGCCGATTATGCCTTAAAGAAAAAGATTCCGTTGATGGTGATTTCAAAATCAGGAGGCGCCAGAATGATGGAGGCTGCATTTTCATTAATGCAATTGGCAAAAACTTCAGTAAAATTAGCCCAGTTGGCCGATGCTGGAATTCCTTATATTTCCTTATGTACCGACCCTACAACAGGAGGTACAACGGCATCTTTTGCCATGTTAGGCGACATCAACATTAGCGAGCCCGGTGCTTTAATTGGTTTTGCAGGACCAAGAATTGTAAGAGACACCACTGGTAAAGATTTGCCCGAAGGCTTCCAGACTTCTGAGTTTCTATTAGAACACGGTTTCTTGGATTTTATTACACTAAGAAAAGACCTAAAAGATAAAGTAAACCAGTATTTAGATTTAATACTCAATCAGCCTTTACGACCTTAAAAAAATGCCCTTAAAAATTAAGGGCATTTTTTTTATCCTTTTTTGAAGTATACCATAAATTTGGAGCCTTTATTCAATTTACTTTTTACCTTAATCTTTCCGCCAAGTGCTTCCACCTGATTTTTGGTAATGAACAGCCCCACACCAGTAGAATCGGTATGCTTATGAAAAGTTTGATACAGCATAAACATATTGTTTTTGTGCTTTTTTAAATCTATTCCCATACCATTATCCTTAACACTCAAAACAATACGTTTATCTTCTGTTTTACTTTTTAAAACAATTTTACATTTTCTGGAAGGGTCTCTGTATTTTATGGCGTTGGTTAGCAAATTCAATATAATACTGTCTAGATAAGCTTCAATACCCACCACCATTAAATCTTTAGCAATAAGGTTTTCAATTTCGCAGTTGTTATTTTTTGCCATTGATGACACATTGTAAATGGCATTTACAGCGTACTGATGTAAATTGAGCGACTTTAGTTCAGATTTGTCATATTTGGAGAATTTAGCTATTTCTGTTAGGTGATCTACGGTATCTTGAAGGTTTTGTACTGCCTGTTTTAAAACCAAAAAACTTTCATTCTCCTTTGTTTCCGGAATTTCTTCCTCAACAAAATGAGCTAGGTTATTTAAGTTTCCGGCATGTGTTTTTAAATTATGGGTTATAATCCTGGAAAAATTCAATAGCCTTTCATTTTGTTCCTTCACTACATTGGCAATAGTTTCTTTTTCTTCTTCCTTATGTTTCCTTTTAGTAATATCTTGAACTTGGGTAATAAAATATTTAGGCTTTCCTTTATCATCCCGAACCAGTGACACAGACAGCTGCCCCCAAACCAAATTTCCCGATTTGGTAAAATATCGCTTCTGCATTTTATAATTTTTTATTTCACCCTTTAACAGTTGGCTAATCTTTCTAAAATCGAGAGCTATATCTTCTTTGTGGGTAATATCTTGAAAAGTAAGTTTTTGTAATTCTTCTTGCTTATATCCTAAAATATCGCACAAACTTTTGCTCACCAATAGCCATTTTCCATCCAACCCTACAATGGCTATACCATGATATGCATTATTAAAGATGTCTGGAAGCAAGTTGACATCTAAAGCATCAGCAATAATTCTCTCCATATTTGCGAAAAATTTTACGTTAATTTACTGAAAACTTTACTAAAAAAGAAATATTGTGCAATCATAAAAATTATCTATCTTTGCCGCTCGAAAGAAAGACTTTCGTTTACATAACAATCATTTACAATAATATTAGCATGTATTTATCAAAAGAAGTAAAAGAAAACATCTTCGAAAAGCACGGTAAAGGAAAAAACGATACTGGTAGCGCCGAAGGACAAATTGCGTTGTTTACGCACCGTATTAACCACTTAACCGAGCACTTAAAAAACAATCGTAAAGATTTTAATACCGAGCGCTCGTTAGTAAAATTAGTAGGTAAGCGTCGTGCTTTACTTGATTACTTAACTAAGAAAGATATCTTAAGATATCGTGCCATAGTAAAAGAATTAGGATTAAGAAAATAATAAAAAGAGGCTTTTACAGCCTCTTTTTTGTTTTAAATACAACTCCACGCAGAGTTTAAATGCGTATTGAAAGAAGCTCATTACAGTTTTTCATTGGTCATCACACAACACTACACACAACAACACACCGACCATTGTTTAACATGGCTTAAGTGCGATTAACACTTAGGTTACAAAAGAAAATTATGAAACCACAAGTTTTTAAAGAGGTCATAGACCTTGGTGACGGTAGAGAAATTTCTATCGAAACCGGAAAATTAGCAAAACAGGCGCATGGTAGCGTTGTTGTGCAATCTGGAAATTGTATGCTATTATGTACGGTAGTTTCCAATTACAAGTCGGCCGATGTTGACTTTTTACCCTTAACAGTAGATTACCGAGAAAAATTCGCTGCAGCAGGACGTTACCCTGGCGGATTTTTCAAAAGAGAAGCCAGACCTAGTGACGGTGAAGTATTGACCATGCGTTTGGTAGACCGTGTTTTGCGTCCGTTATTCCCAAAAGATTACCACAGTGAAACGCAGGTGATGATTCAATTGATGTCTCATGACGAGGATGTAATGCCAGACGCCATGGCAGGTTTAGCCGCTTCTGCCGCTATCCAATTATCCGATTTTCCTTTCGAATGCCCGATTTCAGAAGTAAGAGTGGGGCGTGTAAACGGTGAATTTATCATCAACCCTACTCGGGCACAGTTAGAAGAGTCTGATATCGATATGATGATTGGGGCATCCGCCGATTCAGTTATGATGGTTGAAGGTGAAATGGACGAGATTTCTGAGGAAGAAATGACCGAAGCCATCAAATTTGCACACGAAGCCATTAAAGTACAATGTGAGGCCCAAGTGAGGCTGGCTGAAGCTTTTGGCAAAAAGGAAACCCGTGAATACGAACCAGAGGCTGAAGACGAAGATTTAGCTAAAAAGATTCACGATATGGCATACGATAAAGTTTATGCCGTAGCAAAAGCAGGTTCTTCTAAGCATGAAAGAGGTGCTGCATTTGCAGAAATTAAAGAAGAAATTATTGCTTCTTTTTCTGAGGAAGAACAAGAAGAATTAGGCGATTTAATCTCAAAATATTACAGCAAAGCTGAGAAAAATGCGGTGCGCGATTTAACCTTAAACGAAGGTTTACGTTTAGATGGACGTAAAACTACCGACATCCGCCCGATTTGGTGCGAGGTTGATTATTTACCATCAACTCACGGTTCGTCTATCTTTACACGTGGAGAAACTCAAGCTTTGGCCACAGTTACTTTGGGAACTTCAAGAGAAGCCAACCAAATTGATATGCCGTCTTTTGAAGGTGAGGAGCGTTTTTATTTACACTACAACTTCCCTCCTTTTTCAACTGGTGAAGCAAGACCAATTCGTGGTACATCACGTCGCGAAGTGGGTCACGGAAACTTGGCTCAACGTGCCTTAAAAGGTATGGTCCCTGAAGATTGCCCTTATACTGTCCGTGTTGTTTCCGAGATTTTGGAATCTAACGGATCGTCTTCTATGGCAACAGTTTGTGCCGGAACAATGGCCATGATGGATGCTGGTGTTCAGTTGAAAAAACCTGTTTCCGGTATTGCCATGGGGTTGATTACCGATACCGAAACTGGCAAATACGCCGTGTTATCTGATATTTTAGGAGATGAAGATCACTTAGGCGATATGGACTTCAAGGTTACTGGTACTGCCGATGGTATTACCGCATGCCAAATGGATATTAAAGTAAAAGGATTGTCATACGAAATTCTTGTGAATGCCTTAAAGCAGGCACGTGATGGTCGTTTACACATCTTAGGAAAAATCACTGAAACCATATCTACGCCTAACGCTGATGTTAAACCCCACGCTCCAAAAATGGTTACCCGAGTTATTCCAAATGAATTTATCGGCGCTTTGATTGGACCTGGTGGAAAGGTGATCCAAGAATTACAAAAGGAAACCAAAACCACTATCGTTATTAACGAAGACCCTGTAACCGAAGAGGGTATTGTTGAAATTTTGGGAACTGGACAGGACGGTATCAACGCTGTGCTAGCTAAAATTGACTCTTTAATGTTCAAACCTGAAGTAGGTAGCGTATACGAAGTAAAAGTGATAAAAATGCTCGATTTTGGTGCTGTAGTAGAATACACCGAAGCTCCTGGGAACGAAGTATTATTGCACGTTAGCGAATTAGCTTGGGAACGTACTGAAAACGTAAGCGATGTAGTAAACATGGGTGATGTTTTTGATGTAAAATACTTTGGTGTCGATCCAAAAACCCGCAAGGAAAAAGTGTCACGTAAAGCTATTTTACCTAAGCCCGAAGGTTGGCAACCACGTCCTCCAAGAGACAACAAAGGTGGCAGCCGCGACAACCGAGGCAGAGACAATCGTAACCGCGATAACCGCAAACCTCGAAACAACAAAGAAGATTAATTTTCATTAATCTTTAGTCATAAAAAAGCCCGTTTCAAAATTTGAAACGGGCTTTTATTTTTTTAGGTTTAGAGGCTCACTAAAGATTTACTATCGACTTTAAGTCTTTTATAGTTTCTAATTGATGGTCACTTTTAAACACATAACTGCCCGCCACTAGAACATCGGCACCAGCATCTACAAGCTGTTTGGCATTTTTGTTGGTTACGCCGCCATCAATTTCAATAATGGTTTTTGCTCCTTTGCGATTTATTAGCTCCTTAAGCTGTTTTACCTTTTCATAAGTGTTTTCAATAAAACTTTGTCCGCCAAACCCCGGATTCACGCTCATAATCAATACCAAATCAATATCATTAATGGTATCTTCCAGCAAGCTAACATTGGTGTGCGGATTCAACGAAACCCCTGCCTTCATGCCTTCTGCTTTTATGGCCTGTAGAGTTCTATGCAAGTGCGGACATGCTTCGTAATGTACGGTAAGCACGTCGCTCCCCAAATCAGCAAAAGTTTTTATATATCTATCAGGGTCAACAATCATAAGATGAACATCCAACGTTTTTTTGGCATGCTTTTGAATAGCTTGCAATACGGGCATTCCAAAAGAAATATTCGGAACAAAAACGCCATCCATAATATCGATATGGAACCAATCGGCTTCACTTTGGTTTACCATTTCTATGTCGCGTTGTAAATTGGCAAAATCGGCCGCTAGCAGAGAGGGTGCTATTAATTTAGAGTTCATTAAAATTGACTTTATTTTTTTTGCAAAAGTAATGGTTTTTATTGGATTACTTGCTAGAAACAAAGTTTTCAACCATCCTAACTACTTTGTTTGCATGCGAGCTATCAGCTTCTTTTAACCAGTCTAAATATTGATATAAGTTTTTAAGTTCTTCATTATTATTAACAATGGTAAACCCAAAATTATAATCTTCAAAAATGCGCTCTTCAATTTCTGAATTTATTATCTCAAAAATGTTTTTATGTCGCTTGTCTTTTTTTATCCGTTTAAAAGTTTGGTCAACAGGATGTTCTTCCCCCTCTAAAACCTGTAAAAAGTTACGGTCTTTGTAAATTAAAACACCTGTTATGTTATTGACACGATTATTCTCTTTGGCTTTTTCATATAGAATTTTCAGTTCGTCCATGGTATTATGCTCTACCGAATCGCTTAAATAACACACCGTTTTAATCATTGAAAAAATGTTTGAGCCTTAAAAATACAAAAAATAGTACAAACAGATAAAAACAAACCCCCGGTAATCAGCCGGGGGTTCTTTCATCAATCAAAAAACGAACAGTTATGTGTGTAACTGTTGTTACTGTAATTTAGTCGTCATTTCTTTGTGAAACTATCCTAAATAAGTTTTTAATATTTTACTTCTAGACGTATGTTTTAATCTACGGATAGCTTTTTCTTTAATCTGCCTAACACGTTCGCGGGTTAGATCGAATGTTTCTCCAATTTCCTCCAAAGTCATGGGGTGTTGGTTTCCTAGACCAAAATATAGACGAATAACATCGGCCTCACGCGGCGTTAAAGTTTCAAGAGCACGCTCAATCTCCGTACGCAACGACTCATGCAACAATTCTTTGTCTGGGTTTGGAGATTCACCACTGTTCAATACATCGTAAAGGTTTGAATCTTCACCTTCAACCAATGGTGCATCCATACTTACGTGACGGCCCGAATTTTTCATCGATTCCTTTACGTCGTTAATGGTCATATCCAGTTCTTTGGCAATCTCTTCAGCCGAAGGCGGACGTTCATGGCTTTGCTCTAAAAAGGCAAAGGTTTTGTTGATTTTATTGATAGAGCCAATCTTGTTCAATGGCAAACGCACAATACGCGATTGCTCTGCCAATGCCTGAAGGATTGATTGACGAATCCACCAAACCGCATACGAAATGAACTTAAAACCACGGGTTTCATCAAAACGCTGTGCTGCCTTAATTAAGCCTAAATTACCTTCATTAATTAAATCGGGTAAAGTTAAACCTTGGTTTTGGTACTGCTTAGCTACCGACACCACAAAACGTAAGTTGGCCTTGGTGAGTTTTTCTAAAGCTACTTGGTCGCCAGCTTTAATACGCTGTGCCAATTCTACTTCTTCATCTGCAGTAATTAAATCAACCTTGCCAATTTCTTGCAAATATTTGTCTAACGAAGCGGTTTCTCTGTTAGTAACCTGCTTCGTAATTTTAAGTTGTCTCATTTAATGTTCTCCTGTTAATTAAACCGTGAATAAAAGGGCATTTAATAGTTATACGTACAAACTAAAATAAATGTTACAAAAAGCTAACATTTTTTTATTCATGCTTTAGATACACAAATATAAAAATGGTCACATATGAAGAAACAATAGAAATTGGAATTTCGAATGCTTAAATCTTAATCAGCTTCTTATCGCTAAGATTGATGGCGTCAAGCATATCTTGAGAAAACTTATAATGCCCGCGCTTGGTAATAAGCTTAAATCGGTGCGATTTTAGGTTGCTCAAGGTGTTTAAAAACAACCATTTTGATTTGAGCAGTTTGGGTTTTTCGGATTTTAGGCTAATATCAAAATAATATTTACGGCCTTCTTTGGTGGCCACCAAATCGGGGGTTACGGAAATATCGCTTCCGGCTTTGGTGTAGGATTTTGGGCTTTCGTAGCCCTCAAAGTCGGCTTTGATATTTTCAAAACCGTGATTTTCGAGGTAAGCGATGGAGTCTTCTAAAACGTCTGAGTATTTTTCTTTATCTGTGTAAACCATAACATATAGTATAACAAAAATCTTATAAAAAACAACTATTCGCTATGGTTTAACGTTTTTTTAATAAACAAAACCACCTGACAAACAGGTGGTTTTGCATTATTTTTACAACCTAAACCCTCACGTGCCCATCACCAAAAACATAGTATTTATTGGTTACCAATTGCTTTAAGCCCAATGGCCCACGGTGGTGCAATTTATCGGTACTAATGGCCAACTCGGCACCAACGCCCATTTGGCCGCCATCGGTAAAACGGGTTGAAGCATTGTGGTAAACGGCCGCGCTATCTACCTGCTCCATAAATAAATTGGCTTTGTTTTTATCTTCGGTTAAAATGGCTGCGGAATGCCCTCCTGAATATTTATTTATTTTTTCGATGGCTTCATCCAACGAGTTTACTTCGGCCAAAAGAATTTTTAGTGCCAGAAACTCCTCGTACCAAGTATCTTCATCTGGAATTTGGGTTTCATCAGTTAAGGTTTTTCCAATATTTTCATCTACAAGGATACTTACGTTTACATTTTGTAATACTTGTTGAAGCTCTTTGACTTTCCCTTCGTAGTTTGGTATATTTTTATTGATTAAAACCTTATCTAAAGCATTACAACCCGAAATTTTGTGGGTTTTGGCGTTGACTAATACTTTAACTGTTTTTTCCCAATCGGCATCTTCTGCTATATACAAAAAGTTGTTACCCCGTCCGCTAATCAAAACAGCGCAACTGGCGTGGTCCTTAACAAATTTGATAAGTCGCTCACCACCACGCGGCACAATTAAATCTAAAGGCTCTGTTGGATTTCTTAAAAACTCTTGGGTTTCCTCGCGCTGAAGGTGCAAGAGCCTAATCCAGTCCTTGTCTAAACCGTTTTCGGAAAGCGCTTCATGCCAACATTTTTCTAAAATTAAATTACTGTTTATGGCTTCCTTTCCGCCTTTTAACAATATTTTGTTGTTGGCTTTAAAGGCTAAAACAGCCGCTTCAATGGTAACATCGGGCCTAGATTCGTAAATAATCAATATGGTTCCGAAAGGCGCTGTTTTGTTGGTGATTTTCAAACCGCTATCTAAAGTCACATTCGAAATTTCCTTACCTACCGGGTCTTCCTGTGCCTTAACTTCCTTTATGGCTTGAATCATACCATCCACTTTAGCCTCGTTTACCACCAAACGGTCGTAAAGTGCCTGGTCATCTCTATTAAATGCATCCAAATCCTTTTGGTTGGCTTTTATAATATTGTTACGCTCCCTATCTATAATATCAATCATAGATTGGAGCACTTTATTTTTTATATCTGAACTTAAAAGTTTCATAATCTATTTTTTTTTAGTGTATAAATTTAGTACCTATTTCTTTATCATCAATAATATCTACGATAACATTTTCACGTTTACCGTTGGCGATATAGGTTGGTATATCTTTTTTCGCGGTACCTTTTGCTATTTTAATTTTTGAGGCCATACCGCCACGGCCTTCTCCTTCTTTTTTGTTGGAGGCCTGAACATACTTCTCAACATTTTGGTCGACCTTAACCTCATGTAGCTTTTCAGAATCTTCATCATCGGGGTGGCCGGTGTACAAACCGTCGGTATCCGATAATATAATCAGCCTATCGGCATCAATCAACTCGGCCACCAAACTGGCCAACTCGTCGTTATCTGAAAACATCGACATGGTTAACGATACAGCATCGTCTTCGTTCGCAATAGGAATAACGCCTTCAGATAATAGACCTTCATAACAATTAATCATATTCTCGCGGTGCAAACCGGGGTCGAAATCACGCTTGGTCGCGAGCACTTGGGCACATTGCATCCCATAATCGTGAAAAATATTATAGTAATAGCGCATCAATCTGGGCTGACCAACCGATGAATACACTTGTCGGCGTATCGATTTATCGGTTATTTTGGTTGAGCCCAAAACCTCTCGACCAGCAATGGCCGAACCCGATGACACCAATACCACCATAATACCACGTTCGTAAAGCACAGAAATCTGCCTTACCAATTCGCGCAGTACGGGCCCTAAAATACGGTTGTCGCGGTTGGTTAAAACGTTGGTACCAACTTTAACTACCACTCTTTTAATATCGTCTTCTTCTGCCATGTTATTTAGTTTTTCCAAGTTCCACAGCCCTATCAAAAGCGGCGTAAGCCCCTTCTTGAATTAACTGCTTTACGTTATTATCTTCCATAGAATCTATAGCAGCCTGGGTAGTCCCTCCTTTGGAAGCTACCCGACTTATCCAGGTTTTGGGAGAAATATCCGATTGGTTGAACAATTCAATGGCGCCTTCAAAAGTATTGCTTACCAATACTCGGGAATCGTAATCCGAAAATCCCATTTTTTGGGCCGCTTCCAGCATAGACTGCATAAAATAGAAAACGTATGCTGGTCCACTACCCGAAATTCCGGTTGAAGCATCAATAAATTTTTCGGTACTTACATGTATGGATGTCCCTGTGGTGTCCAATAAATTTCGAACCATAATCAATTCGATTTTTGAAACATTGTCAGATTCAGTGTAAGACGTCACCCCTTTACCAACTTGTGCCGGTAAATTAGGCATCGTTCTAATTACTTTTGGCGCATCCAATTTTTGTTGGATGGTTTCAATGGTTACTCCCGCCATTAAAGATACAATAACTTGTTCTTTATTCAGCATAGGTTTCATTTGCTCGAACAAACCATCACTGTGGTATGGTTTTACAGCTACAAAGACTATGTCTGCCTTGGGCAGGCAATCGTCTAAATTGTCATATACATCAAATCGTCCGTCTTCTCTTAAAGTTGTAATTTTTTTTGGATCAGTATCATATATTCTGAGCTTGTGTTTGCTCAAAAGTGGCGAACTTGCCATACCCTCAGAATAAGTTAAACCCATGTTTCCTGCTCCAATTACTAATACTTTCATAAGTGTTTTTTAGTTAATAAACTTTTTAATTTGCCATTAAAACCGCAATTTTTATGCGATAATGCCAAATTGCAATCTTTATTTTAAGATTTTAGGTAATTTAATACTTTTTGATGTTTCGCTAAAATATTACAAACAAAAAGGTAGAAATGTTTGAGTATATGATAATTTGAAATTTTCATTTTACGATCAAAACTGACACTATGTCGGTGACAATATGGAGGTTTTAAAACAAAAACGCACCAAAATCAACTTTTAGTGCGTTTTTAATTATGTATATTTTAATCTAAAAGAAAACAGAAATGCTTCTTACTTTTTCTCGGCTAAACCTCGTGTTAGCCACCCTCTTCTGCTTGCCGTTGCAATGGCGTAAGGCGTGATCCAGAACAGGCCAAAAGTATAAAATACGCTGTAGGTGTACGCCCAAACAGATTCCTTTATTTCGTAACGGTGCGCATAAAACAATACTGAAAACGAGGAAATAATTAGAATACTCAACATCGTTGAGCCTAAAAACAACAGCGGATGCGTTAATACAAAAAACAACATAAATAGCACCATAGGGTAGCTCATGATGATTCTGAGCGATTGAGCCAAAAACAATAATCGGCTTCCAAATTTGTTGCCCTCTCTAAAATTGGTAAAAACATACTTGGCCATGGCTATGTTTTCGCGAACGTTGCTGCGTCCCCAACGGATAAACATTTTGTAAAGCCCTGGGTATTTTTCGGGTACATTGGTATAAGCTACCGCATTTCGCTGAAACAATACGTGTTTGCCTTGTTTTAAGATCATGTTGGTCATAGCACGGTCTTCGCCAATATCCGAAGGTTGCCCCATAAAAGTTTGATTGATCCACTCGGGAAGGCATTTGTGCACCGCAGTGCTTCTGTATGCCGCCAAAGCACCTGGAGTACACAAAACCGAATTCAATTTGCTTTCGGCCGAACGTACAAACTCAAAACTCATCACAAAACTAACATCCAACATTTTGGGTAGCATTTCTTTTTTATTGTTCAATACCCTGATATTTCCAGCCACGGCACCACATTGTTCATTATTAACAAATGGTGAAACCAGGTTTCTAAGAGTATCGGCGGTGACTATAGAATCGCTATCGACAGTTACAAACACCTCACCCGTTCCCAAATGGAACCCTCTGTACAAGGCATGGCGTTTACCTTGATTTTCGGGCTGTTGGTAAATCTCTAAGCGGTCGCCCAATTTTTCCTTGGCATCTTGCATCCACTCCCAAGTATCATCCAAACTCCCATCGTCAATGGCCAACAACTGCATTTTGCCTTTGGGGTAGTTACTTTTGGCCAAACTCGTTAAGGTATCCCAAACCTGTTTGCCTTCATTATACGCTGGCACAATTACTGTACAGGTTGGCAATTCACTGTCGGCAACCGAAGGAATGGCTTTGTACCGCAAATAATTGAACGCCATAAAAAGGAAATAAAACGCCTTAAAAAGGAAAAGCAACAGGCCTATGCCCAAGAAAATCATTCCTGGGGTAGTACTCATGCGTTCGGCGTTAACCTGTTCGAAATCGTTATGGAATACCGAAAACAAATAAACCCCCATAATTATAAATAGAAATGTGCTTAAAAGAACTATTCTATTTTGAGGGTTTTCGGTCTTTCGGTAGGTATTGAAAAATGAAAGGAATCGACGCTTTAAATTTTTTATTTGTTTTTTGGATGTTGTCGGTTTTGAAACGTTGTGTTTAGAGGCCATAAATTTTTTAAAATTAATTAGTTACCCCATTTACGTTTTAAAAACGCATTTTAGATGTTAGGTTCTTTTCATTTAACAGAAATTTTACATTTAAGAATTTTCTTTAAATCATAAGCAACACAGACAATTATTAATTCCTCTTAAAATTGTTTTAGCAAATATTTTATGAGGTCTGTTGTGGTTACAATTCCCGCCAAACTATTATTATCGACTACCGGCAGGGCATGAAACTCTCTTGTCGCTAAAATTTCGGCGACTTCCTTTATGGTGTTTGAGGTAGAAACAGTCACTACATTACGTTTCATAACTTGTTCAATAGTAAACAAATTATACACCATAACATCTACGGCTGTATCTGTTTCACTGGTAACATCTGCGAAACTTAGCCGCAATAAATCTGTAAAGCTAAGCATACCTATTACCTTACTTTTGTCTACCACCGGAATATGCCTTATTTTATGGTGCTTAAACAAGTATTCTGCCTTTTCCAGACTGTCTCTTTTGTTTAATGTAATAACATGCTCGGTCATTATTATTGAAACTGGTGCATTCCGTATCATAACTTTTGTGTTTTTGTTAGTATGACTAAATTACCAATCAAAAACCTGAAAATGTATGATAAAAATCATGTGGCCAATCATTTGAAAAACCTAAAAAACAATTGATAGGCCCTTAAAAAATCCGCCAATTTAAAAGTTTAAAGATTACCTTGCTAATACCCGTTGAAGTCAAAATTGAGCATTTGCCTTAGCTTGCCGTAAACCTCGGGAAACAAGCCTAAGAATGCTTGGGGAGCTTCGATAAATGTTTCAATAACAACAGCCAACAGTTCGGCATCATTTGTTAAAGCATAGCTTCTTATCAGGTTTGAAGATACCAATTCGTTCTTTAAATGCCGATTTACTGCAAGCTCCTCCCGTAGTTCGTTAAATGTATCAACAAAAATTATGGAGTTGATGTCCTCTTGTTTGATACTACTATAATGAATGGCATGGGCAAACTCGTGAATACCTAAATTCAGCTTGTCGTCTTCAATTCTAAAACCTTCTTGGAAGTTGTCCCAAGACAGCACCAAAGTTTCAAATTGGGCATTATACTCGCCTTTATGGTATGTCTTATTTATGTGGGAATAATACTTTGTTGGATACACCAATATGAATTTAACGTAGTCAATAAGGTACTTCCTAAAACCAAAAGTGAGCATAATCGCCGTTGCCGAAATAAGTACCCTTACTTCTTCAGTGATCACAAAACCTTCTTTCCCCTGAAAATTCTTTTTCTTAATAAAAGTTGCCACCCGATGCCGAAAGTAACGCTTGTATTTGGCATCCAATCGATTATAAAAAGTAAAATGATTTTCCAGGATACGAATCTGTTCTCTATTCAATTCTCTTTTAAACAAATAGAAATGTACAAACAACGGGCGTTTTGCAATTGAGGCGTAAAGCATTTCTGCAGAATCTAAAATTGCAGTAATCACTCTTCTTATATAAATCAGCAGCAATACGACCACGCCACATACCAACAGCCCCAAAATAAAATATCCGATTAAAGAGTGAAGAACAGATTGAGCGACTAACATTTACCTTCCTGTAGTTTGTTTTTAATTTTAAGAAAGCCTAAAAATGGTACAAATTTCTGTTTAACCAATAAAAAAACTCCACTTAAAATTAAGTGGAGTTTTTTGTGACCCCGGAGGGATTCAAACCCCCAACCCTCAGAGCCGAAATCTGATGCGCTATTCAGTTGCGCCACGGGGCCGTTAATTCCTGCACAAAGGCAGACACTATGTTATTTTAAGATAATTTAGCCTTTACTATAGCTGAAATGGTCTTGCCATCGGCTTGCCCAGCCAATTCCTTACTTACTATACCCATAACCTTTCCCATATCCTTCATGCCATCAGCACCGGTTTGCTCAATAGTAGCCACCACAACTTTTTCTATTTCTTCTTCGGTTAGGGCTTCAGGTAAAAATTGCGCAATTACATCGGCCTCGGCCAATTCAGGAGCTGCCAAATCTTCCCTACCCTGCTCTAAATAAACAGCAGCACTGTCGCGACGTTGCTTTACTTGCTTTTGAAGTATTTTAAGCTCCTGCTCCTCCGTTAATTCTTCCTTGGCTCCACTTTCGGTTTGCGCCAACAAAATAGCAGATTTTATGGCACGCAAAGCCGTAAGAGCAGTTTGATCTTTAGATTTCATGGCTTCTTTTAAAGCCGACATTACTTCTTGCTGTAAACTCATGTTTTAACGACTAATGGAGCTGCGAAGATAAACATAGATTTCTGCCTTAGCAAGAACGACATCAATATTTTCTTCTACAAAATGAAAATCGGTTAAGCCGAAATAACTAAACATAAAAAAACCCGAAAAGTGAGGGCTTTTCGGGGTGAGAGACAAACACAGCGGTTAAATTCTGAATTTTTAATCTACGTTATCGTGTAAAAACGAATTGTTGCTTCTCAATTTTATATCATCATTATCATCTGTACCGATGCTTGTTCGAGACATATCGTTATCCGAAGAATGCCTTGCATTGCTCAAATCCAGACCTTGGCGTTTGTATGCCGGTACTTTTTCTATATCATCAATTTTTGACGTGTTGAATTTATAATTGAAGTCTTTCATTTTTCGTCTACGCTCTGCCGCACGTTCTTTCAATAATTCAGAAATTGGCGTGTTCATCGGGTCGATATCTTCCTCCTGCTGTTGTGGCGCAGGCGCTTTTACCACCTTCTTTTCAAAAACCACTTCCTGATCGATTTCTTCTGCTTGCTGTTTTGATTTTGAAGGTTTCTCGTTCATAGCCGACTCCAATTCCTCATAATCATCTAAAGCATAGCGAATATCGCCAGTTTCATTGGTTTCATTAACGGTAATGATTTCAACATAATCGTTTACTTTTATGTCCTTTACCTCCTCTTCATCCAAATCGTAGGACACCACATTGTTTTGCTTTGTAGGCTTGCTTTCCTCTTTCTTTTCAGAAATAGGCAAATCGAAGGTCAACGTAATTTGCTGCTCTTCTTCAACCTCATCAACAAACTTTTCTACTTTCTTACTTTTGCTACTTTCATTGCTTTCATTTTCCATTCGGGTAACCGGCTTGATGATGAAATCTTCTTCCTCTTCAATGCTATCGCTCACTTCTTCATAAACCACATCCATATTTTTTATGATTTCTGAAGTAGGAATTAAATTAAAATCTTTTGATGCCTGTGAATTGTTATCGGTTTGATGCTTTGGTGAAGGTTTTGGCAACGGGTTGATATCTTCTTCTTCTGTATCCAAATCCAAAGTGTGGCGAACCACTTGAGGCTCTTGCTTCTTTTCCAACTCTATACTTGGCGCAATAATCACGGGCTCCTTTTCCTTGGGCTGCAACTCTTGATCTTCACCTAGAGAGTGGACCACTTTTTTGGTTTCGGTATTGGAAATTTCATCCTGTTGCTCGATGTTAAATCCCGTGGCGATAATCGTTACACCAATAGATTCTTCCAAGGCTTCGTCTTCACCAACACCCATAATGATATTGGCGCCATGGCCAGCTTCATTCTGAATGTGGTCGTTAATTTCACCAATTTCATCAATGGTGATTTCTTGCGTACCCGAAACAATAAGTAACAATACGTTTTTAGCCCCAGTGATTTTGTTGTCGTTCAATAGTGGCGAATCCAATGCTTTTCTAATAGCTTCTTGCGCACGGTTTTGACCCGATGCTAGTGCCGACCCCATAATGGCGGTTCCGCTGTTACTTAAAACGGTTTTGGCATCACGTAAATCGATGTTTTGTGTGTAGTGGTGCGTAATAACTTCGGCTATACCACGAGCAGCTGTAGATAGCACTTCGTCTGCCTTAGAGAACCCAGCCTTAAAGCCAAGGTTACCGTAAACCTCACGAAGTTTATTGTTATTTATTACGATTAAGGAGTCCACCACATCTCTAAGCCTTTCGATACCTTTTTGGGATTGCTCGATACGCATACGGCCTTCAAACTGAAACGGCATCGTCACAATGCCCACCGTTAAAATATCGAGGTCTTTGGCCATTTTAGCGATTATAGGCGCAGCTCCAGTACCTGTTCCACCACCCATTCCGGCAGTGATAAATACCATTTTAGTGTTGGTATCGAGCATTTGCGTAATATCATCATAACTCTCTAATGCAGCTTGTTCTCCAATTTCTGGATTGGCACCAGCTCCTAAACCTTCGGTTAAGTTTACACCCAACTGAATTTTGTTAGGCACACCACTATTTTGAAGGGCTTGCGAATCGGTATTACAGATGTAAAAATCTACACCTTTAATACCTTGTTGGAACATGTGGTTGATGGCATTGCTACCACCACCGCCAACGCCGATAACTTTAATGACACTTGATTGGTTTTTAGGTAAATCAAATGCGATACTGTCGAATTCTTTTCTGCTGCTCATAAAATTCTCTTTTTTTGGGGTTTTGTACTCTATATTTATTTCAATGGATTCAAAAAAATACTACTCTGCGTTATCTAAAAAATCTTTAACGCGTTCGGTTAATTTATCTAAAAATGAACGTCGCTCTTTTATTGGTTTTGGTTTAACCTCTTCTTCCTCTTCATTTGGAGTCGCTTCATTTTCAGCTTGCTTTTCTTCTTCTTGCTGCTCTATTTTTTTTCTTTCGTTTCGTTTTAAACCGTCTAAAACCAAACCTACGGCCGTTGCAAATAGTGGGCTGGTAATATCGTCGTCGCTATCGCCAGCCAAGTGTTCGTTGGGATAACCTATTCGGGTATCCATTCCCGTTATGTATTCCACCAACTGTTTCAAATGTTTCAACTGGCTACCACCACCAGTTAACACAATACCGGCAATCAGCTTTTTCTTTTGCTCTTCGTGTCCGTAATTTTTTATCTCTACATAAACCTGTTCAATGATTTCAACCACACGGGCATGAATGATTTTTGAAAGGTTTTTTAAGGTGATTTCTTTTGGCTCTCTGCCTCTTAAACCAGGAATGGACACAATTTCGTTGTCTTTATTCTCACCTGGCCAAGCAGAACCAAACTTTATTTTTAGTAGTTCGGCTTGTTTTTCGATGATGGAACATCCTTCCTTAATATCTTCGGTAATCACATTTCCACCGAAAGGAATCACTGCCGTATGGCGAATGATACCATCTCTAAAAATGGCCAAATCGGTGGTTCCGCCACCTATATCGATTAGCGCTACACCTGCTTCTTTTTCCTCTTGGCTCAAAACGGCATTGGCCGACGCCAAAGGCTCTAAAGTGATGCCTTCTAGATTCAAGCCTGAGCTTTGCACACAGCGCCCAATATTTCTGATGGACGATACTTGACCAACTACCACATGGAAATTGGCTTCCAATCGTCCGCCGTACATACCAATAGGCTCCTTAATTTCGGCCTGCCCATCTACTTTGTATTCTTGAGGCAAAACGTGAATGATTTCCTCGCCCGGAAGCATGACCAATTTATGCACTTGCCCAATCAATCTATCGATATCGTCATCATCAATAACCGTTTCTGAATTTGCTCTAGTGATGTAATCGCTATGTTGAAGGCTTCTTATATGCTGTCCAGCAATCCCCACGGTAACATCTTCAATTTTTATATCTGCAGCAGCTTCGGCCTCTTGTACAGCCTGCTGAATAGACTGAATGGTCTGGGTAATATTATTGACCACACCACGGTGAACCCCCAAACTTTTAGATCGACCAATACCAAAAATTTCGACCTTGCCGTATTCATTTTTACGACCAATCATCGCCACAATTTTTGTGGTCCCTATGTCTAATCCAACTGCTAAATTATGCTCCATAGTTTAAATTTTAGTACATATAACTTGGTTTTCAAACTGCAAATTCACTTTACTGTAACCGTTAAGTGTTTTATCTTTTAGGTTTTTGTTGTAAAACGCCTTTAGGTTATTTATTTTTTTATCTAAAAAATGGGCATCGCCCAACAATACCGTGAACGGACATTGCCTTAGCTTCAGGTAAAGTTGTTTATTGAAATCTTGATGAATTTCAATGACGTGTTTATTCAAGAATGCGTCCAACCTCACTTTACGTGCTATTTTATAGACGTTGTTTAAATCATTTTTATCTACATAACCGGTAACCAATGGCACTCTAGCGGAATAATTGTTTGACAGCGGCATGAACGAACCTTCGTCATCAATGTAATAAGACGCATTTGTACTTACTCTGGCAATAGGTGTTTTTTGTTCTATGTCGGCATTAAGTGTACCATTTACAGCAACATACACTTCTGCAGTCTTTATCATTGGATTAGATTTGAGGGCTCTCTCTAATTCATTCAAAACTAAAGTTTCTTTGGCAAGATTTTTAACGCCTTTAGAATTTTGTATTAACAACTTACTAACAGCCTCATTGGTGATAAACAGATTGTTTTCGCCAATAAAGTGCACTTTCGGACTGGAAACTTCACGCGCACCGTTTCGCTTTGATGCGAAGGCAAACAAAAAGACCACCAACACCAATAAAGCCGGCATTTTTATGTAGTTCCAGTTAATTTTCAAGACACAATGCTTTTTTAATCCGTTTTACTTCTTCTCCAATATCTCCGGCACCAATGGTCAACACCACCTGCGCATCACTTTTTTTAATTTCTGAAATCAGTTCTGATTTGTCAATCAGCTTTTTACGTTCATTACCCACCTTTTCCAACAACCATTTTGAAGTTACCCCTTCTATAGGCAACTCTCGAGCCGGATAAATATCCAATAACAACAACTCATCAAATTGGGACAAACTCGCTGCAAAGCCATCTATAAAATCGCGAGTACGACTAAATAAATGCGGCTGAAAAACCGCCAACACCTTTTTTCTCGGGTACATTTCCCTAACGGCTTGGTGGGCCGCGTTTATTTCTTCGGGATGGTGCGCATAATCGTCTATATACACCAAGTTTTCGGTTTTAACATGGGTTGAAAAACGACGTTTTACACCCTTATAAGATGCTAAAGCTTTGGCGAGCTGTTGGTGCGGGCAACCATATTCTACAGCCATCGCCAAGGCTAATAATGCATTCGACAAATTATGTCTACCAGGTAGGTTAAATTCTAATTTTTCAAGCCTTATTTCTGGTGTT
Organism: Bacteroidia bacterium; assembly: GCA_030430535.1. GTDB lineage: Bacteria > Bacteroidota > Bacteroidia > Flavobacteriales > Flavobacteriaceae > Flavisericum. The sequence goes on from JAUIKY010000026.1 coordinate 35,998, forward strand.
TTAACATCGAAAATGTAGCTTCCGTTTTTTATTTTTATATTCTGAATGGTATAATCTGAATCGTCTTCAATACCAAAGGTTATACCGCTTAAAGGCAAACCATTTTTTACAAATAATTTTCCGTTTGGCTTTATTCGTTTTGAAAAATCCGTGAATGAACTTTTCAGTGCATCGGCATCGCCATAAATATCCAAATGGTCTGCATCCATTGAAGTGATACCTGCAAAATTAGGCGACAGTGTTAAAAACGAGCGATCAAATTCATCGGCCTCAACCACGCTTACATCTGTTCCGGCAAGAATTAAATTTGAATTGTAATTTTCGCTAATCCCACCCAAAAAAGCAGTAAGCGGCACACCACATTCATGTAACAAATGCCCTAAAATACTGGTGGTTGTGGTTTTTCCGTGGGTACCAGCAACGGCCAAGCAAAAGGTGTTTTCAGTAATCAATCCCAAAAGTTTGGAACGTTTTACCACCTGAAAGCCGTTATCGATAAAATAATTCAACTCTTTATGACCCTTCGGAATCGCTGGCGTATAAACCACCAAGGTGTTCTCCTTGCTCAAACACCCCTCAGGAATTCCCTCAATGGCATCCTCAAAATGAACTTGAATCCCGGTGCTTTGCAATTCGGCAGTAAGTTCGGTTGGGGTTTTATCATAACCTGCCACAAACTTATCCCCTGCCTGAAAATATCGCGCCAAGGCGCTCATCCCTATGCCGCCAATACCAATGAAATAAATATTTTTTAACTGGTTTAAGTTCATTTTTGTTCTTTCAAAAGTTTTTCAACCTCGTCCGCTATATCTTTTGTTGCGTTCGCCAACGCCAATTGCTTTATGTTTTTGCTCAATTCTTTTTGCCTATCGGAAGAAGCCACCAACTGCGAAAACTTATTTTCAAAATCGGCATCCAAATCTTCCTCCTTTATAATCATGGCCGCATTTTTGTCCACAATTGCCATGGCGTTTTTGGTTTGATGGTCTTCGGCCACATTGGGCGACGGTATAAAAATAACCGGCTTACCAACAATGCAAAGCTCGGACACCGAACTCGCACCAGCCCTCGAAATCACCAAATCGGCAGCAGCATAGGCAAAATCCATATTATTTAAAAACTCAAAAACCTGAACGTTCTTGGTATTGTTGTAGATTTTATACTGCTGATAATACAGTTTGCCACATTGCCATATAATTTGCACGTTTTGCGTATCGAAAAAATCCAATTCCTTTTCAATCAACTCGTTGATGCGGCGCGAGCCTAAACTTCCACCTATTACCAAAAGCGTATATTTGCCGTGTTTTAAACTGAAAAAATCTTTAGCTTCCAATGTTTTTGTTTCCACATCCAGCAAGCCTTGGCGCACCGGATTTCCTGTTTTCACCATTTTATCCTTCGGAAAAAATCGCTCCAAATTATCGTACGCCACACATATTTTTTTGGCTTTTTTTGCCAACAGTTTATTGGTAATCCCCGGATACGAATTCTGCTCCTGAATTAACGTTGGGATGCCCTTTGAAGCCGCCATTTGCAACAACGGCCCACTGGCAAATCCCCCCGTTCCGATTGCGATATCAGGTTTAAATGCGTTCACTATTTTTCTCGCCTTCCATAAACTACTTATCACCTTAAAAGGAAAACTTAAATTCTTCAAAGTGAGTTTTCGCTGGATGCCCGAAATCCAAAGTCCTTCAATCTTATATCCAGCCTGCGGCACTTTTTCCATTTCCATGCGTCCTTTGGCTCCAACAAATAGAAATTCAGCGTCTGGAAAACGTGACTTTAATTCGTTAGCAATGGCTATAGCTGGGTAAATGTGCCCACCGGTGCCACCACCTGATAAAATAATTTTATATGTTCCTTTTTTCGCCACTAATTCACGAATATTTTTTATAAAATTCCAATTCAGAAAAATTTCAAATTCCAAACACTAAACTCCAAAAGCCGAACTTTCTACAAAGTTTCACTTAGTATTTCTAACGGATTTTCTTCATTTTCTTCACTCGTTTCTTTTTCTTTTATTTCTTCCCTTTTCGCACTTACGCTCAAAATAATTCCAATAGCCAAACAGGTCATCCAAATGGAGGTTCCTCCGCTACTAATTAACGGTAAGGTTTGCCCCGTTACCGGAAATAATTCCACCGCCACCGCCATATTTATCAAGGCTTGAAAAACAATAGGCAACCCCACACCCAACACCAGCAGTTTACCAAAAACAGTATCAGCCTTTTGGGCAGCAATTACTATTCTGAACAAGAGCCACAAATACAGCGTCATGATGATGAATCCGCCAATCAATCCGTACTCCTCAATGATGATAGCGAAAATAAAATCGGACGACGACTGCGGCAGAAAGTTTTTCTGCATGCTTTTTCCCGGGCCAACGCCCTGAATACCACCAGTAGCGATAGCTATTTTTGCTTTTTCAATTTGGTAATCGGCTTCGGTATCCTCGGGATCTGAAAAGCTTTCAATCCGTGCCATCCATGTATCCACACGGTTTGGCATCGCATCCGGAAATGCTTTGGCTATTAAAATAAATAGGGTCAACACCAAAATGCCCGAACCTACAATTACTGCTAAATACCGAACGGGATAACCACCCAAAAACACCAACATCAACACCATTAAAAACATGATGGCCGCTGTTGAAAAGTTTGCTGGCAGAATTAAAATCAGCACCAAAAAAACCGGCATCCAAAGCGGTAGAATAGACGCTTTAAAAGTTATTTCTTCATCCTTTATTTTCGACATATACCGCGCCACATAAACCATCAACACTACAGCCGCCAAAGTTGATGTTTGAAACGACATCCCTACAAACGGAATCTGTATCCACCGGCTGGCATTAGCACCCTCAATAGTCGTGCCTTGCAACATGGTAATCCCCAAAAGCACCAACACAATGGGAATCATGATTAACGACAATCCCTTAAAATATCGGTACGGGATTTTGTGCACGCCATACATGATAAAAAAGCCGAGAATTAAATGCACAAAATGCTTCACAAAAAATGCAAACGTACTGCTTCCGCCACCTTTGTAAGCCAAATTACTGGCCGCACTGTAAACAGGCAAAAACGACAAAATAGCCAACAGCGCTACTATAGCCCATATTAACCGATCGCCTTTTATGTTTTTAAACAGGTTTTGCATTGTTCCTTATATATTTTCCAAAAAGGGAAATTTTCTTTTTTACTATTTAACTTTTAAACACAACAGTTTCTTCCCTTTGGGAAGATTAAGATGGGCTTTTACAAATTTCTTACAGCATCCTTAAACTGACGCCCCCGATCTTCGTAATTCTCGAACAAATCGAAACTTGCACAAGCTGGGGACAGCAATACATTATCGCCAGATTCCGCCAACTTATAAGCAATCTTCACCGCTTCGCTCATAAACTGGGTTTCAACAATTACATCTACCATGTTGCCGAAAGTTTTCAGCAGTTTTTCATTATCCACACCCAAACAAATAATCGCCTTTACCTTTTCATTAACAAAAGAGAATAATTCCTCGTAATTATTGCCTTTATCAACACCTCCAACAATCCAAACGGTTGGAGCATCCATACTTTCTAAAGCATAATAAGTAGCATTAACGTTTGTCGCTTTTGAGTCGTTTATATATTGAACCTTATTGATTTTCAACACCTGCTCCAATCGATGCTCAACCCCCTGAAAGTTCTCTAGACTTTCGCGAATAGTTTGCTTTCTTATTTTTAGTAGGTGCGCCACGGTTGAAGCCGCCATGGCATTCTTTATATTGTGCTTACCTTCCAATGCTAGTTTTGTTGTTGGCATAATGATCTGTGTGTTATTTATTGTTATTTTAATCTCTTTATTTTCATAATACGCGCCATTTTCAATTTTCTTTTCCAATGAAAACGGCAATAATGTGGATTGAACAGGGTGCTTTTTTAAATGATTGACTATCACCCCATCGTCGGCATCATAAATCAAGAAATCATCTCTCGATTGATTTTCCGCTATTCTGAATTTCGACCGGATATAGTTTTCAAAATTGTAATCGTACCGATCTAAATGATCGGAAGTGATGTTGGTTATTACCGCAATTTTTGGTTTAAAATCGACAATGTCGTCCAACTGAAAACTGCTCACTTCCAACACGTAATTTTCGAAACCACCCTCCAAAACCTGTTTAGCAAAACTGTCGCCAATATTGCCCGCCAAGCCCACGTTCAATTCCTGTTTCAGTAAATGATGTGTTAGCGTTGCCGTGGTGGTTTTACCGTTACTTCCCGTGATAGCCACTAACGTAGCATCGGTAAATTTTGCAGCAAATTCAATTTCTGAAACTACAGGAATTCCTTGTTCACGAATCTGCTTCACTAAAGCTACCTTATCAGGAATACCAGGGCTTTTCATCACCAAATCGGCATTCAGAATTTTTGATTCGGTATGGGTTTCCTCCTCCCAATCAATCCCATTATTTACAAGAACTTGTTTGTACTTTTCTTTAATCTTTCCCTTATCGGAAACGAATACTTCATATCCTTTCGCTTTTCCTAAAAGCGCCGTTCCTACACCGCTTTCTCCGCCGCCCAATATCACCAATCGCTTTTTTATCATTCTTGTTTCCATTTCTAAAGATGCTTCGACTGCGTTCAGCATGACACCTCTATTACCTAATTTTCAGTGTTACTATCGACACAATGGCCAACAGGATTCCGACAATCCAAAAACGGGTTACTATTTTACTTTCGTGATACCCTAATTTTTGGTAATGGTGGTGCAATGGCGACATTTTAAAAATGCGGCGCCCCTCACCATATTTCTTTTTGGTGTATTTAAACCAACTCACCTGCATCACTACCGATAAATTTTCAGCCAAAAAGATGCCACACAACACCGGAATGAGCCACTCCTTTCGTACTGCAATGGCTATTACGGCTATAATACCGCCAATGGTTAAACTTCCCGTATCGCCCATAAATACTTGCGCCGGAAAGGTATTGTACCACAAAAATCCAATAAGCGCACCCACAAAGGCAGCTATGTAAATAGTGATTTCCTCCACACGGGGGATGTACATAATATTTAAGTATTCTGAAAAAATGATGTTACCCGAAACCCAGGCGAATATGCCAAGCGTAAGCACTATTATAGCCGAAGTCCCAGCTGCCAATCCATCAATGCCGTCGGTAAGGTTGGCACCGTTTGAGACTGCCGTGATGATAAAAATGGCTACCAAAATAAATACTACCCATGCGTATTTTTCTAAATTGGGACTAATCCAAGTGATTACTTTTGCATAGTCGAACTCATTACCCTTCACAAACGGAATGGTGGTTTTGGTAGACTTCTCTTCCGCCTTGAACAATTTTGCAGGCTCGATATCTGGATTTTCAGCCAATAACACCTTTTGTTCTTCAACGGGCAGTTTTTCTTTCATGGTAACATCGGGGCTGAAAAACAAAGTCGCGCCGACAATAATCCCCAGACCTATTTGCCCCATGACCTTAAACCGACCTTTCAACCCTTCTTTATCATTTTTGAATTTTTTGATATAATCATCAATAAACCCGATAGTACCCATCCAAAGCGTGGTTACAATTAAAAGGATGATATAAATATTCTCCAGCTTCGCCAAAAGCAACACCGGAATCAAAGTCGCCAAAATGATGATGACACCACCCATTGTTGGCGTGCCCGCTTTTTCAGTCTGCCCCTCCAAACCTAAATCGCGCACCGTTTCACCTACTTGCTGCTTAATTAAAAACCGAATGATCCGTTTTCCGTAAATAGTTGAAATCAATAACGATAAAATCATGGCTGCCGCCGCTCTAAAGGTCAAAAACCCAAATAGCGTCGCTCCCGGAAACTGGAACTGTTTTTCTAAATATTCAAATAGGTAGTATAACATTAGTTCTTGCTTGTTCAGATGCTTCGACTGCGCTCAGCATGACATTTATTTTTGTAATTCCTTTAAAAATTCCTTTACGATTTTCAGATCATCAAAATCGGAACGCTCACCTTTAATTTCCTGATAGGTTTCGTGCCCCTTTCCGGCAATTAAAATGATATCGTTAGGCCGCGCCATTTGGCAGGCCGTTTTTATGGCCTGTTTTCTATCTTCAATCGTCAAGGCCTTTTTAAAATTTTGCGGCTCCACGCCCGCTTCGATATCCTTTAAAATATCAGCTGGGTTTTCACTTCGCGGATTATCACTCGTAAAAATCACCTTTGTGCTCAATGCCGTAGCGATATGCCCCATTTTAGGGCGCTTGGTTTTATCGCGGTCGCCACCACAGCCAACCACCGTAATCAACTCTTCGTTTTTGGTACGGATGCTGTTGATGGTTTCCAATACGTTTTTAAGCGCATCGGGCGTATGGGCATAATCGACAATAGCCGTGATTTTTTCACTTGACACCACATATTGAAAACGACCACTTACGCTTTCCAAATCACTTATCAAGCGTAGAATTTCCACCTTTTCCAATCCCAACAACTCAGCCGTAGCGTAAATGGCCAATATGTTGTACGCGTTGAAATTCCCAATCAATCGTGTCCAAACCTCACTATCGTTTACTTTCAGCAGTAAACCGCCAAACTGATTTTCTAAAATCTGCGCTTTATAATCGGCATACTGCTTTAAGGCGTAAGTCTGTTTTTTGGCCCGTGTGTTTTGCAACATCACCAGCCCATTTTTATCATCCACATTTACCAAGGCGAATGCATTTTTTGAGAGACCGTCAAAAAACTTCTTTTTAACATCGCGGTATTCCGCAAAGGTTTTATGGTAATCCAAATGGTCATGCGACAAATTGGTAAAAATCCCCCCTTCAAATTGCAAACCTTCGGTTCGGTATTGATGGATGCCATGCGAGCTCACTTCCATAAAGCAAAACTCAACACCTGCAGCGTTCATTTCACTTAAATATTTATTGATAGTAAGCGAATCTGGTGTGGTGTGTGTCGCTTTGTGCTCCACTTCATCTATCATGATTTTTACGGTAGACAACAACCCTACTTTATAGCCTGCCTTTTTAAACAATTGATACAGCAAACTGGCCACGGTGGTTTTTCCGTTGGTTCCGGTAACCCCTACCAATTTTAAGTTTTCAGAAGGCGAATCGTAAAAATTGGACGCCATAAACGCCAAAGCTTTATGGGTATTATCCACTTCAATATAGGTAACCCCTTCCACCAACGCTTCAGGCAATGCCTCACAAACCACAGCGATCGCTCCACTTTCTATAGACTTATCGATAAAATTGTGCCCATCGGCCAGCAAACCACGAATCGCCACAAACAGTCCGTTTTTCTCCACCTTTCGGGAATCGAATTGAATAGCAGAAACCTCAACATCGGTAGGCCCCACCACAGCATTTATGGAAACCTTATAAAGTATGTCTTTTAATGTTTTCATGAAGCCGTCAATACTATAGTTTGATTATTCTTTAATTTGGTTTTTTTGCTCACCGACTGCGATTTTACAATACCCGAACCATTCAATTTTACCTTTACATCCACCTGCATGTTTTCGAGCAGTGCCAACGCATCCATGGCAGGCAATCCCACCACATTCGGCATAATGGTTTTATAGGTTTGGGCCGTTTTGTAATACCTGTTGAATTCCTCCTCTACCGAAGCCACTTTCACTTCCAGATTTTCAACCTCATCGATAATGGGCGTATCGGTAAATATTTTTTGGGCAATACGTTTGAACACCGGCCCAGTAACATCGGCACCGTAATAGCCCTTTGATACACTTGGCTTATGGATGACCACAATACAAGAGTACTTTGGGTTTTCGGCTGGAAAATAACCTGCAAACGACGAAATATACCTGCGGTTTTCTTTCCAATCTTTCATCCAATATTCGGTTTGAGCCGTTCCTGTTTTCCCTGCCATGGAAAAATATTCGGAATACAACGAACGCCCCGTACCACGATCTACCACATTTTTCAAAATGGTTTGGATTTCACTTAAGGTTTTATCGGAACAGATTTTTTCATCCGAACCATTTTCTTCAAAAGTCTCGATGACCCGATCCAATTCCTTCACCTCTTTAATGAACTTCGGTTTCACCCAAATTCCATTGTTGGCTATGGCGTTATAAAACGTTAATGTTTGTAACGGGGTTAACTTTAGGTTGTAACCGTATGCCATGGACGGCAAGGCGTTTTTACTCCAAATTTTATCGCCTGGTTCTGGAATTACCGGATTTCCCTCACCAATAATTGGCAAGCCTAACGGCTCATCGAGATGCCAATCTTTCAAATGACTGATGAATTTTTTGGGGTTTTTAGAATACCCTTCATCAATAATTGTTGCCAAACCGATATTTGAAGACACCTCCAACGTTCTTGCTACCGAAATTTTTCCGTGGCCATGCGTATCATAAATACCCCTTCCGTAGAATTGTTTGTACCCCAAACCCGTATCGATAACCATGGAGGTATCGACTACTTTATCTTCCAAAGCCGCCATTAAAGCCATCACTTTAAAGGTGGAACCCGGCTCATGCGATTCACCCACGGCATAGTTCAATCGCTCGTAATAATGACCGTCTTCATTTCTTCCTAAATTGGAAATGGCCCGGATTTCACCTGTTTTGGTTTCCATCACCACTACACAACCGTGGTCGGCCTCGTACTCTTCCAGCTGACGCAACAAAGCGTGATGCGCAATATCCTGAATATTCACATCGATAGTGGTATAAACGTCGTAGCCATCTTGGGGCTCAATTTCGTTGGCATCGCTCAATGGCTTCCACTGGCCTTTGCCTATTTTTTGCTTTTTGCGCTGCCCGTTAACGCCACGCAAATATTTCGCCCCGAAAGCCCCATCAATACCCGCACGGGTAACATTACCTTGATCATCAAAGCGCTCGTAACCAATGGAACGCTGCGCAATAGCCCCCATGGGGTGCTCGCGTTTTGTTTTTTGCTCCACAATCAAGCCTCCTTTAAACGCGCCCAAATGAAGCATTGGAAAATTCCTCAATCGGATATAATCGGAATAGCCAATATTTCTGGCCAGCAAATAGTAGCGGTTTTTATTGGCTCGTGCCCTTCGCAAAGCTTTTTCATAGCTACTGGCCGATTTCCCAGAATATTTAGAAAGTGAATCGGCAAGGGGCTTTACATATTTTTCAAAAGTTGAAGCCGTTGGTGTTAAGGCATCAAATCGGATGTCATATTTAGGAATGGAGGTAGCCAATAAGTTTCCGTTAACGGAATACACATTGCCACGATTGGCAGGAATTACCACATCCTTCACTACGCGTTCGGTAGCCAATGCCCGGTATTTATCGCCTTGCACCAACTGAATGCTCAATAATTTAAACACCACAGCCAGCCCGAAGACGAACATACATCCGGCGATAAAATACAAACGGTTCAATATGTTTTTCTCGTTTACTGCCAAGCTGCTTTATCAGTTTTGTGATTTTACCTTTATCTTTTTTGGCGGAATTACCGAGGTCGCCAACCCTTTTTCTTTCATTACCCGAACTACATGCGATTCCATTTTTAACCGCATGAGTTTTGAACGGCCATCAACAAAGGCCGACCGCATTTCCTTTACTTCATTTTTCAGCCTTGCGATTTCGTACACTTTTTGGTCGGCACTGTGCGAACTGGCAATCATGATTATGGCCAACCCCGAAATGAACAAGATAAACCGCCAGTTTCTAAACGCATCATCACTGACCAAAAACGTCCCTTTTAATATGCTGTAAATGCTTTTTTTCATTCTCTTTCCGTCTCTTTGAGACCTCTTCCCTAAAAAGGAAAGAATTAATTCACTGATTTTTAACCCTTCCGAATTTAAACTCGCCGGAGTTTAAATCCACCTTCCCTTAAGAAAGGGAAGGAGTCATGGGTGCTATAATTTTTCGGCTACACGAAGTTTTGCACTTCTTGCCCTATTGTTCATTTTAATTTCTTCCTTTGTCGGCACGATTAGTCCGCCCACCTTTTTTAACGGCACCTCAAATCGACCGAACATATCGCGCTCGGGTTCTCCCTCAAACAACCCATTTCTAACAAAGCGCTTCACCAAGCGGTCTTCCAACGAGTGATACGATATAAAACTGAGTCGCCCACCTTGCTTTAAAACCTCTGGCGTTTGCAGCAAAAACTCCTTTAACACCTCAATTTCCTGATTCACCTCAATACGTATCGCCTGATAGATTTGAGCTAAAATTTTATTTTCATGTTTCGGCGACAAAAACCGCTTTAGCACCGCTTTTAATTGTCCGCTTGTCACAATTGGCTCCGCCTTTCTCTCACTCACAATCAATCTTGCCATAGCTGGCGCGGCACGCAATTCGCCGTATTGCAACAACACTTGTTTTAATTGCTCCTCATCATATTCATTAATCACGTGGAACGCCGACAATTTATTTTGCTGGTTCATACGCATATCCAAATCGGCATCAAACCGCGTTGAAAATCCGCGTTCAGCGACATCAAATTGATGTGACGATACACCAAAATCGGCCAACACCCCATCCACTTCTTTCACACCGTGAAATCTCAAAAAACGTTTCACGTATCTAAAGTTTTCATTAATCAGCGTAAAGCGCGGGTCGTCAATTGCATTTTTAAGAGCGTCTTGATCCTGATCAAAAGCGAACAGCCGTCCGTTTTCACCAAGCCTGCTTAATATTTCTTTACTATGGCCTCCTCCGCCAAAAGTCACATCTACATAAACCCCATCGGGATCGATATTCAACCCATCAACGGTTTCCTTTAAAAGCACAGGGTTATGATATTCCATAATCGTCGTCATCTTGTCCCATTACCTCCTCGGCCAAATCGGCGAAATCTACCGCTGCATCATCAATGGCCTGCTCGTACAAATCCTTATCCCATATTTCGATAATATTGATAGCTGAAGCCACCACAATATTTTTCGAAATATTGGCAAACACTGTTAAATCCTTCGGGATTAACAACCTGCCATTCACATCCACTTCAACAATTTTCGCTCCAGCCGTAAATCTTCTAATGAAATCGTTATTCTTCTTTTTGAACTTATTCAGCTTATTCATCTTCTGCATAAGCGCTTGCCATTCGCTCATGGGATATAGCTCCAGACATTTTTGAAACACCGATCGGCGCAGCACAAAACCATCCTGCAACACGGCAGAAAGCTGTTTTTTGATGGATGCTGGCATCATTAATCGGCCTTTTGCATCCACCTTGCAATCGTATGTTCCTGTAATTAAGTCCAAAAGCGGCGCGCTGAATATTAAACGTTTAAGTTTCAAATATATTGAAAAATTTACCACATCTTACCACATATTACCACTTTGTTGATAAATTTTCGACCAAAACCGTATTTTATCGAAATCGCCTCAACCAAAACGCAGCGCACACGTTTATTGTCCTGAGTTCTAAACCGTCCCAAAAAACAAATGCCCGTTGTTAACATCTCTTCTGAAAAGCGAAACCCATACTTTAAAAACAATTTCTCGGGAAAAAAATTAAAATGGTGGATTTTTGAATGAAATAACTATATTTGTTTTTAACGAATGACTGACACTATTAATGGCGCATCGATTAAAAAAAGAGAAGAACTACAACTACATTGAAGCAGGCGAAGGCACGCCAATAATTGTACTACACGGCTTAATGGGAGGCTTGAGCAACTTTGATTCGGTAACCGATTTTTTCAGTGCGAAAGGCTATAAAATCCTGATTCCGGAGCTACCCATTTACAGCATGTCTCTGTTAAAAACTAACGTTAAGAGTTTTGCTAAATATCTACACGATTTTATCGAGTTTAAGGGTTATAAAGAGGTTATTTTACTAGGAAATTCCTTGGGCGGACACATTGGGCTGTACCATACCAAAATGTTCCCCGAAAGCGTAAAAGCCCTTATCATTACCGGAAGCTCAGGTCTTTACGAAAGTGCTATGGGTAGCGGCTACACCAAACGCAGTGATTACGAAGTTATTAAAAAGAAAGCGCAGGATGTGTTTTATGACCCCAAAGTAGCCACTAAAGAAATAGTTGATGAAGTATACGAAACCGTAAACGACCGCAACAAGCTTGTAAAAACCTTGGCTATAGCCAAAAGCGCGATACGGCACAATATGGCAAAGGATTTACCCAATATGAACACTCCTACTTGCATTATCTGGGGGAAGAACGACAATGTTACACCGCCTGAAGTTGCTGAAGAATTCAACCAGCTATTACCGAATTCTGAACTGTTTTGGATTGATAAATGTGGGCACGCCGCCATGATGGAGCACCCCGATGAATTCAACCAAATTATGGATGCTTGGTTGCAGAAAAAAGGATTTTAAGCCCATAGTTTACAAAACAAAAAGATTCCCGTTTTCACGGGAATGAAAAATAACCATGCAAATAAAAACAGCCGAATTTGTTGTTAGTAATTCCGATGTGGCGAAATGCCCCAACAGCCGGTTGCCCGAATATGCCTTTATTGGGCGCAGTAACGTAGGCAAATCGTCGTTGATCAACATGCTTACCGGCCGAAAAAGCTTAGCCAAAACCTCTGGAAAACCCGGAAAAACACAACTCATTAACCACTTTTTGATCAATAAAAACTGGCATTTGGTCGATTTGCCCGGTTATGGCTATGCCCGTGTTTCAAAAAGTTCGAAAAAGACCTTTCAAAAATTCATCACCCAATATTTTAGTTTTCGCGAGCAATTGGTTACCGCCTTTGTTTTGGTGGATATTAGGCACAAACCCCAAAACATCGATTTGGAGTTTATGCAGTGGCTTGGCGAAAACGGCATTCCGTTTTCCATTATTTTCACTAAAGCCGACAAACTGAAACCCGGTGCCATTACCCGACACGTAGAAGACTACAGAAACATCCTATTGGAATTTTGGGAAGCCATGCCCAATTATTTTATCACTTCATCCTCAAAAGACATAGGCAAAGATGAACTACTGGGCTATATTGACGAGCTGAATACCAATATGGAGTTGAGTTAAATTTCAGCCACTTTCTTTTCTTGTAAGAATATTTTTTATATTTATCGGAATAAATATAATTTGGCTAAACACAATTGTGTTTAGCCAATTGTTGTGCAACATTATGACAAATCAACTAAAATGAAACCCTATAAAAGAATATTAAGACCATCAAGTGTAGATTCAGATAATTTTGGACACGATCATCTTGTTGATCCTAGATATTGTGCAGAAAGGTCTCAACTTGTTCATGCTTATCATATATTAGAAAGTGATTTTAAAAAATTGTTCGACTATATCGAGTTAAACGAAAATAATAAAACAACATTTTCCCATAGAATTTATGAGTTAATTTTAAGAACGTGTACTGAATTTGAATCAAATTGTAAAGGAATATTAGAAGATAATAACTATACAAGTAGAGGAAACCTAAATATTACCGATTATTTTAAAATTAATAAAGCATCTAAACTAAATGAATATCAAGTTAGACTAAATGTATGGTCTCCAAATCCATTAATAATTATACCATTCAATGAATGGAATACTGATACATTTACTCCTCTATCTTGGTATCAAAACTACAATAATGTAAAGCATAATCGAAATGCAAATTTTCATATGGCATCACTTGAAAACTTAATAAATTGTATGGCGGGATTATATGTATTACTTGCCTCTCAGTTTGCACATCATATTTTCTCTCCTTATCAAATAACTGAAATGCATTCGAGTGATGAAAATGGATACATTTCAGTAGAAACTAGTGTTTTCTCGATAAAGCTTCCTACAAGTTGGAATGAGTCTGAAGTGAAAAATTTTGATTGGAATATTTTAAAAAATGACACTAATCCATTTGACAATTATACATTTTAAAAAAACGTTGCACAACAACGGTAACCGTTGCACAAGTCCATAATTTCGTAAAAACTTTAAACAGAAGCGCCCTTTTTAAGGGCGTTTGTTTTTATACCATCATTTTAACGGCTAAATTTTGGTTGGTTATATGGG
>JAUIKY010000027.1 GCA_030430535.1 Bacteroidia bacterium
TGGAAACTGCTGAACAGTTTCTCCTGGTAGTTCTTTTTGCCTTGCATCCCTAAAAATAAGAACTTTCAGGCAAATCTGAAAATTTTAAACTATATTTGAGTCTTGTGCAACAGGCACAACGTGTATAATTCATTGCTAGTACTCGCCTACTTACGAAAATCCTCGCGGATTTTCTATTCGGTTTGTATTTGCTAAATTAGTTGCTGAAACACGCAACGAAATCATACACAAACACGTTGTAAACAATTTGACCAAAAATGACATTTGAAGATATAAAAGCAAAATATTCTGACCGAGAACCAGCGTTCCCATCGAACTGTCCTGAACCGAATGAAACGGACTTGAATGAATTAATTGAAAAATATAATTGTATGTTTCCAAAATCATTTGTTGAGTTTCAACTCAAATACTGCAAAGAAGTTCCGATTGGAGATTTCGCATTTGAGGGATTTGGTTTTGCGAATAAGGAACTTGAACCTTACATGAATTTAGAAGAAGTTTTAAAAGATTACGCTGAATTAGAATTCCCTGAATACTTAACGCCTTTTAGACAAGATAATGGAGTTTTTTGGTGTTTTGACAATCGGAGTTCTGAAAGTGAATTTCCTGTTGTAATTTTTGACCATAACTCAAACGGAATTGAAACTGACCCGAATTACAAATGGGAAAATTTCATAGATTGGATTGACAAAACTATGGAAGAAGAATATTAAAAAACTGTGTACAACACTGGTAACCGTTGCACAACCCTATGATTTTATAAAAACAGGATACAAAAACGCCCTTTTAAGGGCGTTTGTTTGTTTATTCTCTACACTTACTCAAAGCTTCAAGCTTCCTACTTCCAACTACCCTACAACCTCCAACTTTGCAAAACGCAACAATAGCTTTTTAACACCGCCATGCTGAAATTTAATTTCGGCCTTGGTATCGGCACCGGCACCTTCTATTTTTAAGACTTCCCCGGTACCAAATCGAATATGTTTAACCATATTGCCCACGGCCAATTTACCATCGAATAAATTGGTGCTTTGTTGGCTGTTTCCATTGGCTTGCGCGACAGGCTTTAGGTTTTTAGGCTGCGACGCTTGGAATTTTTCGGGTTCGCTTTTTGTTTTGCCTTTCTTAAAAACGGGCTGTTTGGCAGGCTTATAGCGTACTTTATTTTGGTCTGGCCTACGGGTTTGCTCGGGCGCATCGCCAAAAATATCAGCATCCAGCATCGGATTGAAACGGCGTTCTTCAATGGGCGTCACAATATCGAGATACTGCTCATCGATTTCCTCAATAAAACGGCTGGGTTCAGAATCGACCAATTTTCCCCAACGGTAGCGCGACAAAGCATAGGTTAAATACGCCTGTTTTTCGGCACGCGTTAAGGCCACATAAAACAACCTACGCTCCTCCTCCAACTCACTACGCGTGTTCATGCTCATAGCACTCGGGAACAAATCTTCCTCCAATCCTACAATATACACATACGGAAATTCCAGACCTTTGGCCAAGTGTATGGTCATCAACGCCACTTGGTCGGCGTCTTCTTTTTCATTGTCCAAATCGGTTGCCAAAGCCACATCTTCCAGAAATTCGGCTAACGAGCCCGTGGCATCGGCCAATTCTTTTTGGCCTTCCACAAAATCCTTCATACCGTTCAAGAGTTCCTCGATGTTTTCCATTCGAGTCACACCTTCCGGCGTACCATCCTTATTGAATTCCTTTATCAATCCGCTGGTTCGGGTAACATGCTCGGCGAGCTCAAAAACATCAGCGGTTTGGTTCAGCACTTGGTAACTTTCAATTAGCGTTACAAAATTTTGAAGCTTGTTTTTTATGCCTGAATTGACCTTAATATCGGTTTTATCGATATTTTTCATCACTTCAAAAATGCTTCGTTTATAACCATTGGCAGCGACAATCAATCGGTCAATCGTCGTTTGGCCGATACCCCGTGGCGGAAAATTGATAACACGTTTAAGCGCTTCCTCATCGGCCGGATTGATAATCAAGCGCAAATACGATAGTACATCCTTGATTTCCTTTCGTTGATAAAATGAGAGTCCGCCATAAATTCTATACGGAATATCGCGTTTTCTCAACGCATCTTCAATGGAACGCGACTGCGCATTGGTACGGTACAGAATGGCAAAATCGCTGTTTTTGAGCTGATGGTTCATTTTATTATCGAAAATGGTACTGGCCACATATCGGCCTTCATCGGCATCGGTTAACGAACGGTTTACTTTTATTTTCGGTCCATCGTCATTGGCCGTCCAAACCACTTTTTCAAGCTTAGTTTGGTTTTTATCGATAATGGAATTGGCCGCATTTACAATGTTTTTGGTAGAGCGGTAGTTTTGCTCCAATCGAAACACTTTTACATCGTCATAATCTTTTTGGAAATTCAAGATATTATTGATGTTCGCGCCACGGAACGCATAAATACTCTGGGCATCGTCGCCCACCACACAGATATTTTGAAATTTATCGGAAAGCGCCCGTACAATTAAATACTGCGAATGGTTGGTATCTTGGTACTCATCAACCAAAATATACCTAAAACGGTTTTGGTATTTCATCAACACATCGGGGAAGCGAGTCAACAACTCGTTGGTTTTCAAAAGCAAATCGTCAAAATCCATCGCTCCGGCCTTAAAACAACGCTCTACATACTCTTTGTAAATATCGCCCATTCGTGGACGCCGTGCCATGGTATCGGCCTCAATGAGTTCCTGATTTTGAAAATACGCCCTAACGGTAATCAAACTGTTTTTGTACGATGATATTCTGGAACGGATCTGCTTGTATTTGTAGACGTCCTTATCGAGGTTCATTTCTTTGATAATATCACGAATCAACCTATCGGAATCTTGGGTATCATAAATCGTGAAATTACTGGGATAGCCCAATTTATCGGCCTCGATGCGCAATATTTTTGCAAATACCGAGTGGAAAGTGCCCATCCAAAGGTTTTTGGCTTCGCTGGCACCGACAATTTGCGAAATACGCTCTTTCATTTCGCGCGCCGCCTTATTGGTAAAGGTAAGCGACAAAATATTAAAAGGATCTATGCCCTTACTCATCATATAGGCAATACGGTACGTGAGCACGCGGGTTTTTCCCGATCCTGCTCCCGCAATTACTATCATGGGGCCGTCAATTTGTATGGTGGGCTCTAACTGTGCATCGTTCAACTGGCTTAAATACTTCTCCAAAATCAATTTTATTTTTAAAGGCTAAAATTAACCATTGCTGTCCGTTTACAACGACAGATTTATTAATAATTATAAACAATTACGACAAGTGACCTTTTGATTTTAATGAAGTCTTTAATTTTCCTTTTCGCCATCGTTGGCAATCGCCGAACGCAGTCCGCTTCTTATACTAAGCCATATAAAGTTGAATACTGATTTGGTTTGGTCGCGTTCCACCTGTTCGGCATGGCCATACCTGTAACCATCCTCGTTTTTGTTACTATCGTTTGAAATGAACCAATTGATCAAACCCGATAAAAATTTATTCTTCTCCCTGCCATTTTCCTTGAGCATGGACACTTTAAAATTATCGTACTTTATTTTTAAATCTATATTAGAAAACGTGGGATTTCCATCAATGGTAAAAAAGGTTTGGTATAGCTCTCCTTCAAAACGGGTATTCAAATTAGGGGCACTAAAGCTATTCATACTAGCAGCGGTTATATGACCTAAATCGGCCTTAAAGATAAATTGACCTGTGGTGTCTTGGACTTTAAAACTCCAATGGACTTCCAACGGACTGTCTTCCATAAAATCGGTATCGACCTTTATTTGGGTTTCCGTACTTGAATTAAAGGTATTTCCTAAATGAGCAATGCTGGCATTAAAATTTTTGAAGTTTATCTCCCCAGCTCCATTTCCTGTTTTTACCTTTTCGGAATAAATGATTGCTCCTTGGTTGATTTTTAGTGTATCGATGGCCAAATCGAAATTTAAATTTCTAAGCATTTCACTATACAAAAGCTTAGGCTTTAAATCGTCCGCTACCAATTTATCCCTGTAAATTTCAAAATTGGGTGCGTTAATTTGAACCCGTTCACTCTTTAAGCTAAAAGGTGATGACTTTAAAAAATTCAACTCCTGACCAAAAAATTCCACGGATTTAAAATTAACATTGAAATGGTCTCGCTCTTTATCGATTATGCGGCTTAACTCTTCTTTACCAAACTTGGTTTTTATACTTACTTCAGTAAAAAATGAAGATGTGTTTGTAATGGATAATGAATCCACCAACAAATCATCGTAATCATTTAAGGCATATTTTAGATGTCTGGATTGCAATGAAAAATCATCAAACTCCAATGGGTTATTTTCATTTTGGTTGAGTTTTAAAGCATCAACCTTCAAATTGAAGTCCGGCGAACTAAAAACCAACGAATCGTTTGCTCTTTTAACTACCAAAACATCGGCTTTTTTAATCAGAATTTGCTCCACTTTAATATTCT
The DNA here is from genome assembly GCA_030430535.1 of Bacteroidia bacterium. Taxonomy (GTDB): domain Bacteria; phylum Bacteroidota; class Bacteroidia; order Flavobacteriales; family Flavobacteriaceae; genus Flavisericum. The sequence goes on from JAUIKY010000027.1 coordinate 4,478, forward strand.
GAGTAGTTTCACCGAGCATCTCCTGCTTGAAATCAGCCTGATTTACCTTGTCGTTTTTAATGTATTTCGCGACGGGATTATGAATCAACAGCGTTTCAATTGAAATCTTATCATTAAAAAGGCAATCCCAATAACTGAGGCCTTCAATCGAAATGCTTTCAATGTGGCCTTGCGCAATCAACTCGCCGGTAGTTTTTCCAAATATTTCCCATTTCGATGATTTTAACGCCATATTACCTAATATAACATTAACATCTAAGTCGGAATAACTTAATTTAATATGAGGAGGTAATTGACTTAAGGCCTTTTCAATCTTTTTCTCAACCTGCCAATCGGCTACCAATACCCCTACAATACCAACTAAGGCTAAAACCAATAAAACAGAGGCTACTTTGTGTCTTTTGCGCATAATGTAAAGATATACGTTCAAAACATCAATAACAATAAAATTTAAATATCTTTACTTTTCAAATCAAACTTGATCGTACTTCAATAACTATGAATACTCTTTTTCAATTTATTTCTGAAATATCATGGTGGGTGTGGATTCTTATTGCTTTGGCTTTGGTGGCCATTAGAGATGTTTTTATCCAGAAAAAGCACACCATTAGCCACAATTTTCCCATTGTGGGGCACTTGCGCTATCTTCTCGAAAGCATTGGCCCTGAAATGCGCCAGTACTTTGTAGCCAACAACCGCGAAGAACTGCCGTTTAACCGTATTGAACGGGGCTGGATTTATGCTTCAGCCAAAAAGGAAAACAACTACGAAGGTTTTGGTACCGACCGCGATATTTACGAGCATCAGCACATTTTTATAAACAATGCCATGATGCCCTTTAAAATTTCGGAAGAACACCCCAACCATATTGATAAAACCTTTTTGCCCTGCGCAAAAGTCATGGGCGAATTCAACAAACGAAAAAGGCCCTACCGCCCCGCATCGGTAATTAACGTTTCGGCCATGAGTTTTGGGTCGCTATCGGCTAAAGCCATAGAGTCACTGAACAAAGGCGTTAAAATGGCAGGAGCTTACCATAATACAGGTGAAGGGGGACTATCTCCCTACCATTGCAACGGCGGCGATGTTATTTTTCATTTTGGCACCGGCTATTTTGGAGTACGCGACGAAAACGGAAATTTTTCCATGAAAAAAATGATTAAACTCGTTGAAGAAAACCCTTTTATCCGTGCCATTGAAGTCAAGCTATCGCAAGGCGCCAAACCCGGCAAGGGTGGTGTTTTGCCCGGCGCAAAAATATCCTATGAAATTGCAAAAATTAGAGGTGTTGAAGTGGGCAAGGATGTACTATCGCCACCCAATCATTCAGCATTTTCGAATGTGCCGGAAATGGTCGATTTTATTGAAGACATCGCCAAAGCCACAGGACTGCCAGTAGGCATAAAAGCCGCCATTGGAAAACTGGAACAATGGGAAGAACTGGCTCAAATCATGCTAAAAACAGGAAAAGGACCCGATTTTATTACCGTTGATGGCGGTGAAGGCGGTACGGGAGCCGCCCCGCCCAGTTTTGCCGACCACGTTTCCTTGCCCTGGGTATACGGATTTAGCGACCTTTATAAACTGTTCCAAAATCACGCATTAACCGAACGCATTGTTTTTATTGGCAGTGGCAAACTTGGGTTTCCGGGTAAAGCGGCCATGGCGTTTGCTATGGGAGCCGACTGCATAAATGTAGCCCGTGAAGCCATGATGAGCATTGGTTGCATTCAGGCGCAGATTTGCCATACCAATCGTTGCCCAAGTGGTGTGGCCACACAAAGCAAGTGGTTGCAAAATGGCATCGACCCCACTTTAAAGTCGGCGCGTTTGGCCCAATACTTCAGAACGTTCAGGAAGGAGTTTATAGAAATTACTCATGCTGCAGGCTACGAGCACCCATGCCAGTTTACCATGCGGGATATAGAGATGAATGTAGATGACCACAACCTTTCAAAAGAACTGCAAAGAACATACATGTACGAGAAAACACCAGTACCGTTCAAAGGCATGCAAAATTTAAAAGATTGTTTATATTTGGGAGGAAAACCAAATGAAACACCACCAAAAAACACTTAACCTGTTATGGAAGTCAGCCGAATTATAGATTTATTTTTATACGCTATACCCACATTAATTACTGGAGTAATCGCCTATTATTTTTTTAGGGAACACACCAAAAACGAAGATGGCCGCAGACGATTTTTATTAAAGAAAGATTTGCAAGTTAACGCTATGCCTTTACGGTTACAAGCCTACGAACGCATGGCACTTTTTCTGGAACGTATATCGCCTTCAAAACTACTTATAAGAGTTCATCCAACATCTTCAAACAAAGAAGATTACGAAGCTCTTCTGATACAAAATATTGAACAGGAGTTTGAACACAATTTATCACAACAAATTTACATTAGTGATAAATGTTGGAACATTATTGCCACCGCAAAAAATGCGACCATTCAACTGATAAGAAAAGCCGGTATGCTCGAAAAAACCGACACGGCCAACAAACTCCGTGAGGTGGTCTTAACCGAAATGATGGAACGCCGTTCACCTAGTGAAGCTGCACTTTCTTTTGTAAAGGAAGAAGTGAGCGAACTTTGGTAGTTTCTACCCCATCCGTAATTCGTTCGAGCGCGCCTCTTGACACTTTTTCTTAGCGTTAAAATACCCTTGCTGCCACCACTCGGTCATTAATTTTTTATTAAAGATCAATGAGTTCTCCGTCAGTTTTGCAGGAGTATAATAAAGATTTAAATCTACATTATTGTTTTTTGCGGCCAGTTTGCCAATAATAATATCACTGCGCTCCACCTGATCCAACAAATGCCCAAACAGATTGATCATTAACGAATATGGATTTTTACCCAACACCTTATTGTAGGCCATATTTTCAGACTCCAGAATAACCGCATCAACCTCGGTAGCCCCTCTTAAAATAGCCTCGCGAATGGGCACTACGCACCCCAATCCGCCATCGGCATATTCAAAGCCATTTTTGGTGACCAAAGACATGAACGGAATATAATTGCACGAAATCCAAATCCAATCGCAAAACTCTTCGTATTCAAAATCTTTTATCGATTTATATTCCACCCCATTTTTTGAAAGGTTAGAAACGGTTACTACTACATCTTCTTTAGTTTCTCTAATCAAATTGAATTCCTCATAGGTAAAATGTTTTCTGATATATTTTCGCAACGCCTTACTTTCACCGAACGTACGTTTCATTTTTATAAACTGCCAAAGCGAGTTTAGAAAATCGATGGAAACGAATTCCCTGTTTCCCTTTTTTCTTATTACGAACGGATTGACGCTGAAAATATTACTTTGGTTGACATTGGTAAAAACTTGGTGGATTTTATCAATCTTACCAGCTGCCAAATGCGGAACGAGCAAACTTCCTGTAGAAGTGCCCAAAAACATATCGTAATCCCTACCTTCTTCCTGTATTAAATATTGAGCAACGCCCCCTGCGTAAGCGCCTTTACTACCTCCTCCGGAAATTACCAATGCTTTCATTAAAATTGGGTAAAACGTATTTAGTTATACCTTAAATATATTATATTCTTATGAATTTCAACACAAATACTTACAACTTGAGTCAACTGACTTAGCCAATGACCATTACACGGTATTTTCGTTCCGTTTAACCATTAATTGACATATCACAATACGCCTTTAAAAAGAATATTTATTTTAGTCTTAGCTATTAACCATATTTCTTTTGCATGGGCAAGACTACTTTTCTTTCAGCTTTGCTGTTTTCAATTGTTACAATTTCTATTTTCTCTTGGAATAACATTGAAATCATAAAAACTAAGTCCGTCACCGTTTCAAAAAACAATTATTTACCGCCTTCTGCCTCCATATCTGGCACAACGGCCGTTTGCTTGAATGATACGGAACCACAAATAACCTTTACTGGAACCGGCGGAAATCCCCCCTATACGTTTACTTATAAAATTAATGGCGGTAGCGATTTAACCATCAGCACCCCAGCGGGCAACAACAGTGTCTCCATCAACGTCAGCACCAATACGGTGGGAACATTTGAATACCAATTGGTTTCTATTTCTGATAGCTCGGATTTAGCTACCGCCAATGGAACAGCAACGATTACCGTGGGACAGCCTAACGTTGATTTTGATTTTAACAACAGTGGAGCCTGCTCGGGAACTCCTATAAATTTTACATCAAACGTTAGCGGAAATGCCCCCTTTACATACAATTGGACATTTTTTGATGATGGCAGCACCAGTACAGCCACCAACCCCACGCACAGATTTACTTCGTTGGGTTGTGGCAGCCAAAACGTAAATGTAAGACTGACCGTAACCGATGCCAACGGTTGCACCAACTCTATTACCAAAGCGGTTCCCGTTCAGCAAAAACCGAGAATGGAGTTTACCGATTTGGACCAGCCCTTCGATATGTTCAATAACTGTGGAAACAACACCACCGACCCCACTTACACCATTAACGTGGATATTGACAATGTTTCTGCAGCTTGCATCAATTCTTATGATGTGGACTGGGGAGATGGCAGCCCAGTTGAAACCAATGTTACGTTTCCAGCCACACACACCTACACACAATTGGGCTCCTTCAATATGGATATTACCGGACGCGGCGCCAATTGCGACAACACGGTAACTTATTTAATAAAAAACTCAAGCAACCCGACGGGAGCCATTGTCAATCCCGGTAACACGGTAAATTTATGTACCCCGGTAAACCCCATTGAATTTGCTATCGGAAATTGGGGCACCAACCCACCAGACACCGAATATTTTGTAGATTATGGAGATGGCACCACCATAAATTACACCCAGGGGCAATTGGAAGCCTCGACCTATTACAACGCGGCCGACCCTATAAATTCCCAAGATTTCCCTATTTCGCACACCTATACCGAAACCAGCTGCCCAAATAGCTACACTGTATTTCTATATATTACTACTTCTTGCGGGCAAACCAATTTAACGGCTGGGCCAATCATTATTTTGAGAAAACCCGAGGTGGATTTTGAAGACCCTCCCACAAGCTGTGTCAATACGGCTGTGCAGTTCAACAACACCTCTTTAGACGGTTACAGTAATAATTGCAGCGTTAACGATGGCTACTTTTGGGATTTCGGCGACGGAAACACTTCAAACGATAGAAATCCTATACACACCTACACCACTCCAGGAACTTACACGGTATCCTTATACGCCCAAAATTCTTGTGGTATTACCGATACCATCACCAAAACCATTTGTATTGAAAGCCCGCTGGCAGCAGGCTTTACCATAAACAATAACAACGGCTGTACCCCACTTGCCGTGCAAACCACCAACACCATCGATTTAAGCAATAGTTGTGGAAACGAGCAATATTTATGGGAAGTAAATTATACTTCTGGGTTTTGCGGAACCACACCCGCACAGTGGGACTTTACCAACGGAACGGATGAAAACTCAGCTGCTCCTGCATTTAGCTTTACTACAGCTGGAACTTACACCATTACCCAAACGGTCACTAATTCCTGTGGAAGCGACAGCACAATCCAAAACATAGAAGTGAAACAACCGCCCACGGTACAATTATCTACCATTCCTGATGGTTGCGGAACGACCACTATTTCACCTTCGGCCACGGTTGATTTATGCGCGCCAAGTACCGAAACACCAACATATAGTTGGACTTTTACAGGAGGAAGTCCGGCGTCATCCAATGCGCTGGATCCGGGTACTATAAACTATGCCACGCCCGGAACCTATCAAATTTCATTTAGCGTCACCACCAGCTGTGGCACGACTACGGAAACCGAATCGTTTACGGTAAACCCCGTTCCAACTATTACGAATACCAATTTGACCCAAACTATTTGTTCGGGCACCGATACGGCTGAAATTAACTTAACCGCCGACCTCGCTGGCACTACTTTTTCATGGACGGCATCAGCGCCAACGGGTATTACCGGATTTATCGCTTCCGGAAATACAGACACCATTCCCATCCAAACGATTATTAATTCAAACACCACTTCCGAAGAGGTCACCTTTACCGTTACCCCTTCGTTAAATGGCTGCGACGGGCCGTCAGTAAATTTTATTATTACTGTTGATCCAGCGCCCGAATTTACCAGTCACCCACAATCGGAATCCGTGTGTGAAAACGGGCCAACCACACCATTAACAGTTACCGTAAACGGGCCTGGCACTCCCACTTACCAATGGTATAGCAACACTGCAAATTCGAATACGGGAGGCACGCTTATTTCTGGTGAAACCAATTCAACCTACACACCACCCAACAATCCGGCGGGCATTACTTACTATTATTGTATCGTGTCGTTTAGTGCAGGCGCGGGCTGTAACGAAATCGTTTCGAACGTGGCACAAATAGAAATTGTTGAGGGCATACAAATCGACACCAATCCCACAAGCCCTCAAAACTTATGTTTGGGCGGCGAATTGACAAACCCTTTAAGCGTAAGCCATTCGGGAGGTACGGGCACCATTTCGTATCAATGGTTTTCAAACACCACAAATAACAACACGGGTGGCACGGCCATTAACGGAGCAACAAATATAGATTACACGCCACCAACCTTCACCACCTCGGGCACTTATTATTATTATCTCGAAATTTCCTTAAACGGAAGTGGCTGCAGCGGTATTACCAGCAATGTTGCTGAAATCACAGTCGTGGACGACCCATTAATTACCTCACAGCCTTTGGCCACGCAAACGCTTTGCCAAGGGATTGCGCCCCAAAACCTTGAAGTTGTGGTTTCCGGGGGCTTGGGTAACAGTTACAACTATCAATGGTACAGCAATACGACCAACAGCAATACGGGCGGTTCTGTTATTTCTGGGGAAACCAATAGCAGCTTTACCCCACCGACCGATACTGTTGGCAGCTTTTATTATTATGTTGAAATTACCCAACCCAGTGCCGGGTGTAGCGTAGTGAGCGATGTGGCCGAAGTTAATGTTAATGCCGCCCCAAACATTACTTCGCAACCCGTTTCAGAGGTGTATTGTTTTGGAGATACCATCATCAATACACTTTCCATTTCTTATGCCAATGGCGTGGGCACACCAACGATTCAATGGTATGAAAATACGGTGGATGACAATACTACGGGAACGCCCATTACTGGGGAAAACTCCACTAGTTTCACCCCGCCATCAGCAACTATTGGTACGGTGTACTATTACGCTGTTGTTACCTTTTCATCGGGCGGCTGTACTGAAGTCACTTCAAACACCGCTGAAATCACTATCAATCAAACGCCGAATATCAGCTCGAAATCGGCAACCATTTGCAGCGGAAACGCTTTTAATATTTCACCCGACAATTCCAATGGTGATATTACACCAACAGGCACAACTTATACTTGGACAGCCCCAGTGATTTCACCCGCTGGCACTATTACTGGTGCTTCCGCCGAAAACAATGCGCAAAGCAGTATCAGTCAAACCTTAACCAACACAACCACGTCGCCTTCAACCGTTACTTATACCGTCAGGCCCACTTCAGGGAACTGCACAGGCAACACTTTTGATGTCACCATTACCGTCAATCCCTCAATCAGCATCACTTTCACGCAAACTAACAGCAGTTGTTATTTAGCCAATTCGGGTGCTTTGGAAATCGACATTAGTGGCGGTGTACCGTTTTCAACCGGAAATCCATATCAAATTAATTGGAGTGGACCAAACGGATTTTCAAGTACCGATGAAGATATTTCCAACTTAGCTCCGGGCGACTATACCGTTAACATTTTGGACGATGGTGGTTGCCCGTTCACGCAAACCTTCACCATTACTGAACCCGACGAGCTTATTTTCAGTAATATAGATTTCGACCCTGAAACCATTTCCTGTTTTGGTGCTAATGATGGTACTATTGGCATTGACGTTTCGGGAGGCACACCGCCGTACAATTACAATTGGACAAGAAATGGCAGTACGTTTTCAAATTCTGAAGACCTATCGAATCTGGCACCTGGAACTTATGAAGTTACCGTAACCGATGCCAATAACTGTACACCTATCACCCAAAGTTTCTCAATTGTTGAGCCTTCGGAATTAAATGTCAGCTTAGTCAATCAAGTCGATATTATTTGCTTTGGTGAGGCTACTGGCGAAATCAACATTTCGGTTGCTGGCGGAAGACCCATTGAAACATCACCCGGCAATTTTGATTATTCCTATTCGTGGACGGGGCCGAACGGTTTTACGAGCAGCTTTCAGAATTTAACCGCTTTGTTTGCCGGAACTTACAATTTAACCGTAACCGACAGGTCGGGTTGTACCGATACTTTAGAAGTTATTTTAACGCAAACCGATGAAATCGACATTGATTACAGCACCACCGAAATTGAATGCTATGGCGATAACAATGCCTCGATTACCATTAATGAAATTTCGGGAGGCAACCCTCCCTACCAAGTGGCTTGGAGCAATTTAGGGTCGGGCATGTCGCAAACCAATCTCTCGGCAGGCACATACACTATTACCGTTACCGACGATACCAACTGTGAAAAGGAAGCTATAATTGTTATTGACGAAGCCCCTATTTTTAGAATTTCACCCGTGGTTGAAAACGTATCCTGTTTTGGTGAAAACGACGGACGCATCATTTTGAATTTGGAAGGCGGTATTGACCCCGTTAATTTAGTTTGGGACGACGACCCAACGGCGGGTGTGGAGCGCAATAACATTGGCCCAGGCACTTATACTGTTTCTATAACCGACGGAACACCCTGCGAAATAACCGAAACCTTTACCGTTACCGAACCTGCCGAATTGACCCTTTCTGCCAATACCACCGACGCTTTAGATTGCGATGAAGCCAACTCAGGAAGCATCAATTTAATTGTTACGGGTGGCTCGTTGCCTTTTATCTATTCGTGGTCTAACGGGGCAACTTCCGAAGATTTAAACAACATCCCGCCGGGCAATTACGCCATTACGGTAACCGATGCCAATAATTGTCAAATTTCGGGCAACTGGAATATCAACCGTTTTGAACCCATAACTTTAGAAGTGGACACCGAAACAGATTATAACTGTGAAACCCGTGAAGTGAGCCAATCGTTTATTGCCCAAGTTTCTGGTGGTGTGCCGCCATACAACATTCAATGGTCTAATGGAACGGTGAGCGGCACCAATGGAGAACGAATGAGTACTTCTGTAAACGGCTTGGTTTCCATTGATGTTACCGACAGCTTGGGCTGCATGGCCAATTTCTCTTATAACGTAGATATTCCCGAGCTGGGCGATGCCGATTTCAACATCACTTCGAGCGCCTATAGTTCCTTCGGTTTTTATTCCATCGAAGACCCGATAACCTTCGCCAATTTAGCTGATGGGGATTATGTATCTGTAACTTGGGATTTTGGCGATGGAGGTTTTTCTTCCGAAGAAAACCCCAGCCACACCTACATTAGCGAAGGCATTTATGAGGTGACGCAAACCGTTACCTATCCTTTTGGCTGCGTGTACACCAAACAGAGCTCTTTGATTATTGAAAAAGGATACAGCCTCATTATGCCTAATGCCTTCACCCCTAACGATGATAATATGAATGCTTTTTTCGCACCGGAATCCATTGCTCTGAGCAACATGGAATTCAATATTTACGATACCTGGGGCAGCCTAATCTATTCTGAAAAAGGCGACAGTATAAAAGGTTGGAATGGCAAAGTGAACGACAACGAAGCCGAAAATGGCAATTATTATTTCACCTTTAGCGGACAAACATTTTACGGAAAAACCATTACCCAAAAAGGCGCATTTGTAGCTATCAAATAAAGCAATCCAAACATGAAATTAAAACTAAGCATTTTTATTATGGCGTGTTGCTTTTTTACTAAAGCCAATGCACAAGACCCTGTTTTTTCTCAATATTTTTTGGTACCAGAAACCTTAAATCCAGGATTTTCGGGTTTTGAGGAAGCTTCGTATTTTGGTTTGATACACCGCACGCAATGGCCCAGCCTCGATTTGCGGGTCGATACCGATTACGCCTTTTATAATACTTGGGTCGAGAATGTGGGCGGTATTGGTTTCAGTATTTTAAACCAGCATGAAAACAACACCAAATACAACCACTTGCAAGGCAACGTTAATTTCGCCTACCATGTAAAACTGGCCAACGATTGGTATTTTCGGCCAGCCATCGAAGTGGGTTTCGGCTCAAAATCGTTCAATTTTAGCAATTTGGTTTTGGCCGACCAAATCAATATAAATTCAGGAACAATAAGCGGCTCCACCTCCGACCCTTATGCCATGAATGCCAACAGAAAAATAAACTTTCTGGATTTTACAACTGGTTTTGTTTTCGATAAAAAGAACATTTACAACGATAGCGAAATTTGGCTCGGCGCCTCCATAAAACACCTTAACAAACCCAATATTTCGTTTGTTGAAAATGGCAATGTACCATTGGATATTTTTTACTCGTTACATGCCAATTATAAATTTCCGTATTACGATTATAATGACCTGTTGATTTCCGCCAATTACATGCAGCAGGGGCCGTACAACCGACTCGACCTAAGTGCTACCGCACAATTGGAAAAGTTAATGTTAGGGGTAATGGCCGTGACCAATCCCGCGAAAAACGAAGGCAACAGCCACTTGCTTACTTCTGTGAATGCTTTTGTTGGTCTGGAATTTGAGCAATTGCGGTTTGGGTTTTCATACGACATCAACACAACGAAAATCGGTAGAACCGATGGCGTTTACGAGCTTTCCATCACCTATTTGGCGGGTTGTTTAATTTGTAGAGACCCAGCACGCTTGGAGCGCAGGAAGTAGAAGTAACGCAACATGATTTTTTTTGAGTTGCACTGTCATTCCGAATGATGAACGAAGAGTAATCCCGTATTTTCAGTATAGATGTAATTTCTCTCTGCGTTCGAAATGACAACAATTATACAGCAAGTTCTCAAACTTTACTCAAAATTGCAGAATTTTTTATTTTCCCATTTGATTTAATAATGCCTTCGCAAACTTTACCATTTGCCAATTGTGATGTGTTGTCGCTTGCTGCAAATGTTCTTTGCATTCATCGTTGCATGCCTGAATTTGTGTTAGATATCGCAAAGCATTGATTCGGGTTTCAAATCCGTATTTTGGACTTGCGTAATCGGTTAATTCTTGTAAATATTTTGGTTTGTTTTCGGGTTCGAAATTTTCGGTCAATAAAGCTAAAGTGAGCCATAGGATTCTAACATTTTTATCGTTAAAACCAATAATGCCCTTGGTTTGGTTTAAATATTTGGCACGCTCCTGCGGAAAGTTTTTCCAAAGGTTGAACAAGGCGGCTTCAATGGTGATGTATGACTTATCATTTAAAAGGGTTTCGTAATCTTCTTTGTACCCTCTTAACCAATTAGAATGTATCTTGGCTATCGCTTGTCGCACTTTTAAATTTTCAATGTTTTTTAGTTCTTTATATGGAGGGTGCATGGATTGAGTGACCATTTTTATCCTTAGGTTTTCATGTTCAGATTTTCGTATAAACTTGTAGCAATTCAACTCACAATTCATACTTAAATAATCTCCGATATATTTCGATTTCTGTTTAAGCCGTTCTTCCATTTCATCATAATTCAGCTTTTTTGAAATCAACCACTTTTCCACAAACCCATCCAAATCCTGCCCACTAACCGTTTCAACCTCACTTATAAAATCTTCTGTTTCCACATTTTTAAATTGATGCTCTAACAAATAGTTTTTTACCGCTTTTCTAAATGCCTTATCCCCCACTTTTTCTCGAAGTAGATGTAACACCCAAGCGCCTTTTTTGTAGAATGTGGTACTGCTCGATTTGGGATCCAACAACGAGGTACTACCTCCCGCTTTATCCTGTTCCATCAATTCTTGGGCGTATTCGTAAAGTCGCCAATGGTAATAATCGTCGCCGAACACATCGCGCTCCGCCAACAAAGCGTAATAGGTTGCAAAACCTTCTTGCAGCCAATGGTGGGTTCCGGAAGTTTCGGTTACCAAATTACCAAACCATTGGTGCGCCAATTCGTGCGCATTAACGTTCACGTAGTTTTTATCGACAAATGCAATGGAATCGACCACAAAAGCATCTGAAAAAATGGTGCTGCTCGTGTTTTCCATTCCGGCATAAAGAAAGTCTTTAACAGGCACTTGCTTGTAGTTTTGCCAAGGGTACGGCACACCGATTTCTCCCTCCAAAAAATCGAACATTTGTTTGGTGTATCGGTAAGTGGGCTCCACTTTAAGCGAATCTTCGGGATAATAATACATTTCCAGCGGGATGCCGCTTTTTGAATATTCGACCTTTTTTTGGTATTTACCAATCGCCAGAGCCACCAAATAGCTGCTCATGGGCTGCTTCATGTCGAAATGCCAAACCGTTTTCCCAAAAGCTTCCTCTTTTTGAGTGAGCTTTCCGTTGGAAATGACCTCGTAACCTTTTTCAAAATTGATGGATAAATCGAATTCGATTTTATCGTTCACATCATCGACGGATGGCAACCAATTACTGGTGTATTTGCCTTGACCTTGGGTCCATATTTGCTGCTTCTCGATATTATTCCGATTAACATCGGAATCACTCGAAGTGACGTTGTTTTTAATTCCCCAATCGATAAAATACAAGGTTTTTTTAGGTTTTGCAGAATACTCAAAACTGAGCTGATAATCTTTACCTGCTTCGAAATGATTTTTAAACCAAACTTGCGCTCCATTGTTGCCGTACGTAACGGGGTTTCCATCCAAAGAAACCTCAGAAAACCTCATATTAATCGCATCCAAAAAAATGGAATCTACCGATTTTAAAACATCAAATTTGTAGACAACTTTTCCAAAAACCTTAGATGAATCGGGAGCAAACCAGACCTTTACATCGGCTGACTTAAAATCAACCAAATCAGCTTGTTGCCCCCAAGAACAGGTTACAATAAAGCATAGCAAAAAACTAAAATGTTTCATGCGTTTCAAGATAGCAAAGATTAGTCCAAAAAAGAAAATTCCCGACTAGAAACTATGAAACTCTATCAAATTGGCCTCGTAGTATTGATCGCCCAATTTAGTGAGCAGGTTTCTAACCACGTTGCTATCGCCATCAATAGCAATGGCCGAATAGCCCACATCATTCATTTTACCCAACCTTAAATCTTTAATATTGATGTTTCTTGAAGCTAAGGCCGACAATAAAATCAACAACACACCCGGAGCATTGTGGTGCTTGGTTAAAATAACTTTTTCACTCAAGCCCAAATTTAAGCGTACGCCGTCCATTTCCAGCAAATAGACACCGCCGTTGTTATATTGCGGCAATAGGGCATCTTCTTTGTAAGTCAGGTTTTTAAACAGTCCCGAATCAGTCCCGTTAATAAAATCGATGGCACTTTGAATATTTCCATTTTTATTATCGATAGATAGGAAAGCCTCGGCCGTTCCATCATGATTGGATTTTAAACGAGCGGTTTCAACGTTGATGCCTTCGGAAGCCAAAGTATTGAATAACGAAGAAATAACGCCCGGCATATCCAAATGCTCTGAAAACAGTCCGTTAACCTTTCTTTCCGGCCGTTTTGGAGCCTCATCGGTAACGGTAATGGATTTACCCCATTTTCTAATTCTAATGGCATTATATTCGCCCATTCCAGTAGAATTCTTATACAGGTCTAAAAATTCGGTGAACGAACCTCCAAAAGAAAAATCGGGTATGATTCTTCGGTGGGTATCGTCCAATCTCTGGTTGAGCAGCTCAATGCCTTTATTTAAGATGGTGTATTTTACTTTTAGTTCGTGGTCGTCGTAAATGGTGCGGTTTTCGGGAATCAATTTCGAGTAGCTCACATAGCTTTCGTATCCCGCCTCCTGGATATATTCCAAACTTTCTTTGTAATTCAAGCCGTAATAGCGCACATGGTGCGTATCGGTACCCACACAAACTGGAATTTGGAGCTCTCTGGCACGACGTAAAATATTTTGGGTTGGGTACACGCCCACCCCTTTAAACTTTCCGGCCATGTTCACATCTAGAGATAAATTTCTATCTGCAATCAACTCCAAAAGCGTACGGAATTTATTGGCCAACGGATGTGCGCTGGTTTCAAAATTCACCAAAGTCTCTGGCATATCTACATTCAGTTTTGGCAAATCAATATGACCGATAATTTGGATCATATCACCAAAACATTCAATCATTTGGATCATTTCATCAAAATAGCCTTCCCAATAAGCTTCAAGGCTACCACGCATTTTCAGCAGTTCTTCAGCCTCTTCCTTCGAGCCATCATAAGGCAAACCTTCGGGAGCGAAATGCACTGAACCGATTACATAATCGGCATCTTCAGCTTGAAAAATTTTAGAACGACTCCATTGCAAGCCTAAATCGGGCCCCATCCATTCCAGCTCAACACCGTACTTGATGTTAATGCGCCCGGCATACTTTTTTCGAAGATTGGCAATACGTTTCGGATAATTTAAGTACGAACGATTTCCTCGGATAAACTTCACATTGGTATCACGCTCGGCAATGTACCTAAAGTTGGTTAATCGTGGTGAGTGAATGATAAACGTAATGCTGGGATTGCCCGCTTCAATGGCCTTATCGATAATGTCTTCTAGCTTATCAATGCCATGTTTAACGTGGTCTTGCTCCGTTCCCGCATGAATACCGTGTGTTTCCCAAATAAATTCGTTTAGCTTTCTCATTGGTCAATAAACTTAATTATCCTTTAAAGAGGCCAAATTTAACCAATGAAAAAGAATTTTTGGCTAAAATGTTTCGGTTTTTGAATCTTAGCACCATGAAATGAAAATTCGAGGCTTGAAATATTTTGATTGAATTACGTAAATTCGCCCTCATGTCTGTTAACCTTCAAACGCCCATCGATTATTTAAAAGGGGTTGGCCCCAATCGCGCCGATTTACTGCGCAAGGAGCTCGACATTCATACTTATCAGGATTTAATCAACCTCTTCCCCAATCGATACATCGACCGAACGCGATATTACAAAACCAACCAACTGCAACAAAGCAACGCCGATGTTCAGGTTATTGGTAAAATTACCAGTTTTAAGGAAGTGGCCCAAAAGCGGGGAAAACGTTTGGTAGCGACATTTCAGGACGATACCGGCACCATGGAACTGGTTTGGTTTCGCGGACATAAATGGATCAGGGAAAGTTTAAAGTTGAATAAACCCTATGTGGCCTTCGGAAAGACCAATTGGTTTAACGGTAAATTTAGCATGCCGCACCCCGAAATGGAATTGTTGGACGAGCATGAAAAAAACATCCGCTCGGCCATGCAGCCGGTGTATCCGTCAACCGAAAAACTTTCCAATAAAGGCATTACCAACCGGGTAATTATTAAAATAATCCAGCAAATTTTTATTGAAACCAACGGACGGTTTTATGAAACCTTGTCGGAACCGATTCGCACCGAATTGAAATTAATTTCAAAAAGTGAAGCGCTGTTCAATGTACATTTTCCGAAAAGTCAGGAGCTACTCGCCAAGGCACAATTCCGGTTAAAATTTGAAGAGTTATTTTACATTCAATTGCAATTGATTATTAAAAACCGATTGCACAAAAGCAAAATAAAAGGACTCCCTTTTGAAAATGTAGGCTACTATTTCAATACCTTTTTCAAGGAACATCTACCCTTTAATTTAACCAATGCACAAAAACGGGTTTTGAAGGAAATTCGGTCAGATTTAGGCAGCCAAGCACAAATGAACCGACTTTTACAGGGCGATGTGGGTTCAGGGAAGACGATTGTAGCGTTCATGTCAATGCTCATGGCACTTGACAACGGTTTTCAAGCCTGTTTAATGGCGCCTACTGAAATTTTGTCAGTTCAGCACTATAACGGTTTACACGAATTATGCAAACCTCTAAATATCAGTATTTCACTATTAACCGGTTCAACTAAAACTTCAGAACGAAAAATTATTCATGAAAATTTAGAAAATGGCGATTTAAAGATACTCGTTGGCACTCATGCCCTACTCGAAGACAAGGTGAAATTCCACAATTTAGGACTCGCAATTATTGACGAGCAACACCGTTTTGGAGTCGCCCAAAGAAGCAAATTATGGCATAAAGGCCCGCAAAGCCCACCTCAATCCTCCCAAAGGGAGGAAGCCAAAACGGTACGCCAAAAATATATGACCGCACGACCATCAACTTATAATTTAATAAAGGACTTACAAGCTGAAAAGAAAAAAAACACTACCGAAGCCGAGCGTATTTTATGGGAGCATTTAAAAACTAAAAAACTAGGATTTAAATTCAGAAGGCAACATATTATTGACGAATTCATCGTGGATTTTGTTTGCCTTGAAAAAAACTTAGTTATTGAAGTTGATGGCGGCTACCACAACACCATGGAACAAAAAGAGGCGGACGATTTACGAACCAAAATACTCAATGAAATCGGCTTTAAAGTCATTCGCTTTACCAACGAACAAGTCATCGGAGACATTGACAATGTTTTAAGCTATATTGAGAAAGCATTGAAAAGCCTCCCTTCTGGGGAGGTTGGAGGGGCTCAAATCCCACCTCATATTTTGGTGATGACCGCCACCCCCATTCCACGAACTTTAGCCATGTCGGTTTACGGCGACTTGGATATTTCGGTGATTGATGAATTGCCTGCTGGACGAAAGCCCATAAAAACGGTACACCGTTTTGACAAAAACCGCTTGAATGTATTTCGGTTTGTAAAAGATGAAATAGCCAAAGGGCGACAAGTTTATATTGTATATCCGTTGATTCAGGAAAGCGAATCGATGGATTACAAAGATTTAATGGACGGCTACGAAAGTATTTCGAGGGATTTCCCTATGCCCGATTATCAAATTTCCATTGTGCACGGCAAAATGAAACCCGAAGACAAAGATTACGAAATGCAGCGTTTCATTAAGGGCGAAACCCAGATTATGGTAGCCACTACCGTAATTGAAGTGGGCGTAAATGTACCAAATGCCTCCGTTATGATTATTGAGAGTGCCGAACGCTTTGGGCTGTCGCAACTTCATCAATTGCGCGGTCGCGTAGGTCGTGGTGCCGAGCAGAGCTACTGCATTTTAATGACGGGGCACAAATTGAGCGACGACAGCAAAACCCGCTTACAAACTATGGTAAACACCAGTGATGGCTTTGAAATTGCGGAAGTCGATTTAAAGCTCCGTGGCCCGGGCGATATTATGGGCACTCAACAAAGTGGTGTGCTCAACCTAAAGATTGCAGATATTGTGAAAGACAAGCATATTCTACAAGCTGCCAGACATTTTGCCAAAAAGACCATCAACGAAGACCCTGGCCTTTCAAAAGATGTAAACCGAGTGATTTTACACACCTACAAACAGCTCAGTAAATTCAAGAATATTTGGAATTATATAAGCTAATTCCAGAAAAAAAACCCAACCATTTCTGGTTGAGCTTAACACTTTACTGTTGTTTGTTGATTGATTTTGTTGAAGTTATGGAGAAAACCGCTCCTTGGATGTTATTGTTTTGTTAAAGAAACGCACAATGCTGTTAATTAACGGTTTATTAAGAAAATTTTTTAAGGCTAATCATATCAGACAGATTAGTTAACTTTGCAACCTTTACGTACGTTGAGGACGAGAAAACCATGATTAATATTCACGAAAAAACATTACAGGATTTAGAATTTCCCACCGTTTTGCAACAGGTAAGCGAGCATTGCATTACGCCACTTGGGAATGAAAAAGCACTCGAAATCGAACCCTATAAAACCAAGGAGCAACTGCTTTTTTCATTGAATTTAACCAACGATTACGTATCGTCTTTTTATAACGACAACCGCATACCCAACCACAGTTTCGATACCATTGCAAAAGAAATTAAACTTTTAAACATTGAAAACACCTTTTTGGAGGTTCATGGCTTAAAGAAAATCACGGCCATGTCGGCCACCGTTAATGAGTTAGTTACTTTTCTAAAAAAGTTTGAAGAATACTATCCTCATTTATACGCATTCGCTTCGCACATTGAAGTCACTAAAGTTATCATTGAAAAAATCAACTCGATTATTGACCGTTTTGGCGACATTAAGGACAACGCTTCCGAACTACTTTATGAATTGCGCCAGTCCATCAACAAAGTAAAAGGAAAAATAAACGCTAGTTTCGCCACGGCACTCAATATGTACCACGGGCTGGAATATTTGGACGATATTCGTGAAACCGTAGTTGATAACAAACGCGTTTTGGCGGTAAAAGCCATGTATCGCCGTAAAGTAAAAGGCTCGATAATGGGCGGTAGCAAAACAGGCAGTATTGTATATATTGAACCCGAAGCTACCATACAGCACACCCGCGAACTCAACAATTTAGAATACGAAGAAAGCGAGGAAATCGTTAGGATTTTAAAGGAAGTCACCAATTTTATCCGTCCGTTTTCACCACTTTTAAAAGACTATCAGGAGTTTTTAATCAATATCGATGTGATTTCCGCGAAAGCGAAATACGCCCAATCGATGGATGCCATTCTTCCTGAAATTTCGGAAGACCGAAGCATGTATTTGCGCGATGCCTACCACCCATTGTTGTATTTAAACAACCTAAAAAAGCACGAAAAAACCTTTCCACAAACGGTAACCCTAGAAAACGACAGCCGGATTATCGTCATTTCGGGTCCCAATGCCGGTGGAAAAAGTATCACCCTAAAAACTGTTGGACTCCTCCAGGTCATGCTGCAAAGCGGCATGCTTATCCCTGTGCATGAGCGTAGCAAAGTGTGTCTGTTCGATAGAGTTTTGAGTGATATTGGCGACAACCAATCTATTGAAAACCACTTAAGCACCTACAGCTACCGCTTAAAACAGATGAATTATTTCCTAAAAAAGTGCAATAAAAACACGCTGTTTTTAATCGATGAGTTTGGTACCGGTAGTGACCCCGAATTGGGTGGCGCTTTGGCCGAAACGTTTTTAGAAGAATTTTATCATCGAGAAGCCTTTGGTATTATTACCACACACTACTCCAACTTGAAAATATTGGCCAACGAAATGCCGCACATGCTCAACGCCAATATGTTGTTCGATGAGTGTACTTTGGAGCCCTTATTTAAATTGGTTATCGGTCAGGCCGGAAGTAGTTTTACTTTCGAAGTAGCTCAGAAAAACGGAATTCCGTACAGTTTAATCAATCGGGCAAAAAAGAAAATTGAACGCAGTAAAGTCCGCTTTGACCGAACTATTGCGAAGCTTCAAAAAGAACGTTCTAAACTTGAAAAAACAGGCCAGTCGTTAAAAGCCAACGAAAAGAAAAAGATTGAGGAAGCCGATAAGCTTGAGGAAATCAATAGCAAGATTCAAAAGAAACTGGAAAGCTATCAAGAATTGTACGACAGCAACCAGCGCCTCATTTACTTGGGACAAAAAGTAAACGACCTCGCCGAAAAGTATTTTGAAAACAAGCAGAAAAAACCATTAATGTCTGAGCTTTTCAAATTGGTGCAAATTGAAAACTCGAAACGCAAACGGGTTTCAACCAAACAAAAGCGTGCCGAAAAAGCCAAAGAAAAGCAAGTTCAGCAAGAGGTTAAAAAGAAGGTTGAAGTGATCCGTAAAAAGAAAAAAGCCGAAAAATCGGCCACCGAGCGCAACAAAAGCGAAAAGCCCAAACCTATTTTAAAAGTGGGAGACCGCGTACGCATGGAAGACGGACGCGCCATTGGCAGCATCGATAAAATTGAAAAAAACAAAGCTGTGGTCAATTACGGCATGTTTACCACCAACGTAAGCTTAGACCAATTGGAACTGGTTGAGGCCGTAAAAAAATAACCGGAAAACCGATTTCTCTCTGCACTCGGTTTTAAATCATGTATCTTAGCATCAGCTAATTAACCAATATCATGAAAAAGTTATTGTTCCTGCTGTGCTTGATGGTCGGTTTGGGAAAATCCGTCATTGCACAAAACGCCAAACTGATAGATAGCCTAAAAACTGAGTTGGCATCCAGAACAGAAGATGATTCCATAAAGGTTTCCATCCTTACCAGATTGCATGAAAAATTGATGTTTTCCAAACCCGAGGAAGCCAAAGCCTATGCCCAACAGGAACTGGAAATCTCTAAAAAAATAAATTATGAACGAGGCATTGCCCTAGCCAACATGCACTTTGCCGACTATTACACCAACCGCAGTGAAAACGACTCGTCCATACATTACTACCATATTGCAAAAACCCATTTTAAAAATATTAACAGCACACGGGGTGTTATTTTTGTCAATCATTCTTTAGCAGAAATAAAGCGTTTAACCGGAAATTTGGACGAAGCCATAAACCTAGTTAAGGAAAATCTCGATGTCATTATTGAAACAGAGAAGAAAGGCGATTTAAAAACTAAATTTATTGGGGCACAGCACGGCATGTTGGTTAATATTTATATTGAAAAAGGAAGCTACAAACTGGCCTTGACCGAAGCGCTTAAAGCATTAAAATGTTTTGAGGAAATAAACCATCAACCCCGAAAAGCCGATGTTTTAAAACAGCTTGGGGATATTGAAAGCGGATTGGGTAATCACGAATCGTCCATTAAATACTTTGAGCAAGCCATAGAAATTTACAAGCAATTTGAGGAAGCCATGTATTTAGCCTACACACACAACTCGTTAGGCATCACCTATCAAAACCTAAGTAATTATTCCGAAGCTAAAAAACATTTTAGTTTAGCCATTGAATATGCAGAGACCGTCGAGGACAAACTTTCATTGTCGAACGCCTTACACAATCTCGCCGAAGTCAATATTATTGAAAGCAACTATGTTGAAGCGAAAGAATTGTTGGAACGGGCCAAAAACATTGCCAAAAGCGAAAACCTCAACCTTGGTCTAGTTAACGCCCTTGATGGATTATCACAGGTGGATTACCAAAACCAAAGGTTTTTATATGCATTAAGCAACAACCAACAAGCTATTGAAATTTCAGAATCTATTGGCGCCACCCCACATTTAAAAGACCTCTACAAATACCGGTCGAAAATTTTAAGGCGCATCAACCAAAATGTAGAAGCCTATCAATATTTGGAGGCTTATCAAAAAATAAACGATAGCCTGTTCAACGCTAAAAAATCACAACAAATCGAAGAACTGAAAACCATTTACGAAACCGAAAAAAAGAACGCTGAAATTGCTTTGCAAAAAGAAGAAATCAAGACCCTAAACCAAAATATTGAAATCGGCAATTTAAAAAAAGGGCTTTATGCCGGTGGCATGTTTACCTTTGTGGCCGTATCGGCTCTCTTGTTTTTCGGTTTTAAACAACGTATCAAAAAGAACCAAATTGAACGTGAAAAACAGGAAGAAATCTATAAACAGGAAATAGAATTCAAAAAGAAGGAACTGGCCTCGCAGACGCTCCATTTGGTACAAAAGAATACGTTTATCCAAGAGCTGAAGGACAATCTTGAAAAAATAAAAGCATCGCCAGAACTGTTCAAAATTGAATTTAGGCGACTGGTGATGCTATTGAAAAAAGAAAGCGCAGAGGACAAAGATTGGGAAGTGTTCAAATCTTACTTTACCGAAGTGCACAACAATTTCGACTTAAAACTTAAGGAAGTTTACCCTGAAATTTCCGAAAAGGAAATCAGGCTGGCCTCCTTTTTACGAATGAACCTGTCCACAAAGGAAATCGCTTCGATGCTCAATGTACTTCCCGACAGTGTTTTAAAAAGCAAATACCGATTAAAGAAAAAACTTAAGCTCGATAAAAAAACCGACTTAAATCACTTTTTGGATGCTTTGTAAAAAACAGCCAGCACCAAGTTGTTGAACCACAACTTAAGATGCCGACTGCAAAAATATCTTGGGAAAGTTCAGGTATAACTATATTTCTCTTACCGAAACTTGAGTACAGACAATGACCGTTTTAGAGCAATACACCTCGTATGTTCTTTCTTTGCTAACATAACCTAAGTTATATTCTCCCAAAGATTTCCAAACAAAGTCCCAAAACTCAAACTGTACTTTTACGCCATGTGCACCATCGGGTGGCTTTATCCCTATTTTGGTATCATTTTTACTCAACTTTTTCCAACTGGTGTATTTTAAATTTTGTGTCCCTTTTTCTTTATAGGCCAATCGGAATCGGGCATCAGTACCATAATTATTATCCAAATACACATTTTTGTGCACATAATCTTTCGTGCTGCAATCTTCAATGGTGTAATCTGTAGTATAGCCCATTTTAGCAAATGTGTTATCCTTTAAATACCTTACCGTATAAGCGATTGGTACCCCCGGATTGTTTCGGCTATACACCGCATTTTCACCTGTTATGATATTTTTTAATGAAGCAAAACCCGTGGCATTAACGGCTTCGGAGGCCACTTCTGCATTTCCTCCTATGGTTACCACAGTAATGCTTGATGTTTTTAAAACTTCGTCATACTTTGAGTTTACCGTTCCCGAACCACTGGCCGCTCCGGTGGCGTATTCTAAAACCAAATCCAAATCAATGGATTTATCCATATTGGTGGATTCCATTCTAAACATAATAATTCGTCCGTACGACACCGAGTTGATGTACGCCGGTGGCGTATCGTTATTAATGGCCGACTCGACTTGATTAAAAGTCACATTGGGTCCAAAAACGCTTACGGGCGAAGACGGCGTATCCATCGTTACAGTATAAAACACCTGCTTGTAAACCATGGCGGCAACCCGCTTGGTAGTGCTGCTTTCGTACTCCAACTGCGACGCAACAGAGCCATTCGCCCATTCTATATTCAACCCCACATCCAAACTCAATTGTTTAGAAGAATACGATGTATTGGATTGATATGTAGAATTTGAAGCATTTACGTAGCCCTCTTGATAGGCATTGGCATTCCACCATTCCAAAGCATCATCAATACTCGCTTGCACGCTGGAGTTTTTGGGATCTTCCACCTCAATATTTCCTTGCGCTCCCATACCAGGCAAATCAATTCGAAGTTTAACAGGCGCACGCCCCAAAGTTATAGGATCTGGCATACCATCCAGCATACCTTGGTTGCCCACCACCAAAGCACCCGGCCAAATAATGCCGTTTGTTGGCCGAAGTATCGCTACGTCATCAAAATTCGATTCTAAATTGTATTCTTTAGTTTCGCATGATTGGTATCGTCCCAAACTCGGTGAGGTGGTTGTCATATTATCCCGTGTTAATGTACGTTCAGATGGTGCCCCGCCAGTATCCTTTACATTTAATAAAGCATTGGCGTTGTAACTTAAATTGGCAATTAAATCTATAATTTCTGTGGCCTCAGGATTTGTTACTGGTTCCGGATCGGTCACTTCATCTTTACTGCATCCGTAATATGTTGTTAAAATGATTAGAGTAATCACTTTAAAAACTGTTGTGTTTGTTAATAGCTGTGTTTTCATGATTTGTGTTTTTTTGTGATTCAACATTATAAAATTAGTGGCATACCCAGGTGAAAACTAATTTTTGGCATGGACAAACTATGGACAACACCATCAAGATAAGCTCATTTAAACCATGGACTTCCCCATACACCAAAAACAAAATAAACATTTTAAAACACTGATTAACAAATAATTAAATCGAACAAAAATTTATAAAAGCTAAAATAAAACATGGACAACCCATAGACTACTAGCGTTTTGAAATTACCGAAAATGAGATCATGTGCATGCTTAGCGTTTTGCCCAATAGCATTTAAAAAAAGAAATTTAACCTTGATACGGAAACCGAATAACCGACTTCCCAAATAGCTTGCAATACTGTATCTTTGTAACTAAGAATCTATGATAGACGCTCTATATTTTTAAAGAGATTCCTGACTACGAAGGAATGACAACTATGATTAATATCCCAAAAGACAAAAACTTAATCCTTTTTGATGGTGTTTGCAATCTGTGCAACAGCAGTGTGCAATACGTTATTAAACACGACAAAAACAATCAATTTTTGTTTACAGCCTTACAAAGTGATACTGGGAAAGAAATTATTGAGAAATTTAATATCGATACCGCTAAGACCGATTCCGTTTTACTTTACGTTCCAGAAAAGGGGATTGACTACAAAAGTAGCGCTGCCTTAAAAATAGCTTCGAAATTGGGGTTTCCTAGAAATTTGATGTCCGTGTTTTTTATAGTGCCCTCTTTTATTAGAAATTGGGTTTACGATTTTATTGCCAAAAACCGGTACAAATGGTATGGTAAGAAGGACGCTTGTATGATTCCGACCCCGGAATTGAAAAGTAAATTTTTAGTTTAATTTATTCTGGTACCAAACTGCCCCACTCCGTCCAAGAACCATCGTAAACCGAAATATTTTTATAATCGGCAATCTCGGCCCCCAATGCCAAAACGCAAGCCGTAATGCCCGATCCACATGAAAATATAATAGGTTCGTCTTTTTCGGCTAGCGGAGCAAACAGTTGTTCTAAATCAGATTTCGATTTTAAAACGCCTTCATCCAACAAATCGGTAAACGGTAAATTTTTAGAATTTGGGATATTCCCCATACGTAAGCCGTCTCGCGGTTCTGGTTCTAAAGCATTAAATCTATTGGCCGAACGCGCATCAATTATGGTATGTGTTTTTTCTTTTGATGCTTTTTTTACATGATTAAAGAACTGCATAAAACCAGGTTGCAAAACAGCTGTAAAGTCACTTACATGTCCTGAATAGGGTTTCATAGGTTCAACTGGAAATTCGGCTGCCTTCCAAGCAGGAAAACCTCCGCTTAAAACGGCAATGTTATTAAAACCAAAAGCTTTGAAAAGCCACCACACCCTAGCACTCGAATAAATACCCTTGTCATCATAAACCACAATAGCGCTGTTATTGTTTATTCCCAAATTTCTAGCTTCCCTTTGAAATTGTTCTACGGAAGGAAAAGCACTGGGAAACGGGTCGGCCGTATTACTAAACTTCTTTTTGATATCAAAAAAACGGGCGTTTAGAATTTGCTTTTGTGAGGCATCAACTGTTTTGTTAATGGTTCCGTCCAAAACGATTAAATTTTCGGCTTTCAGGTTTTCTTTCAGCCATTCAACCGATACAATAGGCGATTTTAATTTCATAATTTATTACTTTACTTCTTCGTAATGATCATCCCATTCCTTAGGCTTGGGGTCGTGCAGCTTATCCAACGATTTGGCCACCATCATAGATACCGTGGCATCTCCCGTTACATTCACCACTGTCCTGCACATATCCAAAGGCCTGTCTACCGCAAAAATAAGCGCCAAACCAATGGGCAGCAATTCCGCAGGAAACCCAATGGATTCCAACACAATTACGAGCATTACCATACCCGCACTGGGCACTGCGGCACTACCAATAGACGCCAATAACGCCGTTAATACAATAACCATTTGGTTGGTAAACGTTAAGCCTTCGGGCCAAATAACCTGCATGATGAAAACCGCGGCAATACCTTGGTACAAACTGGTACCGTCCATATTTACGGTAGCCCCCACGGGCAGCACAAAACCCGATACTTCTTTATCAACGCCTATGTGTTCTTCAACACGTTCCATGGTAACGGGCAACGTGGCTGCACTACTACTGGTTGAAAAAGCCAATAATTGCGCCGGACTTAGTTGCTGCAAAAACCACAATGGGGATTTTTTGGTATAAACACTCACCAAAAGCAAGTAAAAACAAATCATTAATATAAGTCCGCCAACCACACAAAGTGAGTAATACAAAAGTTTGATTAATATTTCGGTATCATCAAAAGCAATGATAACGTTGGCTAAAAGTGCAAACACAGCATAAGGTGCAAACAGCATGATTAAATCGACCATTTTCATGACCACTTCGTTCAACGAATCGAAAAAATCAATTAAGGGTTTGGCTTTCTTTTCTCCAATCAGTAACAAACAAATACCAACAAATAGCGCAAAAAATATCACCTGAAGCATGGAAGCCTCGGCGAAGGATTGGAAAATATTACTTGGAAAGATATCGACCAGCGCCTGCAATGGGCCAGCATCCTTTTGTGCCGTGGCTTTGGCCAGCTTATCGGTAACCCCGGCATCGTTTTCGTATTTAAGTTTAATCTTTTCAATCGTGTCTTGTGGCATGCCCACACCGGGTTTAACAGTATTTACAATACCCAAACCAATAATAATGGCCACCACCGTGGTGCAGATATAAATGGTTATGGTACGCAAACCCATCGATTTTATTTTAGAAATATCCTTTAAATCTGAAATCCCCTTAATCAAAGATGCCAAAATCAACGGTACGGCAATGAGCTTTAAAAGGTTGATAAAAATAGTGCCGAAGGGTGAAATCCAATCGGTTACAAAACCTTTTCCGCCATCAACGGAATTCATAACAAATCCAAAAATGATTCCGAGAACCATTCCTATTATAATTTTCCAGTGCAATGCTAGTTTTTTCATAGGCATACTCAACTTCAAAAAGAATGAAGTTTTTAATTTCACATTTTATGATTGTGAAGATAAGTTTTTCTAATTGGTAAAAAAAATCATCCCGAATTCCATGAAAACAGAATTTCGGGATGACATTAATTTTTAAAAAACAATAACAGGTTTTCTAGATATTGTTTTAATCAAGTCTTGCGGATACTATGCTACTCTAAATATTGGCTATTTCCCCAAGCTCAGCAATAAATTTATCTGCCAAAGCATCGGCCTCGTCTTGCGACTTTGCTTCGGTGTAGATCCTGATGATAGGCTCGGTGTTACTTTTGCGCAGGTGCACCCAACTTTCGGCAAAATCAATTTTTACACCGTCAATCGTGGTGAGTTGCTCGTTTTGGTAGCGTTCTTCTATGGTTTTTAAAATACCATCAACATCCAAACCAGGTGTGAGTTCAATCTTCTTTTTACCCATAAAATAACTCGGGTAGGTTTTTCTTAGCGCGCTAACACTCATATTTTTTTCGGCCAATAAGCTCAAAAACAAAGCTACGCCAACCAAAGCATCACGCCCGTAGTGGGCCGCTGGGTAAATAATGCCGCCATTACCTTCGCCACCAATAACCACTTTATTTTTTTTCATCAATTTCACCACGTTAACCTCTCCCACAGCACTGGCTTCATAAGCACCTCCGTGCTTTTCTGTAACGTCGCGCAAGGCTCGCGTCGAGCTCATATTGCTCACCGTATTGCCGGGTGTATGGCTCAATACGTAATCGGCACAGGCTACTAAAGTGTATTCTTCACCAAACATTTCACCATTTTCGTCCATAAAAGCCAATCGGTCCACATCGGGATCTACCACGATACCAAAATCGGCATTGTGTTTTTTAACGGCTTCCGATAAATCGGTTAAATGTTCCTTTAAAGGCTCTGGATTGTGGGGGAAATGCCCATTGGGCTCGCAGTGGATTTTAATCACTTCAACCCCTAAACGCTCCAATAACAACGGAATGGCTAGCCCTCCCGTAGAATTAACACCATCAACTACCACCCTAAAATTGGCTTCTTCAATGGCCTTTACGGTTACCAAATCCAAATCGAGCACTTCAATAATATGCAAATCGATATAGGCTTTGTTTTTGGTTATCTTCCCTAAACTATCTACATCCGCAAAATCTACCGCTCCTTTTTCGGCAATATCGAGAATTTTTCCACCTTCAACGGCATCCAAAAATTCACCTTTTTCATTCAGCAATTTAAGAGCATTCCATTGTTTGGGGTTGTGGCTTGCCGTTAAAATAATGCCACCATCGGCATGTTCCATAGGTACGGCCACTTCAACGGTTGGCGTTGTAGATAGCCCGACATCAACCACGTCTATCCCCATTCCTATTAAGGTGTTCATCACCAAACTCTGAATCATTTTTCCTGAAATACGGGCATCACGTCCTACCACCACTTTATGGTGTTCCTTTTCGCGTTGCTGTTTTAGCCAAACGCCATAGGCAGAAGCAAATTTTACCGCATCAATGGGCGTTAAATTTTCACCGGCTTGCCCGCCAATGGTACCTCGAATTCCCGAAATTGATTTTATAAGTGTCATAAATTGATTTTAAGATTGTAAAATTTCCAGACAAATATAGCATTTCAAAACGGGTTTTCTTAAAACGGAATTCGTAAATTTCAACCATGAATTATCTCGCCCACATTTACCTTTCTGGTGATAATGACCTAGTAACCATTGGAAATTTTATAGCAGATGGCATAAAAGGAAAGAAATATAAAAAGTACCCCAAAGACATTCAAGTGGGCATTTTACTGCACCGTTTTATCGACACTTACACCGATGCCCACGAAACGGTGAGATTAAGCACCAAGCGCCTGCACAGTAAATACGGCCATTATTCGGGTATTATTGTAGATATTCTCTACGATCACTTTTTGGCCAAAAATTGGCATAAATACTCATCTGTGCCATTGGCCAATTATGTAGATTCGTTTTACGAATCTTTGGAAATATATTACGAAATCCTTCCCGCCAGG
Organism: Bacteroidia bacterium; assembly: GCA_030430535.1. Taxonomy (GTDB): domain Bacteria; phylum Bacteroidota; class Bacteroidia; order Flavobacteriales; family Flavobacteriaceae; genus Flavisericum. Next base: position 32,901 of record JAUIKY010000027.1, read on the forward strand.
ATCCAAAAAATGCTACCGTACATGTTGGCCGACAATTGGTTGCTTAATTATAAATCTATTGAAGGCATTGCAAAAGTTTTGGACGGCATGAACCGACGTACCAAACACCGTTCGGGCATGAATGAAGCCGTTGTGGAACTGGAAGAGTTTTACACGGAATTTGAATGTGAATTCTCGACATTCTTTGATGAACTCATCGCTTTCTCGAGAGAAAAATTAAACGAATTAAACCAGATGTTATGACCCGATATCGTTTTCTGATTCTATTCGTTTTAGGCTGTTTCCTTTCCTGCAAGAGCAAGCCTGAAATACAACATAAAAGAGGCCTTGTTACAAAAAATGCCATGGTGGTATCGGCTCGGGGAGAGGCTTCCAAAATCGGAGTCAACATACTGCAACAGGGCGGCAATGCTTTTGATGCCATGATAGCCACCGAAATAGCTTTGGCCGTGGCCTATCCCTATGCCGGCAATCTTGGCGGCGGTGGCTTCATGGTGTACCGAAAAGCCAATGGCGAAACGGGCGTTTTGGACTACCGCGAAAAAGCACCTTTGGCCGCCACAAAAAACATGTATTTGGATGAAAAGGGCGACGTTGTTACCGATAAAAGCACACTTGGCGCTATGGCTGTGGGTGTTCCCGGAACGGTGGCCGGAGTATTTGCCGTTCATGAAAAATTCGGGTCGCTTCCCATGGAAACCCTTTTAAAACCCGTAATCGAACTCGCTTACAAAGGTGTTATTGTTACTGAAAAACAAGCTGAAAGACTAAAAGAATACCAACCGCTATTCCCAAAAGTGAACCGAGACTCCATTCCATTTGATAAGATCTGGAAAGTTAACGACACCATTAAATACCCCGTTTTAGCAAAAACGCTGGAACGGATATTAAAAAATGGTCGGGATGAATTCTATAAAGGCGAAACGGCCAAAACCTTAGTGAATTTTATTCAAAAAAACGGTGGCATCATCACCGAAGAGGATTTAGCAAAATATGAAGCCAAATGGCGCAATCCCATCCGTTTTACTTATGACGATTTAACCATTTATTCGGTGCCTCCGCCGTCCAGTGGCGGTATTTGCTTAGGGCAAATCATGAAAATGGTGGAGCCTTTCCCCCTTCATAAATTTGGACATAACGCGATAAAAACCATACAGGTGATTACTGAAGCTGAAAGGCGTGCATTTGCCGACCGCAGTTTTTACTTGGGCGACCCCGATTTTGTTGAAATTCCAGAAAAAGCATTGATTGATGAACAATATTTAAGTCAGCGCATGGCCGATTTTTCATTTGAAAAGGCTACCGATTCCAAAGCGATTTCACATGGTGATATTGAGATTATTGAAAGCAACGAAACCACCCACTACTCCATTGTCGATACCTTTGGGAACGCAATTGCCGCAACTACAACGTTGAATGGCGCTTACGGTTCAAAACTCTATTGCCCCGAACTTGGTTTTTTCCTCAATAACGAAATGGACGATTTTAGCAGCAAACCCGGCCACCCCAATATGTTTGGATTAATTGGTGCCGAAGCCAACAGCATTGCCCCCGAAAAACGTATGCTCAGTGCCATGACACCCACTATTGTTGAAAAAAACGGACAATTTTATATGGCAGTAGGCACGCCCGGAGGCTCCACCATTATCACTTCGGTGTTGCAGACCATTTTAAACGTCCACGAATTCGGCATGAGCATGCAGGAAGCCGTTAATGCGCCGCGATTCCATCACCAATGGCTGCCCGATTATATTCGGATGGAACCACATTCATTCAATAGTAATATTATTGAACAACTCAAAGCAAAAGGCTATCCTATTAAGGAAGAACATGCACCCGTAATTGGTCGTGTCGATGGAATACTGGTTTTGGAGGACAAGCGGTATGAGGGTGGTGCCGATTATCGAGGGGATGATACAACCATCGGTTTTTAGCGATTTTCTTTTTCTTAACGTATCATATTTAATAATTTAGGCGTTCTTTTATGATATTATTGAACAATAATAATGGGTAAAAAAACAAATAGAACTCTAAAAATTATAGCTGGCCTTGTTATTTTTTTCACACTGCCTAGTTTACTTTTTTTTGGATACTTATACTTTAAATACGACGAACCTATACCTGTTGGTGTTGAAGGCCCGAAAGCTGATGCTTTAGCAAATAAAATGCTGAACGCCTTAAATTACGAAGCCTATCAAAACACGAATTATTTGGAGTGGACATTTAAGAAACGTCGTCATTACGAGTGGGATAAAGAAAAAAACACCTGCGCGGTATTTTGGAAAGAAAACAAAGTCGTGCTCGACTTGACCGACTACACCAAAAGTGAAGTATTTATTCATAATTTTAGAAGTGAAAACGACATGGTAGCCGATCTGCGTGACAAAGCCATTGGCTATTTTGAAAACGACTCGTTTTGGCTAGTGGCACCTTACAAAGTGTTCGACAAAGGTACCAAACGTGCCATTGTAAAAACTGAAAATAACAAAGAAGCATTGTTGGTCACCTACACTTCGGGCGGCTCAACACCTGGCGATTCCTATTTATGGCATTTGGACGATAACGGTATGCCCACACATTTTCAAATGTGGGTAGATATTTTGCCCATCGACGGCCTCAGTGCCACTTGGAGCGATTGGACTACCACCGAAAGTGGCGCGCAACTCCCAACTTTCCATAAGTTTTTGTTTTTTGGGTTGGAGCTTGATGGGGTTAAAGGGAAAGAATAAAATACCAATTCTACTCTAAAGGTTTTTGTTTTGTGCCTCTAAAGTTGATAATTTCTATCAATTGTTTTTGTGGCTGAATTCTATAAACGATATAATTATTCTTATCGACCAGCCCTTTATGTACATTTTGAAACTTTGATGTTTGCGGACAAATTTTAGGATATTTACTTATTCGGTCTAAAAGATCTTTTAAATTTTGCTCTAAATTTAGAATTTCATTTATTGTCCATTCTTCTTCCAAATATTCTAATACAGTGTCCAACCCTTTTTCTGCTTGGGGCGTCCAAACAATTCTTATCGCCATTTTTCGAACCGTTTCATTACAGCTTCATTTTCAGCATAATCACCTTTGTCTGCTTGCTTCAAACCTGTTTCAACTTCTTTTTGTTCATTTTCGGACAAATCGTTCCACCAATCCACCTGCTCTTCTTCAAAAACGGCTTTAAGCTTTTTTAGCAGGCTCTCCTTTTGCGTTTGCAGTAAAAGATGCATCAACTCTAATTTTGTGGCTTCAATATTCATAATATTAACTTTTACTATAACAAAGATAACTTTTTATACACAAACTTTATTCCTTACTTAACCCACTTAACAATGTGTTTCACTTGTAAAGTTTTGGCATCCTTTTGACTTTCATAATTCCACAAAGAAAACCCAAAACAAACCTACTTCCCTCGTTGACCCACAAATTGATGGCTTTTCGATTTAAACAGTACATTAAAACTGGTTAAACTACCGTAAATTCGGGTGATGTATTGCTGCAAATCTACCTTTTGCTGTTCGTCCAAATCACTGGCGTTGATGCGTTGTTCCATAACACGCAGTCGGTCGCGCACCATAATAATTTTATTGAAAAATTTATCGATGGGTAATTCATAAGGTTTTAAACTGCTATCGGCGGGTTGTAAAATAATGGTGCCACCTTTGTATTTATCGGCAATGGGCACCACTTCACTCACATCGCTCCATCGTTTTAAAATTTGCACCAAACTGCTTTCCACTTCAGCAAAGCTCACGGTATCTACATCGCCATCAGCCGCTTCAATCACTTCAAAATCGCTATCCAAATCGATGGTTTCCAGTCCGTTTTCTATAAAGGTTACCCAGTAATGTTGCGAGGTTACATTGGTTACTACACCTTTTCCGTATTCAGGGTGATTGATTCTTGAGCCTATTCCTAATATTTTCATGTCTATATTTTTTAGTATAAATGGTTGTTTCTTCTACAATTATAAGAAATCAGAAATAAAACTTCACAACAATTTAACAACTAATATTGTACCTTTGCACTTTTGCCATTTTATGAGTGAATTTACCGATTTTATTGAAGTTAAGGGCGCACGGGCGCACAACTTAAAAAACATTGATGTATCCATTCCACGTGAAAAACTGGTGGTGATAACAGGGCTTTCGGGCAGCGGAAAATCATCATTGGCCTTCGATACCATTTATGCCGAAGGACAGCGCCGTTACATTGAAACGTTTTCGGCCTATGCGCGACAATTTTTAGGTGGATTGGAGCGACCTGATGTAGATAAAATCGACGGCCTTTCACCCGTAATTGCCATCGAGCAAAAAACTACCAGTAAATCGCCACGCTCTACTGTGGGTACCATTACCGAAATTTACGATTTTCTACGCCTACTCTTTGCCCGTGCTAGCGATGCTTACAGTTACAACACCGGCGAAAAAATGGTGAGCTACAGCGACGAGCAAATAAAGGAACTCATCATCAGCGATTTTAAGGGCAAACGCATTAATGTTTTGGCGCCTGTAATCCGTTCCAGAAAAGGGCATTATCGCGAGCTGTTCGAGCAAATTGCCAAACAGGGTTTTGTTAAAGTGCGTACCGACGGCGAAATTCGTGACATCGTTAAGGGTATGAAGTTGGACCGATACAAAACCCACGACATAGAAATTGTGATTGACCGTTTGGTAATTAATGACGATGTGGACAACGATAAACGCCTCACTGAAACCATTAACACAGCCATGTACCACGGCGACGATGTGCTTTTGGTCATTGACCAAGATACGAACGAAGCCCGTTATTTCAGTCGGAACTTAATGTGTCCGTCAAGCGGAATTTCATACCCCAACCCCGAGCCGAACAACTTTTCGTTCAACTCACCAAAAGGTGCTTGTCCCAATTGCAATGGTATTGGTACACTTTATCAAATCAACCAAAGCAAGATTGTTCCGAATGAAAATTTATCTATAAAAAACGGCGCTTTGGCGCCACACGGCCCTGAAAAAAACAGTTGGATTTTCAAGCAATTGAATACCATTGCACAGCGTTTTAACTTCAGTCTTTCGGATGCGTACAAAGATATTCCCGAAGAAGCCAAACAGATAATTCTTTACGGTGGAAGCGAAAAATTTTCGGTGGAAAGCAAAACCTTGGGCGTAACCCGTGATTATAAAATAGACTTTGAAGGCGTGGCCAATTTTATTGAAAATCAATATCAAACGGCAGAATCGACCTCATTAAAGCGTTGGGCAAAAGACTACATGGACAAAGTGAAATGCCCGGTTTGCGAAGGTTCCCGTTTAAGAAAAGAATCGTTGTACTTTAAAGTCAACGAAAAAAATATTGCCGAACTGGCCAATACCGATATTGTTGAACTAGCCGATTGGTTCAATAATTTACACCAGCACCTTTCGGAAAAACAACTTAAAATTGCCGAAGAAATCCTAAAGGAAATAAAAGCGCGTTTACAGTTTTTATTGGACGTGGGCTTGGATTATCTGTCGTTAAACCGAAGCTCGAAATCCCTTTCGGGCGGTGAGGCGCAGCGCATTCGGTTGGCGACACAAATTGGTTCGCAATTGGTAGGCGTACTCTATATTTTGGACGAACCAAGCATTGGTTTGCACCAACGCGACAATGAAAAACTGATTAATTCATTGGTGTCGCTTCGCGATATTGGGAATTCGGTTATTGTTGTGGAACACGACAAAGATATGATTGAGCGTGCCGATTATGTCATTGACATAGGCCCAAAAGCCGGAAAGCACGGTGGCGACATTATCAGTATTGGAAATCCGGACGAACTGAAAAGTCACAATACACTTACGGCCGATTATTTGAACGGCAACAAAGAAATTGAAATCCCTAAAACGCGACGCGAAGGCAACGGCAAGTTTTTGGAGCTAAAAGGCTGTACGGGCAACAACCTTAAAAATGTTTCGGTTAAATTTCCTTTGGGAAAAATGATTGGTGTTACCGGCGTTTCAGGCAGTGGTAAATCCACATTAATCAACGAAACCCTCTACCCTATTTTAAATGCCCATTATTTCAACGGCGTTAAAAAACCCATGCCATACAAAAGCATAAAAGGTTTGGAGCATATCGATAAAGTGATTGATATTAACCAATCGCCCATTGGGAGAACGCCACGAAGCAATCCGGCCACATACACCAAAACTTTTGATGAAATAAGAAGCTTGTTTGCCAAAATTCCCGAGGCCATGATTCGGGGCTACAAACCCGGGCGATTTAGTTTTAACGTAAAAGGCGGCCGTTGCGAAACTTGCCAAGGTGCCGGGCTACGGGTTATTGAAATGAACTTCCTCCCCGATGTTTATGTAGATTGCGAAACCTGCCAAGGCAAACGATTTAACCGAGAAACACTCGAAATACGCTACAAAGGCAAATCCATCAGTGATGTGTTGGATATGACTATTAATGAAGCGGTCGACTTTTTTGAGCACATCCCAAAAATCCATAAAAAGCTAAAGACCATTAAAGATGTTGGTTTGGGCTACATTACTCTAGGGCAACAAAGCACCACCCTTTCGGGTGGAGAAGCACAACGTATTAAGCTGGCCACCGAACTATCAAAACGTGATACCGGGAACACCTTTTATATTTTAGACGAACCTACCACCGGACTTCATTTTGAAGATATCAGAGTACTGATGCAAGTACTGAACAAATTGGTAAACAAAGGCAATACCGTACTAATTATTGAGCACAATCTGGATGTTATCAAAACGGTTGACCACATTATCGATATTGGTTATGAAGGCGGAAAAGGAGGCGGAAAAGTAGTTGCTGAAGGCACTCCGGAAGAAATTATAAAAAACAAAAAAAGCTACACAGCCAAATTCTTAAAAAAAGAATTGGAGTAAGATATCTTACCTAAAGGCCTCTTGTGCTCTAATAGTAAATATATTAATCCAAACAATATTATTCTTAAAAATTCGTGCGTTTTTTTGTATATTTAGAAACATATAAACCATAAATTTTTTAATTATGAAAGGTATTCTTTGGTTAGTAGCTGTAATTTGTATCATAGCCTGGTTATTAGGCTTACTTGGTGTTGTTCCGGGTATGGGCACCAGCAGCCTTATACACATATTGCTAGTTATAGCAATAATTGTTATTCTTTATAATATTATAAGCGGCAGGAAACCATTATAAAACACAAAATATTCTATCAGAAAGGCAAACCAAGAGGTTTGCCTTTTTTATTTCTACCCATTTACTTTTAATGGTTTCATCGAAACTTCACCCCTTATTATTTCATATTTTAATATTATTTTGCACCTTTCAAAAGAAATCGTTTAAAATAGAAACATGAGAAAAGAACACCATCATAAAGGCTGGAATGAAATAAAAACCAACGACTCTTGGGCCATTTTTAAAATTATGGGCGAGTTTGTCAATGGATTCGAAAAAATGAGCAAAATAGGTCCCTGTGTGTCCATTTTCGGATCGGCAAGAACCAAACCCGAACATAAATACTACCAATTGGCAGAAAGCATTGCCAAAAAAATTGTTGAGGCCGGCTACGGCGTTATTACGGGCGGTGGCCCAGGTATTATGGAAGCTGGTAACAAAGGCGCCCATTTAGGCGGGGGCACTTCGGTTGGGCTTAACATCGAACTACCTTTTGAACAGCACGACAACCCATACATAGACCCCGATAAAAGCCTGGACTTCGATTACTTTTTTGTTAGAAAAGTGATGTTTGTAAAATACTCGCAAGGCTTTGTGGTTATGCCCGGTGGTTTTGGCACCTTGGATGAATTTTTTGAAGCCTTAACCCTAATTCAAACCCATAAAATTGGAAAATTTCCGATTATTTTGGTCGGTACCGATTTTTGGAAAGGACTAATGGATTGGGTAAAAAACACTTTACTGGACACTTTTGCCAATATTAGCACCACAGATTTAGACCTCGTACATCTGGTAGATACCGAAGATGAAGTTATTGAAATCCTCGATAATTTCTACAAGCATTCTGGATTGAGCCCGAATTTCTAAATCCAAACGTCATTTTTCAGAACTATTCACCCATGCGCGCACAATAACTGCTAAGGACTGCCTATGCCCAATATATTTTATTATCTTGCAGCGCCTTACACAAATTTGCTAACCTTAAACGCTATTATAAAATTGAGAATACCCTTTTTTAGTTTTGTTTCTTTTTTGCTGATGCCCCTTACTTTTTTCAGTCAGAATAAAATTGACCTAAAAGCCGTATTTGATGTTGACAACAAGCAAATAAAGATTTCGCAGACCATCGTTTATCACAATACCACCAGCCAAACGTTGGATACCATTTATCTGAACGACTGGAGCAATAGCTATTCCACTAAAAAAACCCAGTTAGCCATTAGGATGGCCGATGAATACAAAAACGATTTCCACCTCGCAAAAAATGAAGACCGCGGGTTTTCGGTCATTGCCTCCATAAAACAAAATGGAGAGGAACTGCATTTTCAACCGTTAAAAAATCAAATTGACGTTGTTAAAGTAGCCCTCAACGAGCCTTTACCCCCCAATAGTGCGTACACTATAAAACTGGATTATACCGTACAAGTTCCAAATGCGAAATTTACCAGTTATGGCGTTACAGATAAAGGTGACTACAATCTCAGGTACTGGTATATTACCCCTGCAATTTTTGATGGTGAGTGGCAATACTACAGCAATAAGGATTTGGACGACATGTACATTCCTAAATCGGATGTGTTTTTAGAAATAGAGCACCCAAACGGCTATGTGCTCACTTCAGAACTGAATACCAGCCATATTAAAGCATTACCTAACCGACAGATTGTGTCTTTGGAAGGCCAAGACCGTGTTAACAACAAACTGTTTTTAAGTAAAAATTCTACCTTTAAAACCATCCAAGCCGAGGATTATGCCATTGTATCCAATATTGAAGACAAGGAGCTTGAGGTTATTGATAAAGTTTTGATCACCGAAAAAATAAAGAATTTTATTTTCGATAATTTTGGTCAGTACCCCCACAAAAAGTTGTTACTCACTCAAATTGACAATGATAAAGACCCCATTTATGGGTTAAATTTTCTGCCCAGCTTTATCAAAACCTATCCTCCACACTTCGAGTACGAACTTAAACTTTTAAAAACGACGCTACGCAATTATTTAGAAAACACCTTATTAATAAACCCGCGAAAAGAGCAATGGCTTCTAGACGGCATCGAGGTTTATTATTTAATGAATTATGTTGAAAAGCACTACCCCAACATGAAGTTTTTAGGCAATATAGCCGATATTTGGGGAGTTAGGGCCTTTCATGCTGCCGACATGAAATATAACGACAAGTATATTTTGGCATTTATGCTTATGGCGCGTACCAACCGAGACCAGCCATTGACGATGCAAAAGGATTCCCTACTAAAATTCAACCACAATATTGCCAATAAATATAAAGCGGGAGTAGGGTTAAAATACCTCGACGATTTTGTAAACCAAGATATAGTACAGCAAAGCGTGGAATCTTTTTTGGCGGAAAATAAATTGGAACATACTTCCACTGAAGCTTTTGAAGACTATATAAAATCGAAAACCGACAAGGACATCAATTGGTTTTTCAACGATTACTTAAAAACGCGTAAAAAAATTGATTTCAAAATTAAGGACGTTATAAAATCCGAAGATTCCATTACAGTAACCATCAAGAACAAGCGCGATAACAATATGCCGGTATCGCTTTACAGTTTGCACGACGACCAAATAGTAAACAAAACATGGGTTGAGCACATTGATGGGCACAAAACCATCACCATTCCCAGAAAAGGCGCCAACAAATTGGTTTTAAACTACAACAACGTTATTCCCGAAATTAACCAACGAGACAATTGGAAATCATTAAAAGGCTTCTTTTTTAACAACAAACCATTGCAATTCCGGTTGTTTAAAGATATTGAAGACCCTTATTACAATCAAGTGTTCCTGATGCCCATTGCCGAATTTAATAACATTTATGACGGCGTTACTTTGGGTGTAAAAGCATACAATACCACCGTACTCAGAAAAACTTTCAATTATAAAATAACACCGGTTTACTCCTTTGGGTCTAAGTCGTTGACGGGCTCAGCTTCCGTTTCCAACACTCATTATTTTCAAAATAGCGATTTATACTTTATGAATTACGGCATAGTAGGCGGATATTCGTCTTATGCCGAAGATTTGTTCGTTACCCAAATAACCCCATCGCTTACGTTCATGTTCCGCGAAAGCGACGACCTACGCTCCAATAAGCGCGATATGTTACGGTTTAGGTACGTAAACATTAAAAGGGACAAGGATGAAAACAACGTTTTTACTTCCAGCGAACCCAACTACAGTATTTTTAATGCACGCTATATCAATTCTAATGACAACCTTATCAATTTTAGCAGTTGGTACACCGATTTCCAATTGGGAAAAAAGTTCAGTAAAATTTCGTTTAACTACGAATACCGTAAATTGTTTGAAAGCAACAGGCAGTTAAATTTAAGGGTATTTGCCGGAACCTTCTTAAAAAACAACACCGATCTGGGTTCCAATTATTTTAGTTTCGCCCTAGACCGCCCAACCGATTATTTGTTCGATTACAATTATTTGGGACGATCGGAAACTACAGGTATCTTCAGCCAGCAGTACATCACTGCCGAAGGCGGCTTCAAATCGAAGCTAGAAACCCAATTCGCCAACCAATGGATCACCACCCTTAATGCCAGCACTACGCTTTGGAACTATATTCTAGCCTATGGCGACGTGGGGTTGGTAAAAAGCAAGAACAGCCCCACCACATTTGTGTACGACTCGGGTATTCGCGTTAATTTGGTGACCGATTATTTTGAAATTTATTTCCCTATTTACTCCAATTTGGGGTGGGAAATTGGTCAATCGCATTACAGTCAGAAAATACGCTTCAAATTCACACTCGATCCCCAATCGCTTTTGGGGTTGTTTAGGCGACGGTGGTTTTAAATAATTTTGAATTATTTTTATTGTTTAAGCTTTTAAAATGATTTTTTGTTAATAAAAACAATTAATTGGCTTTTTTTTTATATATTTCACATAGGTTTAACAGCTGTTAAAATTGCAAAAAAGGTAAAATTTACCTACTTTTGCGCAAGCTAAACTAACACCTTATGCATACGTTAACCGATTTGGAAAACAACCTATCATTCGAAGATTTTAAAACCGAGGTTATCAACGATTATAAAATTGCGGTAATCAGTAGGGAATGTAGTTTGTTAGGCCGTCGGGAAGTATTAACGGGAAAAGCTAAGTTTGGTATTTTTGGCGATGGCAAGGAAGTGCCCCAATTGGCCATGGCCAAGGCCTTTAAAAAAGGCGATTGGCGCTCGGGCTATTACCGCGACCAAACCTTTATGATGGCTTTGGGTGAATTGACTGCCGAGCAGTTTTTTGCCGGACTTTACGCCAACACCAACATCGAACTCGAACCCATGTCGGCCGGACGCCAAATGGGCGGGCATTTTGTTACCCACAGTTTGAACGATAATGGCAGCTGGAAAGACCTGACCAAACAATACAACTCCAGTGCCGATATTTCGCCCACGGCTGGGCAAATGCCACGACTTTTAGGTTTGGCCCAGGCCTCAAAAATTTTCAGGAACGTAAAAGGCATCAACAGCTCCAAGTTTTCGGTTAACGGAAACGAAGTCGCTTGGGGCACTATTGGCAATGCCAGTACCAGCGAAGGGCTGTTTTTTGAAACCATTAATGCCGCCGGCGTTTTACAAGTGCCTATGGTAATCAGTATTTGGGACGACGAATATGGTATTTCGGTACACGCCAAGCACCAAACCACCAAAGAAAACATTTCAGAAATATTAAAAGGCTTCCAACGCGATAATAATAGCGAAGGCTACGAAATATTAAAGGTTAAAGGTTGGGACTATGCCAATTTGATGGAAACCTACCAAGAGGCTGGAGCCATTGCCCGTGAGGAGCATGTACCGGTACTAATCCATGTTACCGAGCTTACCCAGCCACAGGGCCATTCTACCTCGGGTTCGCACGAGCGCTACAAAACACCAGAGCGACTGGAGTGGGAAAACCAACGCGATTGCAACACCAAAATGCGCGAGTGGATCATTGAAAACGGCATTGCCACCAACGAAGCCCTTTTAGGTATTGAAAGAGCGGCGAAGCGTGAAGTAAGGCAAGCCAAAAACAATGCTTGGAACACCTTTTTAAAACCGATAAAAAGCGAACAGGACGAACTGGTTTCCCTTTTAAAACAAACCGAAGCAACTAGCCCCAATGGGGTATTTATCCAAAAAATACGCGAAAGCCTATCCCATATTAGCGAGCCCACCCGAAAGGATATTTTATCGCATGGGCGACGCGCGCTTCGCTACACTTTGGGCGAAACAACTGCGGAAAAAAGCCAACTCACAGATTGGATCAACAGAATTTTCGAAAAAGCACAGCCCAAGTTCAGTTCGCATTTGTATTCTGAAACCCAAGGGGCGAACACCCGAATTCAAGAAATAAAACCAACATACAACGATGATGCCCCACAGGTAGATGGGCGTATCATCCTTCGCGATAATTTTGATGCTATTTTTACCCGTTATCCAGAAGCCCTTGTTTTTGGGGAGGACACCGGTAATATTGGCGATGTAAACCAAGGATTGGAAGGCCTGCAGGAAAAGCATGGCGAACTTCGTGTGGCCGATGCCGGCATTCGTGAAGCTACTATTGTCGGGCAAGGCATAGGCATGGCCCTTCGTGGCTTACGCCCCATTGCCGAAATCCAATATTTGGATTATATTCTGTACGCCCTACAAATTATCAGTGACGATTTAGCCACCACCCATTACCGCACCAAAGGGAAACAAAAAGCCCCATTGATTATTAGAACCCGTGGCCACCGTCTGGAAGGCATTTGGCATTCCGGTTCGCAAATGGGCGGCATTTTAAATTTGGCAAAAGGTGTTAATTTGCTGGTGCCACGAAACATGACCAAAGCGGCCGGATTTTATAACACCCTGCTTTTGGGCGACGACCCTGCTATTGTGGTTGAGTGTTTAAATGGCTACCGATTAAAGGAAAAAATGCCCAACAATCTAGGCACACTAAAAACGCCCATTGGGGTAGTGGAAACCATAAAACAAGGAACCGATATTACCTTGGTATCTTACGGTTCTACACTACGTATTGTAGAGCAAACCGCCAAAGATTTGCTGGCAGTTGGTATTGATGCTGAAATTATCGATGTGCAATCGTTAATGCCATTCGATTTAAACCACGACATTGTAAAAAGCATTGCCAAAACCAACAAGGTCATGGTGATTGACGAGGATGTGCCCGGTGGTGCTTCAGCGTACATTTTAGACCATATTCTAAATAAACAAAACGCTTTCCAATATTTGGATAGCGCTCCTAAAACGCTATCGGCAAAACCACATCGCCCCGCTTATGGCAATGATGGCGATTATTTTTCAAAACCCTCGGCCGAAGATATTTTCGAAGCCGTTTATGCCGTAATGCACGAATACAACCCTTCAGAATTCCCTAAATTGAGATAACACTATAATGGCACTTAACCTTATAAAAAAACCTACCGATTTAGGCCTGCTCATTTTACGCGTAGGCTTTTCGGGCATGATGCTCAGCCACGGCATTCCCAAAATAAACATGCTTTTTCAAAGTCCCATAAAATTTGCCGACCCCATCGGGTTGGGCGAAACCCCATCGCTTGTCCTTACCTTAATTGGCGAGGTACTGGCCCCTATTTTGGTGCTTGTAGGCTTTAAAACCAAATGGGCCTCCATTCCGGTAATTATTACCATGCTGGTCGCCGCTTTTGTGGTACATTTAAGCGACCCCATAGGCACCAAGGAAAAAGCCCTGCTTTATCTATTCGCATTTTTGGCCATTCTTATTGCTGGCCCGGGTCACTACTCGTACGACGGTATTAAAAAACACCTCCATTGAAAGCAGCATCGGTTGTTAGCATAAAAAAAGAACTGAAATACAAATCGAGGGAAGAACTGCTCGATATTTGCCTACGGCTATCAAAATTTAAAAAGGAAAACAAAGAGCTGCTCACCTATTTACTGTTCGAATCGGAAGACGAAACCGGCTATGTGGCAAGCATAAAAGGCTATATGGATACCGAATTTGAGCAAATTAACACCAAAAGCTTTTTTTACATCCGTAAAAGCGTTCGTAAAATTTTACGCAACGTAAAAAAATACATCCGCTACTCCTTAAAAAAAGAAACCGAGGTAGAACTCCTCCTCTACTTTTGCCAAAAACTGCGCGATTTTAAACCCAGTATTAAACGCAGTACCCAACTACAAAACACTTACCAGCGCCAACTCCTTTTGGCTAAAAAAACCATTGAAAAACTGCACGAAGACTTGCAGTACGACTATAATTTGATGGTGGAAGAATTATAATAATTGTTGAAAACTATCAACAACTTTTCTGTCACCATATCTAAATTTGAAGTATTTTTCATCTAAATTCGCTTATCAACTGATATAAGTCATTATAACGACGTATATTATTAAAGTTGTAAGCAAGCGATACAAAACGTTAGCCCAATAAAATAAAGTTAGATGGAAGTAATAAATTCATTTTTCAATAATGTAAAAGATAAACTAACAAACCCATATTTTGGAACTCTGATTTTGGTTCTATTATTTCATCATTGGGAATTGATATTTATTGTGTTCAACTTTGATGATAACGTAAATCTTGATACTAAACTAAATTCAGTTAAGGAGTACATCTCAATTAACATTAGTTTTCAAAACCTAATGTGGGATGCATTATGGGCATTAATTTTAATGCTTACTGGCTATTTAATTATTGTTATTACCCGAAGCATTGTTCTATGGGTTGAATTTTGGCTTATGCCTTTTATAACAGGAAAAATTATTAATAAAAATGTTGTTAAAAAAGATGAATATGACAAAGTAGTTAAAGAACGTGAAGATTATTTTGACCAATATGAAGAGCAAAGAAAAAATGTTCGTAATTTTTCTAAAACAATTGATGAACAAACCGAACAGATAAAACAAAAAGACAAAGACCTACTAAAACAAACTAGAACAATTAGCGAAACAATTAAAGAGTTAGATTTAACAAAAAATAAGTTAGAAAAGTCAACAAATGAATCTTCAAATAAATCTAAAGAACTCGAGATAGCTAAAAACTCTATTTTAGAACTAGAAAAAAATTTAAAATTTCAAATTGATAAAGTAAATAAATTTGAACATCTATTCTTCGATAAAGAGAATCAAAGTTTTTATTCATCAATAGAAAATTTTCCACCTGAAGTAATTAATAAAATTAATGAGTTAAAAAAAGACAACAAACTAATGGCATTTATACAACTTGGAAGTTTTTTCGAAAACGGAGGTACGATTGGTGGAGAACTCTTAACAGAAATGATTAAAAGAGAACTTGCTTTTGAAAGAGGCTCAAGAGAGGATTTAACACCACTAGGAAAAATAATTTTCCGCTACAGAAAAGTATTAATTAATAATGAATAAATTTGAAACGCCAGCTTACAACAAAGATCTGAGTTAAAAAACAAGTCTATTTAGGATAATTTAGAGACATAATTTTCATCATAAGGTCTTCCAGATGGTAGTATCTCACTAAGTGTGTAAAGTTTAAATATCGAGGGTCAATGCTCTCGATATTTTTTTGTTTAATTTTAAATTTTATACACTTATGAAGAAAGAAGATTTTCTAAACGACGACTTTTTAAAA
>JAUIKY010000028.1 GCA_030430535.1 Bacteroidia bacterium
TATTGATGAACAGTGCCAAATCTCTGGCTTCAAGGTTTAACGATACGGTAGGGTGCATTAAATCTTGGGATTCCTCAAATGACGATTATTTGGTTATTATCGATAATATGATGAACCTGGAACTGCTGTTTTGGGCTTCGAAACATAGTAACGACCCAAAGTATTATGACATCGCTGTAACCCATGCCGATAGTACGATGAAACACCATTTTAGAAAAGACGGTAGCTCTTATCATGTATTGAACTACAATAAAAATGATGGTTCGGTAAAACAAAAACGTACCGCCCAAGGATATTCCGATGAATCGGCGTGGGCCAGAGGACAAGCCTGGGGGCTTTACGGCTATACGGTGATGTACAGGGAAACCAAAGACCAAAAATATTTAGACCAAGCTAATAAGATTGCAGGTTTTGTGTTGAACCACCCCAACATGCCCAAAGACATGGTGCCTTATTGGGATTTTAACGCGCCCAATATTCCCGATGCTTTAAGGGATTCATCGGCAGGGGCCATTATGGCTTCAGCACTGTTGGAATTAAAACATTATGTTGATAGCGATTTGGCGAATACATACAATACGGCCGCAAAAACGATGATAAGTACTTTAACCTCGGAAGAATATATAGCCAAAAATGGAACAAATGGCGGATTCCTATTAAAACACGGTGTGGGCCATATTCCCGAAAAATCTGAAATTGATGTGCCGTTAACTTATGGCGATTACTACTTAATAGAAGCGATGTTGAGGTATAAAAATAACAGGATTTAGCGCTTCAATCCGTTCAAGATATACTTTAATATGGTTTAAAAGCCTAGTATTTATAAGGCTTTATAGGGGTTGGTCATTTATTACCCCTGTTTTTGTCGATTTATACCTCCGGTAACAAAAACAAATTATCCAATTTTGAAAAACTAAAGACTTGACCAAATTGTGCAAGTTTTACAAGTGTTGTTTTGACACTTAAAACTGAAAATATTCAAAAAACGAAATAAGATATATAGTAATGCGTAGACTAATTTTTTTACAGTTGTGTTTTCTTTTTGCCAACTTGGTTTTTGCACAAACCACAAAAAACGAGTGGGAAAACCCAGAAGTTGTTGATAGGAATAAGGAAGCGGCACGCTCTTCGTTTGTGGTTTTTAATACAAAAGAAGGGGCGCAATCCCAAATTCCAGAGAAGTCCAATTTGTACAAATCGTTAAACGGTACATGGCAATTCCATATCGTAAAAACACCTGCAGAGAGACCAACGGACTTTTATGTTGCTGATTTGGATGTTTCCGATTGGTCAACCATAGAAGTGCCATCCAACTGGGAACTGCAAGGTTTCGATACGCCTATTTATACCAATGTTAAGTATCCATTTCCTAAAAATCCACCTTTCATTGACGCCAATTACAATCCCGTAGGAAGCTATAGAACTAGCTTTACAATCCCCGATGCTTGGGAGGATAAAGAAGTAGTGATAAACTTCGGTTCCATTTCGGGCTATGCTCGCATTTTTCTGAATGGAAAAGAAGTAGGAATGACCAAAGCATCAAAAACGGCAGCCGAATTCAATATCACTCCATATTTGGCTAAGGGTGAAAATTTGTTGGCCGTGCAAGTGTTCCGTTGGCATGATGGCAGTTATCTAGAAGACCAGGATTTTTGGCGATTGAGCGGTATTGAGCGCGATGTGTATTTACAGGCTTTGCCAAAAAAAACGATTTGGGACTATTTCGCCACGGCAAATCTGGACGACAGCTACACCCACGGCATTTTCAACATTGAAGTCGATTTAAGAAAATTTCAAGGAAAATTCGCAGGGAAACAAACGGCTCAAATCATCCTTTTTGATGAAAACGGAAAGGAAGTTTATTCAGAAGAAAAAAAGGTAAAATCTGGCGATGCTAAAGTTGGTTTTTCGGCAACGGTAAATAATGTTTCAAAATGGAGCGCAGAACACCCCAATCTGTATCAGTTTGTTTTTCAACTGTCCGATAAAAAGGAAAGTCAATTTATATCAAAGAAAATAGGATTCCGAAAAGTTGAAATCAGGGATTCCCAATTAATGGTAAATGGCGAGCCGCTGATGGTAAATGGCGTAAACCTACACGAGCACCATGGAGAAAAAGGTCATGTGCCTGATCGGGAAACTATGCTTGAGGACATCAAGCTGATGAAGCAAAACAACATCAACGCCATAAGGATGAGTCACTATCCGCACGATCCTTATTTATACACCTTGTGCGATGAGTTGGGCATGTACGTGGTAGATGAAGCCAATATTGAAACCCATGGTATGGGAGCAACTAAGCAAGCTTGGTTTGACGAAAAAAAGCATCCGGCATATTTGCCCGAATGGGCACCAGCGCACATGGATCGCATGCAGCGCATGTTGGAGCAGAATAAAAACCATACTTCGGTAATTGGGTGGTCTATGGGCAATGAGTGTGGCAACGGGCAAGTGTTTTATGATGGCTACAAATGGCTAAAGCAACGCGACACTTCACGTTTTGTACAATTTGAACAAGCCGATGAAAACTCGAATACCGATGTGGTGGCGCCGATGTATCCCGGTATTAAAACCATGAAGGAGTATGCAGAATCTGATAAAACTCGTCCGTTTATAATGTGCGAGTACTCGCATGCCATGGGGAACAGCAACGGGAATTTCAAAGAGTATTTCGATATTATGGCTTTGAGTGAAAAAATGCAGGGCGGTTTTATTTGGGATTGGGTGGACCAAGGTTTAAAAGCCCAAACCGAAGATGGCGAAATGTTCTGGGCCTACGGCGGTGATTTGGGTGGTGAAAATTTACAGCACGACCAAAACTTTTGCGCCAATGGTTTGGTTTCGGCCGATAGAAGTATACATCCTGCATTGTACGAAGTAAAAAAAGTGTATCAGGATATTGTTTTTGAATGGAAGGACAATAAAGCATTGTCGGTAACCAATAAATTCGATTTTACCAATTTAGACCAATACAGCTTCAAATATGTTTTAAAAGCCAATGGAGAAATAGTAAAAGAAGGTCGCTTTCAAGTTTCAGCAAAGCCAAATGAGACTGAATCTGTAGAAATAAACCTTCCGGATTTAGACAATGAAAAAGAATACTATTTGGAGGTTTACGCTTACACAAAAGCTGCAACTAAAACCATTCCGGCCAACCACGAAGTGGCGCGCGAACAATTTAAGATAGGCACAGGTGAGTATTTTATCAATAAATCCATTGAAAAAAGGCCACTTATAACCAAAACAACAGACAATAAGTTTGTGTTTTTGGGCGGGTCAACACAGGGTGTCATTAATCTTGAAACTGGAAAACTGGAAAGTTACAAACCGTTGGATGAAAATAACCAAAGCATTATAAGTTTGCCAGAGCCATATTTTTGGAGAGCGCCAACCGATAATGATTATGGCAATAAAATGCCGGAACGATTGGGCGCGTGGAAAGAAGCCCACAAAAATCTTGAACTTAAAAATATTACCGTAGGCGATAAAACCGATACGGGAATTACGGTTAAGGCAGAATTCAATATAAAAGAATTGAATATTCCTTATACCATTGAATACAGTATTCAAAATAATGATGAATTAAAGGTTACTGCCACTATTGATATGCTTGGTAAGGAATTGCCCGAACTGCCACGATTTGGTATGCGTATGGTGCTGGATGGAGCATATAATAATCTGGCCTATTACGGACGTGGGCCTTGGGAAAACTATTCCGATAGAAACACAGCTTCTTTTATGGGTATTTATAAAGATGCTGTTGAAAACCAATTCACTTGGGAGTACATCCGTCCGCAGGAAGCCGGTTATAAAACCGATGTACGCTGGCTAAGCCTTACCAATGGAGAAAATAAAGGAGTCTTGATAACAGGCGAACAGCCTTTGGGGTTCAGTGCCTTGAATATGAGTGCCGAGACTTTAGATGGCGGCAAGTATAAATCGCAACGGCATACCACCGATATAAAAGTTGAAAAAGACAAAGTGTACCTGCACATAGATTACAAACAACGCGGGGTTGGCGGAGATAACAGTTGGGGAGCCTATCCGCATAGACAGTACCGCTTGCACGACAATAAATACACTTATAGCTACCGCATAAAATTGTTAAATAACCAATAGCAGATAAGAATAACTAACCATTTACAATTAACGAACAACTAAAATAAAAACCAAAATTATGACATGATTACAACTTTACTTTATCAACTGAAAGGTAATGATTTCAGTACGAATCAAATGATTTTACCTAAAAAACTAAACAAAAACTAATTAATATGATTAAACTAATTAAATTGAGAAAAGTCTTTTTTTCTTGTCCTGAATTTGATTTTAAAAGTAAAGCAATAATGCTCCTGCTGTGCGTTGCTGCTTACCAAGGTCAGGCAATTGAAGGGAAAAACGAAGATTTTAAGATAGAAGTACAGCAACGAAAAATAACCGGTGTTGTAAAAGACAACCAAGGGGTGCCATTACCAGGAGCCAATGTTATAGTAAAGGGTACAACAACTGGGGTTGTTACCGATTTTGACGGTGAATTTGAATTGAACATAGATGAAACGGCAACTACTTTAGTGGTGTCTTTTGTGGGGTATGAGGCTTTAGAGGTAGCTATAGGAACCAAATCGGTATTCAATATAGTACTTAATGAAAGCCAAGAAGCCTTAGATGAGGTAGTAATTGTAGGTTTTGGTACGCAGAAAAAGCAAAGCTTAGTAAGTTCCATTACTTCAATAAACCCCAGCGAAATAAAAGGTCCCACCAATAACTTAACCAATATGTTAGCTGGTAGAGTGGCTGGTATGGTAGCTTTTCAGCGTAGTGGTGAGCCGGGTGCCGATAACTCAGATTTCCTTATTCGTGGTTTAGGCTCGTTCGGTTCTGGTAAAGTAGACCCCTTAATTTTAATTGATGGTATTGAATCGAGTGCTACCGACATGGCGCGTTTACAACCCGATGATATCGAAAGTTTTTCGGTATTAAAAGATGCAGCCGCAGCAGCGGTATATGGCGCACGTGGTGCAAATGGTGTGGTACTTATTAGCACAAAAATGGGTAAAGCTGGTAAAACTAAATTCTCATTCCGTACCGAATCGCGTATGTCGACTAATACCAGAAACTACCAATTGGCCGACAATTTAACTTATATGAATTTGGCTAATGAAGCGGTACTTACAAGAACACCAGCGGCGTCTGTACCTTATAATCAGAATAAAATTTTCAGAACCTCTATAGGCGACGATCCATTGCTTTACCCAAGCAATAACTGGATTGACGAAATGATTAAAGATTATACCATTAACCAAAACCATACTTTAAGTGCTCAAGGTGGTGGCGAAAAAGCCAAGTATTATATTTCGGGTACTTACAATATCGATAATGGTGTATTGGATGTTGATCCATTAAACAACTTTAACAGCAACATTAAATTGCGTAATTATTCTATACGTTCAAACTTAGATTTAAATTTAACAGAAACAACTAAGGGTATCGTTCGTGTTTATGGCCAGTTTGATGATTACACCGGCCCTGTTGGTGGCGGTGCGCGTTTGTTCCAGATTGCTTTAAGGTCTAACCCTGTGATGTTTCCAAAACGTTACCCATCCAGTTTTTTACCCTTTATAGACCATCCATTATTTGGTGGTGCTCAAGCTAGAGTTGGTGGTAATGTTGGTGGCGATATTTTGGTAAATCCTTATGCTGAAATGGTAAGAGGGTACCAAACAAGTAAAGCTTCAACTATTCAGGCGCAAATTGATTTAAATCAAGACTTGGATTTTCTTACAGAAGGTCTTAGTGCGAATGCTATGGGCTATGTGCGTCGTTATTCGTTTTACGCGGTATCTAGACAATACAATCCGTTTTATTACCAAGGCTATATCAACCCTTCAACAGGCGATTTAAATATTAACGTTTTAAACGACGGAGGTCAAGGAAGTATTGGTATACCGGGTACGGAATATCTTAATTATAGCGAAGGTGCTAAAAATTTAGATTCGCGAATTTGGTTGCAAACGTCGTTAAATTATAATAGAACATTTAACGAAAAGCATGCTGTAACTGGTATGTTGGTTAATGTGCTCTCTAGTTACGAGCAAGGAAATGCGGGTAATGTACAATCGTCTTTACCACAAAGAAACCATAGTTTTTCTGGACGTTTTACTTATGCATATGACGATACTTATATGTTTGAGTTTAACTTTGGTTATAACGGTTCAGAACGTTTTGCACAAGGAAGTCGTTATGGGTATTTCCCATCGTTAGGTTTGGCTTATCGTATATCTAATGAAAATTACTGGAGTTCTTTAAAAGATGTAGTAACCGATTTTAAACTTCGTTTAACACATGGTTTGGTGGGTAACGATGCTATTGGAGATGTAAACGATCGTTTCTTTTACCTGTCTACCGTTAATTTAAATGCTGGAAATTATGGGTCTACATTCGGAGAACAATTTGGGTATTCTAGACCAGGGGTATTCACCTCGCGTTATGCTAACCCTAATATTGGTTGGGAAGAGTCTAAGCAAACCAACTTTGGTGTAGATTTAGAGTTTTTTAATTCTTTAAGTCTTGTAGTAGATGCATTTAAACAAAAAAGAACCAGTATTTTAGAAACACGATCTAATATAGGGTCAACGCTTGGTCTAACGGCTACACCACAAACTAACTTTGGAGAGATGGATAGTAAGGGTATTGATGGAACCTTAACTTTTAATAAGTCCTTTAACCAAAATTGGTATACGCAATTGCGAGGTAACTTTACTTATGCCACTAGTGAAATACTAAAAAAGGATGAAGTGTCTTTTCCTGATGAATTAGCGCATCGTTCAGCAGTTGGTAATAGTGCGGCTCAAGGTTATGGCTATATTGCCGAGCGTTTATTTATAGACCATGAAGAAACTTTAAATTCACCAACACAATTTGGCGAATATACAGGTGGTGATATTAAATATCGTGATGTTAATGGCGACGGAGTAATTAATGAAAATGATATGGTGCCTATTGGCTACCCTACCGTTCCAGAAATTATTTATGGTTTTGGTGGCACAGTAGGTTATAAAAACTTCGATTTCAGTGTCTTTTTCCAAGGTGCTGCAAGAACGTCATTTTTTATAGATTCCAATAACATATCGCCTTTTGTTACAGGTTATATTTTTGATGGTAGTGGTAATCGTGTGGCTGATGGCTTAGGGCAAAATGGTTTATTGCAAGTAATTGCTGATAGTCATTGGTCTGAAGCGAATAGAGATTCTTACGCATTTTGGCCACGATTAAGCGAAACGCCTATAGAAAATAACAACGTACGCTCTACTTGGTGGATGCGTGACGGTTCTTTTTTAAGGCTAAAAACTATAGAAGCAGGATATAATTTCCCTGATTCGTTTCTTAGTAAGCTCGGTTTACAAGCAGCAAGGTTATACTTCAGCGGTAATAACCTAGTGGTGTGGAGTAAATTTAAATTGTGGGATCCAGAAATGGGGGGGAATGGCTTAGGCTACCCTATCCAATCAGTTTATAAT
The DNA here is from genome assembly GCA_030430535.1 of Bacteroidia bacterium. Lineage (GTDB taxonomy): Bacteria > Bacteroidota > Bacteroidia > Flavobacteriales > Flavobacteriaceae > Flavisericum. Next base: position 7,518 of record JAUIKY010000028.1, read on the forward strand.
TTAGGTTTAAAACTTGATTTCTAAAAAATTATGAAAATGAGAAAATTTAAAAACAATATAAAATTAAAAACCATTAAACAAAAGTGGTTTAGCGTGTCGCTAATACTTATTTCTGTTTTTGGTGTGCAATCATGCGACGATACGTTTTTAGATGTTGTGCCAGATAACGTAGTAACGATTGATCAGGCATTTAATTTAAGAAACGAAGCAGAGAAATATTTGTTCACCTGTTATTCATATTTACCTAAAAATGGAGATGCTATTTATAATATTGCCTTTTTAGCCGGTAACGAAACATGGATTCCGCCTAACGATGCAGCAATTAATAGTTATGCGTTCGATATAGCACGTGGTTTACAGCGTACTTCAAACCCATACATGGATGCTTGGGAAGGACGTTACCAAGGAGGCGGACCAGGAGATGCGTATCCAATGTACGATGGAATAAGACACTGTAACATATTTATCGAAAACATGGAAGACCGAAATAATGTTCCGGATATCTCTGAAGCAGAACGTTTACGCTGGATTGCCGAAGGTAAATTTTTAAAGGCGTACTACCACTATTACTTAATGCGTATGTACGGGCCAATTCCTATTATAAAAAATGTAATTCCAGTTGACGCTCCGGAAAGCGAACTCCAAGTGTCTAGAGATCCTATTGATGAAAGTGTAGATTATTTAGCAGGATTACTAGATGAGGCAGCGGCAAACTTACCACCACAAATTTTCGATACACAACGAGAATTGGGAAGAGTGACCAGACAAGTGGCTTTAGGTATTAAAGGTGAATTGTTGCTAATGGCGGCCAGTCCGTTATTTAACGGCAACCCAGATATGGCCGGTTTTAAAAACAACGATGGTACCACTTTATTTAATCCAACTTACGATGAAACTAAATGGCAAAGAGCTGCCGAAGCATTAAAAGCTGCCATTGATGTTGCTGAAGCAAACGGACATAAACTATACTATCAAAACGAGTTTGTTTATGATGTGTCTCAAACGTCAAAAACAAAAATTGACATCAGGCAAGCCATTTGTGAGCCATTTAATGATGAGGTACTTTGGTCTAACACAAACAGCCGTACGTGGCAGTTGCAACGTATTTGTATGATGCCATTGTCGGTTGAAGTGCCACACAGAAACGCGAGAATGATATTTTCTCCAACCATAGGTTCGGCATCAAAATTTTATACCAAAAATGGGGTGCCTATTGATGAAGATAGAACTTTAGATTATTCAGATATTACAGAAATTAGAGAGGCTGGGCCAGAAGATGCTTTAAACATTTCTGAAGGTTACAGAACGTCTATTTTAAATTTCGATAGAGAACCTCGTTTTTATGCCGATTTAGGTTTCGATGGTGCTATCTTTTATAAGCAAGATAGTAACGCCGATGAAACAGCGTTTCATATAGAATCTAAATTCCAAGATTATGCGGGTAGTTTCGATGCCTTCGATTTCAATATCTCTGGATATTTCATCAAAAAATTAGTAAATTGGGAACAGACCTTTACCAGTGATGGAGGTTCCTCTTATAAAGATTATGCTTGGCCGGAAATGCGACTGGCAGATTTATATTTACAGTATGCCGAAGCTTTAAACGAAGTTTCAGGACCAACTGCCGAGGTTTTACAATATATTGACGCTGTTCGTGCAAGAGCAGGTTTAGAAGGCGTGGCAACATCGTGGCAAAATTTCTCAACAAGCCCTAATAAATACACTACAAAAGAGGGCATGAGAGAGATAATTCATAGAGAACGTACGATAGAACTAGCCTACGAAGGAAAAAACTTTTGGGATGTAAGACGCTGGAAAGAAGCAGTACGAGAATTTAATCAACCCGTAAAAGGTTGGAATGTTTTTGGTACTTCAGAGGCAGCCTACTACCAAGTTTTAACGTTACACCAACAACGTTTTGTGTCGCCAAGAGATTACTTCTGGCCAATTTACGATTTGACATTAATACAAAACCCTAACTTGGTTCAAAGTCCAGGTTGGTAAAAAAACTAAATTATTATGAAACAAAAATTAATGCAATCCCACTGGATTATAGTTTTCACGCTTCTTGTAACTATATTTAGTTGTGAAGAAGAGGTGGGGCCACAGCCATTAGAAAATAATACAACACCTCCCGGAACGGTTGAAAATGTAGTTGTTGAAAATTTACCGGGAAAAGCGAGGTTGGAATATACCCTGCCAGATGACGATGACCTATTATACATTGTAGCCCGTTATACTTTAGAGAACGGTACCGATATGGAGGTGAAAGCTTCTTATTATCAAAACACACTGTTGTTAGAAGGGTTTAAAGGGCTTTCTCAAGTTGATGTAAACATTTATGCCGTAAACCGAAGCGAAACCGAATCAGCACCGGTAACCGTAACGGTTGAGCCTCTTGAGGCTCCCATTTTTGACGTGTATAGATCTATTGAAACACGACCAGATTTTGGTGGTATGCGTTTAGAAGCTGATAACCCAACCGAGGAGGACATTGCTCTTTTGGTAATGCAAAAAAATGTTCAAGGTGATTGGGAACCGCTTCCAAGTAGTATATATACCTCAACTAGTGAAATCGGACAAAGTTTACGTGGTTTCGATACCATTCCGCAAGATTTTGCCTTGGTGGTGAGAGATAGATGGCTAAATGTTACCGATACGCTTTTTACACAAGTAAAGCCGCTTTACGAAACTTTAATGCCACGTGAAAATATGGCACCAATTACCTTACCAAACGATGCCGAACTAATCGCATCGCATACCGAGGTAAGAGACTTGTTTAACGGCGGAACTTTAGAGTGGTACGATAGCTATTTTACAAGTAGAACCATTGATGTGGGGAACCATTTAGTAACTTGGGATATTGGTAGACAAACCAAATTAAGCCGTTTACATATTTGGCAATTCTCAGAACCTATAGGAGGGCAACGCTTATATTATTATTTAGGTGCTATGCGTAAATTTAGAATTTGGGGTGCCAATGAACTCAATGACGGTAATTTAGAAGATGGTACATGGACTATGATGGGGGAGTATGAAATTATTAAACCATCTGGGTTACCTTATGGTCAAGAGGATAATAACGACTTGGTGGCGGCACAAGATGGCGCCGATTACGAAATCAGTATCGATAAACCTGCTGTACGCTATTTACGAATAGAATGCATTTTAAACTGGGCAGGCGGACAATATATGGCCGTTTCGGAAGTAGAGGTTTACGGTAACCCAGATTTTTAATTAAAAAAATAAGTTGAAAATGAAAAAAATTAAAAATATAATAACGACCTGCTGTATTTTAATTGTAGGGGTTGTAATTTATTCTTGTACAGACGATACAGAATATTTAAAGTACACCGAAGGTGGTGAGGTTTCATATACAGCAACAATCGATTCGTTGGAGATATATTCGGGGCAAAACCGTGTTAAGCTTGAAGGTTTAATTATAGGCGACCCTAAAGTAACCGAAGTGAGGGTTTATTGGAACAATAACAACGATTCTATTTCGATACCGGTAAATCGTACAGGTAATATTGATGCCGTTTCTCAGATTATTGATGGCTTAGATGAGAGTATTTACAATTTTGTTGTAAAAACTTTCGATGCCAAAGGGAACAGTTCCATTCCAGTTTCACGAACAGCCGAGGTTTATGGCGAGCGCTATATGGCTTCATTGTTTAACAGGCCTTTGGATAAAAATGTATTGATAGGAAGTGAGCTGACCATAACCTTTGCAGATATGGATAGAGGCACTGGAGTACAAGGTTCACAAGTGGAATACACCAACACATCGGATGAACTAGTGATGGTTTATGTAGATATCGACGAATCCGTTTTGGTTATCCCAGATTTTAAAGGCGGAGCTTCGTTTAGATATCGAACAGCTTTTAAGCCTGTGAGCGATGCCATAGACGATTTCTATTCAGGTTATGATGAGATCACCCCAATACAAGCCCCGGTTTTAGGGAATGCAGCGGTTCCGTTCATCGCTTCAGAAACCAATGGAGGCCGATGGGGAACATTGGCAGAACCATGGATAACCAACGAGGCCGCTAAAAACCATGGAGGTTTTGGAGGCTGGGACGAGTGGAATGGCAACATTTTTAATTTAGAATCTGGTTGGGGATCGCCCTTTATTACAGATGGAAAAATTTATCAAGTGGTGGCCGCTGAAGCAGCAACATTTCGTTTAAAAGTAGAGGTGTTAAGCACTAATCACGATACTAATGCCGATGGGGCTTACTTTGTGGTTACTAAAGGAGATGGTATTCCTAATACGGCCGATGTCACTACAGCTCCAGAAGTTTTAGGTTACAAAAAAATTGGTGCGGCAGGTTCTTATTCGGTCGAGTTTACCGTAGATGAACCTACCGATATTTCAGTGGGGCAGGTAACTACACAAAATGGAGACCATTTTTGTAACATTACCTCATGGGAAATAGTGGTAGCTAACTAAAAAAGCATAATAAGCTAGTTGTTTAGTTAATTTAATTGGCAAGAGAAGAAGATGTTATGTCTTCTTCTCTTTTTATTCAAAAAAAGATGATCTACATTAAATGCTTAGTTGTTTTATCTCTCGCCCTTTATGCCAATAGACATCATCAAAATGTCTCCAATAAAAAAACAGAAGTTAGCTTTTCTGTAAAGAACGATTCAATAAAAGCAGTAGTCTTTCTAGATTCTACCAGTTTTGAAAATGAAGAAAAATTTAAGGCACATTGGAATATGTTCTACCCCTGGGGAACCGATCATAATGGAACGGCCAGAATGTACCCCAAAAATGTAAACCTAGAAAACGACGGTGTTTTACAAATCACTGCCCAATGGCTAAATGGTAACGAAGAGGGAAAAAGCACGGCAGATCCGCATTTGCCCATTAGGTTTCATTCAGGAGCGATTCATTATAAAAAACACATAACCGTATCGGAAGAATTACCGTATTGGGAGATAAGCGGAGACTTTAAGGCGCCCATAGCTTTTGGCTCATGGCCCGCTTTTTGGATTACGGGAGCCGATTCCTGGCCACCCGAAATAGATATGTTGGAGTTTAAAGGCAACGATGTGTGTTGGCAAAATACGGTTACCGGAAAAGATTGGAAAAATACCATTTGGACCACCGAAAAAACAGCTGTCGCTGATGCAGATACAACGTGGCACAATTACAAAGTCACCTTAACCCGAATTGACCAAACGAATACACAGGTTAAAATGTATATCGACGGGCAATTAAAATCAGATGAAATTAAAGATTTCACGAACAAACCGTTTTGGTTAATTATTAATATGCAAATGGAAGGTGCTAGTGGAACTACTAACACCAATTCAAAAGTAAGAAGCGCTCCTCAGTACTTTTCCGCAAGGAATATATATGTAGCCGCAACTACACTATTATAGATTAATATTTCTATAAAAGTAGGTGTATTCAAGAATAAAGTGAACAAAAACGATATAATGCTAAAGAAAATTTTATTTGCAATTGTAGTGCTGGTGCATGCTCACGGCGTGTGCCAAATGTCTTTTGGAGAGGCAAAACTCATCAATGAAAGCTGGGCGTTTTCGCTTCAGAAAAACAATGATTTTTATGAAGCACCTCCAAAGGATTCAAATTGGCAAACGGTTGATTTGCCCCACGATTGGAGCGTTAAAGGTAAGCTAAACTCTAAATTAGCCAGTGCCACGGGCTATTTGCCTGGCGGCATAGCATGGTACAAAAAATCGACAACTATTCCAGCAAATAAAAAAGGACAAAAAGTATTCTTCTATTTTGAAGGCGTTTATAACCGAAGTGAAGTCTTCATAAATGGGCAGTCTTTAGGAGCTCGCCCCAATGGTTACATTTCGTTTGCTTACGACGCCACCAAAAATATCAACTTCGGAGAAGAAAATATTATTACGGTACGGGTTGACCACAGCCAAAGTGCCGATTCTCGTTGGTACACAGGCTCAGGTATTTATCGCGATGTGTGGTTGGTATATGCCAACCCCGTTCATATCGCACAGTGGGGTGTATATGCATATCCGGAATTAAAAGAAGAATCTGGGGTTTTAAATATTGAGGTGGAAGTTGAAAACGAATCGGATGCCACAGCAGATTTAGTGATAAAAAACGAACTCATTTCCGCGGAGGGCATTGTGGTTTCCGAAGATTCAGAAAAGTTGAAAATGCAAGCAAATCAATCCGAAGTCATTTCAACAGAATTAGAGATCAAAACCCCAAAATTATGGGATATTGAAAATCCAAACCTTTACCAACTTAAAACCATGATTTTAAAAAAGGGTGAAATTATTGATCATACAACAACGCAAACAGGTTTCCGAAAATTTACTTTTAATCCCGACAAAGGCTTTGCGCTTAATGGTGATTGGATGAAAATAAAAGGCGTTTGCCTGCACCACGATGCGGGCGTTTTGGGGTCGGCCGTTCCCCGTGAAGTTTGGAAAAGTAGATTGATGACTTTAAAGGAAATCGGTGTTAATGCCATCCGAACCAGCCATAATCCGCAGGCACCAGATTTATACGAGTTATGCGATGAATTAGGTTTGTTGGTGTTAAACGAAGCCTATGACGAATGGGAATTTCCTAAGAGGAAATGGTTGGAAGGCTGGAACGTAGGAACACCAGGCTACGAAGGTAGCTACGATATTTTTGCCGATTGGGCCGAAAAAGACCTTGAGGATTTTGTTAGAAGGGACAGGAACCACATATCGGTTTTTGCTTGGAGCATAGGCAACGAAGTCGATTATCCCAACGACCCGTATTCGCACCCTGTTCTTAATGGCGGTGCCGATACTGGTTTTTCGCAAGCCATTTACGGCGGTTACAAAAAGGATGCCCCCGATGCCATGCGATTGGGTGCTATTGCAAAGAGATTGGTCGCTGCCGTAAAAAGATTCGATAAATCCAGGCCAGTTACGGCAGGTTTGGCGGGCGTGGCCATGTCTAACGAAACGGAATATCCGGAAGCATTGGATATAACGGGCTATAATTACACCGAAAGTAAATACCAATCCGACCACAAAAAATATCCCAATCGTGTCATCTTCGGAAGCGAAAACAGGCACGATATTGAAGCATGGTATGCCGTAAAAAACAACGACCATATTTTTGGTCAGTTTTTATGGACGGGCATCGATTATTTGGGTGAATCCGGTCGATGGCCATCGCGCGGTTTCTATTCTGGGTTGGTAGATTTTAAAGGTGATATAAAACCCCGTGGCTATTTTAGGCAATCCCTTTGGTCTGAAAACCCCATGATTTATATTGGGACGTACCCCGTACGAAACCCAAACAATAAAAGGCTTTCCATCGACGCATGGCCGTTTTGGAATTATAAAAACAATCAAAACATCCGGGTGGTTTGTTATAGCAACGCGGCTAAGGCACAGTTAGAACTTAATGGAAAAGTTGTGGGGAAAATGAAGCCTTATGATAAAGAAACCGGAATCATTTCATGGGATATTCCTTTTGAATCAGGAAAACTGGTTGCCGTTGGCTATAATGAAAACAATGAAGAAGTAAGTCGCTTTACTATTGAAACGGCCAAATCAGCTATGGCTTTGAAGGTAGCCCGAAATAAAGATATTGACGAGAGTAGTGCGGTGCAGCAATTGATGGTTAACGTGGTGGATGAAAATGGGGTGTTGGTAAAAAGTTCAGAACATGAAGTGGTTTGTTCCATTTCTGGTCCTGGCGAATTACTGGGGCTGGAAGCGGCAAATAATAGCGATATGGGCGACTATACCGATAATAAGCATAACGTATTCCACGGAAAAATTTCCGCCTATATAAAAAGAAAGGGTGAAGGAGCAATTACGGTAAAGTTTACAAACCCTGAATTAAAACCGACTGAAATCACCTTAAAATAAATCAATCAAAAGAAAACTAAAATGATAAAAATCTTTCAAATTAAGATTAAATATTTAGCACTTTTTATGTTGCTGACAGGGTTGTTTTCCTGTAAAACTCAAGAAAACTACGAAAATTATCTGTTTACCTATTTTGTGGGCAATGGCCCAGGCGAGGAAGCTATCCACTATGCCATAAGTAGTGACGGTTACAATTTTTATGCGCTAAACAACAACCAACCGATTATTGACTCGAAAACCATAAGTTCATCGGGTGGTGTTCGCGATCCGCATATTTTGCGTAGTCCCGACGGAAAAACATTCTATATGGTGGTTACCGACCTCTACGTGCCAGAGCAAGGCTGGAGCAATTATGCCATGGTGTTGATGAAATCGAACGATTTAATTAATTGGACGCATACTATTATCAATATTCCAGAAACCTATCCTGAAGAATTTGGTGATGTAAGGAGGGTGTGGGCGCCGCAGACCTTTTACGACGATAAAACCGATCAGTACATGATTTACTGGTCGATGTTGGGTGACCAAGGCCCTGATATTATTTATTACGCCTATGCTAACGACGATTTTACAGGCTTGGCAACTACCCCAAAACAACTGTTTTTCAGTCCGAGCAATAGTGCCTGTATTGATGGTGATATTGTTTATAAAGATGGGCAGTACCATTTATTCTTTAAAAATGAAAGCCATGGTGGGGGTATTAAAAAAGCCATTTCAGATAAGTTGACCGAAGGTTATGTGCAACAAGAGGGCTTTTACGACCAAACCGATGCCGCCGTTGAAGGCTCGGGCATTTTCGAGTTGATTGATTCCGATGAGTATATTTTGATGTACGATATGTACACTTCAGGAAAATATCAGTTTACAAAATCATCAGATTTAGAGAATTTCACTGTGGTCGATGAAGCCATTTCAATGAATTTCCATCCGCGCCACGGTACGGTAATTCCCATCACCGGAAAAGAAACCAAAAAGTTAATCGATACATGGGGTGCCATTGGCGAAAGTACCTTTACAGGCTTTAAATCAGAAGCCATAAAAAGCAACAATGTGGTGATTAACGACGAGGAAAATAGTATTTATATCCCAGTTAAAGTAGGTACGGATATTTCAAATTTTGATCCTGAAATAGAAACGGTGCCATGGGCAAATGTTTCCACTTCTGGACCACAAAACTTTTCTGCAGGGCCGGTAAATTATACCGTAACTTCTGGAGACAAACAAAAAACATACAGCGTTACGGTAAGCGAAGCTAAAAACCCGGTGCTGATGGGGTATTATGCCGACCCAGAAATTATCTATTCCGAAAAACACCAAAAGTACTTTCTTTACCCTACCAGCGATGGTTTTACGGGGTGGTCGGGGACGTATTTTGAAACTTTTTCATCCGATGACTTGGTGCATTGGAAAAACGAGGGCACCATTCTCGATTTGAAAACCGACGTAAGTTGGGCCGATAGGCATGCTTGGGCGCCGTGTGCCATTGAAAAGAAAATAGATGGTAAATACAAATATTTTTACTATTTCACCGCAGCACAAAAAATTGGCGTGGCCGTCGCCGACGAGCCTACGGGGCCATTTGTCGATTTGGGAAAACCCATTATTGGCGAGAAACCAGAAGGCATCAACCGTGGGCAGGAAATAGACCCTGATATTTTTACCGATCCCGTTTCCGGAAAAAACTACCTCTATTGGGGCAACGGCTATATGGGCGTGGTGGAATTGAACGACGATATGGTGTCGGTTAAACCAAACAGTTTTAAACGTCTCAACCCGGGGGGCACGTTTAGGGAAGGCACCGAAGTATTCTACCGAAACGGCACCTATTATTTTTTATGGAGCGAAGACGATACCCGAAGCCCGAATTACCGTGTGCGTTACGCTACGGCAAATTCACCTTTGGGGCCGCTTAACATTCCGGAAAACAATTTAATTTTAGAAAAACGCCCCGAAAAAGGTATTTACGGTACGGGCCATAATAGCGTAATAAAAGTGCCAAATAAAGATGAATGGCATATTGTTTACCACCGTTTTACGCGCCCAAAAGGGATAACCATGGGAAGGACTGCTGGTTATAATCGAGAGGTGTGCATTGATAAATTGGAGTTTAATGATGATGGCAGTATAAAACCCGTGGAGCCAACACTTTAATTTTGTGTTGGTGCTAAAATTTATTTAAAATGAAACAAGCTGAGGTTTGTTAATTGATTGATGAAATAGTATCATTTCAAGCGGAGTCGAAAAATTTCTTCATCAAAAGTAAATAGTATTATAGTATATAAGTTATAAGTGGTTTGCAATAAATTAAAAGAATCAATCAATGACAAAATTAAAACTATTTCTAATCCTAATTACTGTTCTGGCAAATCTATCTTTTAAATCAAAATTATTTGATAATAAACCAGAGGAAAGCTTTCATATGCATGAATTTAGAAATAGAAATAATGAAATAATCGGAACTTGGATTAAAAAAAATAGTGAAAAAAGTTCTAAAAAAATCCTTAGCTGATGATATTCTAGAAATAGAATTTAAAAAGAATTTTTCTGCTAAAATTAAAGTTTCCGATTCTGTAGGAACGAGAGTTATTGATGGGAAATGGAGTTCTGAAAAAACTGAAAATTATATAAAAGCAATTGAGCCCAATATCAAAAAAGTATTGGGTGTAAATGTAAACCCATTCGTAACTCTTGAATATCTTAGAAACGGTAAGGGCTTGAATATAATAAGCTTTTCAAAAGAAATTACGAGTAACAACCAATTGGTATTAAAATCAGGGGAAATAATATTTGAAAAGAAATGAAATCATTAAATGAAATATTCTATTTAACTTTATTAGCTGCATTAACACTTTCGGGCTGTAAATCTTCCGAAGAGAAAAATCAAAAAACCGAAGATTTTAGTAGCTACTTGATGGTCTATTTTAAGGACGACGACCACAGCTTGCACATGGCTTTGAGCACCGATGGCAAAAGTTTTACCGATGTAAACAAGGGGAAGGCCATTGTTGCAGGCGATACCATTGCCAGCCAAAAAGGCATCCGCGACCCGCATATTTCACGAGGGCCAAATGGGGCATTTTATATCGTAATGACCGACCTCCATATTTTCGGAAAGGAAAAAGGCTACCGCACGACCCAATGGGAACGCCCCGGGGAGGAATACGATTGGGGCAACAACCGCGGTTTCGTTTTGATGAAATCTTACGATTTAATAAATTGGACGCACAGTAATTTCCTGTTTGATGAAGCCTATGAAGGTTTTGAAAATATAGGCTGTGCATGGGCGCCACAATCTATTTATGACCCCGAGGAAAAAAAGATGATGGTGTATTTTACCATGCGTATGGGGCACGGGTTGACCAAATTGTATTATGCTTATGCCAATGAAGATTTCACTGAATTAACAACGAAACCTGAACCGCTTTTTGAATACCCGGACGAAACCATTCAAATTCTGGATGCCGACATCACCAAAATGCCCGATGGGCGTTACTGCATGGTGTACGTGGCGCAAGAACGCCCCATTGGCATAAAAATGGCCACTTCAAACCATATTAACAGAGGGTACGAATACCATCCCGAATGGATTGACAAAGAGCCGGGCTCTTGCGAAGCACCCAATGTTTGGAAACGTTTGGATGGTGATAAATGGGTGCTGATGTACGATATTTACAGTATTAACCCGCATAATTTTGGATTTGTGGAAACCTCCGATTTTAAAACGTTCAAGGAAATAGGTCATTTCAACAAAAGCGAAATGAAAACCACCAATTTCACCTCGCCAAAACACGGAGCCATCATTCCTCTAACGAAACAGGAAGCGATGCGATTGGCCAAGCATTGGAGCTACGATTTAAAGTTTTAAACCGAATAAAAAATGATTTTTCCGAGACCTTTTATCACTTTTTTTACGGTTTTATGCACTTTGGCAGTTAAAGCTCAAAATGACAATTTTGAAGGGTATTTATTTGCCTATTTTGAAGGAGCAGCCGAAAACAGAAAAAGTGAGGAGCAATTGCGCTTTGCCGTAAGTGATGATGCTATCAATTGGTCGGCATTAAACAATAATCAGCCTATTTTGAACTCCGATGATATTTCACAATCGGGAGGGATTAGGGATCCGCATATTTTACGAGGAGAAGACAACGACTTTTACATGGTGGCCACCGATATGTCCACCGCTGCTAATGGCTGGAAGGAAAATCCGGGAATGGTATTGTTAAAATCGGATGATTTAATCGATTGGAAACACAGTACCATCAACCTTTCAAAAGATTACCCTGAAAACTTTTCAGATGCCTACTGGGTTTGGGCGCCACAAACCATTTTCGATCCTGCGAAAAAAAAATATTTAATTTATTTCACTTTAAAGCGGAGGGATGACGACAAACTCGATTTTTATGCCGCTTATGCCAACCAGGATTTTACGGGGTTTGAAAGCGAACCTACGCTTATGTTCAGCGCCAAACATGGGGCCATAGATGGCGATATTATTTATAAGGATGGCACTTATCACATGTTTTACAAAGGCAATACCAAAGATGAAAACGGAAAGGAATTTGAAAACGGGATAAAACAGGCCACTAGCAAGTCTCTGCAAGGCCCATGGAAAGAATCCTTCGAATATATCGATTATTACGCCGATAAGAAGACAACGGTTGAAGGTTCGTCGGTATTCAAATTAAATAATTCCGATGAATACATTTTAATGTACGACCTGTATTCCAGTGGCCGCTATGAATTTCAGCGCAGCAAAGACCTTTATAGTTTTACCAAAAAGCCAGAATCCTTTACCAAAGATTTTCACCCAAGGCACGGCAGTGTTATTGGTATTACCAAGGAAGAATTGGCCAGATTGGAAAATAAATGGAAAAGTGGGCCTAAAAAACTGAAATCGGACGGCAATCCCATTTTTACGCATAAATATACCGCCGACCCAGCGGCAATAGTTAAAAACGACACGCTTTGGTTGTACACGGGGCACGATTACGCTGGCGGACAAAAGGGTTACAAAATGAAGGACTGGCTTGTGTTTTCAACTATCGATTTACAAAACTGGACTGAGTATCCCGTGCCATTGAAAATAACCGATTTTAAATGGGCAACCAGTGGCGATGCCTATGCGGGGCATGTAGCCGAAAAAAACGGTAAATATTATTGGTACATCAGCACGAATTCAACGGGTATCGGGGTGGCAGTATCCGATAGACCGGAGGGACCGTTCAAGGATGCTTTGGGAAAACCGTTATTGACCAATGACGACTGTTTTGCCTCATCGCATTATTGGGCCTGTATCGACCCCGCTATTTTTACCGATACCGATGGGCAGTCATGGATATTTTGGGGGAACGGCCAGTGCTATTATGCCAAACTGAAGGACAATATGGTGGAGATTGATGGCGAGGTAAAGCAAATCAATTTTGAAGGTTTTGAGTTTACCGAAGCACCTTGGGTACACAAACGAAACGGTAAATATTATTTGACCTATGCAACAGGTTTTCCAGAGAAAATAGCCTATGCCATGGCCGATGCCATTGAAGGGCCGTATGTGTACAAAGGCATTCTGAATGAGATAGCGGGAAACAGCAATACCAACCATCAAGCCATTGTCGATTATAAAGGAAAATCGTATTTTATCTACCACAACGGCGGTATCCAGACCGATGGCGGTAGTTACAGTCGGTCGGTGTGTATTGATAAGTTAGAGTACAATATGGATGGCACGATTAAGCCTGTCATTATGACCTCAAAAGGAATTGTATTGTCAGAATAGTTCAATTAATTTAATACTCGGTAGCCCATATATCGACTGTAAGTTAGTTTGATTTTTATTGGAGTCCATTTTTTATTTATATATTTTAAGTGTATATTTCACACTTGTAAAATAATGTGACCTAAAAGAAATATCATCAAAAGAAATAATTAAACTAAATAAAATAAAATCACTCATGAGGTTAAACAAAGTAATCCAATCAACTTTAATTATCGCCTTAGTTTCAATCGTAACTGTTGAGGCCCAAAGCCAGTCTAAAACGACTTCCGAAGCACAAAACGAAAACATTATCCATACTTGGCAACCAAAAGGAAATCCCATTGTAACCCATAAATACACTGCCGATGCGGCCGCTTTGGTACACAACGATACCTTGTTTATTTATACGGGCGAGGATTTTAAAGGCGGGCAAAACCGTTACAATATTTTAAACTGGTGCGTATTTGCCACAACCGATATGAAAACGTTTTGGGAATATAAAACCCCGTTAAAAGCAACCGATTTTTCATGGGGAGAACCCAATGCCGCTTGGGCCAGTCAGGTGATTGAACGCAACGGGAAATTCTATTGGTACACCAGCTCGCAAACCACGGGTATTGGCGTGGCGGTTTCAGACCGTCCGGAAGGGCCTTTTAAAGATGCCATCGGGAAACCATTGTTTACAAATGAAGATAGCTTCGGAAAAAAACACAGTTGGCGAACCATAGATCCTAGTGTGTTTATTGACGACGATGGCCAAGCCTGGATTTATTGGGGCAACGGAGCCTGTTGGGTAGCGAAATTAAACGAAGATATGGTATCGTATGATAAAGATTACGGGATAAAAATGGTTGATATTCAGGGCGACATGGAGTTTCCTTTTACCGAAGCACCGTGGATTCAAAAGCGAAACGGAAAATATTTACTGTCTTTTGCCATTGGTTTTCCAGAGCGCATTGCTTACGCCATGAGCGACAAACCTGAAGGGCCTTACGAGTATAAAGGTATCATCAACGAAATAGCAGGAAACAGTAATACCAACCATCAGGCGCTTATTGATTTTAAAGGCGAATCGTATTTTATTTATCACAACGGAGGCATTCAAACCGATGGCGGAAGTTTTAGTCGTTCCATTTGTATCGATAAACTGGAATACAATGAAGATGGTACTATAAAACCAGTAATCATGACTACTTCTGGAATTTTCAAAAAATAAACAGCAAACTATGAAACTAAAATCTGTTATCAAATTAGCGTTTCTTGCCCTAATTGTAGTGGCATGCAACACCAAAGAAAGACACGACCCCAACTTTAAAAATTGGGCAAAAACACCACCCATGGGTTGGAACAGTTGGGACTGTTTTGGGCCATCGGTAGTTGAAGATGAAGTTAAAGCCAATGCCGATTATATGGCAGAACATTTAAAGGAATTTGGTTGGGAATATATTGTGGTCGATATTCGTTGGTATGTCGATAACCAAACTACGGGGCATTATAACGCCTATGATAAATCGGATTTTATTATTGACGAATACGGCAGGTACATGCCATCGCCAACCCGTTTTCCATCTTCAGCCAACGGGTCGGGTTTTAAACCCTTGGCAGACTATATTCACAGTAAAGGATTGAAATTCGGAATCCACATTATGCGCGGTGTACCAAAGGAAGCCGTTTTCAATAAATTGCCAATTAAGAATACTGATATTACCGCCGATCAAATTTATTCAACCGAGCATGAATGCACATGGCTTCAGGACAATTATACGGTAGTTTCTGGAAAACCGGGTGCGCAGGAATATTACAATTCCATTTTGGATTTGTACGCCGAATGGGGTGTGGATTTCATAAAAGTTGACGACTTGTCCAGACCGTACCATGACAAGGAAATTGAGATGATCCGCAAGGCCATTGACCAAACGGGGCGTCCTATTGTATTGAGTATGTCGCCAGGAGCCACCCCTATCGATGAGTATGCCCACGCCACTGCCCACGCCAATATGTGGCGCACCATCGACGACTTTTGGGATAACTGGGCGCAGTTAAATTATTCCTTCGAAAAATGTGCTGAATGGGCACCCTACATATCAGAAGGGGCATGGCCCGATGCCGATATGTTGCCTTTGGGGAAATTCATTCGGGGCGAACGCGCTACCAATCGCTATACCAAGTTCACTGAAGATGAACAGTACACTTTAATGACGCTTTGGACAATGTTTAAATCGCCATTAATGTTCGGGGGGAATTTGCCCGATAACAAAGAATTCACCAATTCACTATTGACCAACAAAGAGGTTTTGGAAGTGCACAGCAAATCCGTCAACAACAAAGAATGGTTCAACCAAAACGATTTGATTGGCTGGGTGGCCGACGATCCTGAGAGCAATGATAAATTTGTGGCGGTTTTCAATAGTGCCGGCGATGGCTTTGTCACTACAAAAAATTTATTATATCGTAGTGGCACGGTATCGCATTTAACCGATGGCTTTGGTGAACATATTGATGTTGAATTGCCCAAAGGTAGCTCTGATTTATATTTAATTGTAAACGACGGTGGAGATGGTTATACGTATGACCATGCCAATTGGATTAATCCAACACTTCATTTAGACGATGGAAGTACGGTAAAATTGACCGATTTAACTTGGGAAAAAGCATTCGCTGGATGGGAAAGTGTAAAATTAAACAAAAGCGTATTTGGAAGTCCTTTAAATGTAAAGGGAGTAGAATATAAAAATGGTATTGGCACGCATTCTAAGTCGATAATATATTACAAAATTCCAGAAAATACGGTGCGATTTACAGCTTTCGCAGGATTAGATATACAGGGAACAAGATTTGAAGGCGGTTCTACGGTTGAGTTTATGATTTCCACCGAAGACCCAACGCCAAAAAATGAAGCACCAACGGCTATTCCAATTAATCTTACGGAGCTAGGTTTTTCGGGTAAATGTACCGTTCGCGACTTATGGAACCATAAAGATTTGGGAGCATTTTCAGGTTCAGATTTTGCGCCTGTAATTAACTATCATGGGGCGGGGTTGTATCGTATTTCAGAAATTCGTTAGTTATGGGTAACGTGATATTTTTTAGAAGAGTACAGCTTGCAATCTTGTCGTTTGCCTTTTTGGGAACAACGTTAAGTTTTGCCCAAAATAGAACACCAAGGGTTAAAGAAAATATCCCATTGGATTCTATTGTATTGAGTGACCCAGCCATTTTAGCTGATAAAGTCACCAAGATGTATTACATGACTGGTACAGGGGGCAAGCTTTGGAAAAGTAAAGATTTAAAATTATGGACAGGGCCGTTTCATGTAACCAAAACAGACCCCAATTCATGGATGGGGCCAAAGCCCATGATCTGGGCAGCCGAACTGCATCAGTATAAAAATAAATATTACTACTTCGCCACCTTTACCAACCGTGATGTTAAAATCGATACCGTTGCTGGAAATGTAATTGAGCGACGCGCAAGCCATATTCTGGTTAGCGATACGTCCGACGGACCTTATGTACCGATGAAAGATGACATTTATCTGCCTGCAGATAAACCCACTTTAGATGGCACGTTTTGGGTGGATACCGACGGAAAACCATACATGGTATATTGCTATGAATGGTTGCAAAATGGCAATGGCACTATGGAAAAAATAGAACTGAAACCCGATTTAAGCGGTTCCGTTGGCAATGGCAAATTATTGTTTAAGGCTAGCGACTCGCCTTGGAGCAAAGAAAAAGATGCTGATGGAAAAGAGAAACCCCATAAAGTTACTGACGGGCCTTATTTGTTCAAAACCGGAACGGGACGTTTGGGTATGATATGGACAAGCTGGCAGCACGATGTGTATGTTCAGGGCGTGGCCTATTCCGAAAGCGGAACATTGGATGGCCCTTGGATTCAGGAAAAGGACATTATAACACCACCAAATTTTGGGCATGGCATGTTGTTCGAAACCTTTGAAGGCAAAACACTAATGTCTGTACATAGCCATAAGAAAATCAATGGGAGGTATCACCGCGTGCCCCATTTGTTTGAAGTGGATTTGTTAGGAGATAAGTTGGAGGTTTTACAGCTTTGGAAGAATTAAAAATAGCATAAAAATGAAAAAATATTTAGTTGTATGGCTCCTTTTGGGCGTGTCTATCTCCTTAAAAGCACAAACAGTGAGTAGCCCCGACGGGCTGTTGAGTCTTAATTTTTTTGTTGACAAAGGAGAGGCGTTTTATCAAGTTGATTATAAAAATCAAGTCGTGCTCGAAAGGTCGCCATTGGGGCTCATTACCAGTGGTGGGGATTTTAGTAGGGGACTTTCACTAGTGGGCAGTGAGCAAACTTCAATTAAAAACAACTACGCCTTAACTAGAATTAAACAATCGGCTGTGGAATATCACGCCAATGAGTTAAAACTGGCTTTAATTAATCAGGACAATCAAAAATTCGAAATTGTTTTTAGGATAAGCAATAATAATATTGGTTTCAATTATCATTTATTTCAGCATAGCGAGGTAGCAAATAGTATCATTCATAAAGAAATTACGGGCTTTAACTTTCCAAGTCAAACAACTACTTTTCTATCTCCCCAAGCTTCGCCCGGTAGTGGTTGGAAAGGCACAAAGCCAAGTTATGAAGAAGAATATGTAGCGGATCAACTTATTGGTACAGCTTCTAAATATGGTGAGGGCTATACTTTTCCGGGATTATTCCATATTGGCGACAATGCCTGGGCTCTGGTTTCAGAAACTGGCGTGACCAGTAAATATTGTGGTTCACATCTTTCAGAGGCGAACAAAGATGGTGTTTATTCCATAGCTTTTCCAAACCCTAAAGAAAACAATGGTATTGGAAATGCTTCACCAGCAATAGGTTTTCCAGGCTCAACACCTTGGCGTACCATAACGGTTGGTGATAATTTAAAACCCATTGTGGAAACAACCATTCCGTTCGATTTGGTTGAACCTTTATACAAACCTTCACAAGAATATGAGTACGGTCGAGCCACTTGGAGTTGGATTATGTGGCAGGATAACAGTATGAATTACGCCGATCAAGTTGCTTACATCGACCTTGCGCACCAAATGGGTTACGAGTATATTTTAATAGATGCGTTTTGGGACGAAAACATAGGTTACAGTAAAATGGAAACTTTAATAGCCTATGCTCAGAGTAAAAATGTAGATGTGTTTTTGTGGTATAATTCGAATGGATATTGGAATAACGCACCGCAAGGGCCGAAGCATAAAATGGACACTTCAATTGCCCGTAAAAAGGAAATGGAATGGTTGCAGAAAGTGGGGGTAAAAGGTCTTAAAGTCGATTTTTTTGGAGGTGATAAGCAAGAAACCATGAGGCTGTATGAAGATATCCTTTCGGATGCGAACGATTACGGGTTGATGGTGGTTTTTCATGGTTGCACCTTACCTCGGGGTTGGGAAAAAATGTTTCCTAATTATGTTGGGAGCGAAGCTGTTTTGGCTTCCGAAAATTTGATATTTACACAACATGCCAATGATTATGAAGCATACAATGCCAGTTTGCATCCGTTTATAAGGAATGCTGTTGGGAGCATGGAATTTGGTCCCGTGCTGCTCAACAAACGCCACAACCGAACCAACGACGGTGGAACGGTAAGGAAAACAACCGATGTATTTCAATTAGCCACGGCAATACTCTTTCAAAGCCCGGTTCAAATGTTTGCTCTCGCTCCAAATAATTTGGAAGATGCGCCTTCTGTTGCCATAGATTTTATGAAACATGTGCCGACCACTTGGGACGAAACGGTTTTTATTGATGGCTATCCAGGTAAATATTGTGTCTTGGCCAGACGACATAAAAATGAGTGGTATGTTGTGGGCGTTAATGCAAAAAAGGAAGTCCTGACCTTAAACATAGAACTGCCCATGTTTTCTGGGAAGTCAGTCAAATGTTTGATTGATAATAATCAAGTAGAGACTGAGAAAAAAGAAATAAAAGTAAAAGGAAACGGCAGGGTAGATTTACGTATTCAGCCAAATGGGGGCGTGGTTTTATTTGATAAATAACTTGCTTGAACAATAAACATTAATTCATGAAACGTTTTTTAAAATTACTCACACCCTTTGTTTTGGGTTTAATGGGGCTTCTTTGGGGTTGCCGCTCCAATTTTCAGCAGCAAAAAGATACCCATAGAAAACAACTGTTCAACCACGATTGGAGATTCAACTTGAGTGACGATTCAGAATTCAGTAATCCCGAATATAATGATGGCGATTGGCGAACATTGAGTTTACCTCACGATTGGAGCATTGAGGGTAAACCTGAGAAAAACAATCCTAGCGGTATTGATGGTGGTTTTTTTCCAACAGGAAAAGGTTGGTACAGAAAATCATTCCATGTTTCAGAAGCATTAAAAACCAAAAAAACATCCATTTATTTTGAAGGCGTTTATATGCATTCCGAAGTATTCATCAATGGGAAATCCTTAGGTGTTCAACCTTATGGGTATACGTCGTTTCATTACGACCTCACCCCGTATTTGGAATATGGTAAAGAAAATACTATTGCCGTAAGCGTCGATAACTCTAAACAAAAAAATAGCCGTTGGTACACGGGGTCGGGCATTTACCGCAACGTTTGGTTAACCGTTACGGAGCCCGTTCATATAGCCCACTGGGGTGTTGGTATTACCACCAAAACCGTTAACGATAGCAGTGCTGTGGTGTCCGTAAAAACGCTAATAAAAAATGAATCGGACAAAGACACGGAATTGATGATTGAAAGTGAATTCGCTTTTGATAAGCAATATGCCGATGGAAAGGATGTTCACCAATTCACAAAGGGTTTCAAAAGCGTTTTGGTAAAAGCAAACTCTGAAACCACTATTGAACAAGAGGTTGAAATAAAAACTCCAAGATTGTGGTCTCCCGAAACACCCAATTTGTACAATGTGAATATTGTTCTTAAAGAAGTTGGAAATTCTAAAAAAGCGATAGATAGTGTAAAACTGCACCATGGTATCAGAACCATTGAATTTTCTGCAGAAAACGGTTTTGTTCTAAACGGCAAAAAAGTAATCCTCAATGGGGGCTGTGTACACCACGACAACGGTGCGCTTGGCGCAGCAGCTTACAACAGGGCTGAAGTGCGTAAAGTACAATTGATGAAAAAAGCAGGGTTCAATGCTTTGAGAACGTCGCACAATCCGCCTTCTGAAGCCTTTTTAAATACCTGCGATAGTATTGGCATGTTGGTGATGGACGAGGCTTTTGATGGCTGGCGGGCTATGAAAACCACTTTAACCCCAATAACACACGATTATGCTTCGCTCTTTGACGATTGGTGGAAGCACGATTTGCAATCTATGGTGTTGCGTGATAGAAACCACCCGTCCATTATTATGTGGAGTATTGGCAATGAAATTATTGAACGTACCGAACCGCAAGCTGTTGAAACGGCTAAAATGCTATCAAAAGCGGTTAAAGAAATCGATACCACACGTCCGGTAACATCGGCGATGACCACTTGGGGACAAGGCTGGGAAATATTCGATCCACTAATGGCGGCACACGATATAGCGGGCTATAACTACCAGTTGCATCAAGCAGAAAACGACCATGAGCGCGTGCCGTCCAGAATTATCGTGAATACCGAATCGTACCCCAAAAACGCTTTTTTTATTTGGGATTTAGTGGATAAGCACAATTACATTATCGGCGATTTTGTTTGGACGGCCATGGATTATTTGGGCGAATCGGGCATTGGGCGTTATTGTTATCCGGGCGAACCCGATGGCGAACACTGGCAGGCCAACCTGTATCCTTGGCATGGCGCTTATTGTGGCGATGTGGATTTAACGGGGTGGCGCAAACCCATTTCGCATTACCGAAGTATGCTTTATAACGACACCGAAAAACTGTATATGGGCGTACGTGAGCCAAACCCGGAGAATGGTGAGATTAAAACAACATCTTGGGCGGTTTGGCCTACTTGGGAAAGCTGGACCTGGCCGGAGCATGAAGGTAAACCTATTGAAGTGGAGGTATATTCCAAATACCTAAAAGTGCGATTGTATTTAAACGATTCGCTTATTGGAGAAAAACAAACCACAAGAAAGGAAGAATTTAAAGCACTTTTTAAGGTTCCATATAAAGCGGGAGAATTAAAGGCCGTAGGGATACATGAAGACGAAGAAGTGGAGGCAGTACTTTTGAAAACAGCCAAGGCGGCTTCAAAAATAACATTGAAAGCAGATCGCTCAACGATACAGGCAGACGGGCAGGATTTAGTTTATGTAACGGTTGAAATTACTGATGAAGACGGGTTATTAAATCCGAATGCTTCAAACCGATTACAATTCAGTATTTCTGGTCCAGGTGAAATAATCGGCGTTGATAATGCCGATTTAAAAGATGCCGATTCATATCAGTCTGATTCGAGAAAGGCTTGGAGGGGAAAAGCTTTGGTGATAGTTAAAAGTAACCGCAAAGCAGGACATATTCAGCTTGAAGTTTCTTCGGAAGGTTTAGAGGTTGAAACCATTAATATATCTTCTAAGTCTTGAAAATGAAAGCTATCACAGTAAATTGAGTAAGTCGTAAAAAAGGGATTAGCTTATTTGTACTAAACCCTTTTTTTAACATTTTAATATAATTATGAATAGTGTATTGTATGTTGAATGAAATACGCCTTTTACAATTGTCTTATTGAACAATTATTTTTTTCTTGCCATCATATTTCACAAGCTTATTAACGGTTCCTTGTTCTAGGCCAATTCCGTTGTGCTCATTTACCCACACAATTTTGAAGTTTTTTTCATTTAACATGCCTTTATAGCTACCTTTTCGTTTGCCAATTTCTAATGTTTTTTTGTCTTCATTCCATTTAAAAGGAATAATGCTATATGCTCCTTTTTCATAATTATAATTGGTTCCTTCATCTTCATATAATTCGAAGGAACAACTAGCCCCGGTATAAATCCGAATTTCAATGGGCTTAACTGGTATTTCTTCAGTGTTCTGAACCTGTTCTCCCATTGCTACGATTGACCCCGCTTTTACGTATAGTGGCAGAGTTGAAATGGAGGCTTCCGTTTTGATCGTTTGATTTCCTGAATAATGTTTTCCCGTCCAAAAGTTAAACCAGCCAGCTTGATGATTTGGTAAGTAAACTGGCCAATTTTTAACACCTTTTTCTAAAACAGGCGCCACTAAAAAAGAAGGGCCAAACATGTAAGTATGGAGCTGTTCGAGTGCTTGTTTATCGTTAGCGAAATCCATTACCAATGGACGCATTATGGTGCCGTTTTTTAAAGTAACATTTGCAGCTTGCGAATAAATATATGGAAGCAAACGGTATCTTAAATTTAAATATTTAAGCGATAGTTTTTCTACCTCAGATCCATAGCGCCAAAATTCAGTGTTTGTTTGGTAACCATGCACTCTTTGTAAAGGTGAAAAAGTTGCAAATTGAAGCCAGCGTAAAAATCTTTCATGAAAATCTTTATCTGTGTACTGACTTTCTCCAGGTCGGAAAAAACCGCCGGCATCGAAGGTCCACCACGGTATACCAGTTATAGAGGTGTTTAATCCTGCAGTAACTTGTCGCCGTAGTGTTTCCCAATTGTTTCCTATATCACCAGTCCATACTGCAGCCGCATACTTTTGTTGACCTGAAAACCCACTTCGAGTAAGGATAAAAGCTCGTTTGTCTGGAGCGTCTTTACGTAAACCTTCATATACAGTTTTAGTTACGAATAGAGGATATACGTTACGCATCCATTCGCCTGCAAGGGTGTTATTGTTAATTCTTCGCCCAACAAGGTCGTCGTTTTCAGGTTCTGTTGCATCTTGCCACCATCCATCAATTTGATACGGTTTTAGTAGTTTGTTACTAAAGTTTTCCCAATAAAACTTTGAGGCCTCAGGATTGAAAAAGTCGACCCATTGCGTATTTGGTATGTAGTAATTTTTGTCGTTAAAAGCTTTGCCAAGTTCAGATGCCTTGTCTATTTTAGACCACACTGATAGCATTAGGCGTATGTCCATATCATGTAATTCGTGAACCATCTTTGCTGGGTCGGGGTAATGGTCTTCATCAAATTTCATTGAGTTCCAGCCGTGTTTGCCCCAATATTGCCAGTCTTGTACAATTAGGTCTAAAGGTATGTTTCTTTGTCTGAATTCCGATGCGTTTTCAAGCAGTTCTACTTGGCTATGATACCTTTCCCGACAGTGAATATAACCCAATGACCAGATAGGCATCATAGGGGCTTTTCCGGTTAAGTCTCGATAGGTAGATATCACGTCATCTGCGTTTCCGGCAAAAACTATATAGTCCAACACCTTGGCTACGGGAGAACTAAAAACGGTTTCATTTTTTACTTTTTGAAAATACAGACTTGGCTTATCGTTCTTTTCGCCTTTAAGCACAATATTGTGTACTCCTTTCTTCAAATCAACGATAATGCTAGTTGTTGGTGGCAACCAATGGTTTTTAAAATTTATAACATCTTCCCCGTTGATTATTAGCTGCCATTTTCGCGCCATTTTCTGTCCAACATCTATGAAAAAAGCATATTTTCCAGCTTTATCAATATTCAGCATACCTGTAAATACACCATCTTGACGTTTTTCTGTTTTTGTTCCTTCGGTAGTTGTGACTTCAAGTGTTACAGCTTCCCCTTCCGTTCCTAATGATTTTAAATTAATTGCTTTAGTGGCAGGGTTAAAGTCGGTAAGGCCATAATTGTGCCAAAGCAACCCATATCCTTTGTTCGATAAAATAAAAGGTATTGAAATTTGGCTGTTAACTTGTGTAAGCCTTCTCGGCAAGCCTTTAATATTTAGGTAGCCATCTTGGAACTGTCCGGTTCCGTATATAAATTCATCCTCAGGGGCGTGGAAACTTTGTGCTGCAATATAACATGCTTCACCCTGAACACTACTTTCTTTTAAAATTCTACTATCAACTTTTTCTTTTAAGATTACTTTATTGTTGGCATTGTAGTAGCTTAAAACACCATTTGCTTTGTTTACCAAAACTTTTAATTTTGGCATTATTACTGTTAAGGAAGAATCAGATTTGACCGTTTTAAATTTGATTGGTTTTTTTTCAGAAGTTAGAACTAATTCGTCAATTTTAGGCACGGTGCCTTTGCTGAATTGTACCCTAACAGCATTATTTGATAATGGGGTTAGTTGTAATTGACCTTCATTAAGTTGAAGGATTACTTTTTCGTGGGTTTTTTGGTAGCCTTTTATAGCCTGCCCCCAACTTATAAAGGGTATAATTGCCAGTAAGGCAAACAATTTTTTTATCATCTTACTTTTTCTAGTTTTGATTAATAATAACGTTTTTGAAGAGAACATTACAAAATTTATCTTCATTATGGCTGCAAACGGCTAAACCTATTTTTACATTGGAAGCGAGTTCTGCTGTGGTAGAACCTACCGGGATCCAATGCTGTCCATCTTCAGATTGAAAGGCTGTAAATGTATTTCCTTTTCTTTCTAATTTAATCCATCTTGGTGCGCTTATCTTATGCGTTTGTGCGAAACCTTCTGATTGTCCAAACTTTGTTTTTCGTCCTTGTAGGGCAACACCCTCGCTAGGTGTGACAAAAGCTATGAGGTGACTGGATTCTGGATTGAGTGTTTCGCGAATCATAACACCAGCTTTAGCCCATGAAGACGTATTATCCATGCTTTCTACTTTTGTAATTATGCTACCGTCACCAGATAGGTTGCTGTATGCAAAATAAAAAGCATCCTTTGTGCTCCAAATATCGTTTCCGGCGCCTTTCATTAAAACGGTGTTTTTAGATTGGGTAATATTTCCGTTTAGGCGAACGTCTCCAATATTGGCCGTATTCCAATTGTGGTTTTCATTTGACAATAGAGCGGCTACGGGTTCAGAGAGGCTAGAAAAATGTTGTCCTACTTTGGCTGTAATGGTGTAGTAATATAATTTTCTCTGCTCTGCAATTGAGTCTTTCCATTTAGGGGTTTTTAGATGGTCTGCCACTGTTTTATAAGGTCCATCTTTGTGCTCTGCTCTCTTAACAATATAATAGTCTGCATTTTGGTAGGACGCCCAACTAAGACCTATGGAGCCCTCTTTGTTGTTTGCTTTCACATCCAGCGGGGCTTTAGGTCTAACAATTGATGCAGGCCCTATTTTAAAACCTATAGCTGTTTTTAAATTCGTGTTCTCTGGAAAAGTAATATGAAGAGCGTCTTCTTTTTGTTCCCAATTTACATCGCTTTCATAGCCCAAAAGAGTAAGTGATGAGATAGGCTCTGTTAATCTATTTTCATTGAGGCCAAGCGAGGTTATTTTGACTACCTCTCTTGCTTTCGGAACGCTCATAACCCAAGCATATAAAGAGCCGTCTTTGCCAACGGTAAAGCGAATGTCGGAAGTTGAAAATGGGTGGTTGGCTTGCCTATCTCCAATTTTGCCACCTGGTAAAACATTTAATTGACCATTGATACCTTCGCCCAGTTTTTCCCAAGCATGACTACCGTAAATACCTTCTCCGTTTATTTTCATCCACGCTCCAATTTCCTTGAGCATTTTTGTGCTGCCTTTGTCTAAAGAACCATCAGGTAACAAGGAAACACAGATGCCAATATTACCATCGCGAGATACTTCTTCCAGAAGGTACCTGACTACAGCATCTGAACTATAATTAAAACCCGGACCGTAGAACCAGTCTCCAACGGGCGTTTCGGCTATCCAATCCTGGTCTGTTTTTATGTCCCCAGGAATACCTCCTTCTTGGGTGTTTACGGTTCCATTGGTTTTGTTTCTAAATTTAATAATACTGAACACATCTATCTCGCCACGACGTGCAAGTGTTTTGTTATAGTAATCGGCAATAACACGTTGAATAGCATCACTTTTATAGCCGGTTCCAGTTCCAAAACCGCTAAAAGGTTGTTGGTCGGTACCATCGGTATAAATAAAATCGGGCTGGTATTTATCTACGGCATCCATCATCCGTAAGGCATACCACTTGGCATACCAATTGGAAAATTTTAAGTGGTTTTTAAAAATGCCTGCAGGAGGTGGCGACCATGGTGAATTAGCAGCTGCTGACACCCCTTTGTATTCACGTAAGTTAACGCCGTATAGGTAACGGGGGTCCATGCCTTCCCACCATTGTCCTTCACCATCGGCCAAGGTTAGATTGCCGTCATAAGGAATTCCGGCTAAATTACCTGTGGTATCACTTTGAAAAGCCGTTTGCCACCACCACCAAGAATATTCGTGATGAAAGGTGATACCAAAACGTATATTGGCTTCACGAGCGGCTTTTTGCCATTCTCCAACCAAGTCGCGCTTGGGGCCGAGATTCGTAGAATTCCAAGGTTGGTATTTTGAGTCCCACATATCGAATTGATCATGATGGACACCTTGAATAATAAGGTATCGTATCCCGGCATCTTTATAGATTTTAACCAATTTTTCTGGGTTTAGCTTATCGGGACTCCAATCGCGCAGTACTTCTTTATAGCCTGTTGTTGATGGATGACCGTAATTTTTAAGGTGGTTTTTGTAGGCACTGGTTCCGGGAACATACAGCCTTCGAGCATACCAATCTCCACTTTCGCCAGCTGACTGAGGACCAAAATGGACCCACAAACCGAGTTTAGCCTCTCGAAGCCATTCTGGTGTGCCGGGATAATTAGCTTCTATAGACTTCCAAGTGGGGTCGAATGGGCCTTCCGAAACAGGTAAATCCAATTTCACTTCTTTAAAATGAGATGCGTCTGCCATGTCTACGGAGTTTTCGTTCAGTGGTTCAGGAACATCAGGAATAGGTTCAAGTTTATAGGTTAAAGTTGAGTTTTGTTTTTCTTCCTTTTTTGCACATGCAATAAGAAAGGTTCCAATAAAGACTGCGAAAAGAATATGTTTCATTCTAACTTAAATTAGGGATATTTTTTGTGTTAATTTATCTAATGAGATTTGAAAATGAGGGGTACGATGTACGTCCCAATAAACTAAATAAAGTGTAGGTCGAAATACTAAATATATATATAGGCAATGGTAAGATTTTGATAACTTTTTCATTTGGATAAAATTTAAATTTAATTGTGGATACAAATTCATATTTTACATTTTAATCATGTCCGAACATTGAAAGTTTGAACGATAGGATTTTGTCCATAAAAAAAATAGACAGGTGGCGAGTTTTTATTTTATGAACAACCTACGCGTACAGATAAACTTTTTATGAAGCATTTAAGGGGTGTTTTTATATATTTTTTTCGTAGAAATTGTGCCGTTTTCATAAAATGCCTTGATAATAAAGAGCCCTTTTTTAAGCGGTTTTAAACTGTTTCCTAAAAACTGCCCAGTGAAATTATAAATCTCCCGTTTTAAAAGTTTAGTTTTTTTTTTGCTTTCAATATTAGTCGTTCCCAAGGCATTTTCAACATGATCCAAAATCACAGGGTCAATGCCTTTTCTTGTGGGGGTGATAGGAATTATTGTGCCGTCTGGATTAAATTCTAGTTTGTCAATACACACTTCCCTGTGCGTTCCGGGGTCCGAATTAATATAATCGGCGTTAATACGATGGTAAACGATATACCATTCATCTGTTTCCGGTATTTGTATAACGGAATTGTGCCCGGTGCCATAAATTTCGTTTGCTGGGTCTTGAATAATTACAATCGGTTGAGTGGCAACATTAATGGGGCCGGTTGGCGAGGTTGAGGTACCGTAGGCCACATGGTAATTGGCAGAACCGGTATCGTCAACAGACCAAAGAAAGTAATACAACCCATTTCTATAAAAAACGTATGCAGCTTCACGGTAGGCATACGTGCTTAAGTTTCCTCCAGAAGGTGTAATGACGGATGTGGTGTTGGGTTTTATGGAAACCATATCGTCATTAAGTTCGGCAACTGCTAAAAAGCCATTTCCGTAGTAAAAATAAGTGTTGCCCGAAATGGGGTCTTCAAAAACATCGCCATCAATTAATTGTCCGTTGGCACCAGAAGGTAATTGCGAAATTAAGGGTTCGCCAGAATCAATAAACGGCCCTGTGGGGCTATTAGCGACAGCTACCCCAATGTTTTTCGTGCTTCCAGTATCTCCACTAAAATAATAGAAGTATTTATAGTTACCATTGATGTTTTTTTCAATGATGGCAGGAGCCCAAGCGTTTCCTGTTGCCCATGTTACTTGGTTGCTGCTTAAATCGAGAATTTCGCCTTCATCAGTCCAGTTGACTAAATCTGGAGATGAAAATGCGTTAAAGGTATATCCGCCCCATCCCGGGTAACCATCATTAGTTGGATAAATATAAAAACGCCCTGTTTTTTCTGAATATAATATCTCGGGGTCTGCTTTAAATCCGTCAAGTACTCTATTGGATTCAATAGTTGCGGAAACCGAATAAGTGACTGTGTTTCCGTTTATCGAAAATTGATAATTGACAGCCCCCGAAGTGAAATCCTGTTTGCCCGTTGGTGAAATAATGGTGCCGGGAGCAGCGAATAACTCTGGGTTAAATGCACTTAAATCCGTGCCGTGATTTACGGCTATATCTATAGTTTGGTTTGTGGTGTCAACATTAAATCCGTATGTTTTGATGCTTTTATTTTTGGCACCTTCGGGAGTTGGATTAAGGGCAGCACTTGGCCATTTAGTCGTTAAACGAGCGGCTTCTTCGCTGGTTATGGCAATGGTTGTTCCATGGCGGGCATCCATATCGTAATTGTCCCTAACAAAACTAAAGTTTGTTAAATTTGAGCTACTACAAAATTGATAGTGACCGTTGGAATAACAATCGTACATTAAAATCCAGTTGTTGGTGTCGATTAACCTGAAAACCCCCGAACCTTCAACTGCTTTGTTGGT
The DNA here is from genome assembly GCA_030430535.1 of Bacteroidia bacterium. Taxonomy (GTDB): domain Bacteria; phylum Bacteroidota; class Bacteroidia; order Flavobacteriales; family Flavobacteriaceae; genus Flavisericum. The sequence continues at coordinate 36,982 of JAUIKY010000028.1, forward strand.
TTGCTGAACCGGAGGAGAAGGGGCGCTCCATTGCGTGCCTTCTTGTCCTAAAGGCGCTGTAAGTGTTGGTGAAGTGACCTTGCTAATGCCGCCTAAAGCTTCATTTTTAAAGAACATGTGGTATAGGTTATCTGCTTCATTAAAAACAATATCGCCGTCTATTGTAGAGGTGCCTCTATCGAAAAGAATTTTAGGTGTACCAATTAAATCTGTAAAATCTTCGTTGGCATAGCAATAATAAATTCTGTCGTAAGGTGCATTGCTATCGTTTGTCCAAAGTGAAAAATAAACCAAATATTTTTGTTCAACGGGGTCGTAAATGGTTTGTGGTGCCCAAACCCGTAGAACATTGCCCCATTCGGCTGGCCATTTTGTTGGGAAATGAACGGTAGAGTGCGTCCAGTTTACCAAGTCGTTCGACTTTAGCAATACCATGCCTCGGTTGCTGCTCCATCCTTCAGCAGATTTCATATCGGTAACCACCATGTAAAAAGTGTTTCCATCTTCACCTCTTAAAATGTGCGGGTCGCGAACGCCTTTTTTAATGGAAATAGTATCGGAACTCATAATGGGTTGCCCGTTATTTAACGGCGTATAATTATAGCCATCGTTACTCACAGCAAACCGAATTTGTTCGCCATTGGCATCATTACCTGTAAAATATGAAAACAAGTAGGCATCTCTGTTTTCTTTTTCGGCCACCCAGACATCGAAGGTTTTGCTAGCTTTTTCATTGTTTTTTATTAGCGTAGCTGTTAAAGTGACTGGTGTTTTGCCATCGCCGTGAGGTGACAGTTGTTGCACCTGCCCAACATGGTTTAAAAAATCGGGCGCATTTGATGACCAAACTACCATAGAGCCTTCTTCAGTAATTGTTGGTAGATGAATGAAATCACGAATATTAGTAGTGTTTCCCGTTAGCGTTAAATTATCAAGGTCTATTTGAAGGCTCTCGGCATCAGAATATAACGGAAGCACTGTAACTTCAAATGTTTTGGTTATAGAGGCGCCATTTAATTGTAGGGTTGCCGTTAACGTTAAACTAATAGGATTGGAACCTATTGACGGCCTCGTTACAACGCCATTTGAAGCAATAGTATTCGTGTTTGAGGATTCCCAAGATACTGTAATACCATTTCCTAAATTTGTAGGTAAAATTAAATTCGATTTTACAGAATCGGCATTTTCTATTGTTAAGGCATTAGCGGCTTCATTAAGTAAAATGGTGTTTAAGGTGTTGTTTAAAGGCGCAATGGCTTCTGTTAATGTTGCAATTTCGCCTTCACTTAAAGCCCCATCGAAAACGATAAAATTATCGAATTGGGCTGTTTTTAGGTATTTGTCGGTGTTGTAACAAGAACGGCCTAAAAAATTAAATGCAGTTGCTCCTACATCACTTGGAGTTAAATTAACATTGGCTTGTGCCATCAGGTTACCGTCAATATAAATGCTACCTGTACCATTTTGTTGTGTGTACGTGAGGTTTATCCAACGTCCTTGAGGCAGGGTTTGATCTAAATCGACAGCTTCTTCAGTTTGCCAATGGGTTTGCGAAATGGCATACCTCGATGTAATGGCACTGAAAAAAATATTGCCATTAGCCGTAGCGGCCATGTTGGTGGAGTTGGCAAAAGTCCAAACGAAATTGCCAAAATTGCTTATTGCATAATCGCTAGAAATATATAGGTTTGTCGAAAAACTAAAGTCTTCCAGCTGGGATATAATGTTTCCAAAACTAGACGAAAAATCGAAATAACCATCGTTTTCACCAAGCGATAAAATATGGTGCCCATCATAAGGAATTAAAGTGGCGCCATTTTCTAAACCACCGGTATATGTGCCAGAAGTATCTTGTGTAGAATCGAAATCGAATTGCACTAATTTTGGTGTTTGCGCATAAAGTAAAGTTGAAAAAATCAATGCAATTGAACAAAAAAATGCCCTTGTTTTTAAGGTGAAAAAATAAGTCACGGTAATGTCTTTTTTAGTTGTAATATGGTCGTTTTAACAATATTAATGATTTTTGTCTTTGGGATTTCTCCGGTTCTAAATTTGGACATTTACCCCCTGTATAATTGTCAATATGTACCCTATTGCTGCCAATTAGTTTCAAGAATTTTATAAAACCATTAAGTGTTTGTTGAGCACTTATAGAATTAAACCAATTGAAACTATAAAATGAAAAAAAACTACACGCTATTTTTAGCCATTCAGTTGTTCTGTATTTACTTTTTACAGGCACAATCACCATTAACCGTTTATACCGAAGCCAATTATTCAGGAGATTCGCAAACCTATGCCATTCATACTAGGCATAATAGTTTGGGCGCTTTTGATGATAGTATAATGTCTTTCAAACTTCAACAAGGCTATATGGCCACTTTCGCCACAAGTACCGATGGTACTGGTTATAGCAGGGTTTTTAGAGCTGATGATGCCGATTTGGAAATTGCCAGTTTACAAACAGAATCTCCTTATTTAAATGAAACCATTTCATTTATTAGGGTTATGGCCTTAAACGATTATGTAACCAAAAAAGGATGGGCCGGTTGGGTTCAAGATGAATGGACGGCAATAAACGCTTCTTGGCGATACGATTGGTCGGCCGGAGGTAACTCTAGTGCAAATCTTGAATATGTTCCCATAAAACAAAACCTGGTTTGGCCGGGGTGGGGCGAAATTGAAAATAAAGCCAATGTAACGCATGTGTTAGGTTATAATGAACCCGACAGGGAAGATCAATCTAACCTTGAAAATGAAGTGGTTATTGATAATTGGAAATATTTTATGAATAACGGATTGCGTTTGGGGTCGCCGGCACATTCCGATCCGTATAACGGACTTTGGGGGTTTATGGCTGAAGCCGAAGCCAATAATTATCGTGTCGATTTTATCGCCATACATTCCTATTGGTCTCGCGATCAGCAAGATTGGTCGTGGCGTTTGGATAATGTTTGGAATGCGTTTCAACGTCCTATTTGGATTACCGAGTGGAATAATGGTGCCAATTGGACCAATGAAGCTTGGCCAAGTGGAAATAGATTGGCCACCGATGCCAATGTGCAAAAACAACTGGAAGACATTACGTTTATTGTTGATATTTTGGAAAGCAAACCTTATGTAGAACGCTATTCGTTTTACAATGCTGTTGAAGATTGCAGAGCGGCCGTTTTAATTATAAACGATTGCTGGAAAGCTAATAACCCCGATTGGGAAAACTACACTTGGTTGGATGATGCTTATGTTATTTCAACATGGACGGACGGTTGTGGTGAAAATACCAAAGTGCTTACACCGGCAGGAGAGTATTTGCGTAATAGAAATTCGGCCAAGGCTTTTAATCCGGCAACCGAATATATTCCCACCTGGACGCCATTCAAAGAAAAATTGAGTTATTCCATTTCAGAAGATTTTCAAAATGTAGTATTGCAATGGGAAGGTCGTAATGGTGAATTGGTCAATAATTATATTGTAGAACGACGATTAAGTGGCGAAAGTAGTTGGTCTTCATTTTATGATTCTACGGATTACTCAGTGCTTTCAGCCTCGGATGCGGTACCAACTTATGCTTTATATCAATTAAAAACGGTTGGTAAAGACAATGAAGAAACAACGTCGCCGCAAATAGCTGTTTCAGTATCATCATTAATTGATGCCAACGCTATTTCTGCTAAAAAAATAGATTTAAAGTGGACGAGTGTAGAAAATGCAGTGTCTTATAACATAAGGAGAGCGACTTCTTCAGGGGGAACGTATAATCTTATTGCTTCAAATGTTACGGCAACGAGCTATCAAGACACCGACTTAGATTCCGATACAGCTTATTATTACAAAATTTGGCCTGTAAATACAGGTGGTGAAAGTGGTTTTTCTTCGCCCGAAGCAATGGCAACAACGTTTTCTTTGGAAGCCCCAAGCGGAGCCGTGCAAAATATTTTGGTAGGTTCTGGTGATAACCAAGTGAAATTGAAATGGGATGTCATTGCAGATTCGCAATTCGATATAAAGCGTTCCACTTCAGCCGTAGGGCCATTCGTGTCGATTGGTACAACCGATTTTGAAACCACAGAGTATACCGATTTAACAGTTGCAAATGGTACCGTTTATTATTATACCATTGCGGCATTTAATGGTGCGGGAACAAGTTCAGATTCCAATGTAGTGGCCTCTAATCCTGATGGTGGGCAACATTTGTATTACGATTTTAATGAGCCGTTTAGTGCGAACCCGTATGATAGATGGGGCGTTTATGAAAGTACACTTTACCCGACTGTTGGCAGTGCGACAGGAAAAGGAGGCAGTGGCATTGATTTAACAGGTGATGCAGAATCGTATATGCAAATTGAAAATGGCGTTGTTAGTAATTTAACGGATTTTACCATTTCAACTTGGGTGAAATTAAACTCCAGTTCTAACTGGTCGCGAATTTTTGATTTCGGAACAGGTTCTGCTACAAATATGTTTTTAACCCCACAAAATGGAGGAACTGGCAATTACCGTTTTGCCATTAAATACAATAACGGATCCGAGGAACGAATAGATACTTCTATAGCTCCAACATTGGATGCTTGGACACATGTGGCTATAACCATGAGTGGTTCGGTTGGGATTATGTATATAGATGGCGTGGAAGTTGGTAGAAAAGAAGATTTTACCTTAACACCTTCTAGTTTGGGTGAAACCACTCAAAACTATATTGGAAAATCACAATACCCGGACCCAATTTTGGATGCTTCAATAGATGAATTCAGAATTTACAATCGTGCTTTGAGTGCTCAAGAAATCACAGATTTATATGGCAAAGATGTTACCGTTCCGGATGAATGTCCGTTTACTTTGTTGTATTCCGATAAAACAAATTTAACGCCCGATCCAGAAATGGATGCTTTTAATTCGTATCAAGGTTGGGGGGCTGCAAATCAAATGCAAGAGACTGTCGATACTTATTGTGGTCCAAATTCAATGAAATTGAATGGCCGATGTTCAACTTCGCTCGATGTGGCTGTAAATTGGGAAGCAAACAGTACTTACCGTGTAAAATTTGCAGCCAAAACAGTTGGTGGAACGGCAAAGGTTGGGTTTACAAATACAGACGGAGCCGATGCTTATGTATTTAATAACTCAGATTGGGATATTGTAGATTATACCTTTACAACAGGGGCTAATGCTTCCTCTGGACTCATTTTTATTAATAGTTGTGAATCGGAAACGGCAACAGAAGTATTTATTGATAATTACGAATTGTATAAAATAGGCGATGCCGTTGTTAGTGAGAATAACGAAGATTGCAGTTTTGTGCCTTTATATAATGGCGAAGAAAATTTAGCACCAAACCGAGCTTGCGATAATCTAAGTTTATGGCAAGGTTGGGGAAATAGAGAAGTGGTGACCGATAATGTAGAGGCACATTGTGGCGACTATATAAAATTAACAACCAATGGTTGCAACGCGGCACTCGATATTAACCCTGTAAATTGGGCACCCAATGCCACATATCGTTTGCATGTTTACATTAAAACGATTGGGGGAAGTATTGGTTTTATGGCAAATAATGTAGACCCATCGGTGGTTGAAACTTTTGATACCGGTGGCGAATGGCAACTCATAGATTATACGTTTACAACAGGCGCTAACCCATCGGCAAGTTACTTGTCTTTTAACGGATGTGATGGCTCTCCAGATGGTGCCGAGGTTTGGATAGACGATTATGAGCTGTATAGAACCGATACCGTTTTGGGTGTAGATGATTTTTCGTCTTCTGTTTCAACCGATGTTAAAGCCATAGGGAGCAAGGTCCATATAACCAACGTAAAGTCCAAAACAGAACTAAAAATATACAGTTTGTCAGGCGCCTTAGTGAAGTCTATAATTACAAAAACAGATACCGATTTTAGTTTTAAAACAGGCTTGTGGATTACCATTTTAAAAACCGAAGAAGGGCAAAAGGCAGTAAAACTATTGGTGAAATAATAGCAAAAAGAAAATAAGAATAAACACTAAATAAAAAAGCAACTACAATATGATGTTAGTTGCTTTTTTGCTTTAAACGTAAAACAAATCATTATGAAAATACTTTTAAAAATAGTAACGGTATGCTTATTTGTTTCTTGCAACTTAATAGCTTCTCAAGTAACGTATAGCATCGATACCAAACAGGTAGAACATCAAATTGATATAAATGTTTACGGTCAGTTTTTGGAACATATTTACAACTCGGCGAATAATGGGTTATGGGGTGATATGGTTTGGAACAGGAGTTTTGAACGGTTAAACGGTTCGAGTGGTGACTGGGAAATTTCAGGTGATGAAATTGTTCAAAATTCATTAAATGAAAATGTACGATTGCTTTTTGGAGATGTGGCATGGCAAGATTATGAAATAAATCTTCAAGCCAAAAAAGCAGGTGGCAATGAAGGGTTTTTAGTGATGTTTAGGGCCAGCGGCGATAATTTCTATTGGTTGAATATTGGTGGCTGGGGAAATACACAACACGCCATTGAAAAAGGTACAGCTGGTGGTGATCGATGGAGCGTTCTTAATAATTTAACCAGTGCGGGGAGTATTGCAAATAATGTCTGGTACGATATAAGAATACGTTGTGAAGGCAATCATTTTCAGGTATGGTTTGATGGTAACCTTCTTTTTGACTTTATTGATAATGAGGCTCATTTAAACGGGCAAGCAGGTATTGGTACATGGGCAACTTCGGCTAGTTACCGAAATATAATGGTGTCTGAAATTCCCAATGGAAACACCATTTACAATCAACTTCCCGAAATTGGAGAAGCTGAATTTTCAAATTGGGGAAAATCTGCAAATGCTCAAGTATTCCGAAGTGAAGATGCCTTAAACAGCAGTTTTGCCCTTCAATTGGAAAACCCTGAAAATAAGGAGGCATACATTTATCAAGACGATTTTAATATCATTCCGCAAAGTTACTCGGGGTCATTTTGGGCAAAGGCAGAACCGGGAACAGCGTTGTCTATTTCTTTTAATGACGGCACTTCGGTTTTGGGCCAAACGGATTTTGAAATAAATAGTAATGACTGGGAAAAACTGAGTTTTGAATTCAACCCAGTGAGTTCAACAACAAATGGTGTTTTGAAAATAAGTACATCACATTCTGGAACAGTATTTATTGACCAAGTGAGTATGATGGGGCAAGATGCTATTGAAAATAATGGGTTTAGGCCAGATTTGTTTCAGGCGGTTGATGCTTTACAGGCTCCGATTGTAAGATGGCCTGGAGGCTGTTTCGTGTCGGCTTATTTTTGGAAAGATGGCATAGGAAAGCAAGAAGAAAGGGTGGCTTATCCTATGGAATTATGGAATGATGTAGATGTGAACTCTTATGGAACAGATGAATTTATGCAAATGTGTGAAATGACAGGCTCGGAGCCATTAATTGTTGTAAATGCTGGTGTTTTAGATAATACCTGTGGCGTCGCCATTCCTAAAAAGTTAGAACCTGCTCAATATTTACAGGATGCTTTAGATTGGATGGAATATTGCAATGGAGATGTGTCCACCACTTGGGGAGCAGAAAGAGCTGCTAACGGGCATCCGGACCCTTACAATGTTACCTATTGGGAAATAGATAATGAAACATGGAGTGCCGGAATAAATGCTTATGTAGATAAGGTTAAAGAATTTGCGCCTGCAATGCGTGCCAAATATCCCGATATTAAAATTATAGCTTGTGGCAGTGGGGGGTATGATTACAACTGGAATCAAACCCTGTTAAATGAGTGTGCTCATTTAATAGATTATATTAGTGTACATCATTATGAAGGAGAAAATAATTTTAAAACAGGTGTTGGTGAATATGAGGCGTTTATTGAGGATTTGTCGAACAGAATAAATAATTCCTCAAACCCCAATGTGGAAATTTACATGTCTGAATGGAACTTATGGGGGCCTATTGATTGGCGCATTGGGCTTTATGCCGGTGGAATGCTCAATATGTTTGAAAGGCAAGGCGAAAAGTTTACTTTAGGTGGGCCAGCTTTATGGTTAAGGCACTCTTCAGCAAATGCTTGGAATAATGCCTTCATAAATTTTAACAATTCCGATTGGTTTCCGGCGCCAAATTATACTGTAATGAAATTGTGGAGGGAACATTATGCCCCAAATTATTTAAGTACACAAGGCTTTAATAGTAATTTAGATGCCGTTTCTACCATGAGTGATGATGGAAATACGGTGTATTTTAAAGTGGTAAACACCTCTAACGGTAGCGTCAATATTACTTTAAATTTAGATGACACATTTGTGCCTGAGGTAGCGGATATGGAAACAGTTGCATCTTCTTCCATTTACGACCAGAATACTTTTTCTGAGCCTAACAAGATCGATGTTTTAGAAAGTGACTGTATGGTAAGTAACCAAAGCGTTTCTTTTACTGTGCCGGCATATTCTGCCAATGTTATAACCGTCCAAAAAAAAGTCTCTTTAGGGACAAATGATTTGAATGTAGCAAAGTCAGTTAATTTATTTAGGAATATTCCAAACCCATTCCAGGGGTCGACTAAAATTGTACTGGAATTAAATAGAAGTACCGATGCTAAACTTCAAATAGTAGATATTATGGGTAGGGTGGTTAAAGTACTTTCAGATGGCCATACAAATGCTGGTTTGCATGAAATTGAATGGCATGCCGAAGTTGGCTATGGACTATATTTTTGCGAGTTGATTACACCCGAAACAAAATCTGTTATTAAATTGATGCTTTATTGATGCCTAAACAAAAGGCTCATCTTTTCAGTTATTAAAAAATCCCGATGTTTATGCATCAGGATTTTTTTTTTAAACAAAAAAACTAAATGGTCTTACTATAATCAAAATGAGGTTTATTTAACAATCAGTTTTGAAGTAGCCTTATTGTTTACTTTTACAATATAAATTCCTGTATCTAATTTGTGGTTTACTTCAATGGTTTTTGATCCAGAAGAAAAATCTTTATTAAGAATTTCTTTCCCTAAAATGCTATAAACTTTAACGTTTACAGAATCGTCAAATGAATTTAGGGCAATTTTGAATGAATTTCCGTTGGAGGGATTAGGATAAACTTTAAAAGAAGCCTTGCTTAAGTCAAATTCACTTGTGCTTAAGGTGCTTGTATCGTAAACTTCAAAATGGTCTAAATAAAGAAAATCAGTAACTAGGCCAGTATCAGCTGAGTCACAAGACATTATTAAAAAACTTACATTGCCAGAAGCATTGGGTCCAGTTACAATAGTTTGGTCAAATGTAATCCAACCTGTGCCCGTCGGAATTCCTACTAAGGTTTGGTTGCCTGTGGTATCGTTAGTTGTTAAATCCCATGTAGCACTATTCAGAACAAAATTAAATACATCGCTACTAGCTGCTGTTTCATTTTTAATTTTTGCTACGATTCTATAGCCTGTATTTGGTTTTATAGCAACACCTGAATCCCATAACAATACACCTCCATCAGGATAGCAACTGCCTTTTACATGCAAACTGCCAAAGGAGTTGCCACAGGCATCTTCTGTATCAGTTTTTGTGTCAAAATTGGTCCATTCTTGACTAAAACCAGTTTGAGCTGAAAAAGGGCCATTCATTGAAGGGTTGGCCACTAAGTTTCCTGATGGATAAGTAGGCGTAAAACAATCTTCTTTAATAGTAATCGTATAGGTTTTGGTTGTTACATTATCAGCTGCGGTTACTACAACATCTGTAGTGCCTTCACCACCTGATAGTGTTATGGTGCCATCACCTGAAGTAATATTAGCGCTTGGGTCTTCCGTAGTGCCAGAAATATCAACCGAAGCCGTTCCTGAATCTACTAACAGACTATAATTCGTTTCAGAGCTGCTAAATGCAGGATATAACGTTCCTGTGCTTACTGATAAAGATGCCAAGTTTGCATTGGTGCCACCTAAATAAGCAGCGGCTCTAGAAGCTACAGTTCCTTCATCCATAGCACCATCATAAATGTTAAACTCGTCAATGACCCCTTGCCAAGTAGGATCTCCTGTATAACCAGCTTTTCCAATCCAAGCCAATTCTGTACCTAGTGCAGATATCGCATTAGAACCTGTATAACTAACAGATCCTTGATTAGCACCATCTACATAATAGGTCATAGTTGTGGCATCAAGTGTTACAACCACATGGTGTAATGAAGCATCATTTAAAGCAGGTCCAGTTACTTTATCTTCGTGAGTCCAAGGGTCTCCAACATTACCTGGCGTTGAAATTGCAGCTGTACCATCACTGTTTCCTGTAGTTCCTTGTGCATACAGGTAGTCATACCCTTTCCAGGTGGCAGCAGGATCGTTATTGCCAAAATAGAAAAGAGTAGCATTCCCATTACCGCCAAAAGTAACATTGCTGGCTGTAACATAAGCTTCAATAGTTACAGCTGAATAAGTATTTATAGCTATTGAGGTGGCATCTAGGCTTATGTATTGGCCGTCATTTAATATCACTTTGCCAGATGGGTGATAAGAAGCCCCGTTTTCTAAGGTGCCATTCGCTGACCCTGTACCATCATTGGCATTGCCTTGAAAATTGTAGGAGTGCATTAAAGTTTGGGCATTAGCGCTAGTAAAGCCAAACAGAATCATGATTGCTAACATCGATACAAAGGTGTATAAATGTTTCATTTGTGTTCTTACATGTAATTGTTTTTTCATGTCTTAAAAGGTTTTAGTTAATGGAATGTTTTTAAAGTGTTGTTGTTACACTTGTGATAAAATTAAGTGTTCATCTAATTTTTTGAAGGGGGTAAAATGTTTTTTAATGGGGTAATAAATGTCCATACGTTTATTTATGGGGTAAAATTCATTTAAAATGCCTTGCTTCCTTTGGTTCATTGTCATTA
>JAUIKY010000029.1 GCA_030430535.1 Bacteroidia bacterium
AATATTTTTACCGCCTCTGCTCTATTTTCTGGCTCATCCAACCATTTACCGGCTCTAATCAATGCTTTGGTAACGGCTACAGCTGTATTTGGATAATCTTCAACAAACTTTTTGGTCATTACAAATACTTTTTCTGGGTTGTTTTTCCAGATGTCGTAGTTAGTTGTTACTGGCACACCAATACCTTTAAAAACAGCTTGTTGGTTCCAAGGCTCTCCAACACAGTAACCATAAATGGTACCTGCTTCAAGTGTTGCTGGCATTTGTGGCGGAGGTGTTACCGATAATAACACTTCTGCATCAATTTGTCCCTGTACGTTTTCAGCAGTGTACATTCCTGGGTGAATACCTGCAGCAGCCAACCAATATCTAATTTCGTAATTATGCGTTGATACCGGAAACACCATTCCCATTTTGAAGGCTTTACCGCTGTTTTTATACTCTTGGATTACCGGTTTTAAAGCATCTGCTTTTATCGGGTGAATTGGTTTTCCATTCTCGTCGGCAGGTACATTAGGTTTCATTTTAGACCAAACATCGTTTGAAACCGTAATACCGTTACCATTTAAATCCATTGAAAACGGCGTAACCAATTGTGCTTGTCGTCCAAATCCAGCTCCAGCTGCTATAGGCTGACCGGCTAACATATGCGAACCGTCCAACTGACCATCAATAACACGGTCTAATACATTTTTCCAGTTTGATTGTGCTTCAACAGAAACGAACAAACCTTCATCTTCAAAAAATCCTTTTTCTTTGGCAATGGCTAAAGGGGCCATATCGGTCAATTTGATAAAACCAAATGTTAATTGTGGCTTTTCAATATCCAATGTTTTTGTTTTTGACGTTTCGGCAACCACATTTTCGGCAACGTCCTTCTTTTTTTCTTTTCCGCCGCAAGCAAAAAGTAAAGCTGCTACGGGTAAAATCCAAGTTGTTCTTTTAAGTAGAGATTTCATATTTATTGTTTTTAGTTTCAATTAAGTAGTAATACTTATTTTTGACAAAGATATACGTAGAACAAGTTCTATTATATGGTAATGCACATGTGCACACCTCTTTTTACAACACATTAAAACCTGCCAAAACACATAAAACACACGCAAACAACTGAAGTACAACATTTTAAAATCACAAAAAGGATACTTAAGAATAAAAAAAACACCTAAGTATTAGGTGTTTTTTTAGTGGCAAACCACAAATTTCTATCTATTTACTGTAATAATATTAATTAAAACATACTTTATTCCACACAAACTACGTATAAACCAACCTCAATGCGTATTATTTGTCTTCAAACTGTTTTAGCCATTCCAATTCTGATAGCGCAGTATATTTTTTATCGGTACCGAACGGGTCTTCACCTCCTTTAAAGTAACCGTCAATTAATTTTAAGGGAATAGTATCCTTCATGGCAACGGGCACTTCATACCTATGATTACCATGAAAGTCGTGACACTGTATGCAGGTAGTCCATTGTTCATTGGCGATTAGTGTAACGTGAGGCACATCCAACGGATCATTTTCCACACTTAAATCTTGATGGCAGTTCATACAATAGTTGATGGATGCCACCGAAACGCGCTCCCCATGATGCTCAGAATGGCAAGTTATGCAGGTTGTGGCATCTATTTCCTTTATGGCATCACTAAACCGGGGTTCCGAAAAACGGTAAGTGGGGTGCCGGTCGTTTGGGCGGTCGTGGCATTGCAAACAATTATCGACCGTTACATCTTGGGTTCCAAAATCAACACTATGCTCCCTAGCGCCTACGGCATGCGACATATTGGATTGGATTTGCTGTAGTAGATTCCCTTTGGCATCGGCATGACACGTTACACACGATAATTCTTCGTGCCCTGTATTCATGGGGCCTATGGAAACATACTGCTCTGCGGCGTCCAAAGTGAACACATAAAACATGGTGATTCCTAAGACCAAGCCCAAGATGCCTCCTAAAAACTGCCTTTTACGTAACGGACTAACTTTAAACATTTAAAACTTCATTTATATTTCTAACACCACTTTTTCGCTTGCTGGATAACTAATACAAGTCAGTATAGCTCCGCTAGCCACCTCACTTTCTGGGAGGAAATGGCCATCGGTCATTTCCACTTCACCTTCAACGCACTTAGCCTTACATGTAGAACACATTCCGGACCTGCAAGAGTATGGAATAACAATATTTTCAGACATAGCGGCCTGTAAAATAGATTTATCGCCGCGCACCTGAAGCTGGTGCTTTTCGCCCTCAAAGCTCAAAGTAACTTCACTGAGGAAGTTTTTTCCAGAAAGTTTTGCTACTGCCGGTTTAAACACTTCTACCTTTATTTTATCCCTTGAAATGCCGCTCTCCCCTAAAATGCTTTTTATGCTCTCCATATATCCAAATGGGCCACAAATCATATACTGGTAATCTTTATATTCCAAATGGTGCTTATGAAAAATTTTATCGATCAATGATTTGGTGGCCAAACCAGGGTGATAGTTTTCTTTACTGGTTTTTACGGCAGAAATAATATGTTCGGCAAAAAACCGTTCAGAATACTTAGTTTCCAATGATTTTATTTCATCATGAAAAATGATGGAATCCATATTTTGGTTCGCATATATCAGCAACACTTTTGAATTGGGTTCTTCAGACAAAATTGATTTCAGAATTGAAAAAATCGGAGTTACCCCGCTTCCTCCAGCAAAGAGCACATATTGTTTGCTTTCCTTAGGGTTGGGATCCACACAAAAAGAACCGGCAGGGTCATCGACCACCAACTTATCGCCCACTTTTAAAAAATCGTGCACGTAGTTTGATACCAATCCATTTTCAACACGTTTAATGGTTACTTTTAAATCTTTATCGGTAAACGGGTTGCTACTGAAAGAATACGCCCGCTTGTGCACCATTTTATCTATGGGCACATGCAGCGTTAAAAACTGCCCAGGTTTGTATTTTATTTTTCTGAAGAAATTGCCATTCTTAAAACAGATACTTACCGCATCTTCAGTCTCCTTAATTATATTTTTTATTTGCAGTTTCATATCCTATTCTATTTGTAGTAAAACACCACAGCGACATGGAATACCAACATGATTGAAATGATGATTGATAAAGCCACATGTGCTATCATCCAGCCTTTAAACAAGGTGTCGCTGTTATTTTTTATAATGTCCAAATTGAAGTAGCCTAACAAGGTATTGGAAAAGAAGATATACGACAGCAACAACAAATACCCATACCCCATAGCCATACTATGGATATAAAACAGCAAGGGACTTATAGCCCCTAACCATTTGTGTATTGTTAACATTGTCATGGCTTTGGTGCGCCATTTTTTAACCACCCTCGTGAGCGTTAAAACCCACTGGAAAGCAATAAACAAAGCCAAGCCCAACCCAGACCAACGTTTATACATTTCATCCTGCTGGAGCTCATACAACCAGTTCCATTGTAATGCCAAGAAAAATTGTAGAAAGAATGCCGTAAGCAACACCAACCCAATAAGAGTAGTTTTACTACTTAATACCATATAGTTTTAAGTTTCAAGTGAAGAAATTAAAATTTCCGTTTCGTGAATTTGAGCTACAATAATTTCAGTGAATTATTTAGCCACCACCAAGTGCTTCATGGTTTCATACGAAGACAGTTTCTTTACACTGTCCAGAAAGACTTCCGCGCTTGGCAAATAATTACCTTCCTCTGGCCACTTATTACCTATTTCTGGTTTCTCGCTTTCTTTAAAAGCGGCCACTTCATCCAGATACTCCATATAAATATCTACAGTGCCTTTGGCATACGAACTCAACACCTCAACCGTTTCTTTATAAGACAACGAATCTTTAGGGTACTGCCAAGTGGTCGCGCCCATAACATCGCCCAATTTCCAATCAGACTTAGTGGTTTGCGGATGATTGTTATGGCAAGTTACGCAGGCATCTGCACTAGCCAAATCAGCAAACATCGCGGTATGCAATTTCTGCTCTTCGTCATAGAAAAATTGTGGTTTTTGGTCTTTTTTTATCTGTTTGAACAAATCGGCCTGCTTGCCTTCAAATTTATTTGCGGCGTTCACCGGGAAATCCGACCCCAAATACAATCCTAACGGCACGGGACTTTTACGAATACTAGTGGCTACACCCCTTAAAAACAGAGCCGGCAGAGGGCCAGCCTCCACATTGTCTTTTCTCCAATCTTCGTCAAATTTCATGCCTTGCAATTTGCCTTTACCCACAATGGCCTTAGTGTAGAGCGTTCTGGTTACATCATTCTCCTTTGCGACCATTTCCAAAACCTCTTCAACCGAAAACACATTTTCTGAACCAACTGTTTCTGATTTTTCTTCAGGCACACCCCCGCAAGAGTTTAAAACTAACGCAAAGGCCACCAACATAATATTTATAACGTTTTTCATATTTCTTAAATTTTTAATGGTTAATAAGATGCTTTTATCATCACTCCCGACATTACGCCATAAACATTGGCCCAAGCCCCTTTAACTTCCGGGGTAAAATCATCTCCCAAACCGGCCTCCAAAGTACCTAACAATGCCGCCCCAACAGTATCGTAATGAGACTCCTTTACATTATAGGCCACATGGCGCTTGCCTAAATCCTGCAACACGGGAATCAATGCATCCAAATTACTTAAACCGGCTACTGCGGCTGCCAACATGGTCATCAATTTATTGCCCTGCTCCTTCATGGCTTCAGTACTATTGGGAAACAATTGTTTTAATTTGGGGTCGAGCTCAAATAATTTTGAATAGAATATTTCTGCTGCCGTTGGCGCAATAGGTTTTACTTTTTCAAATGATTCTTGTACTAAGGTGATGGTTTTTGCCTCCATAAATAATAAGGTTTAATTTAAATTCCTACTATTAAGTATTAATACTTAACTGAAGCAAAATTAAATGACGCTTAGTTAATTTAGAATGGTATATTACAGTACGAAATATTTTTTTTGACATCTTATTTACTGCCAAAAACCATAAAAGTTTTAAGACCTTAAGAAAACATGTGGCCAAGTCTTGTAAAAACAAAAAAACCATACGTATTTCTACGTATGGCTCAAAAGAAAAATTAACTTAAAAAAGAAGTTTAAGCGGGCTAACTATCTAAAAAAAAGTTGTGCTCACTAATTTCATTCTTAAGAAGTTGAATGTCGTTAATACCTATTTTCTTTCCTTTTGTTACAATAAGCTTTTCCTTTTTCAGTGCCGAAAACACTCTAATAACCTGCTCTTCGGTTGTTCCGGCATATTCTGCATATTCTCGTCTACTCAACGATACATCTAAAAAGCCCTTATTGCTACCAAATTTTCTATTGATGTACAATAGAGTATCAATAACACGCTCGCGTACCGCCATTTGAGAAATTGACTTTACTTTTGATTCGCTCTTGTTCAATTCGTTAGCATAAAATAGCATTAAATCGTAAGCGAATTTAGGGTTGCTTTGAAGGGCATTTTGAAGATAAACCTTCGAGAAATAGCACAATACGCTATCTTCTAACGCCACAGCCCCAATAGAGTAGTATTCTTCGGTTCCGAAACCACGATGCCCAATTATTTCACCTTCTTTAGCAAAACGAACAATCTGCTCCCTACCATTTATTCCTGTTCTAAACACTTTAACCTTACCCTTAAGCACAAAGAACAAACCATTTACAGGAGCACCTTCAATAATGAACTGCTGTCCCTTTTTGCAACGCAAATTGTTTTTTTCCACATCCAAACCGCTTTCTTCCAACGAAACCAAATTCCTCTTTATTAAGCAGTTGCTATTTTCGCAAACATCACAAGTCACCTCAAAAGAATTGCGCTTTCGGGTGGCAGAAGAAACAGTATGTAAACGGGTTGCTTGCAATTAAAGAATGATTACTTAGAGCAAATATAAGTATTAATACTTATTAAATTGAACTCAATACTTATTTTTAAGGATTACATAAAAAGAGGGGGGTCATTTTCAGAGTAGCTAAAAAATGCTTTTAAAAATTCAGAAATACACAACAGAATTATTTACAATACAAGCAAATAATACTATTCGGCTAAAGTTTCCGTTCGCTTACGCTCTCTAAAAAAAGCCAAAATAGCTATCAAAACCATAAAAACCACCAACACATACACAAATGAGGGTATTGGCAATGGGTCTCCGGCGGCATAACTGTGCAAACCAGCCAAATAATAATTTACACCAAATGAGGTCATGATAATGGACCAAAACGCAAACATACTGGCCACATTGAGCACATAAACGTTGTTCAATTTTGGCACAAACCGCAAGTGCAGCACAATGGCATAAACAATTATGCTAATGAGCGCCCAGGTTTCTTTGGGATCCCAGGCCCAGTATCGGCCCCAAGATTCGTTGGCCCAAACGCCTCCTAAAAAAGTACCAACCGCTAAAACGAATAAACCTATAGTCATTGCCATTTCGTTGATATAGCTAAGCTCTTTGATTTTTATTTCGATAATAGTTTTGGTTTTTGAAGTTTTAAAAATCATTAACAGCAAGGCCATAATCCCTAAAACTGCCGATAAAGCCAATGGCGCGTAACTGCTAACAATCGTGGCCACATGAATTTTTAACCAATACGATTTTAACACCGGCATTAAGTTTGTAATTTCTGGGCTTAGCCAATCCAAATAGCTTACAAACAGCAGCGCTCCCGAAAACAAAGTGGCCAATGGCAACGAAAAATCGGATTTTCTAAAAGTTAGCAACCCACAAAAAACCAATACCCAAGCTACAAAAACCAGCATTTCGTAACCGTTGCTCCACGGTGCATGTTGGGCCACATACCAGCGCAATAAAATGTTGCCCGTAAAGCACAAAAAAGCAATGAGCACCAACAGAATAAAAATATTGTTAAGCAAAGTAAGCCACTTTTTTTTCGAGAACATTTTTAAAATGGCCAACACCAACAAACCAAAACCGAGCGTAAAAAACACCTGAAACATCCAAAAGTTAACATTAGCTTTATTATACCAAATTTCGGCTTCAATACGCTCTGGTTCGGGAATGACCTCTGCCCCCAAAACATCCTGATATTTTTTGATATACATCAGTTTATCGTGCGCGGCTTCATAATTTCCTGTTGAAACATCTTTAAAATAGGCCGGAATGATGGTTTTTGCAAACAGCCCATCTTCTTCGGGAAAATCTGAAAAATGGTGCGTGTAACTGAACCATGTGTTATTGTCGTCATTTTTATTCGGAAATATTTTTAGATAGTTGCCAATAAAAACATTGTAAAGAATATTGAAGCGTTCATCGATTTTGAGAACTTCTTTGTCAAATTCGTTGCGTTCTGCCGGTTTCTTTTGGTTGGCAGTTTCAGCCTGTTGGGCCAACACATAATTTCCCGATTTGTCCATTAAATCGCTAAAGGCCAAAAGGCCATTAATCCCAAGTTCAACATCGTCTAACAAGGTTCCTGTTTTTTTTAAATCGACTTTGATTATGGGTACCCGCTGCCACACCTGAGGAAGCATATGCAAGGCCAAAAACGTTTGATTGGCGTTGAACGACAAATCGTTATAAGTAAACTTTGTTTTTCTTGAAATTTTCCTCAAAAACTCTGATGCCAGCGTATTTATTGGTTTTATGCGACCATCTAAATCCTGCACCAAAAGCCTTCCAAAAAAATCGGCATGCAACTCATCTATTTGCTGACTTTTCAGTGCCTTTTCAATATTGATGCCTAATGAATCTGCCGGTTTATTTGCAAAAACAGAATTGGGAATCGCAAAAAGAAATAAACACGATGCCACTACGGCACCACTTTTTAGTTTTTTTAATTTTTTATTGATGAATTGAAAACGCGATGTTTTTCCGAAGAGCGAAAAAAACATCCCCAGCATCATCAATAAATAGCCCAGATAAGTTACCAAGGTGCCCACTCTATCGTAGCTCACGGAAAGCACCGTTCCTTTTTCGTCGGTATCGTAACTCGCCTGAAAAAAACGGTAGCCTTTATAATCTAAAACATTGTTCATAAAAATGCGGTACGGCATGTTTTCACCGTCGTCTAAAATGGCGACTTCACTGGCATATGACGACGGACTTGATGAGCCCGGATAACGTTCCAATTGAAAATCATTAAGTTTTATGGCGAACGGCGTTTGTATGGCACCAGCACCGTAGGAAAGGGTCAACTGAAGATTGTCCATTCCGAGATGGTGATGCGTTGGCAAAAAACCTTGTCGGTATAAAATATTCAAAGGCTTTTCATGCCCGTCCACATTCACATTAACAATCAAGGCATCGTCTTTAGTTTCTTCATTGTCTTTTGGTTTTTCCGAACCGCTTACCAATTGAAATATACCTTTTTCATGATACACCAACGGCACAAACGACATATCGCCGTCGCGGTACAATGTTCTTAAAGTAACGGCCTGTAAACTGTCTTTTTTTACTTTTCCGGCTTGTTGGGTTGACATCACAAAAAACTCAAGGTTTCTGGGTGATTCCATAAAAAACGTGCCATCTTTTTCAGAAATATTTATGATGTCTTTTTTATCAGATTCAAAACCAATTTCATGCTGGTGGCCTACCATACTTTCTACTTCACCCTTTTTTAAAAAAATACTGTTTCTGCCGTTGCCGTGCGTTATCACCATTTCTAAAATAGGCTCACCATTAGCTTCATCATTAACAACTTCCGGTACGGCATCTGCAATAAAATCGTTATACGATACTTCTATATTTTTTCCGTTGAATTCCGTTTCGATTGAAAAATCATTGTTGCCAATTGGCGCAAACGATAGTTTCTGTTTTATGGTTTTACTTTGTGAACCATCGCTGATATGAAGCGTTAAAAAATTAGTATCGGAAATAATTACGTTTGACGAAGCGCCTTCGCGAATGCGCATCACGCCGCCGTAAGACGCATATCGTGTAATGGCCGCACCTAAAACAATAACGATAAATGCCAAATGGAACAATAAAACAGCCCATTTTTCTTTTCGCAACAGTTTGTATTTGAAAATATTGGCCAAGAACGCGATGGCCAATCCCAGCATAACCAATTCGAACCACCAAGCATCGTAAATAACGGCCCAGGCGGTCGCTGTTCCAAAATCGTTTTCAACAAATGTGGCCACGGCCATGGCAACTGCAAAAACTAAAAGCAGCAACAGCGCTAAACTTGAGGACGAAAAGAATCTATATAATTTCTGCATAGGGCATAAAGAAGAAGATAACACGAAAAGTGTTGTAACTTTACGTGTTATCTTTTAGTTTTAACTTGGCAAAAGTTTAATTGACCATGGACACTTTTTTGCTGCTGTAATCAGCCTCGCGGTTTTTGGCTTCTTCTAGCCATTTAGGCACCAGTTTTTTCTTAAATTCTTCTTTTTCTGATTTTAATTTTTCAACATCGAGGCCAATATATTCCTGCGCTTTTTCTTTAGTTGAAATATCGGGCATTTCAACGGGAGCATTATGCCCCAGCTCGGCCAAGAGTCTGGCCAATTTTAAACGTCCTTCCTGAATAATGGTTAAGGCACCGCCCATAACGCGAGCCGTTTCAACAGGCGAATGGAAAGAAGCGCCATGTGCAGCAGCCGAATAATCCCAACGCCATTGCGCATGGCGGATATCGGTTAAAATATCTTTCATTTGTGCTTCGGTGGCGCCTAAATCCCAAGCTTTTTTAGCCTCGATATGTGCCTTCACCAAAAAGTCTTCCAACTTCAAGCGGTTTTCTGTGGCTTTACGTTGGCGTTCGTATACATTTAGTTTCAGTTTCTCTGCATCCTCGCGATGGCAAACTTGGCAGGCGTTGGCTACATTGTTGAGAGGCGACTGAATGTGATGGTCGGTAAATTTTTGCCCACCCTCACTTTTATAAGGCATGTGGCAATCGGCACAAGACACGCCCCTGTCGGCATGTACACCCGTTAAATACGTTTCGTAACCCGGGTGCTGTGCCTTTAACATTGGGGCACGACTTAACTGATGGGTCCAATCACTGAACTCTATCTCATCGTAATATTCTTCCATGGCTTCAGCCGTCATTCCATTTTTCCATGGAAATTTTAAATAAGGCACCCCTTCTTTTCCGGGTAATTTTTTATCAAAATAGTACTCTACGTGGCACTGTGCACAAACCAACGAACGCATTTCTTGGTGCGTTGCTTGATTGATATCTTTGCCCATTTCTTGAAACGCCTCAACCAAAGCCGGTCTGGTAATGGTGAGTTTCATGGTTTTTGAATCGTGGCAATCTGCACAGCCAATGGGGTTAACCACTTCTGCCCCTTTATCGGCCCATTTACCGGAATAAAATTCGGCAATGCCATTTTCGTTCATTAAACGCGGTACATCTGGGCTTTTACAGGTCCAGCAAGTGGCCGGCATTGGGCCATCGCCTTTCCCCTCGGGCGCACCAGTTCTCAAGGTATTGTGTATATCTTCAATGGCGTAATAATGCCCTCTACCCTGATTATAATCTTTTGAAAATCCATAGCCTGCCCATAGCACTACCAAACGTGAATCTTCATGCAGTACGTCGCGCATGGCAGAACCGCCCTGCATGGATGCAAAACTGGTATCGGCAGTCTGTAAGTACGATTGATATTCGGCAGGAAAGTTTTTGCCCCATTCTTCGTTACGGGGTTCGTTTTCCCCAAACTCAACTTTGGGAACGTACTTGTATTTAGCCTCATTTTTTCGGTTAACAATACTAGATGCTAACATTCCTAATAGAAACACTACTACTGCGGTAACGATAAATAATACTTTGTTTTTCATTTTTTAAAAAATTATTGGTCTGCTATTTGGTCTTCCAGCCATTCTGGAATTACGGCTTCTTCGGTATCGGTGGGTAAGGGCGCTATGTTGTTTTTTATGGTTGAAATACCATGAACACTTCCATGAGGGACTTCTTGGTGGCAACTCCAACACTGCCTTTCGGTTCTATTTTCCTTATGGTCGTCAATCCAATTTGCATATTTGGTCTGGGTAACTTGCTGTACGTGGCACCTGATGCAATTATTCTGAACCACTTCTGCCGAAGCTTCTCGCATAAACATCACTTCGGGCTCGGCCCTTAACGTAAAAACGGAAGCGTGGAACAGACCATCTTTCGCCTTAAAATAATATTTATTGAACACATTGTTATGCGGCACATGGCAGTCGTTACAATTGGCCCATTCGCGGTGCGAGCTGTGCATCCAACTATTATAAACGGGTGTCATAACGTGGCAGTTTACGCAGGCTTGCGGATTATCGGACATATACGACACCAATTCGGCTTCTTTTGCCATAAAAAAACCTAATCCTGTAATAACAGCTATTAAAAAAACCGCTATGGTCCTCCATCTTGATGCCTTGTCCGGAAGGATGTTTTTTCGAAGGTTCACAATTATTAAGTATTAATGTTTTTTTATTAGTTGCACTATTTTATGGCTTGGGCACGAACAAAACTCCCATATTTTTTCCTTAAAAAAACTGACTTTTATCATTGTAAAGATAAAAAAATCACTTCTTACTCAATGTTATGAACACATTAATTTTTATTATTTTTCCTATATTTTATATTCCCCAATTCAATCCCAATAGCCGTTTTAGCCAAAATAGTAAACACAAACGCTCCCAAAGCCCAGATACCTAATGTTACACCAATTTCAATTCCCGTTGGCGTATATTCAGCAATTTTACCGTAAGGTCCGGGGATAAACCCGGGAACAATCAATCCGAAGCCTTTTTCAATCCAAATGGCCACAAATAAAATAAAACAAGAAAAGAACAGCACCTTAAAATTATTGCGCAATTTATGGAAAGTCAACAGCACGGTAGCCAATACATTTAATGGAATGGCCGTCCAAATCCATGGCATTAAAGCATCTTTACCATGCAGACCAAAAAACAAATAGTAAGCGCTCTCGCTGTGGTGGGTGGGCGCATAAAACTCTTTGAATAATTCCGAAATCAACATAATTAAGTTGATTTGTGCAGCTACAGTGACCACCATCGCAATTTTCTTGATGGTTTTATCTTCAATTTTAAACGCGGTAAAGTTTCTAATAATGGCCAAGACCAAAATGATCAACGCCGGACCCGCCGCAAAAGCCGATGCCAAAAATCGAGGTCCCAAAAGGGCATTGTTCCAGAATGGACGGGCCTGTAAACCCTGATACAAAAACGCTGTAACCAAATGAATACCTACCGCCCAAAACACCGACAAAATGGCTCCGGGCACATATACGCTCGATTTGGCTTCCTTGCCTTGATAGTGCCTAAACAAAATATAAAACGGAATGGTTATATTCAGGAACAAGTAGCCATTAAGTACAATAACGTCCCACGTCAGCATTGAATTCGGAAAATTAAACACCCCAATCCCCGGAATCATGTGCCATAGCACCGACGGGCCTCCCATATCGGCCACCACAAAGGCCAAGCACATAATCAATGCCGCCACAGCCAAGCCTTCCCCAATCAACACGGCCTGCTTAAAGTCAATATCTTTAAGTACATAGGTTGGCATCACCAACATAACGGCTGCCGCTGCCACACCCACCAAAAACGTAAAATTGGAAATATACAAGCCCCAACTCACCCTATCGGTCATGCCCGTTACACTAAGCCCTTCCTCCAACTGAATGGAATAGCAGTACATCCCCACCAACATGATAAAAGTGAGCACACCCATCCAAATATGGTACTTAATAGACCCACGCGTAATGGTGTCCAAACTATCTTTTACCAAACTTTTAAAAACCTTCAATTGTTTCATCTGTTCATTTTAATTATTCTGTAAAGGCCACATGTAACACCCATTTAATCATTTCTTTTAAATCGAAATTTCAGTTATGGAGGTTTCATCAAAAAAGCTTATCATTTACATTATTTTTGGGCGTTACCCTGAAAAAGGGTTGGGCTTTCACTTCTCGCTGCCTCTCCCGATAACTATCTGGATCGGCGAGCTCAAACATACCGTTCAATCCCTAACGCAGAGCCAACGTTAATCCATAAAATACCAGAACTTGGGTTCGGTACCTAAATCTTCTTTCAGCCTAAACACCTTTTTATTTTCAAGCACCCACCTAATGGTACTATTGGGATCCAACAAATTGCCAAAAATACGGGCACCCGTTGGGCAAGCCTCAACACACGCTGGATTTTTGCCCGCTCTAGAGCGCTGCACACAAAAGGTGCATTTTTCCATCACCCCTTTTTTACGCATGCGGTTGCCCAAGTAATGCTGATTTTTATTGATTTCCTCTTCGGGCACCTCGGGCTTGCTCCAGTTAAAACGACGACCATCGTAAGGGCAAGCGGCCATACAATAGCGGCAGCCCACGCACCAATCGTAATCTACCACTACCAAACCGTCATCTTCGCGCCAAGTGGCCTGCACGGGGCAAACCTCAACACAAGGTGGATTATCACAATGGAAACACTGCGTGCCCATATAAAAATGCCCTTCTGCGGGTACTTCGTGGTAATAATTATCGTCGGCTTCATCAAAATTAAAACCCTTTCCGTCTTTCATTTCATGAATGCGTATGTACTGCATTTGCGAATTTCTATCCTGGTTGTTTTCCTCAACACAGGCACTCACACAATCCATATAGCCTTGACATTTTGATATGTTGAATGCATAGCCATACAAAACATCGTCTTCGGCATTTTTGGACGACATGCTAATGTTTTTACCCGTACGCAACTCATACGAACGCATCAGCCGTTCTACCGTAGCCTTTTTTTCGTCATCGTTCATCAGTTTATAGTTGCCCTTAAACTGCTCTTCCCAATCAATTTGGGCTTTTTCCTTGGTATCGTCGCCAGCCATCATGCTGCAAGAAGTGCTTACCGCGCCAGCCCCTACCAACAAACTGGCGGTAAGTTTTTTAAAAGCTGAGCGCCTGCTCATTTTAACATCAAAAACCTGATCAAAACCATCCTTTACCCGCTCCTCTCCAATAGAAGCATTGATGGCGGCCTCGTTAAATGCTTCTTCTGTCATTTGATGGTCAACAGCATTTGAGCCGCAACCTTCAGAAGTTTTTCCGCAACCGCAAGACGAATGCGGCTCTGCTTTCTTCCTTCCGAGGTTCAACGAAAACCATTTTTTTCTTTCACTGCTCATACCTAAATTATTGCTTTTAATCATTCCCTCGAAAGAGGGAACCTCTCTAATAGTTTCTATTCTCTTTCTTTTACTTTTTGCGTATTGAAACGCGCTGGCCAGCGCGACTCAAAATGAGGCTCGTGTGGGTTATGGCAATTTACGCACGTCATTGATGCCCTTGGCGGTGCCCATCCTCCTATACGCTTTCCGTGCGCTCCGCCTTTCCAATCTTCAAACTGTTGGGCATGGCACTGGTTGCACAAATTGTAACTGTTATTAAAATCGATGTGGTTGCCCGTTAAGCTTTTTAAGCTGTCCATATTATATGGATTGTGGCAGGTCACACAATTCATGGTATTTTGGTTGGCGTGATCCAACTTAATATCCCAATGGGCCTTTTTAAAATCACTGTTCTGCATTTGCTCCAGGGGTTGTGTATGGCATTCGGAACAAGCAAACATCTTTATTTCACCCTTACGTTCGGGAATTAAAAACGTGTGCTCGCCTTCAGTAATTTCAATCATGTTGATGTCTTCAAAATATGGTTCGGAAGACAAGGATGTTCCATGGTAGTTTTCTCCTTCAGCTTCAATCTTATCCATTATGCCATGATACTCCCCCTCGCCATGCTTGCACGAGAAGCCCCCTAAAACCATAAAAAGGCATACTATTTTTATTGTAAAATATTTGTTACTGCACATAATCACTTACCCTTTTAAAAGTTCCAATATCAGTGGTTTCTTTGTTGTTTGGCACATGGCATTGCCTACAATTTACCCTTTCGGGGTGGGTTACCCTAATTTCTTTTGGCGCACTGGGACCGGCATGGCACGACAAACAATTTTCGTGCATTTGTATTTGGTGCGGAACTACCGGTGGGCTGCCCAACATGGCATTATTAACCCCAACTTCGGGTGCTTTTTTCTTTTCAAAATTAGTCCCTTTGAATAACCCCTTTCCCACTTGTGCCACATGGCACTGACGGCAATTTATCATTTCGGGATGTGGTGTTACTGGGGCATAGGCATCGAACTTGGCCACAAAACCTCCATTTTGATGGCATTTTAAGCACACATCCTCGCCCATGCTTCGCTCATTGGCCACAGGATGCGGAATACTTGGCGGTGCCCCATGGAAAGCCCGATTACCATAATAGGTTTTTAAACTGCGCTGATGGGTTTCATCAATAGGCATATTGGCATAATCCAACGCATAGCTGGAACGCTCGAAAACGCCACTTTCAGAAGGCATCAACGTTATTGGGCTTTCGTTTTCAATAGGAATGTAAGCTTCCTCCTTTCCTGCTTGGTAGCTAATATTCCAAACCACAATAAAGGCTATAAACAAAATGATAAATAAGGAAATAATACCGAACCGCTTCATGGTTATGCCTTTTCTACTTTAACTGCACATTTTTTATAATCGGGTTGTTTTGAAATAGGACAAAAAGCATCAAGGGTTACATCGTTAATTAACATATTTTCGTCAAAAAACGGTACAAAAACCTGATTTCTTTCTGGAACTCCTCTTTCGTTTACCGATGCCGGCAAAATAATTTCGCCACGTCTTGAAGAAATTTTCACCCTATCGCCCGTTTTTATTTGCATTTCCTTGGCCTGCCCAGGGTTAAGCTCTACATAAGCATGTGGCATGGCTTTATGCAGTACAGGAATTCTTCGCGTCATGGAGCCCGTATGCCAGTGCTCCACCACACGACCTGTGCATAACCAGAATGGATATTCGGTATCTGGCTCTTCGGGAGCGGGTTCGTAGGGGCGTTGCCATATTACAGCCTTACCGTCTGGTTTACCATAAAAATGGAATTTTTCACCATTGCTACACGCCGGATCATATTCCGCATTAAAACGCCATTGGGTAGATTTGCCATCAACGTACGGCCATTGTGCCCCAGGCTGCGACTTTAATACATCTAAAGGTGCCATGGCGTGTTTTTTGCCTTCGTGGTGCCTTCTGTATTCGTTATAAATTTCCTCGATATGGGTTTCTTCTTTATAATGGAATTGTTTCTCGAAGCCCAAACGCTTGGCTACCTCAACAAGCTGCCAAGTATCGCTCATAGCCTCACCTGATGGTTCTATCATTTTTTCAAAATATTGGGTGCGTCGTTCGGAATTTCCATACATACCTTCACGTTCTATCCACATGGCCGATGGCAAAATAACATCGGCAATATCGGTAGTGGGCGTTGGATAAACATCTGACACCACGATAAAGCGTCCTTCTTTTTTGGTAGCATCGCGGTAGCGCTTCAATTTGGGCATGGTTACCATAGGGTTGGTCACCTGAATCCACATAAACCGAATGTCCCCTCGATCTAAAGCCCGGAACATTTCAACGGTATGATATGTGGGTTTTGATGGAATATTTTCAACGGGTACGTTCCAAATTTCGGCCGCATGCTTACGATGTTCTTCGTTCATTACCACACCATGAGGCAGTTTGTGGGTTAGCGTACCCACTTCCCTAACCGTTCCACAAGCACTGGGTTGGCCTGTTAATGAAAACGGACTGTTACCCGGTGTTGAAATTTTTCCGGTGAGTAAATGAATGTTATAAATAAGGTTGTTCATCCATGTACCACGAGTATGCTGGTTGGGCCCCATGCACCATAACGACATCACTTTGGTATTGGGATTACCGTAATGTGCGGCCATGTATTTAATATCCTTGGCTGAGACCCCGGATATTTTTTCTACTTTTTCGGGCGTATAATCGTTGAGGAAATTTTTAAAATCCTCGAAAGAAATCTTTTCAGGCTTATCGTTAAACTGATAATTGTCTTCCATACCGTACCCCATTTCAGTCAGCCCCTTACTAAAATTGCAATGCTTTTCAACAAAAGCCTTATTCACCCATCCGTTTTTTATAATTTCGTAGCAAATGGCGTTAGCAACGGCCAAATCGGTTTGTGGTTTAAAGATAATAGACTTATCGGCTGCCATACTGGTGCGGGTAGTTCGGGTAGCAAAATCTATAATTTTTACACCTCTCTTTAGTCGTTGGTCCAATAATCTTGAAAAAAGCACGGGGTGCATTTCGGCCATATTATTTCCCCACAGCACAAAAACATTGGCGTAATCGATATCTTCATAGCACCCCATAGGTTCATCGATTCCAAATGAGGTCATAAACCCTGTCACAGCACTCGCCATGCACAATCGGGCATTGGCTTCTATATTGTTTGTACCTATACATCCCTTAAATAATTTTGAAGCCACATATCCGTCAGGGATGGTCCACTGACCGGAACCATAAATGGAAACCGCATCTTTACCATAATTGGCAATGGTTTCTTTCATTTTGGAAGCAATCAAATCTAAAGCTTCCTTCATAGAGGTTTCCACATACCTGCCGTTCTTTTTAATCAGCGGTTTCGTTAATCGGTCTTTGCCATATAGCGCTATTACCGAATGGTACCCCTTTACACAGCAAAGTCCTTTGTTAACCGGTGAATTTGGATCACCTTTTACTGCCACGGCCTTACCGTTTTCAATTCCCACTAAAACGCCACAGCCCACACCACAGAATCGGCATGGTGTTTTTTTCCAATCTAAATTACCGCCTTTCGGAAGGTTTTTTTCCTGTTCGTCGGCAAACAATATACCCGGAAACATGGTAGCCGCAGCGGTCATGGCCGACATAATGGCCATCTTTTTTATAAAGCTTCTTCTGTTGGTCAATGAAGTGTACATGGTTAATTGTCTTTTGTTGCATAAAACCCAGAAACCATAGCCAGTAGCTTTAAATCTTCAAGACTTTCTATGGTCTGTTTTAATTTATCTTCTTGTTCTTGATTATCGGTTTCTGTAACTACGATAAGGAGGTTTTCGTTCTCCGCAGGTATGACTTCACAATTAGGCAAAGCGCTTAAAGCCTCGATAAGGCTCTCTTTTTTACCACTATGTGGATGTGCCAAATAGCTTTTTATAGGCATAAAAATTAATTTATCATTTAAAAGGATAAAACTCCCTTAATTTAATAAAATAAAAACTGACAATTGTCATATTCGCATTATTTACAATTATTCTAAACAAATTAAAATTCAATACTGAGCATATTCTTTTTTGAAAATCGAAATCGCTATATTTGCAAATACATAACGATAAATCAACTCATGATTTCCATTGAAAAAGCCATACAACTGGTAAAACAACACGTAAAACCACTTTTAAAAACAACCCGTAAACCTGTTGAAAAAGCTGGGGGCTACGAGTTATCGCAAGACATACTTTCACCTATTAACATGCCTCCGTTTAGGCAATCGGCCATGGATGGTTATGCTTTGAACCTTCACGATAGTTTAGAATACCGCTTAATTGGCGAAATAAAAGCAGGCGATGGCCAACAACCTGTTTTAAAACCCGGCGAAGCTGTGCGGATATTTACCGGAGCTGCCGTGCCCGATACCGCCAATGCTGTGATGATGCAGGAAAAAGTTAATATTAACGGCAATTCAATTACAATACAACATCCTATTGAAAAAGAAACCAATATCCGTCCATTGGGCGAGCAAGTAAAACAAGGCGCATTGGCATTAAAAAAAGGCACCAAATTAACGCCAGCCGCTATTGGCTACTTATCCTCGCTGGGCATTCAGGACGTTTCGGTTTTTCAAAAACCATCCATAGCACTTATTTCAACAGGCAACGAACTGGTTGAGCACGGTACCGATTTATCTCATGGTAAA
The DNA here is from genome assembly GCA_030430535.1 of Bacteroidia bacterium. Taxonomy (GTDB): domain Bacteria; phylum Bacteroidota; class Bacteroidia; order Flavobacteriales; family Flavobacteriaceae; genus Flavisericum. Next base: position 18,783 of record JAUIKY010000029.1, read on the forward strand.
ATTTACGAAAGCAACTCAAAAATGCTTTTAAGTGCCCTATACAGCCTAAAATTTTATGATGTCTCTATTGATAAAGTGGAAGACGATTACACCAAAACCTTAACCAAACTAAAAACCATTATTGAGCAAAATGATTTGGTGCTGATAACCGGTGGTATTTCGGTTGGTGATTACGACTATGTAGGTAAGGCCCTGAATGAACTCGGCGTTGAGGAAGTTTTTTACAAGGTGAAGCAAAAACCGGGCAAACCGTTATTCTTCGGAAAAAAAGAGAACACCTCCATTTTTGCCTTACCAGGAAACCCTGCCGCTGCACTCACCTGTTTTTATGTTTATGTGTATATCGCGTTGCAAAACCTCATGGGGCGCGACAACAACCAATTGCCTTACGTTGAAGCAAAATCGCTTTCAGCTTTTCAAAAGAAAGGCGACCGACCACAATTTTTAAAAGCGATTTATAACAATGGAATTGTAGAAATATTGGAAGGCCAAAGTTCGGCCATGCAACAAACCTTTGCCCTATCGAACGCTTTGGTTTTTGCTCCAGAAACCACCACACAAATCGATATTAACGACAGCGTTGAAACCATTTTATTACCCGTTTAATTATGGATTACAAAATAAAAAGCAGAATATGGATTGAGTCCGACAGCAACGTGCTTTTGGGTGAAGGTCGCGTAAAATTATTGAAAGCCATTGAGGAAACGGGCTCGCTTTCAAAAGCAGCAAAGTCGCTTAACCTATCCTATAAAAAGGCGTGGCATTTAATCGACTCGGTTAATAAATCGGCTAAAAAACCGGTAACCATAAACAGTATTGGCGGTAAAGGTGGCGGCGGTGCCGAACTGACCGATTATGGGAAATCGCTCATTACAGCATTCGACGATATTAACAAAAACTGTTGGGATTTTTTGGACCAGCAATTGGATAAAATTAAGAATCTTTAATATGCTGCAAACCGAAAACATATACAGTTTTTTGTTCCTGCTGCCCATCGTGGCCTTTTTATATTCCAGCGTGGGGCATGGCGGCGCCAGTGGTTATTTGGCAGTAATGGCCTTATTTTCATTTGCACCAGAAACCATGAAACCCACGGCTTTGTTGCTCAATCTTTTTGTTGCCGGCATATCATTTTACTATTATTATCGAGGCGGATTTTTCAACAAAAAACTGTTTATTTCGTTTGCCATAGCTTCCATTCCTCTGGCATTTATTGGTGGTACTTTAGAAATTGACGCCTCACTTTACAAGAAAATATTAGCTGTACTATTGGTATTCGCCATACTAAAAATGCTTAACGTTTTTGGCAAGGAACGCCACACCATAAAAGAAGTAAAATTGTGGCAAGGATTGGTTGTTGGTGGCATTATTGGTTTTTTATCAGGACTTATCGGTATTGGTGGCGGCATTATTTTAACGCCCATAATTTTATTGCTGCACTGGGGAAAAATGAAGGAAGCCGCAGCCGTTTCGGCCTTGTTCATTTGGGTGAATTCAGCTGCCGGACTTATTGGGCAAATTAGTAGTGGCGTTCGTTTAGAGACAGCATCGTTCCTTTTGGTGGCCATCGCCCTAATTGGAGGCGTTTTGGGCGGCTATTTGGGAAGCAAAAAAATAAACAACCAAAGTTTAAGATACATTTTGGCATTTGTGCTGATTATCGCTTCGGTAAAATTGTTTTTCACTTAAAATGATTGAAAAAAATAACATAACAGGCATTATTTTGGCGGGCGGAAAAAGCTCCCGAATGGGTACAGACAAAGGATTGCTGCTGTTTAATGACAAACCATTTGTTCAGCAAAGTATCGATGCGTTGTCGCCTTTAGTTTCTGAAATCATTATCGTTTCAGACCATACAGATTACGACCGCTTTGGTTTTAAACGCATAAAGGACGAGGTAAAAGATGCCGGCCCCGTATCGGGAATTCACTCCGGATTAAAAGCCTCTACCACAACATTCAATTTAGTTTTAAGTTGTGATATCCCATTGATTACGACTAAAATTTTAAGAAAACTGATTGAACATGCCGATGCCAAATCGGAAATCATTCAAATTGAAAGCAACGGCAAATCCATGCCGCTCATTGCGCTGTACAAACGGGATGTAAAAGACAAATTCCAAAAGCTGCTGCAGCAAGACGAACGCCGATTGCGGGTGGCCGTACAATCCTGTATTGTTAAAAATGTGGTTTTGGAAGACGATTTAAACCGTGCCACCACAAATGTGAATACGAAAGAAGAATTAAAACAGCTTAACAGTGAATATAACCATTAAATATTTCGGACAAATTGCCGAAGTCACCCAAAAGGAATCGGAGCAATTGGATTTTTCCGAAGGTTCAATTGCAGAGGTTTTAGATGTGCTTTATTGTAAATACGGCACATTAAAGAATAAAGAATTTAAAATAGCTCAAAACCAAGAGTTAGTTTCGGAAAACGAAAAATTAACAGGCGCGGAAATTGCGTTGTTGCCACCGTTTTCGGGAGGGTGAAGAAACATTAGTATTTAATGTCATTACGAGGAGGAAACGACGAAGTAATCTTTCAAAAAATTGGATATAAAAATAATAAGATTGCTTCACTTCGCTCGCAATGACGAAAATTTACAGGAATGAACAGATACAACAGACATATTATTTTACCAGAAATTGGGCAAACGGGCCAAGATAAAATAAACAACGCCAAAGTGCTGGTTATTGGTGCCGGCGGTTTAGGTTGCCCTATTTTACAATATTTGGCCGCTGCTGGTGTGGGCTCTTTGGGCATTATTGATTTTGATGTGGTTGAAGCCTCAAATTTGCAACGCCAAGTGTTATTCGGCAATTCTACTTTAGGCCAAAATAAAGCCATGGCAGCCAAACAGCGCTTGGAGGATTTAAACCCCGAAATTTCCATTAGCGCTTACGCAGAACAATTAACCTACCAAAATGCCATCGAACTTTTTGAAAAATACGATGTGGTTGTTGATGGCTCCGATAATTTCGAAACCCGTTATTTGGTAAACGATGCTTGTATTATCACCAACACGCCATTGGTTTTTGGGGCGATTTTTAAATTTGAAGGACAGGTTTCGGTGTTTAATTACAATAATGGTCCCAGTTATCGTTGTTTGTTTCCCAGCGCGCCAGAAAAAGGCAGCGTGCCCAACTGTTCAGAAATTGGTGTTTTGGGTGTTTTACCGGGTATTATCGGAACCATGCAAGCTAACGAAGCTTTAAAAATCATTTTGGGAATTGGCACTACCCTTTCCGGAAAATTACTTTGCTACAACGCATTGACCGCACAATCGCATATTTTAAAAATCAGCAAATCGGAAAATGAAATTTCAAAAGTCTTGAATGAAAAGCACCTTTTCAGCCAAAAAGAAATGGATGCAAATTGTGCCATTCCAAACGCTGCTATTTCAATTGAAAACATTTTGAAAAAAGAAAACATTCAATTGATAGACGTTCGCGAACCGCACGAACTGCCAAAAGTTGAAGATTTGGAGGTTACATATATTCCGTTAAGTCAATTGAAAAACAATTTAGAAAAAATCGATTCAAAGAAAGAAAAGTTCATTTTTTGCCAGTCGGGTATCCGAAGCAAAAAGGCCGTTTCTTTTTTAATTGAATTAGGTTTTTCAAATTGCTCCAGTATCAAGGAAGGTGCTCCAGAAATCAATAATTATTTAGAAACACAACAAAAAGCAACTACAGATGTCAGATAAAAAACCAAAAAACGTATTTAAAGAAGGGGCTATTTCTTCAGCATTTATTGGAGAATCTATCGCCAAACACCAAACCAAAACCAGTATTGGCGCGCACAACATATTTTTAGGGCAAGTACGTGCCGATGTGATAAACGGAAAAACCGTTTCCGCTATAGAATATACAGCCTACGAAGACATGGCCAACAAGAAATTCCACGAAATAAGAGAGTCGGCTTTTGAAAAATTCGATATGACCTGTATGCATATTTACCACAGTTTAGGAACTGTTAAAGCGGGCGAAATTTGCCTATTTGTTTTTGTATCGTCGCCCCGACGCAAAGTGGTTTTTGATGCTTTAGAGTACATCGTTGAAGAAATTAAAGCCCACGTTCCTGTTTTCGGCAAGGAGATTTTTGAGGACGAAACACATCAATGGAAAGTTAATAGTTAAGAAAATGGTCGACATCACACATAAAAACACCACGCTTAGAATCGCCATTGCGCAGGCAGTCATTAAAGTGAGTAAGCCCGAAACCATCGAAGCTATAAAAAACGACACCGTACCCAAAGGCAATGTGTTTGCCATGAGCAAGGCCGCCGGACTTTTGGGCGTAAAACGTACCCCGGACATTCTACCCGACTGCCACCCCTTGCCTATCGAGTTTACGGGTGTAGAATATGAAATAAACGGACTGGAAATTACCGTGCTATTCACTGTAAAAACCATTTATAAAACAGGCGTTGAAGTAGAAGCCATGCATGGCGCCAGTGTGGTTGCGCTGAATATGTACGATATGCTGAAACCTATCGACAAAGGCATTGAAATTCACCATATAAAATTATTGAACAAAAAAGGAGGAAAATCCAGTTTCAAAAACCGTTTTAGAAGTGATTTAACCGCTGCAGTCATTGTATGTAGCGATACCATTTCGGCAGGCGAAAAAGAAGATAAAGCAGGTAAAGCCATCATTAAAAAACTGGAAGCTTCCAATGTTAAGGTAAACGAATACATCGTCATTCCCGATGAACACGAAACCATCCAAAATAAAGCAAAAACTTACCAAGAAAAAGGCATCGATTTAATTATTTACACCGGAGGAACAGGGCTTTCAAGTCGCGATGTTACTCCCGAAGCTTTAATCCCGTTATTGGACAGACGCATTCCAGGTATTGAAGAAGCCATTCGTAATTATGGTCAGGACCGCACACCATATGCCATGCTTTCGCGCAGTGTTGCAGGCACTATTGGCAACACTTTGGTATTAGCTTTGCCCGGTTCTACCAATGGCGCTAAAGAATCTATGGATGCCATATTTCCATCGGTACTGCACATTTTTGGGGTTTTACGAGGCGCAAGACATGATTAAAGCTCCTCCCAGAATTGCAAAAAGGCAATTCTGACCTCCCAAAAAGGGAGGTAAAAAAAGAATAAAAAATGACAACAGATAAAAACATATTACAGGATAATTTTGGCAGAGCGCATACCTATTTACGCATTTCGCTGATAGAACGTTGCAATTTAAGATGCACATACTGCATGCCTGAAGAAGGCGTACAGCTCTCTCCAAAAAGTAGTTTAATGACGTATGAGGAAATTTTTAGCATTGCCCAAACCTTTGTAAAACACGGTGTTTCTAAAATCAGATTGACGGGTGGCGAACCATTAATAAGGAAGGACATTCCTGTTATTTTGGAAAAATTGGGCACACTTCCTGTGGAATTATCCATTACCACCAACGCCGTTATTATTGATAAATTTATTGATGTGCTAAAATCTAACGGCGTAAATAAAATCAATGTGAGTTTAGATTCATTGGATGAAAAAAAATTTAAGCACATTACCCGACGCCACGAGTTTAAAAAAGTTTATAACAATATTTTGCTTTTGGTTAAAGAAGGTTTTAACGTGAAAGTGAACGCCGTTTTAATGAAAGGGTTTAATGATAACGAAATTATTGACTTTATCAATTTCACTAAAGATTTGCCTATTTCAGTACGTTTTATTGAGTTTATGCCCTTTGATGGCAACAAGTGGGATATGAGCAAAATGGTAAGTTACGCCGAAGTGATGGAATATGTTAACGCTTCTTTTCCCAAAGATGATATTATTCGCTTAAAAGATGCACCCAACGATACTTCAAAAAACTATAAAATAAAAGGTTACCGAGGCAGCTTTGCTATTATCAGCTCGGTAACCAATCCGTTTTGCGATTCGTGCAACAGGCTACGGTTGACCGCCAATGGCCAATTGAAAAATTGTTTATTTTCATCCTCCGAATCCGATTTATTGACCACCCTTCGGGCAGGACATTCTATTGAACCTGTTATACAACAAGCTGTGCAAGCTAAATTTAAAGTGCGTGGCGGTATGGATACCTTAAAAAAATTGCAAGAACCCAAACTACACAACAACAACCGCAGTATGATTACTATTGGTGGTTAATAGGATTTGAGTTTGAACAAATCGAAAGACAGCACCTCATCAACGTAATTCACTGAGATTTTGTTACTGACTATATGGCTCGGTAACGGAATCCTCATTTTAAAATAAGCGGAAGGATAGCAATAATGGTGTCGCTTTCTATTATCGCTGCTATTTTCGGCCATACTCGTTTTGCTTTTATCTGTGGTAATCACCAAATCATTGCCCTCTACATAAAAGTTAAAATCCTCTCTTATATAGCCGGGAATTTTTAATTCATAATGATAACCCGTACGGGTTTCCTGAACTTTTAAATTATTCTTACTAAGCTTGTTTTGTAAACTAAATTTTGAAATATGTGATCTACGCTGTTTAGGCGTTAAAATGCTTGTAGGCGTCATGACTAAAGAAATTAAAAGATTTGATTGTAACGTAAAGAAATAGTATAGAGTGTCTCTATCTAGTAGTTGTCCGAACTAAATTTACATTAAAACTTCAACCAAATCAATGAAAATCAATAATTTAATAGTTTATTAACATTGAATATTTAAAGTTTCATAAAGTAACAATCTGTAAAAAAAACATAGGCTTTTATTATATCGCCTGTTCACCAACAACCCAAATTCGCTTAAATCAAAATTAAAAATTTAATTAAGATAAATTTGTCCTTTTTAAATTTGTAGATTACATTTGTATCCGAAAATTATAGACTCACGTCCTTAAAGAGGACAAAAAAGTCTTATTATTAAATCATCATCGAACAAATAATACAAAAATGAAAAAAACATGGATTACATTTATTAGCGTTGTTGCAATATCGTTCATAACGTTGATATGGATTGGAACTGAGGTCTACCAAACCCAACCTCCACTACCTGAAACGGTGGTTGTAAAAGAAACCAAAAAAGTATTATACACAAAAGCCGATATCCAAACGGGGCAAAATGTTTGGGAGTCTATCGGTGGTATGGAATTAGGTTCTATTTGGGGTCACGGAAGTTATGTAGCCCCTGATTGGACGGCCGACTGGATTCATAAAGAAGCTACGTTTATGCTCAATGCTTGGGCAAAATCTGATTTCAACACAGAATTCGAAAACTTAAATGTAGAACAAAAGGCAGCCATAAAAGCACGGTTAATTCAAGACGTAAAAACAAACACTTACAACGAAACAGACCAGAGCATTACCATTTCAGAAAGTAGGTTGGCGGCCATTAAAGAAAACATAAAATATTATTCTTCTATTTTTTCTGAAGGCCATGAGGAGTATGCCATCCCGAAAGGTGCATTGGTAGATCCCGTAAAATTAGAGCAACTTAATGCCTTTTTATTCTGGACATCGTGGGCAGCAACCACCTATCGCCCGGGGCAGGATTACACTTACACCTCCAACTGGCCACACGAACCGCTTATTGATAATACTATTACAAAAGGCTCTTTGGTTTGGTCTGGGCTTTCAGTCGTTTTATTGCTTTTATTTATTGGAATCCTTACCTACTATTATTTGGTAAATCACGAAAAAGGCGAGCTGCTTGAAAAGCCAAATACAGATCCTTTAACAAACTTGAAACTATATCCATCACAAAAAGCTATTTTAAAGTATTTTATAGTGATTTCACTATTAATCGCTTTACAGGTTATTTTGGGAGCGGCCACAGTTCACTACACTGTTGAGGGGCAATCGTTTTTTGGGTTCGACCTATCGAAATACCTTCCATATTCTGTAACCAGAACTTGGCACACCCAATTGGCTGTATTTTGGATTGCGGCCACTTGGCTAGCCACAGGTTTATTTTTAGCGCCTATGATCTCTGGAAAAGAAATGAAATTCCAACGTTTTGGTATTAACTTTCTTTTTGGAGCACTTTTAGTTATCGTTTTAGGTTCTATGTTTGGCGAATGGTTGGGCATACACCAATTTTTCGATTTAACTACCAACTTTTTCTTCGGTCATCAAGGCTACGAATACATGGACTTGGGTCGTTTTTGGCAAATTTTCTTAGGTATTGGCTTAGTACTTTGGGTGATTATGGTGAGTCGTCATATTTTGTTTGCCATTCGCAAAAATGATGCTTCAAAACATCTTTTAACCATTCTTTTAATATCGGTAATGGCCATTGGCATGTTTTTCTTTTCAGGGCTAATGTATGGCGAAAATAGTACACTACCCGTTATCAACTATTGGCGATGGTGGTTGGTACACCTATGGGTTGAAGGCTTCTTCGAGGTATTCGCAACCGTAATTATTGCTTACATTTTTTCTCAAATGAAAATTATTTCGGCTAAAACCGCCGGACGTGTTTCCATCGCTTCGGCTTCTATATTTTTAGCTGGTGGAATTATTGGCACCCTGCACCATTTATATTATTCTGGCACTCCAGTACAGGCTATTGCGTTAGGGGCTACTTTCAGTGCTTTAGAAGTAGTGCCGCTAACCCTTATGGGCTTCGAAATTAGAGAAAACTGGAACTTACTGAAAAGCAGACCATGGATGCAAAAGTACAAATGGCCCATCTTTTTCTTTATTGCTGTGGCGTTTTGGAACTTTATAGGTGCCGGAGTATTTGGGTTCTTGATTAACCCGCCAATTGCATTGTATTACATTCAAGGTTTAAACACCACTGCAGTTCATGCGCATACGGCTCTGTTTGGAGTTTATGGTATGCTGGGCATGGGCTTTATTTTAATCTGTTTGCGTTTTTATTCTAACCGCTCTTGGAACAACACCAAACTAAAAAGAGCCTTTTGGTTTTTAAACATTGGGTTAGTGGCCATGGTGGTTTTAAGCCTGTTGCCTATTGGAATTATTCAGGCTTACACCTCAATTACAAATGGCTACTCGTTTGCTAGAGAAGCTGATTTACTCTATTCTCCCACCGTGCAAACCCTAAAATGGATGCGTGTAATTGGCGATGTTATATTTTCAATTGGAATATTCTATTTCTGTTGGTTTACTATCGATGAAACTATATATAATTTTAAAAGGAAGAAAGCTTTGAATCATTCACCTTCTGAAATTAACGGTGAAAAAGTAAAAGAACCTGCTGCCGAAAAAGCGGAAGTTTCTATTCTTTAATTAAAAATTAAAATATAAAAAGCTGAATTCTAAAAAAGATAGAATTCAGCTTTTTTTTCATGTTGATAAAAAACAGGGTAAACAAAGCTTTTTAAGCTACACTTAAATGGCCTTCTTTACGTTTATTTCTTGATGTTTTTCCCCTATACACCCAAGCAATTTGAGCCAGTTGCATTACAATTTTTATGGAATCTTTCATGGATAATTTAGAGCCATCGGCATGAATCCAGCGTTTTAAAGGCTGCTCGCAAAGCATAGCTTTCGCTTTTTTGAGTCCGAAATGCTGACTCATTCTTTTGAAAATTTCAACATCGAAAATCCATTGTGTCACGAATTTATCTTTAAAAGCAATTCTAATGACATCCTTACTGAAAATCTTCGCACCACATTGAGTGTCTTTAAAATCCATTTTCAATATTTTTCGGATGATGTAGTTGATGGTTAAACTGATAATTTTCCGGGCAGATTCTTTAGTGATATTAGCTCCCATTCTTGAAATTCTGGAACCACTCACTATTTTAAATTTAGAGGTTTCAATGGTTTTTACCAAATCGTCGAAATCCAGTAAATCGGTAGACAAATCGGCATCTAAAAATCCAATATAATCCAAATCATCCTTCTGGGCCATAAACAACATGCCTTGTCGCACCGCTTCAGCTTTTCCGCCATTTTTTTCGCAATCGTAAACTGTAATGAAGTCTTCCCTCCCTTTTTGTAGATTCTTTAAAACTTGCAAGGTATTATCCTTGCTACCATCATTCACAAAACACAAATGGTAGCCCGAATTTTTATCGATATAACTTAAAAATTCTTTGCTCAACAATCGTTCTTATTCATTGTAACAAGGAATAACTACGCCCACGCAACTCTGCTGAATTAACACTTCACTTTTTGAGATAACACTAGTTCCTTTCGGAACGCCAATCAAACGTTTTACGCGGGCGCAGATTTCATTTAAACTTAATGGTTTTTTCATGTAATCGTTAATCCCCAATTCGAATCCTTCTGTAATGGTAACATCTTGTGTATCGCCAGAAAGAACCATTACAGGTACCTGCGATTTTTGTTTTAGACGTATATGTTCAACCACTTCCAGGCCAGAAACCCGTGGCATATTTATATCTACAATAACTAAATCGGGTTTAAAAGATTCAAACAGTTCCAATCCCTTTTGGGCATCAGTTTCGATTTTTACATCGTAACCTAATTCTGTTAATCTTTTGTGTAATGGAAGTAGGACTAATTGTTGGTCGTCTATCGCTAAAACTTTCATAATAAGTTGGTTTTGTTATTTGGGGTATTTCAAAAATACCACGAATGACGCTTTTAAAATCCTAATTTAGTTAAGCTAAAATTAAGTGTCGACGAATGGCAAATTGCTGTAGATGATTAAAAAATGAGCAGCTACTTAATTTATTTATCTTTACACCACTAACAATAATGAAAGAAACCTCAAACAAATACTTAATCTCTGCCCTGCTTTTAGGTTTGGCGTTTCATGGTAGCTCGATATTTTTCACATTGGAGACTACTTATGATTCTTTAATCCATTTATTTTTTGCCGACCATTACGCAAACAGCTGGTTTGAACCTTGGAACTACGAGTGGTACACGGGGTTTACCGTACAGAGTTATCCGCCGCTGGTTCATCAATCTATTGCTTTGCTTTCGTTGGTCGGCGGACTCAAATTTGGAATGTTTAGTGTGGCGCTCATAGCCATTGTTCTTTTCATTACTGGTTCATATCGGTTTTCATTATTAATCACTTCGAACAAAACCGTGGCGGGTTACGCCTCGCTTTTAGCGGTGTTTTCATCATCATTTGTTGAAACCTTACATATTTTTGGACAATTGCCTAGTATTGTTGGTATTTCGGTATTAATGCATGCCCTTCCCGAAATTTATTTATGGTTGAAAACGGGCAAAAAATGGTATTTGGCCACTTGCCTATCTTTAATTTCGGTTACCGTAACCTCGCACCACGTTACCCCTATTTTCGGGATGGTATTTTTTATCTTCCCATTGATTGGAATGGTAATTATGGATGTATCGCGAGAGCAGGTAAACTCCATGAAAGAAGTAACCTTTAAAGTCTTTTTAAATAGCTTTTTTAAACTTTTTAAACGCATTGTTACCTTTGGACTGTGCTCTTTGGTTTTAATTGTGGGCTGCATTTTGCCTTATTGGATAAACTCTAAAGCCAACCCTATTACACAAGTCCCTATTCCTCATGGCTCGCGTGATAACTTTTTTGAAATCACCTCATCTGGCTTAGTGTTTTTTTTAATCCCTTGGGGTGTTTTACTTATTTTGTTGCCCTATATTTTTTATCGGTATTACAGTAAACGGTATTTGTTTTTCGGACTTTCAATCACCATTTTAACCATTTTAGGAACCGGAGGCACAACGCCCATTCCGCGTAAAGTTTTGGGCGAAACGGCCTTTAATATTTTAACTCTAGACCGCTTTACCCTTTGGGCTTCTATCATGTCTATTCCCATGATGGGTGAGTTTGCATTTCGTTTTGTTGAAGGCGACTTAAAAACATTAATTCAAACCAAATTAGGAGCGGTTTACCATCGCATTATTGGCGGATTACTTGCGGGACTATTCGTGTTTATGGTCATTTTCACAATGAGTTTAGGCTATTTCAGGCCATCGCAGCCACAAAAAATAAAAATGCTACCCATCGTGAATTTCCTAAACCAAGACGACCACGATAAATGGCGGTTTTTAACTTTAGGATTTGGCGACCAAATGGCCTGGTTAAGCGCCCAAACCAATGCTATGACGGTTGACGGCAATTACCATTCTGCCAGGCGTTTACCCGAATTAACCACACGCCCCATAGAGCGTTTGGAAAATTCAAAATTTAAAGGTGTTGCCGGAATTGGTTCGCTGCAGCAGTTTTTAACCACCCCCGAAAAATACAACCTCAAATATATTTTCTCCAACGATAAATTTTACGACCCCATTCTGTATTTCTGTGGATGGCAACGCTTGCGCCAATTAGAAAACGGAATTATGGTTTGGGAACGGCTAAACATTCCACCTGTACCCTCTATTTTGCCTAAGGAAGATGTGGCTAAATGGCTTAAAGTACATTGGGGCGTCATGCCATTTTTAACGGTTTTGCTCGCCTTTGTTCTTAATATTCAAATGCTTTGGGTCAACATGCTTAAAACCAGGTTCAAACCTGTGCCCGATTTTTTAAAACACACTCTCCCCTATAATAAATTCAACCGAAATGTTTTAAGAATCACGCATGTTTGGTCGTTAATTTTGGCCATCATTGTTTTTTATGGTATTTATCTATTCTACTTAAAAAACGATTCGCAACGCAGTCCCGAAAACGCGATTATTGCCTATTACGATGCGCTCGATTTTAAACAATTCGAAAAAGCCCATAGCCTTATCGACCCTAGAAACAACATTCCCATTGCGCAATACATGCTCGAAATTTCGGTCACAGACGGTTTACTGAGTAGCTACGCTAAAATGGATGCCATAAAAACCGAAATTACCAAACACAACGACAGCACCGTATCGGCAAAAGTGATGACAAAATGGATCACTCCACTGGAAAAAATTGAAAAAGTAGATTATAAATCACTTTCAAAAATCAAGGGCAAATGGTATTTGCAACCCGACGATTTAAATAATGATTTGCCGCCAGATCAGTTATATTCCAACAATGTTACTAAATATTACAACCAAGGTCGTCGACGCGTTACTACCGAACAAACCTATCACGAAGACGTGCTAAAACAACCTGTTTTGGAAGTGGTATCGGCCAAACTGGTTAAATATCGTGGTAGTTATGCCATAATAGGCGAAGTTCAAAATATTGACAACGTGCCTGCCGATGTTATTTTAAAAGGCACCCTTTATAATAATAACAACAAACAGCTGGCTACCTACAACGCCAAGTACCACGTAAAGCATAAATTGATGCCCAAAGAATCCAGCAGCTTCCGAATTAATTTTGAAGGCATAGCATGGTCTAAAACCGAAGACTCCATTCCCGACACCTTCAACCCCGATGAATTCACTCCCGTTGAGTTTGAGGAACAACCCACCAAGTTCAATTTACAAGTGGCAGGAAATGTGGCTGGTTCCGATTTATACAAAAATGTAGTGCTTAGCGAAATAAACATCAAAGATCAAACCATAACCGGAAACTTGTTTAATAGCGGCATTCAGGAAGTCACAGTACCCCAACTGCTTATCACCTATTACAACGAAAACAAAAAGTTGGTTTGGGTAGACCACCTGTTTTTAAAAGATGGCATCAGGCAACAACGGAAACAAAACTTTGAATATCTTATTCCCGAAGAGGGCTTCGTTAATGTGATAAATGAAAACATGAAAAACATTTTTATTAACGGATTGCCCAATGAAAGCATTTCGAATAAAATTGTACCCAACAGAATTAAAAACCATACCAATGGCCAATTACAACCTATTGACCATCCTGAGTTTAAATACATAAAAATAGAAATTAACAGTTATATTGGAAGTCCGTTTTAATGAGCTTTAAACACTTTTACATATTCGTTTTTTGTACGTTGTTTGTATCGCCTTTTGGCATGGCTCAACAAAACAATGTTGGCGATATAATAATGCCGATGACTGGCCAATCCAACTACGAAGCGGGCGACCAAATTATTTTAAAATTTTCGGCACCTAACAGTAGTACACCATCTCTGTACTGCTCCAATAGTTATGGTTCTACCTTAATTCAGCCAAAATTGGATAACCGAGTTTTAGAATATGAATTGCCCGATAGTTTCACCAAAAAAATCGGTGTGATTAATTGGACTTTGCTTCAAAATGAAAATCCCATTTCAGGAACCATAAGCGTCCAACCTAAAGCCGAAGTTGCCACTATGGAAACCTATTTGGGTCCCACAAGTATCGAGGCCGGCGCAGTAGATTATAGCATGTTGGTGGTTATTCCAACGGATTCGTTGGACAATCCCGTGCCCTCAAATACTTTGGTTGATGTAAAGCATCAGTTTTTAAATTCGGAAGACAGCGAAAGCGTATTCACGAAAAATTTAATCGCCCATAAAAACATTCATTCAAAAAAAGAAAGCGGTCGAATGTTGGTATCTTCCGAAAGTTTGGGAACCAGTTCAAAAGAATTTACCGTAAATGTTTCCGCAGCCATACCCACTGGTTTCACTATTTCATCTAGCCGTCCGCACCAATATGCCGATGGAAACCAAATCACAACTTTTTCCACTTCAACCATAAAAGACAAACACAATAACGTGGTTAGCGACGGTACTTTTGTTACTTTTTTTATTACCAACTCAAAAGGAAATATTTTAAAAACCTCGGGTACTACTATTGATGGTGTGGCTTCAGCAAAAATCATTCATCCAGATTACGCGGATGATTGGAGTATTAAAGCCTTTGTTGACGGTATTTCTGAAAGCAATGAAATAAGTATCAGCTACAAACAGGTTATTGAGGATTTTACCGTTTCATTTTCTGAAAGAAACCGAAACATTTCCGTGGGGCCGCTACAGAGCTTTATGCAACAATTGATTCCAGATGGATTGCAAGTAAAACTATCGATTTACAAAAACAATACACTTATTGACACACTAATTAAAACCTCATTCAACGGCTTTGTAAATTTCAACTTAAAACCCGAAGTTTATAAAAATGGTATATATACTTTTACCATTGAAACCGCTGGATTGACTAAAGAATTCAAATCAAAAAAACTATGGTAGGTCTTAATAAAAACATAATGCGTACCATTTTAATAGCTTCCTACATTATGCTTGTAGCCTTAATTATTTCGGGCGTTAGTGCCATTTTTAGTTACCTCAATACCGGTGCCGACCGCAGCAGCATGCTGCATACCGAGATTAAAAAAGTAGAACAGTATCTCCCAAAAATGGATTGGGCACCTTTACAAAACGAAGGCCGCCCCATGGACGACGAAAACCTCAAGTCCATTGAAAACGATTATCTAGACGCTTGGTACGTGAGGCATGTGGCCTATAAAAGCAATAAAATAGCAGGTATAAAAGATTATTATACCGAAAGCGCCCGAGAAAATCTGTTTAACATTATTGAGCGCAATAAAGCTGAAAACATCACTATTGAATCCACCACTTTAGAGCATCATCCAACGCTAGAGTTTTTTAGTGAAGATGGGCAATTAGCCGTGATTACCGATAAAAATGTTAAGGAATACAAACGTATTTTTAAAGACGAAAAACTGGTTTTGGAAACCACCGAAACAGCCACTTATAAAATAATCCTGCTTTTAGAGGATGGTTTTTGGCGCATTCGGCATATGGTTAAAGAACATGCTGAAACTATCAGTGCAAGCAACCAAACGGCCTCTGTTGACGGACTTCACATAAAAGGCATTAATTATTATCCGCAGGCGAGTCCGTGGGATATGTTTGGCGAAAAATTTAATAAAGACACCATTTCAAAAGACTTTAAAATTATTAAAGATGCGGGGTTGAATTCAGTGCGCATTTTTGTGCAATACGATGACTTTGGAAAGGCAGCTGTAAAACCCGAAAAATTAAAAAAGCTAAAACAAACCTTAGATGCTGCCGAGGAAAATAAGCTCAAAGTGGTTTTGACCCTATTCGATTTTTATGGTGATTATTCGGTGCTGAATTGGACACTCAACCAGCGCCATGCCGAGACCATTGTCAATGCCGTAAAAAATCACGGCGCTTTGTTGGCTTACGATATTAAGAATGAACCCAACTTAGATTTCGATTCAAGAGGAAAGAAAAACGTAATAGCTTGGTTGGACAACATGATAGATTTAGTAAAATCGGTTGATAGCATTCACCCGGTTACTGTTGGTTGGTCTAATACCCAAAGCGCCACGCTTTTAAAGGACAAAGTAGATTTTGTGTCCTTTCATTATTACGATGATTTAAACGCTTTGGATGGCGCTATTAAAACATTAAAAACCGAAATACCCGATAAACCTATTGTGCTTCAAGAGTTCGGTTTATCGTCTTACAGGGGGTTATGGAAACCCTTTGGAAGCACCGAAGAAGACCAAGCCAATTACCATAAAAAAGCCCAAGAAATAATTGCAAATAATAATTTACAATTTATGTCTTGGACTTTATACGATTTTGCTGAAGTACCAAAGGAAGTCGTTGGACGACTCCCTTGGCGTAAACGGGTTCAAGGATATTTTGGCTTTATAGACCAAAATGGAGAGACTAAACCCGCCTTCAGGTACATAGCTAAAAAATAGCTTCCTTCGTAATGGCTCCGCTCAATTTTGACTGTTTAACAATAATATCATAGAATGTATTTAAATACATTTCTGCAATCTTTTCCATGGGGTACGCCGTTGCAGCCTTGTAGTTGGCTTGGCCCAATTGTACTCTATAGGCTTCGTTGGTAACAATAGTCTCAATGGCATTGGCTAAACTATCAACCGAAGTAGGATCAAAAAATTCACCTTGATAGCCTTCGTCTTTTACCAATAATGCTAAATCCCCTAAATCTGGCATTACCACGGCTTTACCATAACTTCCTGCCTGGTGCAGCACGCCCGAACTTCCTGTAGTCGATGTATACGGAAACACCACCACCGCACTTTCATTAAATAATTTAGGAACGTCGCTTTCTTCAACGTAACCTGAAAACCTTACTTGTGGCACATGCTTGTAATCTTCCTGAACCTGTGCTAAATATCCTGGCACATTTGGATTATCAGTTCCAGCAATAACAACTTCCAAATCCAATCCGGTGCTTTTACGTACTTTTTCAACTGCTTCAATCATACCTTCAACCTTTTTGTAAGTACCAAACTTTCCAAAAGTCATAATTTGCATCGGTCCTGTCGCTATTTCATAATTGGGTTCTTTGGCAATTTCAAAAGTGCCGTGAGGAATCAATTTCACATTGTTTGCGTTGTATTTCTTTTGCAAAATATCAACGTATTTCTGCATGGTAACTGCAACCGTATCGGCCTGAAGAATGAGTCGGGTTAAGGAGCTACCAATAAATCCGTAAACTTTTTGCATCAATTTATTGTTGGTAAAGCCGGCACTTCCTAAATCAACTTCTTCTAAAATATTGTGCAACAAAACAATATTAGGTATGCGTTTTAATTTACAAACCAAAGGCAACATCAATCCAAGTGCCGCAGCTACTTTTTTATCGCCAAACTTCATAAACTGCAAATTGAACAAAACAGCATCTGGCTTGGTTTTTCTAAGCGCTCGGCTTACACTAAAAATATTGTTGTAACTATTAAACTTCCAGCACTCTTTCACTGTAATTTTACAGCCATCTTCGGTAAATTGGATATCTTTTGCTCCTTCGGTTTTATCAGTCAATAAAACTAATTCGCTAACAGCTTGTTGTTGTCTAAACTGCTTTACTAAATGATAGGCATACTCGTTTAAAGTAACTTTACTCGGGGGGTACGCTGTTACAATGGCCAGTTTCATAATTGTAGGTTTAGTATTAAACAAATTTGGGATTTATAATTTCAAAATATATTTTAAATAGCTAGTTCACTTTTAAGTGTAGACGAATGGTTGTTTTCTTTAGACGAGTTCTTTTTTTGCCTTTCTCGCAGCGTTCCATCTAAAGAAAATAATTTGGATAACCAGCAGCAATACCATGGCTACAATCTGCATGTGCACCACTTGCGCTAAACTGCCGTGGAAAAAGACCACCAAGCCCATTTGAAGCACACCAAACACACCAGAAATAATTACCGGCACATACTGGTCTAACGACAAATAGTAGTATGCAAAAATGTTGGACACAGCAAACATACCGGTCGCTAAGGCATATTTCCAAAGCAACGGTGCCATGGCCAAATAACTATCACCAAACAAGAGTGTAATGGCAGTTTCCGGAAACAGGGCACACCCAATTATAATTAAGGCAGCAATGCCCGCAATGTAGCCCACATATTTAAACAAAATGGGAGCGGTTTCTTTGCCTTCCTTTTCGAGCTGCACTACAGTGGGCAACAGCAGCATAACAAACATCCAAGCGATAAAGTAAACAATCCGCCCGATTAACGCCAACGAAGCATATAAACCCGCTTCGTACGATTCAAAATAATGCTTAACCAATAAAATGTCGCTATTGTTTATAATGATTTGCGTTAATTCATAAAAGGCGGTCAGTACAAAAAAGTTCCTGATTTGTTTACTTTGTGCCTTATCTAAAAATGTTTTTTTGAATGAAATATGTTCGGTTTTAAACGGTATGAGTCCGAATGCAAACGAAATTAAAATACCAAGTGCAATAACTACGGATGACTGCAAACTGAACAGAAAAATCAAGCCTAATGTAATAAATAAGCGGCTCAACATTTCAGCTTGATAAGTAATAGAAAGCTGTTTGAAAGCTTTTTTTCCTTGGAAAACACCACGGTTTACGCTCATGATGAAATACAAGGGCACACCAACACCAAAAACCACAAACATGTTTGATGACGAGGTATTGAACACTTGCTGCAACGTATTGGAAAACAGCACAATCAAAGCGCCTAGAATGAAGCCTACAGCAATAGCATTTTGGTACACTTTCGATATGAAATTAGAAAACATGCTGTTTTCAAAAATCACAGAAAATTTCGCCGCTACCAGTTGAAAAGTCATTGCTACAAACGACAACACCAATAAAAAGGTAATCAACACCGCCGCATCTGCGAACTGCGCTGGCCCAAGCACGCGCCCTAAAATAAGGTTGTACAAATAGTTGCCGCCGTTAACGGTCAGCACACTGAGCATAAACAACTGCTCGGGCGTTATTTTTTTCGATTTTAAAGAGGCTATCAATTGCATGATTTCACAGCTTTATTATGCGGCATCATCCACTTGAATGTCATCGTAAATTTCCTTGCAGCCATAACCTATAATGGTAAATGGCTTTTTGTAGGTTAAAGCCATTTTATGCAGTGCTTCAATAGCTTTCATGCCGTCTTTATCAATAGCTGTGACGGCATCGATATTTATGGTTAAGGCTTTCGAATAAATAATAAGGAATTCTAAATGGTTTTTAAATTGTTTAACCGTTTTAGAATTTATAGTGCCTTCCACCATAAAAACATCTTTTATTTGTTTAATTCTTAGTGCCATAACTTTAAGTTTTGGTTAATATAATTTGGGGTTACTAGCACAAAGATGCTTTAAGAATCAATGTAATACCATTCAATTTCGGTGAGTGGTACGTTACTGTAGATGAATGATTACAGTTGAATGCTTAACTTGCAAAAAGAATAAACCCCGAATCATGACCATCAAATCCATTGCCCTATTTACGCTATTTCTATTGGTTAATTTGGTCTTTTCGCAAAACTTGCAAGAAGGCTTTAACTATTTGGAAAAAGGCAATTACGCCGAAGCTGAAACCTATTTTAAGAACATCTTAAACAACCACCCTGAAAATAAAACAGCACGATTGTGTTACGGCCGCGCCGTGGGTTTAAACGGTAACGCGCAGCAGGCAGAACTGCTTTTTGTTGATTTACTGAAGGACTTCCCCAATGATTTCGAAGTCAAATTAAATTACGGCGAATCCTTGCTATGGAACAAAAAATACCCGCAAGCGAAAACCTATTTTAAAGGTTTAATTGAAGAAAACTCCAAAAGTTTTCCGGCACTTTTAAGCTATGCCAATACGCTTTCTAATTTAAAGGAATACCAAGACGCCCTTGTTTTTGTTGACAAGGCTTTGGAAGTATCATCTGGAAATCCCAATGCACTCACATCGAAAAAGTATATTTATTTGGGGGATGCTTACCAAAAGCAACAGGCTCAACAGTATGATGAAGCAGAAAATCTTTTGAAAGAAAATTTGAAGCTTTTTGATAATGATAAAGACACTTTAATCAACTTGGCCAACTTATATTTAATCGCCAACCGATTGGAAGATGCCGAAGCCACGTACAATATTTTGGCTCAAACTCCTGAAAACAAACTGCTTTCTTTAAACGGTTTGGCACTCGTGGCTCATTTAAACGGTAAAGAAAAAACAGCTTTACAGTTCAGTGAAGAAGCATTTTTAAGCTTGGCCAAAGACACCGACCCAAATTTGATAAAAGCTACCACCGAACGCTACGCACAAGCTTTAATTTGGAACAAAAAATTTAAACAGGCCAACCAACTCATCTCCGAATTAATTGAAAAACATCCCAACAAAAATTGGGTATTGGCCTTGCGCGCCACTCTAAACATCTATAAAAATGATTTCAAAAAAAGTGTGGCTGACTACAACCAAATTTTGATTAACGACAGCACCTCGTTTGATGGCAATCTGGGCAAAGCCAATACTTTAAAAGCCCTCGGTATTTACGATGGCGCATACCAATCGGCCGAAAACACCCTAAAGTTTTACGACAAACAAAAAGATGCCGCACAGTTCATAAAAGATCTAAACATCGATTTTACACCGTTTTATGAAGGGCAAGCCAGTTACAGTTTCGATAACGGCGACAACGAAGCTGTTTCGATTAGAAATTCAGTTGAATTCCCCATGTCCATGAAATTTAAAATGTTAGGAAGCTACAATTACAGGACTACCAATAATACGGTAACGAACAACAAAGCCACCTCAAACGATTTATCATTGGGCTTGGCCTATCAATTGTTGCCCAATGTGATTTTTAAAGGAACGGCCGGGCTTTCTTCCGCAAAAGCAGCATCCGAAAATTACACGCAACTCCTGGCCGATGTGTCTTTCAACATAAAACCCTTAAAACTTCAAATATTGGATGTGGGCTATAAACGCGAAATACAAAGTTTTAATGCCGATTTATTAGATCGCGAGATTGTAATGAACAATATTTACGCGAATTACAACCTCAGCACCAACTTCAATTTGGGTTGGTTTACGCAATATTTTTATACCTGGCAGAATGATGACAATAGCCGCAATTTGCTGTTCACTTCGCTATACTATAATATTTTGAGCAAACCGGCGCTAAAAGCCGGACTAAACTACCAATACATTACGTTTAAAAACCAAGTGCCGAGCGTGTATTTTTCTCCTGAAAAATTCAATGCTGGTGAGATATTTATAAACCTGATTAAAAACGAAGTAATCACCAAACCCAAAGCCTGGTTTTATGAATTAACAGCAGCAACTGGTTTACAATATATTGAAGACGATAGCAGCCAAAGCACCTACCGCGTGCAAGGTAAACTAGGCTATAAATTTTCAAATCGCTGTATGGCCAACCTATTTGGCACCCGAAGCAACATTGCCTCTGCCACCGCTTCCGGTTTTACCTATACCGAACTCGGCCTCCGTTTTAAATGGTATTTGTTTGACACACCGGTTTTTAGGAAATAATAAACGCCCTTAAAGTGGGCGTTTTTACATCATGTTTTTACAAAATTAAGGGCTTGTGCAACGGTTACCGCTTTTGTGCGCTGTTTTTTATTTCAGTTTCTGCTTTATGTTTTTGATATTTCCAGCTTTTTACTAATTCAAGTAAAAATTCAGTCGCTTTAAACATATTGTATGCAAAATCAACCTTTTGGTCAATTTTGAAAAAATCGTGATTCCCGATTATTGTTTTCATTGTCATTTCCTCATCGTTTTGCTTTTCTATTTTATTATGCATAAACGTATGTTCATTGCTAAAATGAATATGTCCAGATGTGTTTTGGTACATATTTAAAATTCCAGGAAATACTTCCTTGTCAAGTTTCTTCGCTAAATAATTATCTGACATTTTGTTACCATAAGCGTCTTTTATATTTCGAATATGAGTTCCAGATAAATATTGCATAAAAAAGTCATTGTAATTCTTGACTAATGTAGAGGCGTAAAATCTTAAGCAGTTATCAATTTGAAGTCTTATAATTGGGACTGCACAAATATAATTATTGCTTTTAGCCAAGGTTTTAAATCCAGTCGCCAAACTTATTCCTCTATTTACGATAGCTGACACGAACAAATCCATTTGATGAACAGAACCTTTTCCATTTTCCTCCGAGCCAATGGTCAAGTAGATTTTAGATTCTTTAATAAATAGCTTTTCGAGTGCAACAAGGTTTTTGAAAATTTGTTTTAAATCTTCCTCATTCACATTAGTATTTCGCTTTACTTTCAAATTATTCGATGATGGTTTTCAAATAGCACACAACGTGTTTGGCTATGGTTTCGTTGCGGGAAAATCCGCGAGGATTTTCCGCCGTAAACCGAAAATGGCAAATTTGCGAGGACTTTCCGAGAAGAAAGCCAGAAGCAATGAACTATAGCCGGTTTTGTAGCACGTTATTTTATTTTTTCTGCGTCATATATTTCAGTCTGATAATAGACTTGGAAATTCTCTTTAATTGCTTTTCCAATGACAGAATTCATAGCTTTTATAATTGATTCAATTATTACTCCATCAAACTCACCAGCATTGTCAACAACATTCCAATAATCTTGAAATTCAATTGCAATTCCATTTTTGTCAAATGCTTCTTGAGTTTTATGATTATAACCTGTTATGAAAATATTTCCATTAGTGGCATCTATGTAAATTAATAGCTGATTTTCTTTAATTAATTGTTCTGTGCTTATTTTGTTTAGAACGTAAGTTATGTCATTTGTTATTCCGTCTTCTTCAGTCGATTTTGAGTCAAATGTCAGCCGTTTTAAGCCGATTTCCTTTTTTTCAAGCACACTAACTTTCATGTCAGATTTGATTTCTTTTTTACTTTTTTCGCAAGACAAAAATGTCAATGTCGATAATCCAATTAAAATAAAAACTCCGATGATTATGTTAGTATTCATTAGTTTCATTCGAGTTTGGTCGTAATGTGATACAACTAAGGTATAATAGCACATTATTTCTACTTCACGAAATATACTACAAATAAAAATAAAGAAGGCAAAAGAATTACTCTTTTGCCTCTCTTCTCTGAAAAATAAAAATTTGCTATTAATTATTCTCAGTTCTACCCAGTTATTTCATGAGTAATTTTATTGTTCTGGATTGGTTATTTGCGCCTTTTAAGTGACACAAATACATGCCCGTACTTAAGTTGTCTCGGCCTATAGTAATGTTATTTTTACCGGCCACAGCTTTTATATTTTGTTGCTTTACCAAGATGCCCAAGGGGTTGTAAACCATTAGTGAAATATCCTGGTTGTTTTGTACTGTAAACTCAACCGTGGTTTTGCTATGCATTGGGTTGGGCGTGGCTTTGGCATCATTTAGGAACACTTGGTTCGATTCCTCAACCGACAGGGAACTACTTTCTGCAAAACGCATTTGCTTTAATTGCAGTTCTTTTGTTTCCATAACACCGCTATCGGCAATCATGGTAAACACCAAAGAAGTAATATCGTTTGGAGTAATACTCTCGCCTCCACTGTTTTTGAAATCCGCTAAATCAATATCATAATCCGTTAGGTTTTCGGTTAAATCAATCGATGCTTTGTACTGTGCCTCCCAATCGCTAACACTTTCTTTCACCAACCGTATAATTAATGTTCCGGTACCTTTGGCTTTAAATTTTAAGCTGTGGTAATCAGAAAAATCAATGGGGTTGAATTTTGGTGTCAATGCTCTGTAAGCAGCCACGTATTCGCTTGTTGTGGCTATTAAATTGATGTTGCGCTCAATTGGGTATTCATTTTCTAAAAAGGTTTCAAGATTTTCCTCTACCGAATACTGCGTAACTACCGTACTTACTGCGGCATCGTCGTAGCCCCAAGGGCCGTCAGACATAAATAAATCGTCCGGAGTGGCAATACCATCGCCAATTCTAAACCCAATATCGAATAGGTTTCCGGCCTCCACTTCAACATTCGAAATATAATTACCGTTAAGTTGAATGGTGGTTGATACGTTTTCTACTTCGCTGGTTTCGGTGGCTCGTAATCCGCCATCAAATTGTACCGACTCCGTTCTGTTCGTATTTACAATTTGCAACTCCAACTTACCGTTATGGTAGCCGCCTTTTTTAACAAACACGGTTGGAGGTGTTGACGTATTATAGCCTGAGATTGGTTTTTGCACTTCCAATAAACGCACCACTTCTTCTCCTAAAGTCAACAGGTCGTCCAGCGAATTGGACCAAATTTGGAAATTATAACAGCCTACACCGGTTTCGTATTTATCGATATTCCAGTGGCTTTCAATCCCAAATGCGGTATTGTTTTCGGTGGGTTTTGCAGATAGACTCAAAACAAACTCGATAGAACCGTTTGTGTTCTTTATTAACGCTTTTATAAAGGAATGCTCCCTAATTTCGATGGTTGAAACCGAAAGCAACTCCGCGCCCAACAACCTATCGCAAATCGATTTGGTGTGCTCGTACGCCCCATTTTCTGTCTTTAAAAGCAATATGGAAGCTATGGCGTTATCGTTTCGGTAATAATCGGCCGAATATACTTCCGTAGCGTTGGTTATATCAACCAAATCTGCTGGAGTTGATTCTACCACATAATCTTCGTTAATAACCGATAACGGCATAAAATCAGCTAACTGTAACCCTTCCTGTTTCGCTGAAGCTTTTCCGTAGTTAACAGACTTCTTTAATTTTTTGGCTACCTTTTTATCGAACCTGTAATTGCTCTTTGCTCTATTAAAATTCCGTTTACTGATTTGTTGCGATAAGCGATTGTTGCTTTCCAAACCACCTTGGTTCGCACTTGAGGTTGTAGATAACTCCAACACCGGACAAGACGCATATCCCGAACAAGATGGGTCGTCGCAATCTACTAAACCATCGCCATCATCATCAATACCATTAATACAATCTTCCTGAGGTACCGGTGCTGTTGGGCAACGGGCTCCATCGTTTTGCGAACTGGATGGTCCAAAAGCAAACAGGTTCGATTCCATGGCATTACTACCCGTTAAACCCTGCACGTTTTGTATAACGTAAATGGTTCCGGTTTGATTAGCCGACACATAAAAGCGGCCATCTGCATCAAAATACACGGCACCGTAGGTATAATTCAATCCCGAAAGAATAGGTACTTCACCAAGAGCAGTTACTAAACTTGTTTCTGGATTAATCCTGTAAAGTATATTTGTTTTTTTCTCAACGGTGTATAAATTGCCGTCTACCGCATTAAACGCCCAATCGTGTACATTGATACCTGATGATAAATTTTCTTCTGAAATGAATTTTGAATAGTTTTCAGATTCAGGGTTCAAATCAATTTTATAATAAGTGGTTCCTCCACCTTTTAGATAGTAAACACCCTCGTTGCTTATATCGCCAACATAACGATTGCTATCTGGAAGCTCATCGACGTAATAAGTCGTGGTTTGGAAATTCTTTCCTATCCTCACAATGGTTCTTGCAGGAGTGCTCAATGAGCCCCAAATAAAACCATCGGCCGGATTGTAAGCTGCGGCATTTATATTGCCCTCGGTAACATCGGTTGCTACGCTATACGAATTTCCAGAAGCCAAATCGATGGCATAAACGTCGTTGTATTGAAACAGATATGCATTATAATCGCAGTTAAAAGGTAAATCTTGGGCTTTTACCAAGCTGCAAAACAAAATAAGTAGGTAAAAAAGGGGTAGATTTTTTTTCATGGGATAATAATTTATACCACGAAGTTAATCTCCTATTATTATTTTTAGGGGGATTTTCGCTCGGCGGGAAATTAGTGTAGACGAATGGTAAAATTGCCGAGTTAAACGCTTAAAGCAAGTTTAAACGCTTCATTAGCTCTGGACGGTTGGAGCGGCTCACTGGGATAACATCTTTTTTTATAAGCACACTGTTGTCCTCAATATCTACTATTTTGGTGGTATTTATTATAAACGACCGATGTACCTTTAAGAATAACTCGTCTGGTAATTTTTCTTCAATTTTCTTTAAAGTGGAATGTACTGTGTAATTTTTATCTTCCGTTTTTACGTGAATATAATCGCCTTTGGCCTCCACCAAATAAATACTTGGTATATCTATTTTGATTAAACGCCTATCAATATTTACATACAAATCACCAAAAGAAGCACCTTCTAATTTCTCCGAAACTGCGTTTTCGGTGCTTGCTACTGTAAATGTTTCGGCTTTCTTTATGGCTTTTTGGAATCGTTCCAAGTGAATAGGCTTTACTAAATAATCAACAATACATGCATACTCGAATGCTTGTATTGCAAAATTAACATCAGAAGTTGTTAGGATTATTTTAGGTGGATTTTTAAGTGTATCAATAAAATCGAACCCCGTAAAATCGGGCATGTGGATATCTAAAAAAATGAGATCGATCTCATTCTGGTTTAAGTATTTTATGGCCTGAATAGCGTTTGGAAACTCTTCCAGGACATGGATACTTGGCGTATTAGAACACAATTGACTTATGATTGCTCTCGCTGTGGCTTCATCGTCAATAATGATACAATTCATAAAATATAGCTAGGGTTGTTGGTCTAAATAATTGGTTATGTTGGTTAAAATAGAATTGAACTCTTCATTTAGGTCTGTATTGCCCTGCAAAAGATTATTTTCAAAAGCTACTGCAACTTCATAACTCTTTTCAAGCCCTAAAATACTAATTTTATGTTTAAGTTTGTGTACATTTTCTGCTGTTTCTTTAAACTTTTTATCAGCTAAATTGTTGTAATACGTTTCTTTTTCTTGTGGGAACTCTGTTTTTATAATACTCAAAAGCTTTTCTTCGAAGGCCTTATCGCCTCCAGACATACTTTCTATATAGGTAAGATTAGGTTTTTCCATGTTGATTTTTTTTTAAGTGTAAAATAAAAAGTTGTTCCAACTCCTAAGGTAGATTCCAGCCAAATTTTTCCGCCAAACACTTCAATAATCTTTTTTACTATCGACAGGCCAACCCCAGTGGACTTCGAATCATTTTCTAATTTTTGAAAAATCTTAAATATTTTCTCAAAATACGTTTTCTTTATGCCCTTGCCATTATCCTTTACGTAAAACTGCCAAAATTTACCTTCGGATTTTAATCCAATTTCAATAAGTCCTTCGGTTTTATCATTATAATTGATGGCGTTCGTTATCAGGTTTTGAAAAAGCTGTTGTAAACGGTATTTATCACCTTTTACTACAGGCAATTTATTTCTTTTTACAATTGAAATATGCGGGGGTACATCAATCATTTTAATCACATCGTCCACTAATTTATCGGTATCAACATCATAAAATTCAATTTTATTTTTGCTTATGGCCGTGTATTCCAATATACCGCTAATTAGCTTATCCATCTTCTCGACATGACTTCTAATTTGCTTTATATTGTTTACCCCGTTTACATCCAACGAATCTTTATAATCTTGATTTAGCCATGTTGATAGGGTATCGATACTGCGTAAAGGCGATTTTAAATCGTGAGATACCACGTGGGCATAATCACTAAGTTCTTCATTTTGGTGCTCCAGCTCACTCATCAAATTTTCACGTTGCTGATTAATTTTTATAATTTCCTTAGTTTGGTTATCTATAAAATTGACCAACTTTAATCCATCTAAATCCGCGCTACTCTTCGAATCTACATTTTCAGGTAACTCGTAAAATTTAAGGGTTTCAATAACGTGTTTCAGTTTATCGATAACCTCCTGTTGTGCCTGTGCTTCTTTTTCTAGTTTTTTGTTGGCATTGAATAACTCTTCCGAACTAAGCTGCATGGAGCGCTGCAACATATTAAACTGTTCGTCATAATTATTATACGAACGGTCTATAGCGCTTAAGAACTGCTCCAAATTTTTATCTGAAGCCTGCTCTTCGCTTAAGTACTTTCTTATTTGTCGCTTTAGTAAAGAGTTCATTGTTCATTTATTCACTAATGAGCGTTACCGTCATAGTTTGGTTGTGCAACTGGCAGTTGTTTTCGCCATGAAATGGAGCAATTTCACCATAGGAATAAAAGCCAGAAATGGTTGTATTTTCACCAACAACGGCTGTTACTTCCTCTATTTCTTCTTCAACACGTTGATCGAGCACTAATTTCCGGCCAATGCAGCTTACCAGAAATGCCAATTGAGGTTCGTTTTTTCTAGATTCCAAGGCTTGTTTTGCAGCACGTTCTGAAGCGTTGGCAATATTATCAACATTGGTCATCATCAACTGTACTTTAGAGTTTTCAAGAATATCGCCCGCCATAATCATCGCGTTTTCCTTTTCGTCAATTGTTAAAATACTTCTTACAATAGACTGGTGTTCGTCTACCAAC
>JAUIKY010000070.1 GCA_030430535.1 Bacteroidia bacterium
CTTTTTCAATCTGATCGGTTTCGAAACGTATCCTTGCCGACTTGTTTCGAATGGCCCTCTCGTTTTTCTGCAAACTATCGTTTAACCTAACATATTCCTTTAAGTGGTGTGCCGCTTTCTCTCCTTCCTCTATTTCTGAAAGCAATAATAAAGATTTGAGCAAATCATCATTATGGTATTGTTCTGCGATGCTTTTTGCCCTATATGCATATTTTCTTGCTAAAGCTTTTTGGTTTTTATCATTGTAATATTCGGCTATATATTGGTTTATAATAATCGACACATAACCACTGGGAGCTTCCAGCTCTGCAAATTTTAGTGCCTTGAAATATAATTCCGGTAGCTGCTCCCTTTGTTTCGAGAGGTAAAGCGTATGTGCATAATTGGCTAGTGTCGTGGCATAGTATTCTGGATTTTCATCACTAATTTGCTTGTCTTCTAAAATTTCATTGAAGTGCTCCAGTGCCAATTCATACTTTCCTATATTTTTATAAACATACCCAATGTTATTTAGGGAGTTGTAAACTTTAAATTTATCGATCCCCTCTAAATTCCGCTTTATTTCAAGCGCATTTTTATGGTACTTTATCGATTCATCGTATAGTTCAAGTTCGTTAAAAACAATACCTAAATTATTGTAAAGGAACGATTTAAGCTCTTTTACATTAAAAGTCTGATCCAATTCTTCCAGCATTGAAATCGCCTCAATGGAGTTAACTTCGCTCGACGTGTAGTCTTTTTCGTTTCTTTGAATTGCGGCTATACCGTAAAGTGTTGATGCATGCCCATACTTGTCACCCAACAAACTATAAAGTTTCATGGCTTTGTAATAGTGGTAGTTTGCACTATCGGTTTTTGTTGTCGCTTTTCTATACCACTCGCCAACATAATAGTGTGATGCTGCAAGCTCTAAGGAATCTGCTGTTTTTGAATTTAAAACGTATCGCTTTAATGAATCTACTTTTTTCTTAATATCGCCGTCTTGCGAAAATGAAAAGCCAACAGAAAAAAAGCAAGCTATATATATTAAGAAATACTTCAATACCTAAAAGATTGTTTTCTATTTCTTCAAATGTATTTATAATTTTTCATTTTTTGACACTAAAAAAAGCCCTTTATGGAGTGCATAAAGGGCTTTAAACATTTTTAACATACTATTTAGTCGTCTATTTGACCACCTGTAATAGGGGCTTCAACATCTGGGGTTTTCAATACATCATCTTCTGTTAAATCTTGTCTTGTACAAGACACTAATGAAGCGAAAATAGCTGCTACTATTAAAGTAATTTTTAGGGATTTCATATAAATTCGATTTTAAGGTTAATACAATTTTATATTGCACTTAAAAACACAACATGAAGCAATACCTAAATGATTGCCTAGAAGAACAATGGAAAATTAACTTAAAACTAATACACAATAGTGTACACAGCCTATATATTGCGAGGGATTTTTTAGACTTATTAAGAAGTCTTTTTTAATGGATTAATTTGTAATAACTGAACTTAGGGAAAATGTGGCGCACAGTTTTACATTGCTAAAATATGTTAATAAATATTAATAACTTTTGCGTTGGTCAATAAAATGCAAAATATTCGACGAAATACAGCATATTTTATCGTTGAAATGCACGATTAATTTATTTTGAAAGTTTATTATTACAGGGTAGACTTGTTTTTGACCAATGAAGTTTTTACAATTTTAGTTTTTACATCTTCATTACTGGACGGATTTTGCAATCTACGGATTAACATTTGCGCCGCCTGAGCCCCAATAATTTTGGCATGCTGACGAATGGTTGTCAATTTTGGAAGTGTATGATAAGAATCGGATTTGCTAGCAAATGCGATAACAGAGATATCCTTGGGCACTCTTAATCCTAAATTGATGGCCGTGTTTAAAGCAATAATTCCTGAAGAACTTTCGGCAGCAATAACGCCATCAATGTTTTTATTCTTTTTAAAAAATGACTTTATTTTTTTTTGATGGTCGTCCTTCTTTTTAATGGCCAATACCAAAGGCTCGCACCTACTTTCCAACATAGCCTTATTATAACCACGCTCCCTGAGCTTTCCTACGCTCAATTCATTAATCCTACTAACAAACGCTATTTGCTTTCTGTTTTCGTTCAACAAACTTTTAGTAGCATTGTAAGTGGCATCAAAATCATCAACTATCACTTTATCACACATCACATCGTGCGCCACCCTATCGAACATAACAATGGGCAACCCACGGCTAATGGCATTTTTAAAATGATCAATCTCGTTATTCACTTGGGTCTCTTCTGCAACCGACAAAATAAATCCATCTACACTACCATTGGCCAGAAGCTTGAGCCCTTCCTTTTCCTTTTCCAACGACTCGTTCGAAATACAGGTTATAATATTGTAACCATGTTTATTAGCCTCACGCTCGATACCAAAAAGCACCTTAGCCAAAAACCGGTTGAGTATATTCGGAATAATCACCCCAATAGTCTTGGTTTTACTCTGCTTTAAACTCAAAGCGACTTTGTTTGGGGTATAATTATATTGTTCGGCGAGTTGCTTAACACGCTTTACTGTTTCTTCTCCAATTTCCTCACTATTGTTAAGTGCTTTGGAAACTGTAGAAATAGAAACCCCCAATTCTTTTGCCAGCTGTTTTAAAGTAACCATCTTGCCACTCGATAAATTTAACATTGCAATGTACAAAATTAGTTTAAGTCATTTTACACTATTTACTTCCACAAGGCTCAATACAAGATAAAGGCAACAAAAAACCATATCTCCCATATATTAACCTTTAACTAACAGAATATTAACCCAAGAATATTATTTTTGCCTTTTAATTTTATTTATGGATTTTTCGAAAGTAAAACTTGTAGTTTCAGATATGGACGGCACCTTGCTAAACCCCAACAGCGAAGTAAGCCCCCGATTTTTTAATCAGTTTAAAGCCCTTAAGCAACAAAACATCCACTTTACAGCGGCAAGCGGACGGCAATACCAAAGTATTTTGGAAAAACTGCACCCTATTAAAGACGATATTTCCATTATTGCCGAAAATGGGGGCATCATGAAACACAACAACCAAGAACAAATCTTATTGCAGCTAAATTCTGAAAACGTTAAAAATGCCGTTACGCTACTCAGAAACATTGAAGGCGCCTATATTGTTTTGTGCGGAAGACAGCGCGCCTACATCGAAACCACCGACGAATCGTTTATCTCAAAATTTAGGGATTACTACAAAGAATACACTATTGTTGACGATTTAACACAAGTTGAAAACGACGATTTTTTAAAAATAGCCGTATTCCACCACACATCTTCCGAAGAATATATTCTTCCCACGGCCGAAACCCTGAATAAAGACCTACAGGTTATCGTATCTGGCGAGAACTGGCTTGATATTTCGCATGCCGAAGCCAATAAAAGCTATGCGCTAACCCTTCTGCAAAAGGAATTGGGCGTAACCAAGGAAGAAACCATGGTTTTTGGCGACTACAACAACGATTTGCAAATGATGGATTTGGCTTATTTTAGCTATGCCATGGAAAATGCTCATGACGATGTAAAGAAAACGGCACGCTTTAAAACCAAAAGCAATGCTGAAGAAGGCGTTGAAACTGTTTTGGAAGAGTTGCTACAGCGGTTATTAAGAAATAGCTAAACAATACTTCCAAAGCCATATTTCGTATTAAACTTTAACATCGTTCAATTCTTTTAAGCGCAAAAAACACCGCTAAGCGCAAAAACACCGCTAAAAAGAACATATTGCCAACAAAAAGCACTTTTGAACACAAAAACTTACACGTTTTATCGATAAAAATCTTTATATAACATCTAAGTACTTTATATTTACACAGTAGTCAGCCCTAAAATTGACTGAAGCAAATTAAAAGCATCCTACTATGTTGTTTAACTCATTTGAGTTCCTCATATTTTTACCCGTAATTGTCATAGGGTTCTACCTTATAAGACACAGGTATCGTTGGGTTTGGCTACTGGCAGGCAGCTACTTTTTCTATTCTTTCCATAAGCCTGAATTACTAATTCTGTTATTAATATCAACTGTAACCGATTATTTCTGTGGACTAAAAATGGTAGGCGCTAGCCATAAACAGAAAAAAGCCTATTTAACCCTTAGTCTTGTGGTTAACATCGGCATGCTGTTTGTTTTTAAATACTTAGCTTTTTTTACAAATTCGGTTTATGAACTGTTCGGCTTTTTTGGTGTTGAAATTACGCCTGAAGAAAACTTTGGAACCTATAGTTTCAGCAATATTATGCTTCCTGTCGGTATCAGTTTTTACACCTTCCAAACACTGAGTTACACCATCGACATTTATAGAGGCCAAATCAAGCCAGAAAAACATTTCGGTATTTTTGCTCTGTATGTTGCATTTTTCCCTCAATTGGTAGCAGGCCCCATTGAACGTGCCTCCAGGCTAATTCCGCAATTAAAGGAAAACGTAAAAGTAAATTTACCCAATATTAAAAAAGGGATGGTCTTAATAGCTTGGGGTTTACTTTTAAAAGTGGTTGTTGCCGACCGATTGGGCATTTATGTTGATAAAGCCTTTGCAAACCCCGAGTCACCGCATGGGTTTTCATTAATTTTAGGAGCCGTATTCTTTATGTTCCAAATTTATTTTGATTTTTCGGCATATACCTCTATAGCCATTGGCACGGCACAAACTATTGGCGTGGAACTGATGCAAAACTTCAACAGACCAATGTTTGCATTAACTGTAGCCGACTTTTGGAAACGGTGGCACATATCGCTCATGCAGTGGCTTCGTGATTATTTGTTTTTTCCGCTTGGCGGCTCAAGAGGCACAAAAGCACAAACCGTACGCAACATATTTATCCTTTTCTTTATTGTTGGCCTATGGCACGGTGCCAGTTGGACCTTTGTAATTTGGGGATTACTCAACGCATTGTTATTGGTACTAGAATACGCTACCGCCCCTACAAGGAAAAAAGTATTTATAGCCATTGGATTACGAAAACGCACAATAGAATTAATGGGCTGGACTTTCGGAATATCATACATTCTGATAACGCTCGTCTTTTTCCGCGCCACATCTTTAGACAATGCTATTACTTATATAAACCACATGTTCCAATTTAAGAGCCTGCACGTTAATATTTTGGAAAACTACTTTGAATTGGTACTGAGCTGCATTTTAATACTACTGGTTCAAACCATCCATTATTTTAAAGGAAACGACAAGATTTATGAATTAGTTATTGGAAAGCCCAAACATATACGCTGGTCATTTTATATCGCATACATTTTCATCATAGCATTATTTGCCATAAACAGACAAAATACTTTTATATACTTTCAATTTTAAAAGATGAAACGGTTTTTTATAAAATTAGCTCTATTTACAATATCATTAATATGTGTTTATGGGTTTTTGGTAAATAAACTATCTGAGGACTATGTCGATATTTACTATAAGAAGTTTACCCAAAAAGCAAGCGGATTAATCATCGGCATTTCTAAAGCAAGTAAAGGCATCAATCCCGCTATTATTGAAAAAAAACTTGAAGAACTTAATTACGATTCCCCAATAATCAATTTTGCATTAAACGTAAACAACTCTCCTTTTGGCGAGGTATATTTCGAGGCCATAAAAAAGAAATTAAATCCGAAACAAAACAATCAACTTTTTATTATAGCAGTCTCACCAGGCGCTTTTGCAGCACCACAAAACATGAGCCCGGAAGACATCTATAAAATGGACAAAAAAAGAACTATTTTAGGAAAAGTAAACCAAGTAGCAGCTAACCCGAATTATAACTACATCCTAAACACCTACGAACAACCCTTGTATAACGCATTGCATCCATACGAGAAATGGACGTTTGATGAAATACACGACAATGGCTGGTTGGAAATCGTACCCGTCTCTAAAAAAGATACGATAAGTGAAATAGATACAAAGTTTTGGAAATCTAATATTTTGCGCCTTTTTAGTGACCAATTAGGTTTTCAGGAGGTTTCGTCCTATCGCATTGATAGTTTCACTAAAATACTTGCTTACCTAAAAAGCAGAGGAGACGCATTTATAGTTCACATTCCCGAAGACCAGGAGTTTTATGAACTGGAAAACAAATTTTGGCCCACCTTCGAAAAGGATATGGACAGTATTTCAAATCAACAAAACATACCTTTTTTGAACTATTCTAATCGTATTGGTCATTTCAAAACTTATGACGGCCTACATTTTGATAGCACAGGAGCTACGGAATTCACCAAAATGCTTAGTGAAGATATTTATAATTATTTGGAAAAGGATTAAAGCTTTTCTAAAAGGCTTACAAAAAAACAATCATTACCCCTAAAACAAAAAAGCATCCCTATTTTCTTCTCAGAAAAAAGGAAAGCTTTCCATTGGAACACCAAATAAACTTTGGCATTACTACACTCCCAAAATACATTGGGAACAACACAACTACTTTTCATTGCCAAAAAAAGCCCTAATTTCTTAGAGCTTTTAGCAATTTGGCGGTCTGGACGGGACTCGAACCCGCGACCTTCGCCGTGACAGGGCGACATTCTAACCAACTGAACTACCAGACCGTTGCTTTATTGCGGTTGCAAATATACACGGCTTTTTCAATATCTCAAATATTTTTTTTACTTTTTTTTGATATTTTTTCACCCAACGGGAACCGACCGAACATAAAAACCTGCAAACAGCTCATAATAAACCCTTTAAATCACTAAGCAAACTTTTGTCGCTCCACTAAATAAGTGGTCAAAATATTATTAAAACCCTTATTGATATCGGCTTCAACATACTTAATTTTATATTGCGCGCATTTTAGGCGCAAAGCGGTAAAATACTCTTGAACCGCCTTATTGTAATTTTCCTTTATCGAGTCGGCATACAAATTAATATACTCGCCCGTTTCAACATCCACAAAACGCTTCGGGTTGTTATCGAAATCAAAATGCAACTCTTTCAATTTATCGAACACATGGAACAAAATGACCTCATGTTTATTGTATTTTAAATGCCTAAGGGCCTCAAAAAGCTTCCCCTCATCTTCTGAAGATTGAAACATATCGGTAAACAAAAATATCATGGAACGCCGGTGTATTTTTTCGGCAATTTCATGTAAATACTTGAAGGTTTCGGTTTTCTTGTTTACAGGCTTCGAAACCACAGCTTCACTCAAATGGTTCAATAACATTTGGTGGTGGCGTTCACTACCCTTTTCGGGCGCATAATAATCGTAGG
This sequence comes from Bacteroidia bacterium, assembly GCA_030430535.1. GTDB lineage: Bacteria > Bacteroidota > Bacteroidia > Flavobacteriales > Flavobacteriaceae > Flavisericum. The sequence continues at coordinate 7,247 of JAUIKY010000070.1, forward strand.
CATCGCTATAAATACTCAACCCCACTGCATCGCGTTGCTTCTTTAATATTTGCATCAATGCCGCCGAAGCCAGCACCGAAAAACCTATTTTGTTCAACCCTTCGATAGAAAACGAGTTCATTTCAGGGTAGTGCATCGAGCTACTGTTGTCTAAAATAATATGGCAGCGCAGATTGGTTTCATCGTCATAGCGTTTGGTGTACAGCTTATCGGTTTTGGCAAATAATTTCCAATCGATGTGGCGCGTACTTTCCCCTTGGTTATAAATTTTATGTTCGGCAAATTCAGCCGAAAAGCCATGAAACGGGCTTTTATGCATCCCAGAAATAAACCCCTCTACCACTTGCTTGGCAAGCAGTTCCAAGTTTTTAAACCCTTCCGTTTTATTAAGCTCGTTTTGTAAATCTATTGCCATTGGTTCCTTAATTTTTTTCCTTTGTACACGCCATCGGCAGCCTGCAACAATTTGTTCTTTAATACCTGCGGAAAGTTAGGGTTTTCATTTAAAAAAGTCTCAACCACTTCATAAGCATAGGGCGAACTATAATTCCCAATGGTTGCATTGAGCCATGATTTCGGAAAAAATATATCACCCGTTTTTTGAATGTCTTC
>JAUIKY010000071.1 GCA_030430535.1 Bacteroidia bacterium
GGATTATCAATGTTGACGGAATCACAAGTTCCAACGGTAACCTTAACCTTACTCCACTCTTTTGTTCTTTCTGATTATTCAATAAATTTAAGAGATTGTAAACTTAAGTTGGTAACCGTTGCACAAGCTCATAATTTTGCAAAAACATGATATAAAAACGCCCGTTTTAAGGGCGTTTGTTGTTTTTAGTAAATCACAAACCCTAACAATCCCTTAACGCAAACACATTGCTTTTTTTAGTAATTTTAGGAATCAACTAAAAAACTAGAAATCATGAGTACAAAAGACGTAGCAAACCAGTGGGCACAAATGTGCCGAGAGGGCAAAAACCTAGAGTGTATCGAGCAACTGTATGCCGATAATATTGTAAGCAAGGAAATGCCGGGTTACCCCGAAGAGCAAGTTAGCGGTAAACGAAACGTATGGAACAAAAGCAAAGAATGGCTCGATAATGTTAAGGAATTCCACGGTGGCAACATTTCGGACCCCGTGGTGGCCGAAAACCACTTTAGCAGTAAAATGAGTTTCGATGTTACTTTTAAAGACCGTGGACGCCAGAAAATGGAAGAACTGGGTGTTTTTGAAGTAAAAGACGGAAAGATTGTTAACGAACAGTTTTTCTATTCTATGGAACAATAAATGGAACAATATGGAGAAAACTTCTGCAGTCGAAGAATATATAGAAAAACACAGTAAATACAGTGAAGCCCTCTCACTTTTAAGGGCCATTATTACCTCTACCGAGGTTGAGGAAACCATAAAATGGGGAGCGCCCGTTTATGCCGTAAACGGCAAAAATGTTTTGGGTTTGGGCGCTTTTAAAAACCATTTCGGTATTTGGTTTTTTAACGGTGTGTTTTTAAAAGACACGCACCAAGTTTTGGTCAATGCCCAAGAAAACAAAACCAAAGCCTTGAGGCAAATGCGATTTGAGTCAATAGACGATATCGATAAAAACATGGTATTGGCCTATGTTAAGGAAGCGATAGACAATCAAAAATTGGGCAAAGAACTGAAACCCAACCGCAGTAAAAAGAAAACTGTTGTTCCGAGGGAACTGCAAGAAGCATTAGACGCAAATGGCGAACTAAAAAAAGCGTTTAAAGACTTAACGCCCGGTAAACAGCGTGAGTATTGCGAACACATCGAATCTGCCAAACGCGATGCAACCAAACAAAGCCGCATCAACAAAATTACCCCCATGATTTTAAATGGTGTTGGCTTGCACGACAAATACAAAAACTGCTGAATCGTCCACTCCAAAATCCTTAAAATTTCGTAACTTATAGTGTGTAAATCCTTATTAAAATGAAAAATATCCTGGTTACCATAGATTTTGACGGCAACGAACAGACTCTGCTCAGCAAAGCCACTGTATTGGCCGAAAAATTCCATTCTAAAATTTGGGTGCTCCATATTGCGGCGCCCAATCCGGACTTTGTGGGTTATGAAGTCGGCCCACAGCACGAACGCGATTTTAGAGCCAATGAATTGTGGGACGAACATAAAAAAATTCAGCAGTACAGTGCCGCCCTAAAAGAAAAAGGACTAAACGCTGAAGCGCTGCTTATTCAAGGGGCTACGGTTAAAACCATCATGGAAAAAGCCAATTCATTAAACATCGACCTTATCATTGCCGGTTACAACGACCACGGTTTTTTATACAATGCCATTATCGGGAGCGTGTCCAAACAAATTATTCAGGAATCGAAAATACCTGTGCTGATCGTTCCGTTGAGTTAAGCTTTCAATACTAATCGAAATCTGGCTTTTCCTTCCTCTAAATGCTGCAAAGCCTCGTTAACCGCATCCATTTTAAATTCTTCAACCGTTGGATAAATATCGTGCCGCACGCAGAAATCCAACATCTTTTTAGTTAGAGCAATGCTTCCAATAGGACTACCTCCTACCGATTTTTCGCCCATTATTAAACTAAACGCCGGAATAGCCATGGGCTCTAAAACAGCACCAACCGTATGCAATTTCCCCTTAGGTGCTAAAACGGTTAAAAAAGAATTCCAATCTAAAGTTACGTTGGTCGTGTTCAACACAAAATTTAGTGAGCCGGCAATGCTTTCCAACTCTTCTGGATTAGTTGAATCGATAACATGATGTGCTCCCATATTTAAAATCATCTCCTTTTTAGCAGGGTTTGAACTAAATGCAAATACCTCACACCCCCAAGCTTTTAAAAATTTAATCGCCATGTGTCCCAAACCTCCAATGCCAATAACCCCTACTTTATCGGTGGGCTGAACCCCCGAAAGCACAATAGGGTTAAAGACCGTAATGCCACCGCAAAACAATGGTCCTGCCTTTTTGATATTCAATCCTTTTGGAAGCGGAATAACCCAAGACCAATGTCCTCTTACCATATTGGCAAAACCGCCATGCCTACCCACAATAGTCGCTTCTGCATTTCCACATAAATGCTGGTCGCCTTCCAAACAGGGATTACAATGCATGCACGATGCCGAATTCCAGCCCATGCCCACTTTATCGCCCACTTTTAAACCTTGCACAGCGCTACCAATGGCCAACACCTCACCAACAATTTCGTGACCGGGAACTAACGGATACTGAGACATACCCCAGTCGTTATTTACCATACTTAAATCGGAATGGCACAATCCACAATAGTGTACCTTTATATCCACTTCTTCCTTGCCAATTTCGGGCAGTTCATACTCGAATTTTTCCAATGGGGCACCTGCTGTTTTTGCAGCATAAGCTTGTACTGTTTTCATGTTAAATGGCTTTAAATAATTAAGTTACAAAAGATACGAAAAAAAAGGGGGCACATGTATCGAGATTAATCTTTATCTACGCCGGTGCACTCATAATTTTAGTATTTTTACGTTTCTAACTTTAAACTGAAAAAAACAACATGAAAATACTAGCCATTGGCAAAAACTACGTTTCTAACCCTGATGAAATAAGTGCCAACAAAACCGGAAACCAAATTATATTTTCAAAACCCGAGTCTAGCTTGGTTAAAAACAACGAAAATGTAGCCTACCCGAGTTTTACCAACCAACTGAATTATGAGGCCGAATTGGTTATTAAAATAGGAAAAAAAGGGAAAGATATTAGTTTGGACGATGCCGCATCTTATATCTCGGAAATTGGTATCGGCATCGATTTTACAGCCAAAGATATTTTTAATGCCAGTAGAGAAAATAAAGGCCCATGGGATTTAGGAAAAGGATTTGATGGCGGAGCTCCGATTTCAAGTTTTAAACCGGTTTCCAACTTTCCAAAACTAGACGACATCAACTTTAATTTGGTTATAAACGGTGAAGAAAAACAAGTAGGAAATACCAGTTTGATGATTTACAATTTTAGCGATATCATTGCCTTTACTTCTAAATTTATGACATTAGAGCCGGGCGACCTTATTTTTACAGGCACACCCGCATCGGGCACTGGGGAAATCCATAAAGGCGACCACATACAGGCTTCCATTGAAGGCGAATTGCTTTTAGATTTTAAAATGATTTAATAAAAATCTGTTATGGATTTTGAATATGCCATATAGTTTAGGCATCAGTTCGATTGATTCCACGGCTATGAGGAATTGTATCGACAACTTTTTAGTTGCAAAAATTCCAATTCTCGATAAAGATTTTTCTCATTTCAATCGAAAAACCCACTCGAACTGACAAATTTTATTAGAATGCATAACCATCTATAATTAACCATTACTATAAAAAGCTTCATTCCAACTACAAACTCAAAAAGACTATATGAATAATTCCATTGCTTATCGTGTTTACGATTTTTTAAAAAACTTCCCCCCTTTTAACCATTTAAAAGCAGACGATTTACTTAAAATCTCGACCGAGGTTTCTATTATCTATTTGGAAAAAGGCGATGTTATTTTTAAAAAGGGCGATCCGTTCAACAGTGTGTTTTATGTTGTAAGAAATGGGGCAATTACATTATTCCACACCACTAACGAAAACGAACAGGTGGTGGTAAATATTAGTGATGGCGGAGACCTTTTCGGGTTGCGTCCGCTTATTGCCCAGGAGTCGTATAAATTAACGGCCAAAGCCAACGAAGAATCCATTGTTTATGCGATTCCTATTGATATTTTCCGTCGGGTAAGTGCTGACAACACCAATGTTTATAAATTCTTAATTACAGCGTTTGCAACCAATACGTTCGACCCCTATACCGCTGAAGAAAACAGCAAAATTTTCGTAGATTATTTGCCCAACACTTCAAAGGATATTGAGTATTTTCAAACGGCAAATTACACCAAAAACCCAATAACCTGTCATCACCATTCCTCTTTAAAGGATGCCGCCATAAAAATGAAAAACCATAAAATTGGCTGTATTATTGTGGTTGACGACAATGATAAACCCGTCGGCATCATTACCAATAGCGACATTAAAAACAAAATTGCCACTGGTACTTTTCCCATCGATACCAACGTGGGCAATATTATGAGTTCGCCCGTTATCACTTGTAAAAAAGATTTGACCGTTGCCGAAGGCCAGTTAAAAATGGTTCAGTACAATATTGGGCATTTGTGTATCACAAAAGACGGCACCGAAAACTCCAAACTTATTGGTGTGCTTACCCACCATGATGTTTTGGCCACATTGGGTAACACCCCTTCGGTTATTTTAAAGGAAATAAAACGCGCCAAACGCACCAAAAAATTGAGGTCTGCTAGGCTTAAGGCCAATCATTTATTAAAAAGTTATTTAGAGCAGAACATGCCCATTGGACACATTACAAAAATTATAGCCCAAATTAACGATGCCGTTACGGTTCGTGCCATTGAAATAGCCTTAAAGAAAATGCCCAAAAAGCCGCCCGTAAAATTCTCATGGATTGCATTGGGCAGCCAGGGCCGCAAAGAGCAGCTATTGTTTACCGATCAAGATAACGCCATTATTTTTGAGGACGTTCCAGAAGAAAAACACAAAGAAACGCAAGATTATTTTGTAGAACTCGGAAAACTGGTGAGCAAGTCGTTAAACAAAATAGGCTTTGAATATTGCGAAGCCGATATGATGGCCAGCAACCCCGACTGGTGCAAAACCATCACCGATTGGAAAGCCCAATTTAGTGATTGGATTTTGAATACCGACGACAAAGCCATATTGCTGTCTTCCATCTTTTTCGATTTCAGCCATGTTTATGGGAAAAAAAGTTTGGTAAACGAGCTATCTGATTCCATTTATGAAACCCTCGAAAAAACCTCGGTGTTTTTTAAATTTTTGGGTCGCGATGCCTTAAAAAATCCACCGCCATTAGGTTTTTTCAAGCAGTTTGCTGTTGAAAAAGACAACCAGCAAAAAGACCTTTTCAATATTAAAAACCGTGCCATTATGCCGCTGGTAGATGCGGCTCGACTCCTCATTTTACAGAACAAAATAAAAGGCGTTAACAACACCGCTGAGCGTTTTGAAAAACTGGCCGATATTGATTATAACAACAAAGAACTTTATCAATCTTGTGCTTACGCCTTTAAAGCTTTATCGAAATTTAAAACCAAGCAGGGCTTTTTGCATAACAATACGGGTAAATTTATTGAGATAGAAACCCTGACCAAAGAAGAGCAATTGAAACTGAGACGCTGTTTTAAGCCCATCCACGATATTCAGGAAGTGCTGAAAGTCCGTTTCGATTTAAAAAACTTTGTATAAATCCATAGCGCGTTAAACCGAAAACAAATAACAAAACTCTAAAACTGAAGCAGAAACATGGTATGGAATTGGTTTTTTAAAAAGAAAAAGGAGTATCCCGATTTTTGGTTGGATTATTTAGCCCACTTTAAGAAAAAGAAGAAAAGCGACATCGAGAACACCCGCTTTGTAGCTTTTGATACCGAAACGACGGGATTCGATAAAATAGAAGATAGGGTTTTATCGATTGGTGCAGTGGCCATCATTGGAAAAACCATCCCGGTGAACGACACCTTGGAGCTCTATTTAAAACAAGATGTTTTTAAGGCCGAAACCGTAAAAATACACGGCATAATCCGAAATGGTTCTGAAGAAAAAATTTCAGAATTGGAAGCCCTTAAAGTGTTTTTGGATTATATAAAAGATGCTGTGTTAATTGCCCATCATGCCAGTTTTGACCGAGCCATGATAAACAATATGTTGGTTAGGCATGGCATGGGAAAACTAAAAAATCATTTTATTGATACGGGGGTACTGTATAAAAAATCGCTTCACATTATTTATAAAGACAACACCAAACCCTACACGTTGGATTACCTATGCAGCGAACTGAACGTTCAGCCTATAGATAGGCACACCGCCACTGGCGATGCGCTTATCACGGCTTTGGTTTTTTTAAAATTATTGGCCCGTTTGGATAAAAGAAAACACCTTAATTGGGGGTATTTGTTGAATAGGTAGAAAGTTTAGCTCTTAACTTTGTAAGTACTCACCAGTTTGAAAATCCGCGAGGATTTTCAGAAGTAAGCGGTAGCAAACAATTATTTATAGCCATTAATCCTTAGTTTTTATTCAGTTCAATTTTTATCTTTTCTTTCAATTCTTGCAATAATAATTCAGCACTTTTGGATGCATTTAACTTTCCTCCTTGAAAATTAGATATAATTGCATAATTTGGCATAATTTCTACGTCATTCGATGACTTTAGCAAAGAATCTATTTGCGATTTGGCATTGAATTCCTTTATAGAGTTCAATTTAGCATTTAAATCAGCCATTTCAGATTCAAATCTGTCAGTTATTTTCTTTTTTTCTACCTGATTTTCTCCAAGTGATTTAAGCTCATTAATCAGAGAATCTACAATTCGATTATGTCTGATTACGGAATAATAAATCATTGAAGAATTCTCTCCCACGTTTTTTTTAATCCGTTCTGAGTTAATTTCATTAAAAAGATTTTCTATTTTATTTTCCTCAATTTCATTCAAACTATCTAATTTAACTCCCATTATAGAAAAAGAGTTTTCGACTTCTTTTGACAGTTGATTGCAAGAGGTCAAACACAGTATTATTAATGTCACCAGAATGTTTTTCATAAAATAAGCTCAACTTCCAACTACAAGGCATTATCCATAATATCCTGAACCACTTCTGGGTTCAACAGTGTACTGGTATCACCTAAATTGCTGGTGTCTTTACTAGCTATTTTACGCAAAATACGACGCATAATTTTACCCGAACGCGTTTTTGGCAAGCCTTGCGTAAATTGGATTTTATCCAATTTGGCAATAGGCCCAATACGATCAGATATCAACTGATTGATCTCTTTGCGCAGGTTATTATGGTCTCGCGATTCTCCTGGATTGGTAAGCGTAATGTATCCGTAAAGCGCACTTCCCTTAATATCGTGCGGGAAGCCTACAATGGCCGATTCGGCTACCGCTGGGTGTTCATTGATGGCATCTTCAATTGGGGCGGTTCCTAAGTTATGTCCAGATACGATAATCACATCATCTACCCTACCCGTAATACGGTAATAACCCACCTCGTCGCGCATGGCACCATCTCCAGTGAAATACTTGTTTTCGTAAGCCGAAAAATAGGTTTCTTTATAACGCTCGTGGTTGCCCCAAATAGTTCGCGCAATAGACGGCCAAGGGAATTTAATGCACAAACGGCCTTCCACTTGGTTGCCTTTTAATTCCTCTCCACTTTCATCCAATAAAGCCGGCTGAATGCCAATAAACGGCAGAGTGGCATAGGTGGGTTTTGTTGGCGTTACAAACGGAATTGGGGTAATCATA
>JAUIKY010000072.1 GCA_030430535.1 Bacteroidia bacterium
TATTTGTAATGACCAAAAAGTTTGTTGAAGATTATCCAAATACAGCTGTAGCCGTTACCAAAGCATTGATTAGAGCCGGTAAATGGTTGGATGAGCCAGAAAATAGAGCAGAGGCGGTAAAAATATTATCAATGTCTCAATATGTAGGTGCTGATGAAGCCGTATTGGCCAACTCCATGACGGGAACCTTCGAATTCGAAAAAGGTGATAAAAGAGAAATGCCTGATTTCAACGTATTCTACAAGTACAACGCTACTTATCCATTCTATTCAGATGGTATTTGGTTCTTGACCCAAATGAGAAGATGGGGACAAATTCCAGAGTCAAAACCAGCAGAGTGGTATGCAGAAACCATCAAGGATATTTACAGACCGGATATCTGGACAAAAGCAGCCAAGCTTTTAGTTGAAGAAGGACATATTCCTCAAAAAGACATCCCAACTACAGATGGGTATAAAGCACCAACATCCGATTTTATAGACGGCACAACTTACGATGCCAAAGATCCAATAGCATACATCAACAGCTTTAAAATAGGAAACAAAGAAAAAGCTGTACAATAAAAAACAGAGTACTAAAATAATAAGTCATGAAGCAAAGTATAACATTAGACAGAGTAACCAAATTTGTAGGATTGGGGTTTTTAACCACGGTAAAAGACCTATTCACAGGGAAACTAGGAAAGGAAGATTTTAAAGGTATCTTGCGTAAAGTAGTCGTACCGCTTGCTTCCGTGCTATTATTTTTAGGTCTGTGGCACTTAGGGGCCAAGTCTTTGTATAATACAGAGGCCGAGTTTAAAATTGAAAAAGCACTAACTGACCAAGGTCCAGCAGCTGCCGATGCTATGCGCGAATGTATAGCATCGGGAGATGTAAGCTGCCAGCCCAACACCCTGCCATCACCAGCGCAAGTGTGGGAGTCGTTCCAATCTCTATTGAGAGACCATAACATTATTGCGGCCGATAAAGAAGCCTTTATTGAAAAAACAGCTGCATTAAATGAAAAGCGAATTGCAGAAGGTAAAGACCCCATTACTTATACGGGAAGACCATCATTTGTGGATCAAATTTTCAGAAGTTTAAAAACAGTATTCGCAGGATTTTTATTGGCATTGGTTATTGCCGTGCCACTTGGAATATTCATCGGGTTGAGTCCTACTTTAAAGAGTTCGTTCAACTGGTTCATTCAAATATTTAAGCCCGTATCGCCCGTAGTTTGGTACTTGTTGGTTTTTATGATTGTAAAAACGGTGTTGATAGATTCTAACGAAGACAGCTCATTCACCATTTCATTCATCAGTGTGGGGTTATGCTCTATGTGGGCCACTTTAGTAAATACAGCCATGGGCGTATCATCGGTTGATAAAGATTATATCAATGTAGCCAAAGTATTGAAGTTGGGCCCCTTCCAAAAAATATTCAAAGTGGTGTTGCCATCGTCTTTACCGTTGATTTTTACAGGATTGAAAATCACCTTATCGGTAGCTTGGATGGTATTGATCGCTATCGAGTTATTGGCGCAAAGCCCAGGTTTAGGGTTGTTTGTTTGGGAAGAATTTCAAAATGGAGCCAACGATTCCAACGCAAAAATCATTGTAGCGATGTTCGTTATCGGTATCATTGGTTTCCTTTTAGACCGCTTGATGCTAACCATTCAAAATACAGTATCGTTTGATAAAACTGATGCTATTTAATAAATGTTGAAGGATTCAAAATAGAAATCACCGAATCAATAAATCAACAGTTAAACAAAGAGATATGGCATATTTAGAATTAAATAACGTTTATAAAACTTACGGACAGGGCGATAATGCCACCGAGGTCCTTTCAAACATCAACCTATCGATTGAAGAAGGTGAGTTTGTGGCCATCGTAGGTTTTACAGGGAGTGGAAAAACCACTTTGGTTAACTTAATTAACGGCTTATTGCAGCCCACAAGAGGCGAGGTACTGTTTAAGGGCGAACCCGTAACCGGAACCAGCCACGAGCGAGGCGTAATTTTTCAAAACTACTCGTTGCTTCCTTGGCTAACGGTAGGGCAAAATGTATTTATGGCGGTGAAGGAAGCTTTTCCGAAGAAAAGTAAAAAAGAGCTGAATGACATTGTTGCAAATTATGTGGAAATGGTAAACTTAACCCCGGCCATCAACAAACGTCCAAAAGAACTTTCGGGAGGTATGCGCCAACGTGTGGCGGTTGCCAGAGCTTTAGCCATGAAACCCGAAATGATTATTATGGACGAACCACTTGGGGCATTGGATGCCTTAACCCGTGGCAATCTTCAGGATGAAATATTGAGAATTTGGGGGAAAGATAAGCGCACGGCACTATTGATTACCAACGATGTGGATGAAGGCATTTATATGGCCGACCGTATTATTCCGTTGCGTCCCGGTCCAAAAGCTACTTTAGGGCCAGAATTCAAAATTGATATCGAGCGTCCAAGGGATAAAACCGAATTGAACGATAATGCCAATTTTAAGGAAACCCGAAATGCCATTATTGAATATTTGATGGATATAGGAAACGAGCGCAAATCGGAAGCACAAGCCGTTTACGAACTTCCCGATTTAGCACCAAAGGATTTTGTTAATCAATTTTAAACACACAAAAGATGAGTACTTTAACAGCAAATAAAACAGGGAATTTTACTGATAATGGGTTGTTTCCCGCATCGGATGTGATGTTGGATTTAAAAAATATTAAAAAAGTGTACCCCACTCCAAAAGGTGATTATACGGTTTTGGAAAATTTGAACCTTCAAATTAAAAAGGAGGAATTTGTTACCATTATCGGCCATTCAGGTTGTGGAAAAACAACAATGCTGAGTATGATTGCCGGGCTGAACGAGATTTCTGGAGGTAACATTTCAGTATTGGGAAAACATATTAAAGGGCCAGGACCAGACCGAGGGGTTATTTTTCAGGCGCCCAGCTTAATGCCTTGGATGACATCGCTTCAAAACGTACTTTTAGGTGTAAACCAAGTGTTTCCTGATGCTACGAAAGCACAGCGTAACGATATTGCCAAATACTACCTTCAAAAAGTAGGCCTGGAGGATGCCTTCCATAAAAGAGCTTCAGAATTATCGCAAGGGATGCAGCAGCGTGTAGGTATTGCCAGAGCATTTGCCATTAAACCCAAAGTATTGTTGTTGGATGAGCCTTTTGGGATGTTGGATTCGTTAACCCGTGGTGAGCTTCAGGATATCCTTATCGAAATTTGGAACAAGGAAAAAATTACAGCCGTTATGATTACCCACGATGTGGATGAGGCCATCTTTTTGGCCGACCGTGTGGTGATGATGACCAGCGGGCCACGTGCAAAAATTGGTGATGTTCTCGAAATCGATTTTGAAAGACCCCGAACCAGAAAAGCGGTTTTAGAACACGACGATTACTACAAATACAGAAAACATTTAATTGACTTCTTAGAGCATTAATTGAAAAGATATTCCACGGGGTTTCCCTCGAGGTATCTTTTGAAATTGTCATTCCCGTGAAAATGGGAATCTCAAAAAAACAATTCAAATTTAGCGGATTTTTAAGGTTATGAAACATGAGAAATATCATAGCCACAGGGATGCTACATCCATAGATTTGCTGAAAATTAAAAGAAAAGAACAATCAAATTTTAAATATAACTCAATAACAAACCACTTAAAAACAAGAAAACATGAAGAAACAATATCTTATCATCGGGCTTTTACTAGGGTGTTTACAGTTCGCTCAAGCACAGTTTACCCTAGATGGCGAGTTTAGGCCACGTACCGAATATCGTAATGGTTTTGGAAGCATAATTCCAGATGCTGCCGATCCTGGTTTTGGTATTTCAACCAGGGCAAGGTTAAATGCCGGCTACAATACAGAAGCTTATAAATTTTATTTAAGCTTACAAGATGTGATGGTCTGGGGGGAAAACAGACAAATTTTACCTTATGATCAAAACAACTCGTTTGCTATTTTTCAAGCTTGGGCAGAGATTGCTTTAGGCAAAGGTTGGTCAACAAAACTGGGGCGCCAAGTAATTTCTTATGACGACCAAAGAATTTTTGGCGGACTGGATTGGGCACAACAAGGGCGTAACCACGATGCTGCTTTGTTAAAGTATAGCAAAGGCAAATTTTTAATGGATGTTGGTTTGGCTTTTAACCAAGATTATTCAAACCCAACAGGATTCCAATCGATGAGCACCGCTTATAATACTTCTGGTTTTTTCTCTTATAAAACCATGCAATACGTGTACTTAAAGCAGGCTTGGGAAAATTTCACAGGTAGTTTCTTAGCTCTAAATACTGGATTTCAAAAATTCGATACCAGCAATGCCCCAGATGGTGTAAACAGCATCCAAACCATAGGTACGCATTTAAATTATAAAAAAGGAAGTTTTGGTGCTGCGGCCAACGCCTTTTTGCAAATGGGCGATAATGTAGATGGCGCTTATTTGGCGTCGTTGGATTTAACTTATAAAGCATCAGAAAAAGTAGGACTTGGAGCCGGAGTGGAAATCATCAGTGGAAATGATGGTACTACACCTGATACTGAAGCGTTCTTTCCGCTTTACGGAACCAACCACAAATTCAATGGTTTTATGGATTACTTCTACGTAGGTAACCACGCCAACAACATCGGTTTAGTTGATGTTCATTTAAGTGCCAACTTTAAATTGAGTGAAAAATCAAGCTTGATGGTTAAAGCTTTGAATTTTAGCGGAGCTGAAGAGTTGCCAAGCGGTGAAAAATCTTTGGGTACGGAATTGGATTTGGTATTCAAAAAAGCATTCAATGGTTATGCTTTGGTAATGGGATACTCGCAGTTGTTTCCAAGCGACGGTATGTATGAGCTAAAAGGTGTTAGCGAAGCTGCCGCAGCCGATATGCAAAACTGGGCTTGGGCCATGTTGGTGATCAAACCAAAGTTCTTAAACTAAACCAAAATAGGATAACTCTCCATATATCATAATTGGAAAATAATTTTCATTAAAAGTGTTGATTAGTTTGATGTTTCCAATTTATTTGAATCCCGCCAAAAGCGGGATTCTTTTTTTTTAATAAATTACTTGATATCCGTTCGATTTAACTCTTTAACATTTCAAATACATTTCTTACATTTAAGCTGTAAACTGTAATTATGCTCAAAAAAGTTTTTGGAAGCGCCGTTTTTGGCGTCGAGGCCACAACCATAACCGTCGAGGTAAATGTTGATGGCGGTATTGGTTATCATTTGGTGGGTTTGCCCGATAATGCGATTAAGGAAAGCAACTACCGTATTGCTGCCGCACTTCAAAATAACGGCTATAAAATCCCCGGAAAGAAAATCACCATCAATATGGCACCGGCCGATTTACGAAAGGAAGGCAGCGCGTACGACTTGACTTTAGCCATCGGCGTATTAGCAGCCTCAAAACAGATACAAGCCGAAAATTTAGAACAATATTTAATTATGGGCGAGCTCTCGCTCGATGGCAGTTTACAACCCATAAAAGGGGCGTTGCCCATTGCGGTTAAAGCCCGCGAGGAAGGTTTTAAGGGCTTTATTCTGCCCAGCATGAATGCCAAGGAAGCGGCCATAGTAAACGATTTGGAAGTTTATGGCGTCGATAATATTAAGCAGGTTATCAATTATTTTGATAAAGGGGAAGCTTTGGAACAAACCATTATCAATACCCGCGAAGAGTTTACCAAAAGTCTCGATTTCCCGGAATTCGATTTTAGCGATGTAAAAGGGCAGGAGGGCATAAAGCGCTGTATGGAAATTGCAGCCGCTGGCGGACATAACATTATATTAATAGGACCTCCGGGAGCGGGGAAAACGATGTTGGCGAAACGCTTGCCCAGTATTTTACCACCCATGACTTTGCACGAGGCTTTGGAAACTACAAAAATACATTCGGTGGTGGGGCGTGTTAAAGATACGGGCTTGATGGCGCAACGGCCGTTTCGGAGTCCGCACCATACCATTTCGAACGTCGCATTGGTCGGGGGTGGTAGTTTTCCGCAGCCGGGTGAAATTTCACTATCGCATAACGGCGTGCTGTTTTTGGACGAATTGCCTGAATTTAAACGCGATGTGTTGGAGGTGCTGCGCCAACCTTTGGAAGACCGCGAAGTCACCATTTCACGAGCAAAATTTACGGTTACTTATCCATCGTCGTTTATGCTAGTAGCCAGTATGAACCCAAGTCCTGGTGGGTATTTTAACGACCCCAATGCCCCGGTAACTTCCAGCCCTGCGGAAATGCAGCGGTATTTGAGCAAAATTTCAGGGCCGTTGTTGGATCGTATCGATATCCATATTGAAGTGACGCCCGTACCTTTTGAAAAACTTTCGGAAGACCGTAAAAGCGAATCGTCCGTTGACATCCGGAAACGGGTAACGGCAGCACGGCAAATCCAAACGGAACGTTTTAAGGATTCCGAAAACGTACATTACAACGCCCAAATGAACACCAAACAAATCCGAAAATACTGTGTGTTGGATGATGCATCAAAAGACTTGCTGAAGACTGCCATGGAACGGCTGAGTTTATCGGCCCGCGCGTACGACCGCATTTTAAAAGTAGCCCGTACCATCGCCGACTTGGAAGGCAGCGAACACGTAAACGGCTCGCATATTAGTGAGGCGATTCAATATCGCAGTTTAGACCGTGAGGGGTGGTTGGGGTAGTTTAAAATATGAAAAAGTAAAGTGAACTCTTTGCAAATGTCTCTCGCATCGGAGTTAAAATGCACAATACAAATTGGAATTGGAATATGTCAACTGAAACAAAAATTAAAGGCCTTACAGGACAAATAGAAGATAATTACTTAAGAGAATTTCGTCTAAAATTTGAGGAGGTATTATCGTTTTGTGAATCACCAATCGAAAAACTAATGCTTTTACAGCTTTATAATTATTTTAGTAGCATTAATGAAAAAGTTGATTGGATTAAATCTTATAAAGTTAAATTTATAGAGGATCAGATATTTTTACAAGCTTATGAAGAAATTGACAGAATATGGTTAAAGGAAATAATAAAAAAATATGAATACAGGAAGACAAATGACTGTTATTTAAAGTATAAAGGGTTTATGGCGGTAAGTTCTTTTACTGAGCCGTATGGAAATAATCCAGATGAACGTAGAGAGTTTGAGGTGTATCCTCAATATAGAGTAAAAACGGATAATATTAGATATAGAATTGATATAGTTATTGTTTTAAAAAGAAGAAGTGAATCGACAGGTAAGATATTTGAGACCAGAAGACTTGCTATAGAATGTGATGGGTATGAGTTTCACAAGGATGCCTATAGGGAAGATTTAGAAAGAACAAGACGGTTGAAAGCTTGTGGTTTTAAAGAAGTATTAAGGTATTCTGGGAGTGAAATATATATAGTTGGTAATGATTTGCAAAAAACACATCAAAGTTTTAAACAAATGTTAGATATAATTATGCTTTAAGTTGTAATAGTTTGTAGCTTCTAGGTGTCGCTTTTCTTCGGCAAGTGATAAACAGGTAGCTATTCAAAACCACAGTTTGGACAGATAAGGGTGGTTAGGTTAAAATTTCTTCGAAACCGAGAATCTATTGGCACTCATTTTATGGAGTGCTTGACACTATCCCGTAAAGTGTGTAAGTTTTAAATCGAGGGTTTAGCTTAATTAAAGCTGGACCCTTTTTTCAAATATAGTCAAAAACTGGTTTAGAATAATGCCCCAGTTTCTAATAGGCATCGACC
>JAUIKY010000073.1 GCA_030430535.1 Bacteroidia bacterium
TAGGCGGAGGCGCCGCAGGCATGTCGTGTGCTCTGGTTTTAGGTTCTGCACAGCACAAAGCATTTGCGAAAAATAAACGCATTGGCATTGTTATTCACCAAAAAACATCGCATTTGCAAACAGCACTTTTCAACAATGTTTTAGGATTGAAACCCGGCACCACTGGCGCTTCTATTTTAAACGATGGAATAACTCAGCTCAGTGAACTCTACCCCCACGTTGAGCAAATTGACAAAGAAAAAGTATTGGAAATTTCCAAAACAGCATCGGGCGACTTCACCGTGACTACCAACAAAAATACGTACCAGTCCAAAATAGTTGTGGTTGCCGTAGGCTACACCAATTTAATGAACATTACAGGATTGGAAGAATTTGTTGCCCCACACCCCCGTGCCGCTATTGAAAAAGACCGTATTTGGCTAAAAAACACCGACCATTTAATTGAAGAAAATCTTTATGTAGCAGGATCTTTGGCTGGTTGGCGCAGCCAGTTTGCCATTTGTTCGGGCAGCGGCACACACGTTGCCACCGATATTTTAACACTTTGGAATGGCGGAAAGCACACTAAAGTGCATGATAAAATTGAGGTTTAGCTTCTCGCAAAGGCGTGAAAACGCAAAGCAGGTTTTTATTCCCCCTTACTCAATCGAACCACCTCTTCAACCACAATGTCGCGTTGGTTGTACACCTCGTCAAAAGCACCGTTGCCAAAAAGTTGGTCGGCCAAAGTCGCTTTTATGTATTGTTTCACCTCATCGTGATAAGCCACAAAAGTAACTTTCGAATCGGAACGCAGATTTAAATAATCCTGAAAGGCAAACACCAAATCGTCGCCCACCTCAAAATCATTAACAAAATCCTGTCGGGATATGCCGTCGTACTTATGCCTATCCTGTTCCAATTCTTCAAAAACGAAATTCCCAAAGAACCCACGGCGCTGCAAAAACGAAAGCGTTTCGTTTTGCATGCTTTTATCGAGCGGCACAAACACATCGGGAATAATACCCCCGCCACCGTAAACCACTTTCCCTTTAGGAGTAGTAAATTTTAACGAATCATCCACTTGTATTTTTTCAGGATCTAATAATTCCCCACTGTCCAAACGTTCGAAATACTCATCGTAATAATCTTTGTTGCCATGATCGTACGGACGTTGAATGGAGCGGCCCGTTGGCGTATAATACCTCGAAACAGTTAATCGCACGGCACTGCCATCGCCCAAATCCATTTCGCGCTGCACCAAGCCTTTTCCGTACGAACGCCGGCCAATTATGGTACCTTTATCGTTATCCTGCAATGCGCCCGCAACAATCTCGCTGGCCGAAGCCGAATTTTCATCAATCAACACATACACTTTGCCGTTTTCAAAATCACCTTTGCTTGTGGCAAAACTTTTATCGATATCGCCACGTTTGTTTTTTGTAAACAAAATCAGTTTATCGTCCTCTAAAAATTCATCGACTATTTTTTCGGCTATACTCAAAAAACCACCGGGATTTCCACGTAAATCTATAGCGATTTGGGTCGCCCCTAAACCCTTTAACTTATCCAGGCCTACTTTAAATTCCTTATAGGTCGATTCAGCAAAACGGTTAATTTTTATGTAGCCCAGCTCGTCGGTCAGCATATAAGCTGCATCAACACTTTTTATGGGTATTTTTCCTCGCTTTACGGTAAACTCCAACAGCTTTGGCTCACCGCGCCTATACACCGTTAACTTCACTTTCGAGTTTATTTCACCCTTTAGTTTGTTTATAATATCTCCATCATCCAACTTGTTTCCATATAGGGTGTCGCCATCGGCCAATAAAATTCGGTCACCGCCTTGAATACCGGCCTTATCACTAGGCCCATTTTCTATAGCTCGAATAACAGCAATAGTATCTTTATAAGTATAAAAACTCACGCCAATACCCACAAAATCGCCTTTCATCTCTTCGGCTACACGCTGCATATCTTCTTTGGGAATATACACCGAATGCGGATCGAGATTTTCCAAAATACCGTTTACGGTAACATCAACAATACTATCGGTATTGATATCGTCAACGTAATCGTATTCAATATAATCGATTAATCGGTTGAGCTTATCCTTCTTGCTGTTGGTAGAAAACAGCTTATCGCGCGAATCGTTAAAATCCAGTTTTCCTCCAATAAAGATGCCCGCCGCAATAGCAACGCCCAAAACTAATGGTATGTATTTTTTTTGAAATGACATTAATCTTCTAAATCCTCTATCAATTTAAGTTCTACGCCCGCCTTTTCAAGAAATCTAAGCCCAGAATCATCTTTATAAGCTTGATGGTACACCACCTTTACAATACCGGCTTGGTGTATCAATTTACTGCACTCTTTGCATGGCGACAAGGTGATGTAAAGTGTGGCGCCTTTGCAGGATTGCGTGGACGATGCCACTTTGGTTATGGCATTGGCCTCGGCGTGCAGCACATACCATTTGGTATAACCTGCTTCGTCCTCACAAAAGTTTTCAAACCCGGAAGGCGTCCCGTTGTATCCATCCGATATAATCATTCTATCCTTTACAATAATCGCACCAACCTGCTTGCGCTTGCAGTACGACAGCTTGCCCCACTCTTGGGCCATTCTCAAATAGGCTTTATCGTACTTTAACTGTTTTCTATCCGGCATTAATTTGTTTTAAAATTATGGCGCTACTATCCTTAACGCAAATAGCATAACGAATATAGTTGCAAAACATTTTAATTGCAACGTGTGGGCGTTAAAGTTTTAAGAAAATTAAAGTGATTTGTGGTTTACGACAAGAAATCACTATTTAAAATCATAGGAATGACCAACCCGACCACAATGGCCGAAATAACCATAATCCAGTCGCGTTTGCTAAACCTAAAGATGGTTTGCACAATATAGCCCAAAAACAGTACAATAAACACGATAATAACTTGAGCCAACTCAATACCCAAGGCAAATTCCAGCAACAGCACTAATTTGTTGTCGCTATCACCCAACAGCATTTTAAACTCGCGGGCAAAGCCCAAACCATGGATAAGCCCAAAAAACAAGGTTGACAAAAACAGCACCCCCACTTTTTCGCGTTGCGCCCCTTTTCCGGATGTAAACACGTTAAACAGCGCCACCACCATAATGGTAATGGGTATTAAAAACTCAACCATCGCTGCATCCACACTCACTACGCCATAGGCCGCCAAAACCAAAGACAAGGTATGCCCCAAGGTAAACATGGTTACCAGCAACAGCACCCTTTTCCAATCTCTAAAAACATAGGGAACGGTTAAAACGATGAGGAACAAAACATGGTCGTATGCATTAATATCTAGAACGTGATTAATGCCATATTCTACGTTAAACCAAAAATTTTCGAGCATAATCTTTAAGATTTAGGGTTGCCAAATATACAAATATTGATTGATGAATTTTCAATCAGTCCGTTTTGTTTAAAACGTCTTCATACTTTTTCTTCAATTGGAACAACATTTCTTCGGTGATGTCTTCCAAACCGAATTGATGTTTCCATTTCCAATCCTGTCGCGCATACGAATCGTTGATATGTTTTGGCCAACTTTCGGCGATATCTTGCCGGTAGTCGGGCTTATAACTGATCTTAAATTCTGGAATGCGCTTTTTTATGGATTCCGCAATGGTTTTGGGCGTAAAACTAATGGCCGCCAAATTGTACGACGATCGGATTTTCACATCTTCAGCCTTCGCCCGCATAATATCAATCGTTGCTTTAATCGCATCGTCCATAAACATCATAGGCAATTCGGTGTCTTCCTTTAAAAAACATTCGTAACGCCCCTCTTTTATCGCCTCGTGATAAATTTCAACAGCATAATCGGTAGTACCCCCTCCGGGCAGTGTTTTCCAACTAATAATCCCAGGGTACCTTAAACTTCGCACATCTACATTATACTTTTTATTATAGTACTCGCACCAACGTTCACCAGCTTGTTTCGTTATCCCATAAACGGTGGTGGGCTCCATTATAGTGTATTGCGGTGTGTAATTTACGGGCGTTGTGGGACCAAAAACCGCAATGCTGGACGGCCAAAATACTTTTTTAATAAACTTGTCCCTTGCCAAATTCAGTACATTGAACAGCGAAGTCATATTCAAATCCCACGCTTTCATAGGATACTTTTCGCCCGTGGCACTTAACAATGCGGCCATTAAATACACCGTATCGATATTAAATTTTTCAACACAGGTTTTTACACTAGCATAATCTTGGGCATCAACAATTTCAAAAAGTCCAGAATTCACCACATCCAAATTACTGTAACTTATATCGCTAGCCACCACGTTATCTTCGCCGTAAATATCCCTTAAAGCAAAAGTTAACTCAGAACCTATTTGTCCGCACGCACCAATTATCAATATTTTAGAGCCCATTAAAAACAACTTTATTAAAGATACTTCAAAAATAACAAGTTTACGCTGATAATATTCTATTTTTAAACACGAATATTATCAATTTGAATCTTTCTTTGGCACATAAAAATTCAAGTATTGATATATTTGCAACCAACCTTATCACAATAAAGCATGCGCACTATTTTTTTAACCTTATTGGTTTTCTTGGCTTTTTTTTCATCGTGCAAAGACACGCAGGAACAACAAAACACCGAAACCGTTGAAACCAACCAAAATCGAAACCTGACCGAACAGGATTTGGCCAAACTGAAATACACCGACTACATTTTGGATGAGAAAGCCGAAAGTTTAATAAAAAATTCTGGCGAATTCGTGCAATTGCAAGAACTTATCAGAAACATAAAACAAGGCGATTTAAGCTTTTTTGAAACCAGCAAAGAAAACCAAAAAGACCTCTTTAAAAACTTAAGACAAACCTTGCCCAGCACATTAAATACTGAATCGGTTTTAGCCCGAATATTGGTTTTGGAAACCAAGTTCCACCAATTGGAGAGCCTTTCAAATTTATCGACCACCACAAAAGCCAAACTTTTAAAAACGGTTAAAGAGTTTTTGGTGGCCTATTCCAACTTAAACCTCCAAATGAACAAAAAAATGGAGTTTGACAGCCAGACCATTGAAAAGCCTTAAGATTAATAAAGACTCTCGCGAAGGCGCTAAGACGCAAAGTATGGCTGACCATATAAAATAATAAACAAAAAGACCGTCTTAAAAGCAGAAAACAAGCGTCATTGTTGCGAGAAGGGACAGCCTGAACTTAGCGCATTCGAAGTGAAGCAATCTTAGGAAATCAAGTTTTTGATTGTGAGATTACTTCGGAATAAAAATTTCTCGTAATGACGTTTATTTCTGCTTTTTAAACAGCCTCTTCTGTTTTATTTGACAAAAAAACCGAACCAACTAATATTGATTCGGCTTTAAATTTTCAACAAAACACGTTTAATTCTGCGGTTGAGCCGCTTGGCTTTGCAAAGCTTGCTTTTGCCTTAACAGTTCATTTTTAGTAATCTGTACCAAATTAAAGTTTGGCGATTCTTTTTGTACGGCATCCAAAACATCAACAGCTGGATCAATATTTGCTTTTCGGTCTTTATTGTAAATAGATAGTGCTTTTAAATACATAAATGCCGATTTTAAAGATACCTCGTACGGGTTTTGGCTTTCGTAAAATGCCTTTTTCATTTCGGGCTTGGCATTGGCAATACCGTATTCAATGTGCTTATCGGCCTCAGCCATTTTTTGCACTTGCAAATTCAACTCTGCCAGTTCATAGGCTACCATTGGGTTAGGGTTACGCTTAAACATTTCCTCGAAATGTCCAATAGCCAATTCGGGGCGTTTAATTGCTTTTAACGATACGGCCTTAACCTCTAAAGCAATATCAGAATCGGTCAACTTTTTTTCGGCGCCCAAAGTATTCAATGCTTGCATGTATTGGCCTTCACTCATATAAATATAGCCCAACGTATCTTTTCTGGCTTGCGAGGGCGACAACACATTAAGGTGCGTCATGGCATTAATTATACCCTGCACATCACCTTGGGTTTTCATTTGTTTGTAGTAAGCTTCGTAATGTTTCATCAATTCCTGGTTGGTCTGTGCCACCATTACCGCACTGCCCAGAAATAAAACCAATCCAAATAATTTTTTCATCATTGTTTTAATCTCATTTAATTTAAGTGCGCTAAAACTATAAAAATTTAGCATGTAATTCCTTAAAAGAATGCTAATTATTTGAAAACACCTTACAAACCACCGCGTTTTAATCAACAAACAAGGCATGGTTTTAGGTTTTATAAAAATAAATGACTATATTTAAGTTTATTAAATTTACTATTTATGGGAATAAAAAGTTTTCAAGGAGCCAGAAGGCAACAGACCAATGCTGCTGAAACACCGTCATTGACCGTTAGCGATTACATGACCAGAGACTTAATTACGTTTACACCAGACCAATCTATTGAAAGTGTTATGGAGGCCATAATAAAACACAGAATTTCTGGTGGCCCCGTAGTGAACGATAAGCACGAACTGGTTGGGGTGATTTCTGAAGGCGATTGCATCAAGCAAATTAGCGAAAGTCGATATTACAATATGCCCATGCAGGACCAAACCATTGAAAAGCACATGGCCAAGAATGTAGAAACCATTGATGGCAACATGAATATTTTTGATGCAGCCAATAAGTTTTTAAATGCCAAAAGGCGTCGTTTCCCTATTGTTGAAGACGGAAAATTGGTGGGACAAATAAGCCAAAAAGATATTTTGAAGGCTGCCATGGAATTAAAAGGGCAGACCTGGAAATAACAAAATAAACATCTATCATTAACTTAAAAGCTTTGACTGAAAATTTCGGTCGAAGCTTTTTGTTTCAATTTAACTCTCACGCTTCACCAAAGCATAGTAATCGCCCTCAATGGGCAAATAGCCTTGGTCGTAGACGAAATAGTATACCTTCCCCGCTTTTGTGGTGTAAATACTGGTAAAATAATTAAAATCGAAACCTGCCTCAATTAATCTTCCGCGTGAGGCCGTTGTTTTTTGCTCGGGGTTTAGCGATTCCAAAATGCGGTAATTTTTCCGAAGCCTATTATTTACATTCCGAATTAAATTTCTGCTGTCTTTGTTAACTCGGTTATTATAGGCGTTTCTGCATGCATCGTTACAGAATTTTTTATCAATCCTGCCCACAATTTTGTCGCCACATTCTAAGCACTGTTTTTGCATGAATGAAAAGTACAAATTTTTTCAATAACCGACAACAAACGTTTACAAACGATATTAAACAAGTAATAACCGAGTACATTTTGAAAGCCACCCCATATTTGCAGTGTTGAATTAGTATTGGAATCCATTCGGTAATAATTCACGAAAAATTAAAAGATTCTGAAATCAAATTCAGAACAAAGCATTAACTGTTTAACGTTCCTGAAATAAATTCAGGATTTTAAAAATTTAAATTATGAGCACGCTAAGAAACAAAGTACAGTTGATTGGAAATTTAGGAAACGACCCAGAAATCATCAATTTGGAATCTGGAAGAACTTTGGCCAAATTCAACTTGGCCACCAACGAAAGCTACACCAACAACAAAGGAGAAAAAGTAACCGACACCCAATGGCACAATATTGTGGCCTGGGGAAAAACGGCACAGATAATTGAAAAATATGTTTCAAAAGGAAAAGAAGTCGCTATTGAAGGCAAATTGACCTCACGAAGCTACGATGACAAGGAAGGCAATAAACGT
>JAUIKY010000074.1 GCA_030430535.1 Bacteroidia bacterium
CTTGATGAACAGTTAAACACACTAAGAAACAGTTTAAGACAGAGTTTGGATAACTCGGCCAAAACGGTAAAATTGCGAATGAATAGCTTGCAAAACCAATTGAGCAAGGTTAATTCAAAACTTTATGCCGTTCCTGGTCAAACCCGTGAATTGCGTGATATTGAAAGAGAACAAGGCACTAAGGAGCAATTGTATTTGTATCTGTTGGAAAAAAGGGAAGAGGCTACCATATCTCTAACAGCTACGTCTCCCAATGCCGTTGTTATTGAGAAGGCTTACGGATTTTCAACACCAGTATCCCCAGATAAAGATCTTATATATATAGCATCTATATTTTTAGGTTTATTAATTCCTTTTGGTGTTATTTATGTTCGAGATTTATTGGATAATAAAATACATAATAAGGAGGATTTAATTGGATTTACAAGTGATATCACTGTTTTGGGAGAGATTCCTAGACTCAAGTTTGGCAACGCCCAAAATGCTTTTATTCAAAAAAACGACAGGTCTCTTTTATCTGAATCTTTCAGAATTATTAGAACCAATTTTGATTATGTAAGACGCGCCAGAAGTGTAAAAGCTTATGATAATGTCATTTTTGTAACCTCTACAATTAACGGCGAGGGAAAATCTTTTTTCAGTGCCAATTTTGCTTTGACTTTAGCGAACACAGGAAAGCGTGTACTATTAGTAGGTGCGGATATTCGAAACCCGAATACGGACATTATAAAAACTCAAGTCAAGTCAGGAACAGGTGCTAAAATTGGACTTACTGAATATTTAAATGACAATTCAATAAAAGTACAGGATATTATCAATACTTATGACTTGGATGGTAATAAAATGGATATGATTTTAGCCGGGAAAATACCGCCAAACCCTGCCGAGTTATTGATGAACGACCGTATGAAACCTTTGTTTGATGAGGTTTCGGTTGACTATGATTTTGTAATTGTCGATACGGCACCATCTATGTTGGTAACCGATACGTTATTAATAAGTCAATTTGCTGGGCATACTATTTACTTAACTCGTGCTGGTTATACTGAGAAGTCCATCTTAAATTTCACCAAGGAATTACATGAAAAGAATAAACTAAATGGCATGATGTTGGTAGTAAACGATGTGGATCAGTCAAACTTTGGTTACGGTGCGCGTTACGGTTATTATGCAGCAGAAAAAAAAGGCTTTTTTAAACGCCTGTTTTCTAAAAATTAATTGTGTAATACATTACATTTGAAAATAAAAAAGGTGAAATCTTAAAGATTTCACCTTTTTTATTAATGGAAAATTTTAATAATACTACTTTGAGTAATATTCAAAAGCTTCAATAATCAAATCTTCTTCAACGGTGCAATCTAATTTGTGTTTTCCTACAGCTTCCAAAAGCACAAAATTGATACTGCCATGGCTATTCTTTTTATCATATTTAAGCAAATGAATTATTGGGGCATAATCGTTTTTGTCGATGGTAACTTTTCCATAGTAACCCAAAAATAAATCTTTAATATCATCAACTAATTTTTCTGGAAAACCAATAAGTTTTGATGAGATATAACATTCTAAAATCATGCCCACTACAATGGCTTCGCCGTGTAACAGTGTTTCTTTTTCTGGGTGACTTAAAAAATAGGATTCTACGGCATGGCCAAGGGTGTGCCCAAAATTAAGGGTTTTTCTCAGGCCGTTTTCAAACGGGTCTTGTTCAACGACGTTCTTTTTAATGATTACCGATTCGTGAATCAATCGATCCAAGTCTTTAAGGGACAGGTTCGATAAATTCAAAAAGTTGCTCCAATAGTCTTCGCCTGTAATGAGTCCGTGTTTTAACATTTCTGCCAACCCGGAACGCATTTGGTTTTGTGGTAGCGTATCTAAATATTCGGTATCAATTAAGACCTGATGCGGATTGCTAATTACACCTATTTGGTTTTTTAGAACGCCCAGATCCACACCTGTTTTCCCTCCAACGGAAGCGTCAACCATTGAGAGTAGGGTAGTGGGAACATTAATGTAAGCGACACCACGTTTAAAAGTGCAGGCCACAAATCCGCCCAAATCGGTTATTACGCCGCCACCAATATTGATCAATAAACTTTTTCGGTCGGCATTGAGTTCTGAAAGTGTATTCCAAACGCCAACACAAGTATCAATAGTTTTATTGATTTCACCAGATTCTATTTCAATAATTTCAATTTCGGTATTGGTTGAAAGTTTACTTAAAAACTTAGGTAAACAATGTTCGTGTGTATTCTCATCAACCAAAATAAAAACCTTAGAAAAATTTTGCTCTTTTAGGTGTTGGTTTAGTGAAGTGTAACACGTTTCGTTGAAATGAATAACGCTATTGTTAGCGGTAATAGAATCCATAAAATATTAGGTATTTTTTAACGCCGTGAAATTAAGGAGATTTTATAAAAAATGATAACTTCGTCACGTAATATTTGAAATTTAATGAATACAGACTTAATATTCGATAACACCCAAATAGCATTTTCCTTAAAAAGTGATTCAGAATTAGAGCGCGCCTATTATTTGTTTAAAATGATTTCTATTGAGCCGTTGGTTAAAATAGGAACGGCTGTTACCAATTTTGCAATTAAAACCCATTTACCGGTTGAGGGTCTCATCAAAGCCACGGTTTTCGACCATTTTTGTGGTGGCGTTAGTGAGGAGGATTGCTTGTCGGTTATTGAAAGCATGTATGAAAAAGGAGTAAGTTCTGTATTGGATTATTCTGTGGAAGGCAAAGAAGCCGAAAGTGAATTTGATGCCGCAAAAGATAAAATTTTAAAAATCATCGACTTTGCCAAACAACGGGAAGCCATTCCCATAGCGGTGTTTAAGCCCAGTGGATTTGGACGATTTGCCCTCTATGAAAAAAAAGGAAGTAAAGCCTCTTTAACTAAGGATGAACAAGCAGAATGGAATAGAATAGTGGAACGTTTTGATGAAGTATGCAAAAAAGCAAAAGAAAACGATATTGCTGTTTTGATTGATGCCGAAGAAAGTTGGATGCAAACCGCAGCAGATGCTTTGGTATCCCAAATGATGGCTAAATATAACACTGAAAAACCTATTGTTTTCAATACTTTACAAATGTATCGCCACGACCGCATGGCGTTTTTAAAACAAGAGCATAAAAAAGCCATAAAAGGGAATTATTTTTTGGGCTACAAATTGGTACGTGGCGCTTACATGGAAAAAGAAAACGATCGTGCCGAAGCTTTGGATTATATCTCGCCCATTTGCTTTAGTAAATCGGCTACTGACGACAATTTTAACAGGGGCTTGCGCTACATGATGGATAACTTAGCACGTATATCCATTTTTGCGGGAACGCACAATGAAGATAGCTGCTACTTGCTTATGCGTTTAATGGCTGAAAAGGGCATTTTAAATAACGATCCGCGTATTTGGTTTGGCCAATTGTATGGCATGAGCGATCATATCAGTTTTAATTTGGGGCATAAAGGTTATAATGTTGCTAAATACATGCCCTTCGGCCCTGTAAAAGATGTTGTACCCTATTTAATTAGGAGGGCAGAAGAAAATACCTCGGTGGCGGGACAGACCGGAAGGGAATTGGCTTTGCTAACCAAGGAAAAACAACGCAGAAAATCCTAAACTATAAATACTTTTTCAAAATAGATTTGATTTCTGAATGAGGAGTGTAGAAGTTAATCTTTTCCAACGCTTCAAAATCAATGGCTTCAAGTTTTTGTTTGTTTTGTTCTTTTACGGCCCAAATATCTTCAATTGATGTTGCTTCTAAGCATTCATTTTCAGTTACTATTTCTTCGAAAAGTTTTTCGCCGGGTCTTAGCCCAGTATATTTTATCTCAATGTCACTGCTATTTTTGTTGTAGTATTTCAGCATGCGCTCAAAGATGTCTGTTATTCTAATGGGTTCGCCCATGTTGAAAGTAAATGTGTAGCCTTCGTTTTTATCAAATTTAGCAATTTTTAAGATCAAATAGCAGGCTTTGCGTTTACAGATAAAATATCTGGAAATGTCTTTTTCGGTCAGTGTAATGGGCATTCCATTTTTTATTTGCTTATTGAAAAGAGGCACAACAGAACCATTCGAGCCTAAAATATTTCCAAAACGCGTACTAAAAAAAGTTGTAAGGTATTTATTGTTTAAGTAGGCTAGGTGTTTTTCGGCTATGCGTTTGGTCATTCCCATGATGCCGGATGGGTTCACGGCTTTATCAGTGGAAATAAAAATGAACTTTTTCACCCCGAATTGTATGGAAAGTTCAGCCAGTTGTTTTGTGGCGAAAATATTGGTCTTTATGCCTTCAAACGGATGTTCTTCCATTAAAGGTACATGTTTGTATGCTGCCGCATGAAAAACCATTGTGGGTTTATACTTTTCAAAAATAAAATGTAACGGAGCCGAATCATTAATGTTTAAAAGGTGGTAGTAAGTGTGGTTTTTATTATTGAGTTCAAAGGTTTTTATTAAATCGTAAAGAGGTGATTCAGCCATATCGACCAAAATCAGGTGTTTGTAATTTCCGCCCAAAAGTTGTTCAGTAATTTCACTGCCCACCGAACCCGCAGCACCTGTTATTAAAATGGTGTCGTTTCCAAAATCAAATTCATTAGGATAGTTTGTAGGTTGGGCTTTGGTGCTAAATAAACCACTGTCCAATAACAATTGGTCTATTTGTTGGGCTGTTTTGTCATTCATAGGATGGAAACGTTAAAGACATGTTTTAACGAATTAATAGTCCACAAAGTATGAATAATAATTAATTTATACCAAATTCAAATCTAAAGAAAAACGCTTTATTGGTGGTTAAAATTTATTTGGTAATCACTTTTACAATGGTAAGGGCAATAAGCTTTAAATCGAAGAAAAAGTTTCTTCTTCTTATGTATTCCTTATTGAATTTTAATTTGTCGGGAATAATGGTTTCAATAAAAAAGGTTTCCGGATCTTTGGCGGCTTTTAAAAGTTCTACTTCGTTTCGGTATTTTAAGGAAGCCAAACCCGTAATGCCGGGACGAACCTGAAATATTTTCATATCGTCTTCATTGTAAAAGTTAACGTAGTAACGTAATTCGGGACGCGGCCCTACAAAGCTCATATCTCCTTTTAAAATGTTGATAAGCTGAGGGAATTCATCAATTTTATAGCGTCTTAAAAAATAACCTATTTTGGTAATGCGCGAATCGTTGTTGCCCAAGGTTAGCAGTCCGCCTTTTTCAGATTGTATCCGCATGGTGCGGAACTTGTAAATGTTGAAATCCTTATTGTTTTTGCCTACACGCCCTTGAATGAATAGCACAGGCCCTTTTGAGTCTAACTTAATTAAAATAGCAATGAGCAGTAGGATGGGAGCAAGTAGGATGAGGCCTAAGGCCGAAAAAACAATATCGAATGCACGTTTAATGATCACCAGACTTTATGTTTATGTTGGTAACGGTGGCCGTACTATCGCAGTTTTCAACCGTTAATAATATTTGTTCATTTTTAGATTCGCCTTCAATTAAATACTCGGCACAAGGCGATTTTCTGGGCTCGCTTTCCGAAAAATTAATGTCTCCTTTTTTTAAAATATCCTTAATTGCGACAGAGTCTAAAGCAAGTTGATTTAAGCGATTAAGTACTTTAGGCGCATAAATGATTTTTTTGGTATTGATGTTTTTTAGTACACGGGCTTCGGGGCCATAACTGCACGAGGTCTTTTTTCCGCTTAAAAAAAAGGCCAAAAGCACCAACCCAATGGCAAAACCGCCTAAATAGTAGCCAATACGCTGTATTAGTTTCATATTAGTTTGAATGAAAAAATGTAGAATTCAGGTTAAAAAATCAGCAAATTAATGTCGTTGTAGTCCAAATTGAACCATTCTGCAACCGATCTATTTGTTAAAATGCCGTGGTAAAAGTACAATCCATTTTTTAAACCTTTGTCAAATCTCAAAGAATTTTCGATGCCGCCATCTTCACCAATTTTCAGTAAATAAGGCGTAAAGATGTTACTGATTGAAACCGAAGATGTTTTAGGATATTTTGCAGGGATGTTGGGCACGCAATAGTGAACGACATCGTGCTTTACAAATGTTGGGTGTTTGTGTGTGGTTACCTCACTCGATTCAAAACAACCTCCCATATCAATGCTAACGTCTATAATTATGGCGCCTTTCTTCATAGTTTGCACCAAACTTTCGGTAACAACAATGGGGGCTCTATTAACGCCACGAACGGCACCAATAACCACATCGCAACGCCTTAATGCTTTTTTTAGGTTTTTGGGTTGAATGGTTGAAGTGAAAATGGGTCTGCCCAAGTGCGATTGCAATTTTCTGAGTTTGGTAATGGAATTATCAAATACTTTTACACCGGCCCCTAAACCAATCGCGCCGCGTGCCGCAAACTCACCAACGGTTCCTGCACCTAAAATAACGACTTCAACTGGTGGCACACCACTAATGTTCCCAAACATGAGTCCGTTGCCGCTTATTGGATTCGACATCAATTCTGATGCAATTAATATAGATGCTGTACCCGCAATTTCACTCAGCGATTTTACGGCAGGGTAGTTCCCGTCTGAATCGCGAATAAATTCAAAAGCCAAAGCCGTTATACGCTTCGCTGCTAACGTTTCAAAGTATTTTTTAGATTGCGTTTTTAGTTGCAATGCCGATATTAAAATGGTTTGTGGGTTAATCAGTTTTATCTGATCTAATGTGGGTGGCTCAACCTTTAAAATCATGGGGCATGAAAAAACTTTTGCGGTATCTTTGGTGATTTCGGCACCTGCTTCGCTGTAATCCCTGTCGGTAAAACTAGCGCCTTCGCCAGCACCCGATTCCATTAAAACCCTGTGTCCATTGCTGGTAAGTGCATAAACGGCATCAGGTGTTAAACATACCCGTTTTTCCTGAAATGCGGTTTCTTTGGGAATACCTATAAACAGCTCACCTTTCTTTTTAAAAATTTCAAGTGTTTCTTCTTGGGGCAACAATTGTTGCTTAGTAAAAGGAGAAAGGGATTTGGCCATGGTAATTTGGTTAAATCAATCGGGTTATAAATAATTTATAAAGGTAAATTAAAAAAATAAGATTTTAAATATTTTGTTTAAGTAGGAAAAAACATCTTTTTTAGATGTGGATTTACCACATTTCGGTTTAATTTAATTATTTTAAATTTGTTTTTTAAATTGCTTTATGACCAAACACCTACTATTGTTTTTTGGGTTGTTTTCTGTTTTTGGCTTCTCTCAAGAATTCAGTATTTCAGGCCAAGTTAAAGATGTAAACAACCAGCCTGTTTCTTATGCCAATGTAGTTTTGGTTACAATTGAAAATTCAGAGCCCGCCACAGGAACCACTACAAATGACGCGGGTAGTTTTCTGATTGAACACATCACTTCGGGTAAATATTTGCTTAAAATAAGTTTTTTAGGGTTTTCCGAATATTCCAAAGAAATTCAAGTTGACGGTAATATCGATTTAAAAACCATTACGTTACAGGAAAATTTGGAGGAACTTGAAGGGGTAACGGTTATAGCCAAACGCCCTACGGTAACGCGTCTTGTAGATCGATTGGTGTTTAATGTTGAAAACTCTACGTTATCAAATAACAATGCCCTTGATGTTTTAAAACATACGCCTGGAGTTATTGTTAGCG
>JAUIKY010000030.1 GCA_030430535.1 Bacteroidia bacterium
CAAAGCCATAAATATTATTTTGAATTTCTAGATGCCTTTTAGCTCTGATGCTTTCGGCAAGTTGCAAGATTTTCTTATTCTCTAATTTCTGCGCTTTGGTTAAGGACCCTTTATCGGGTTCTGGTGTCAAATATAATTTCAAGTACTCGTATTTACGATTACCATTTTCGTAATAATCAAGATATAAACTAATTCGTTTCCCTTTTCTACGTTGGCGTAAAGTAACTTTCATTTTTCTTATATTTACTGTGTTAAACGATGTGTTGTATTAATGTTAAATGGGCGACAATACGGCAACAAATATAAGCAAAAAAGGGTAGTTTGGCAACAAAAAAGAACACTGAAAACCCTGTAAAGCAATGATTAATAGATAGATAACAAACAAAAGAAAGATAATGAATTTCCTCACGGAAATTCATTTTCTAAATTAGGTGCGTCATACTGGCTCAATTAAATGAAAATTGAATTTAGCTACATATTAAAAGAACACGGTTGGGCAATTGGAACGCTAAAGTCAAGAGATTTTTCGGCTGAATTTAATGCCTCATACCTTCACGATACTTTGAATTCTATTATCAATGCACTAATCGAACTTTTAACTGACAGAAAAAGAGTTGTAATTCCATTCTACGATGAACCCGGAGAACACCAAATAGTGATTGAAAAAATTGATTCCACCAAAATCACGATTGAATTAAGGTGGTACGAGGCTTACGCAACTGATTATATGATTGATACAGAAAAATATGAATCATTGTTCAAAGGAGAAACGACTTTAAAAAGTCTAGTCTCTAACGGATTTGACTCAATAAAAAGGATATTAGACGAAGAGGGAATTGATGGATATAAAGAAAAGTGGAGACACGAATTCCCAGTTTCTGATTATAAAAAACTGACTGAATTATTATCTTTCGACTAGCGCGGAAAGCATCCTTTGAGCGATTCCACGCCGAAATCATAGCCAAACCATTATATACAATTTACAGACGTTACCAAGATTTGGTATATTTGATAAAAGCAATATCCACAATGGGAAAAAACACATCAACATCACTAGGAAATCATTTTGAGAAATTCATTAAAGCTCTTGAAATTGGAGAACAGAGTGGGTTTGTTGAAAATTTTGACCCAAAACAAAACTTAAAAGAATTACATCGTGAGTACTTATGAGTGATAACCGATATCGAATAAGTCAAGAAGCGATTAAGGATTAAAAAAATATTTGGATTTTTACTTTAAATAAATGGTCAAAAGAACAGGCGGACAGATATTATGACCTAATAATTTCAGAGATTGAATTTATAGCAGATACTTTTTTACTGGTAAATCGGTAGAACAAACTCGGAAAAATTATCGTGTGACTAAAGTAAAATCGCATTTGATTTTTTACAGAAAAGTGGAAAATGACATTGTAGAAATTGTTAGAATTTTACACCAGCGAATGGATATTAAAAAGCGCCTGAAATAAAAAACACCTGTTTTAAGGGCTTTTGCTTTTTACCAAAAATTTACTTCTTCCCAAACGCCTTCACCCCAGCCTCTACCCTAGTTTTTAAATAATTTTCACGGGGCACAATGGGGCAAGAATATTTATCGTTATAGGCGCAATAGGGGTTATAGGCTTTGTTGAAATCAATAATCATGGTGTCGCCATCGGGAATTCGGGCATCGATATAGCGCCCGCCGCCATAACTTTCCAGTCCGTTGGTTTCATCCAAAAACGGTAAAAACAGGTAATCTTCAAAACCTTCCTCTTTCATTAAATCTTTACCTTGATATACATTCAGTTTATATTTTTCACCTTTCAGTTCAAAATGCAACACACCGTAAACCCGCTCTTTTGAAACCCTATCGGTAGTGGTTTTCATATTAAACCATTTGGAGTTGGGTGTACGTTCAAGGCGGGCATTTACCACATAAGTAGAATCGAACTTAAAAAAGTCTAATCCTTCAAAATGCTTTCGGTCTTTATCCTTTAATGGCGATTTTGAAGCATCCTTAAAATCGGCATTCAATTCTTTTTGAAATTCGGTTTCACCCAATATCGGGCGCTTTTTTTGTGCGCATCCAGATAGGCAGATGAACATTAATAAAATTATAGTTAATTGCTTCATTTTTAAATATTTTTGATGGCCAACCTTTACGTCATGCTGAACTTCATTCAGCATCACATAACGCCTCTAAATTATTGCTTTATATAAGAGTCCTGAAACAAATTCAGGGTGACGCCCAAATCACTAAAAGATTATAAGGTATTCATTAACATTTTCACTTCAAAAATACAACTTCAAAATATTTTATATAAGTTTGCAGTTCAATAATAAAAATAAACATGCGTAGTAACGTCACCATTTGTAGAAAACAATGGACCGCTTCTTATAAGGGAAGCTGTTGGACTTGTTATATATTGTGATGATGTTATTATAAATTAATACAATATGTAAAAGTCCGACCTCAGCGTCGGACTTTTTATTTTTAGTCCAATATCGACTTAAATCAAAAAAAATATGTGAAATAAAAACAGAACAATTAGAACTCATGAAAAGGCTATTCAACAATTACTTAAACACATTTAAAGGCTTATCGCAAGAGGTATGGTGGTTGGCGCTTATCACACTAATAAACCGGGCGGGCACGATGGTCATCCCGTTTTTGTCGCTTTACCTCACCGAAAGCCTGCACTTTTCGCTTAGCGATGTAGGTTGGATTATGAGTGCCTTTGGATTGGGATCGGTAATTGGCTCGTGGCTAGGCGGCCGCATGACCGACAAAATAGGCTATTACAAAGTGATGGCTTTTAGCTTGTTGGCCACAGGGTTTCTGTTTATCGCCCTTCAGTTTTTGCATACTTTTGAAAGCCTTTGTTTAGGCATTTTTTTGGTGATGCTGGTTGCCGATATGTTCCGCCCGGCCATGTTCGTGGCATTGAGCGCTTATAGCAAACCCGAAAACAAAACGCGTTCGGTTACCTTAATACGATTGGCCATAAATTTGGGATTTTCGGCAGGACCGGCCATTGGCGGACTCATAATTACCACATTGAGCTATGGCGGATTGTTTTGGGTTGACGGGATTACCTGTATTATCGCCACACTGGTTTTAGTGATGGTTTTAAACCCGAAAAAAGCCAAAGTGTTGGATGAAGTTGTGGTTAACAACCCTAAATCGGCTTACGATGACAAAGCATTTTTGATTTTCTTGGTGGCAATGGTACTGTTCGGCATTGTGTTTTTACAGTATTTTTCAACCATGCCATTATATTATAAAGAAGTACATTTACTAACCGAATTGGAAATCGGAATTTTATTGGGCTCTAACGGATTCTTAATTTTTCTATTGGAAATGCCTTTGATCAAGTGGCTGGAAAACACCCGATTCACCAAAACGGGATTGATGCTTTTTGGTGCCATTTTAACGGGCGGTAGTTTTTTAATCTTAAATTTCACACCGTGGAGTGGCGTTTTGGTTTTGGGCATGCTGCTGATGACCGTTGGCGAAATGATAACCTTTCCTTTTTCCAACGCGTTTGCCTTAGATCGCGCCAAAAAAGGCAATCAAGGCGAGTATATGGCACTATATTCCATTGCCTTTTCCATCGCCCATATTTTTGGGCACAACGCTGGCATGCGACTGGTTGACAAGCTGGGCTACGACAACACTTGGTACATCGTTACCCTACTGGCTGCGTTTTGTGTATTTTTGCTTTTTGGCTTGAGTCGTTATTTGAATATGAAAAAAGCACAGCGACAAAAAGCCGTAGAACCTTTGATTGAAAACACGTTAATTGAACATGAGTGACACTATAAAAAAAGACATTATCATTATCGGCGGAGGCCCCATAGGCATTGCCTGTGCTTTGGAATGCAAAAAGCGCCAATGGGATTATTTGATTATTGAAAAGGGAGCGCTTACCAACTCCCTTTTCAATTACCCCAAAAACATGACGTTCTTTTCCACTTCTGAAAAATTGGAAATTGACGCCATTCCGTTTATAAGCAACAACCCCAAACCCAATCGCGACGAGGCTTTGGAGTATTATCGCAGGGTAACTACATCCAATAAACTCAATATCAATCTTTATGAAAATGTGGTTTCGGTTGAAAAAACTTCCGAAACCTTTAAGATTACAACGAGTAAAAACCATTATTCAGCCAAACATGTTATCATCTGTACGGGGTTTTACGACATCCCCAAACTACTGAATGTTCCTGGGGAAAGCTTACCCAAAGTGACCCACTATTATAAAGAAGCCCACAATTACAGCATGCAGGACGTTATTGTGGTGGGCGCGAGTAATTCGGCCGTTGATGCAGCATTGGAAATTTGGCGTAAAGGTGGACGTGTTACCATGGTGGTGCGTGGTGAAACCATTGGCGAACGGGTAAAATATTGGGTGCGCCCCGATATCATCAACCGCATTGAAGAAGGTAGCATAAAGGCTTATTTTAATTCCGAAATTGCTGAAATCAAACCAGATAGAGTCATTATAAAAACACCCAATGGCACCGCAGCCATTCCTAACGATTTCGTGGTGGCGCTTACAGGTTACCTCCCCAATTTCGATTTGTTGGCCAATAGCGGCATAACGGTATCGGATGACGGAAAGCGCATCCCCACTTACAATAGCGACACGATGGAAACCAATGTGGAAGACCTGTATTTAGCCGGCGTAATTTGTGGCGGTATGGAAACCCATAAATGGTTTATTGAAAACTCCAGAATCCATGCCAAGCAGATTGCTGAGCATATTGAAACGAAAATGAGCAACTAAGCCTATATGGAGAGAAAGTCCGGTTATTCACGTTATCTTGTTACATCCCGAGTTACCAAAACACAAATGTTTTAACGCTATTTTATAATTTTTTTTGTGAATTTCTGTCCTATTTTTTTTTTAGAAACTGAAATTCTCTTTAAAACAACTTACAATTTTTAAACGCACAGAAGCATGAAAGAGCAATGGGAAAAACTACCAATTTTTAAAAAAGCCATGGAAATTCAGCTATTGGTAGACCATATTGTGGATAGCGTTGAAAAAACAGACATCGATTTTGAGCACGATATTGAAGCAGAGGTGCTTAAACACAACCTGAGCTATTTAAAGGAAAATGCGTTAACGATTCCTGCAAAAATAGCTGGCGCATCGGGTGAAGATATGCTGTACGACATAAAAATGGAAAACGCCGCTATTATTAGGAAATGTGCCAGGGAATTGATAACCGATGCCCGTGGCATTGAGATGCACGGCTTTAAGGATATTGAATATTTAGATTTGCTACGGAAAGAAGTAGACCAATTTAGAATCTTGTTTGCCGAATGGGTAAAAACATTTGACCAATGGAATTATATTATTGACCGTTGGGGGCTTTTCAATCCGCCGGGCGTAAATTACGATGATAAAGATCCAGATGACGATATCCCATTTAATCCCGATGATTTTGAATAACATCGCTATTTTATGGGAACCACCTCTTTTTGCTTCACTACGCGCGACAATACTATTTGTGTTTTCGATTCCCCATAAGTAATCAATTGGTCGATAAAAGACTCCAAGTGCTTGTTGTTTTTTAAAACCACTTCCATCACTATATTTTCATCGCCCGTAATGCGGTAACAATTTATCACCTCTTCATAGGTTTTTACCTTTTCCAAAAAGGGCTTTAATTTCCCCATAAAAGCCCTCAAAGTGATAATGGCTTTTAGTTGATAGCCAATTTCAAAAGGCGAAACAATGGCTTTGTACCCTTCAATGATGCCGAGGTCTTCCATCTTTTTTATACGTTCTGAAACCGCCGGCGAACTAATGCCCACTTGCCGGCCAATTTCGGCATTGCTCATCCTTGCATTTTGCTGCAAACACCTTAAAATCTTGCTGTTAATCGAATCGACACTCATTTAAAAGAAAATCAATATTAAAAAATTAAATATTAAACCAAAAATACAATTTTACTTTAAAACCTAAAGAAGAATCTCCTGTCTTGTGAGTAATTTTGATAAAATTGCTTTTTGGAATAGATTATGTTACACAATACCCCATCAAACCTATCGGATTTACCGGTTTATAAAAAAGCCTTAGAGATTTTTGCGCTATCGCAAAACATTTCAACCTACCTAAATGACGACCTATCGCTTTTAAAACCAGACGGTTCTGAAGACCCAAACATCTACTTTTCGGGCGATATTGTGCAGCAATCGGTGTCGTTGGCCCCCGAGATTTTGAATGCCGAACTACAACGTTATTCTGATAAAAAGCACAAACATTTAGCTTCGTTGCGAAAATTAACCAACAAGCTTTATAAAAACTCTTATAGATTGGAACGTTCCAACAGCAACGGAAAGGATTTTTTGCCCATTTTACGTAGCGAGCTGAAGAAATTCAAAAAGCTTCAACGCTCGTGGATGCTCAGCTTGTAATTATTTGTCCGTTTGAATTTTAACGAATTTTTGTCCACAGCCTTCAATACATTGATACCACAAAATTAAGTTTTCGCCCTCTATTTGGTAATAGATTTTAGCGCCCTCAAAACTGCAATCTGGCGGTGTTATTTCACCATCATGCCAATCGCTTTCATGAGTTTCAATAAAAGTACCCGTGGTTTCATCGTTAATTTCAGTAGTAATATAGCACATATCCCCATTAACCGTTACCGAGCCATCACTAAAAAACTCAAAAGTACGATTGCTCGTTACTGGTTTAAACGTACCACTACCATCGCCGGGATCCATTAATTGCTCAACGAGTTTCCATTGACCCAATAAGGTCTCATTTTCTCTGGGTTTACCGTTGTCGTTGGAAGAACAACCACCTAAAATCAGCACCAAAATAACATAGATAAAACGGTTCATTTCTTTGGGTTAAGTTTTTAATAAGATGACAAAAACTGAAATGGGTTGCGTTAAAACAAACAAAAACCCCGAAATTTATAGAAACTTCGGGGTTTAGTATTTATAATCACTAGGTTTTTATTTATTATACATTCCTGCTTTTAGCTTAACAATACTAGCTTCCAATTGATAGTACTTTTCAGATTTTACAATGTTAATTAACCAATCCAAATGGTTTTCCGAACGTCTTTTAAACGTGTACTTTAATGTTGCTTCCATAGGTAAAGATTTTAATGTTTGGGTTGCCAGATGCCTTTAACATACTGACCTACATAAAATTAAACCCCATTCCACTGGAAATAAAAAAAGTAAAAATAAATTAGATTAATGGCTTACATACAACCATGAACAGGTTTTTATTGTAAAAAAAAGGGATGAATGGCTGTGATTTAAAACCAAAATCAACTTATACTTCATTTAATGCTTTCAAAATCGGAGTAAATGGTAAACCATACGGTGGTTCCTCCGTTTTCCTTGCTTTCAATATTAATTTCGCCACCCAACATTTCTATATACGATTTAGCCAAACTCAAGCCCAATCCCGATCCGTGCAAAGCTTTTTTATGCTCTGCATCCACTTGGTAAAATGGTTGGAATACAGATTGGATGTCGCCTATTGAAATCCCAATACCAGAATCCTTTACATAAAACTCTAAAAACGCTTTATCGGGCTTCGAACATCCTATTTCAACAAAGCCTTCATGGGTAAACTTAAATGCATTTTGCAAAATATGCCGAAGTACCGTTTCAAATTTCTCTTTATCTGTTAAAACCAAACTTTCATTATAGGACACACTTATATTTTTAATTATTTTAATATGCTTCCGTTGTGAAATAAATATAAAAGGCTTTAAAACTTCGTTAATAGTATCTTGTATATTGAAGGTTTTAATATTTACCCTCATTAATCCGGTTTCTATTTTTGATACGTTTACCACATCTGAAATGACATCGGACAACCGAATACTGGTTGTTTCAATGACCTGAAGGTATTCTTGATATTCGGCATCATCTGTATTATATGATTTTAAAACGTCAACACTACCCAATATACCGTACATGGGCGTTTTTATTTCGTGGCTCATATTAGCCAAAAATGCAGTTTTTAACCTATCGGATTGTTCTGCTTTTTCCTTGGCTATCAATAGATTTTCGTGTTCTTCGTTGAGCGCTTCCCTAAGCTTGTTTTGCTTCAGTAATGATGAATACAACATGTCTATTAAATAGGATATTGAAAAGACGATAAACAACGTAAAGATGATGTTGTTTACAAAAACGATAAACATCAGATTAAAATCGTCAAGACTGAAAATGGGCAAATCTACCAATTGAAAATAGGAACAAACCAGAAAAACACCGTAAATTAATGTGGTTAAGCCAACGGAATATAGCCCGGCCTTCCTTCCGCTGTACAGCGTAATTAAAATATTGGGCGTAAAAATTACAATAGCACCATTACCTTGAAGCCCTATAAAAACCAATAAAGTGAATGCAATAACAAAGAAAATCCCAGCAAAAATATTCTTTTTAACATGAAGCGCAACTGACTTATTGAAGGCTATAAAGTAAAGCAGCAATATACCAAGAGTATCTACAACAAATATGTAATAATCGCCATTAAGCAGGGCAAAAATAGCGCTGGGTATATACGCTATAGCCCCTAATACAATGGATAAGGATAAAATGGATAAAAACAGTTTGTCTCTAAAAAAGGGTAAGCTGTCTTCTCTTTCATCATTAAATAGGCCGCAGTAATTGATATACCATTTTTGGTAGGTTCGTAAAATATCGTTTAATATTTGCATGTAAACCAGCAACTTGCTTGCTAACAAATATACTAAAATACGTTATTCTTTACATTAAATTTCTGACAATAAAACATTAAGTAAATTACCAAAATGGTAATACTGAAAAAAATATTTCGTTTTACGAAACTGATACTAAATTCATTGAGCTTTAATGACAAACCTTATAATCTTCCTTGGCTTTGAGTTCGCCCACTAGAAAACCATCGTCATTTAACTTAAAAATCGTAACAATCCATAAAACCTTGGGCAATGAGTTTTCGTCCTCGTTGAATTTGCGATTTTACGGTTGGCAACGGGCGTTGCAAGCATTCAGCTACTTCTACTTTTTTAAGGCCTTTTATATCTAATAAAAAAAGGAGTTCTCTGTATTTTTTATGATCTTTTCATTATAATAGACGGGGATTTTCACAAAAAGAGGCATTATTTATGAAGAATTTTAAGTAGCCGGTTTTCAATTTTTCCTAAAAAAAAGAAAATAGTTTTTCTGGGATGCTACGGCTAAGTTTGTCTTCAGCATCACAGCTAGGTTAGATAAAGGATTAAGCCGAAAGGTTCAGCATAAGCGATTACATCATTTTTATGAAAAAGAGTGGTTGACAGCCCCTCCGGCTACGCTCAGAGTAAGCGATATTCACAATTTAGTCTTCGCTTAGCTCTACTAAATTGGAATCCTGCTTACATATTTCGACGGTACTGCCCGCCCACTTCAAACAACGCTTGGGTGATTTGCCCAAGTGAACAGACTTTACAAACTTCCATCAACGATTCAAAAATATTTTCATTATTGATGGCCTTTTGCTGAAGCGCCTTTAATAATGCTTCCGTTTGGTTGTGCTTGTGAAGGTTTTGCAGCGTTTTTATCTGAAATTCTTTTTCTTCCTCTGTTGCCCGAATCACTTCCATGGGCAAAATTGTTGGCGAACCTTTACTGCTCAAAAAGGTATTCACTCCAACAATTGGGAATTTTCCACTGTGTTTCAAGGTTTCGTAATACAGACTTTCTTCCTGTATTTTACTGCGCTGGTACATGGTTTCCATAGCGCCCAGAACACCGCCGCGCTCAGTAATCCTATCAAATTCCAACAAAACGGCTTCTTCCACCAAATCGGTCAGTTCTTCAATAATAAACGACCCCTGAATGGGGTTTTCATTTTTCGCCAAGCCCAATTCTTTGTTAATAATCAGTTGAATGGCCATAGCACGACGTACCGATTCTTCGGTGGGCGTGGTAATAGCCTCGTCATAGGCATTGGTGTGCAACGAATTGCAGTTATCGTAAATGGCATACAAGGCTTGGAGCGTGGTACGGATATCGTTAAAATCGATTTCTTGCGCATGTAAACTTCTGCCGGAAGTCTGAATATGATACTTCAGCATTTGTGCCCGGGCATTGGCTCCGTACTTATATTTCATGGCTTTAGACCAAATTTTTCTGGCCACACGCCCAATAACGGCATATTCGGGGTCGATACCATTAGAAAAGAAAAACGACAGATTCGGTCCAAACTTATTGATGTCCATACCACGGCTCAAGTAATATTCTACGTAAGTGAAACCATTGGACAGCGTTAGCGCCAATTGCGTAATGGGATTGGCGCCAGCCTCTGCAATATGATAACCCGAAATAGACACCGAATAGAAATTACGCACTTGGTTTTGAATGAAATATTCCTGCACATCGCCCATTAAACGCAGGGCAAATTCGGTTGAAAAAATGCAAGTGTTTTGCGCTTGGTCTTCTTTTAAAATATCGGCCTGTACCGTACCGCGTACTTGCGATAAAGTGGCTTTTTTAATTTTTTTGTAAACTTCAGCTGGCAATACTTGGTCGCCCGTAACGCCCAAAAGCATCAATCCCAATCCGTTGTTTCCATCGGGCAAAGCTCCGTTATATTTGGGGCGCTCTTTACCTTTATAGATTTCAGCTATTTTGGTTTCAACCTCATCTTCCAATCCATTTTCTTTGATATAGATTTCGCATTGCTGATCTATGGCGGCATTCATAAAAAAGCCCAATAGCATTGGGGCTGGCCCATTAATGGTCATACTAACGGACGTCATGGCATCGGCCAAATTAAATCCGGAATAGAGTTTTTTGGCATCGTCGAGGCAACAAATAGAAACACCAGCATTCCCTATTTTTCCGTAAATATCGGGGCGGTAATCGGGATCGTTGCCGTAAAGCGTTACACTATCGAAAGCGGTAGATAAACGTTTGGCAGGCAACCCCGCACTCACGTAATGAAATCGTCTATTGGTGCGCTCTGGCCCACCCTCGCCAGCGAACATTCGGGTGGGGTCTTCACCTGTTCTTTTAAACGGGTAAAGCCCTGCTGTAAACGGAAACTCCCCTGGAACATTTTCCTGTAAACACCAGCGCAAAATATCGCCCCAAGCTTGGAATTTAGGCAAAGCCACTTTCGGAATTTGCGTATGCGACAACGACTCTGTATGTGTTTCTATTTTGATTTCCTTATCCCGAACTTTGAATGTATAAACTGGGTTTTTATAGCGGTTCACTTTATCTTCCCATCCTAAAATAGTTTCCCAATGTTTGGTTTTAAGCTGTTGTTTTATTCGGTCGAACTCTTTGAATAACAG
This sequence comes from Bacteroidia bacterium, assembly GCA_030430535.1. GTDB lineage: Bacteria > Bacteroidota > Bacteroidia > Flavobacteriales > Flavobacteriaceae > Flavisericum. Next base: position 11,292 of record JAUIKY010000030.1, read on the forward strand.
TTTTAACAATTGCTTTTGAGATTCCTTGTCAGTCATCCCTCCTTCCATCGGAATGACACCCGATTTGTCATTCTGAGCTTGTCGAAGAATCTCATCACTATTTAATCCTTGTTTGTCAAGGAAAGATTGCTTTGTTTCACTTGCAATGATGTTAGATACCGATAATATCGTTTTATAAATACCATACAATTTTTGAGCGATTTCAACTTGTTCGGAAGCCTGTTTATCGTAATGGCGATTATTCTCCGAAATTTCGGAAAGATAACGTACCCTTGACGGCGGAATGATATAAAGTTTCTCACTGCTTTCCTTTGAAACTGTAAATGAAGATTTTAAATCGGCTCCTGTTTTTTCATTCAGTTTTGAAATAACCGCTTGATACAGGTTATTCATCCCTGGGTCGTTAAACTGTGAGGCAATAGTGCCGAAAACTGGCAAATCGTCTTGCGAAACGTCCCAAAGATTGTGGTTGCGCATATATTGTTTTTTCACATCACGAAGAGCGTCTTGCGCCCCTCTTTTATCGAATTTATTGATGGCGACCAAATCGGCAAAATCCAACATATCAATCTTTTCCAATTGGGTAGCTGCCCCAAATTCGGGGGTCATTACGTAAAGCGAAACATCGGAATGCTCTGTAATTTCGGTATCCGATTGCCCAATACCTGAGGTTTCCAAAATAATCAAATCGAATGCCGCAGCCTTTAAAACCTGAATGGCTTCATTAACGTGTTTTGACAATGCCAAGTTAGACTGCCGTGTAGCCAAACTGCGCATATAAACCCGCGGATTGTTGATGGCATTCATCCGGATGCGGTCACCCAAAAGCGCTCCGCCAGTTTTTCGTTTTGAGGGGTCAACAGAAATAATACCTACCGTTTTCTCAGGAAAATCCTTTAAAAACCGACGCACCAACTCATCAACCAAACTGGATTTTCCTGCGCCGCCCGTACCGGTTATGCCTAGAATAGAAGCCTCCCCTAACCCCTCCGAAGGAGGGGAACACTCACTCAAATTCGAAAATAAGGTCTTGAATTCGCTAGGTTCGTTCTCTGCAAAAGAAATCAACCTTGCTATTGTATTAAAATCTTTATCCATTAGGGATTCTTTAATTCCCATCCCTTTGGGAAGGGTAAGGGATGGGCTTGGGCTATCGGCTTTTTCAACCAAATCGTTGATCATGCCCTGCAAGCCCATTTCCCGACCATCATCGGGTGAATAAATTCGGGCAATGCCATAATCCATCAGCTCCTTAATTTCCGAAGGCAAAATAACACCACCGCCACCACCAAAAATTTTGATATGCCCTGCCCCTTTTTCTTTTAAAAGGTCGTACATATACTTAAAATATTCGTTGTGGCCACCTTGGTACGAGGTTAAGCAAATGGCGTGTACATCTTCCTGAATGGCCGTATTGACCACCTCTTCAACGCTTCGGTCGTGCCCCAAATGAATCACTTCCACCCCGGTGGCCTGAATAATTCGGCGCATAATATTAATGGAAGCATCGTGGCCATCAAAAAGTGAAGCAGCAGTAACTATCCTTACATGGTGTTTTGGCTTATAGGGCGTTTGTTGTTTCATTCGTAAAAAACGTTGGATATTATTATTGCAATTTACGAAATATTCAAAAAAAGAACAGGTATTCAAAAAATTATCCAAAATTATTTCCTGAATTCTGCCCTAACTTATTTTTACATTATTTTTAGCCCTTAAAGCTTAGGAATTTCATGAATAAAATTACCATTTTAATACACTGTAAAGACCGACCTTATATTATTGCATCGGTCACCAATTTTATTGCAGGCAACCAAGGAAATATTGTTTACATAGACCAACATGTGGACCGCGAGCAAAACATATTTTTTATGCGTTTGGAAAGTGAATTTGGATCGGATTCGTTTAACACCGAAGTCTTTAAAGCGGAATTTAAAACCAATATCGCCGAACGTTTTAAAATGAAGTGGCGTATTTATTCCTCTGAAAGAAAACCGAAAATGGCTCTTTTTATTTCTAAGTACGATCATTGCCTGTATGACCTTTTAGGCCGTTACAACTCCGGTGAACTTAATTTGGAAATCCCTTTCATCATCAGCAACCACGATACCTTAAAGCCTATTGCCGATAGTTTCAACATTCCATTTCACCACATACCGGTAACCAAAACCACCAAAGAGGCCGCCGAAAACAAACAACTGGAACTACTGGAAAAACACCAAATCGATTTTATTGTTTTGGCTAGGTACATGCAGATCGTTTCCAGTAAGCTTATCGATAAATACCCCAATAAAATTATAAACATCCACCATTCATTCCTTCCCGCTTTTGTGGGTGCCAAACCTTACCATTCGGCATACAAGCGCGGTGTTAAAATTATTGGAGCTACCAGCCATTATGTTACCGAAGAATTGGATGCCGGCCCTATTATTGAACAGGACGTTACCCGAGTGACGCATGCACATTCCATTTCCGATTTAATCACCAAAGGCCGTGACCTCGAAAAAATCGTTTTGGCCAATGCCGTTAAACTCCATTCCAACAGAAAAGTGATGGTTTACAACAATAAAACGGTTATCTTTTCCTAATTAATATATGAATTAAAGCCCCAAAATCATGATCCGAAAACTGTTTGCCGTTATTCTTATTTTTAATCTAACGGCCTGTGCCGAACTTCAACAAGTGGTAAACCAATTACCCCAAGGAGAAACCATTGGTAACGACCAAATTGCCTCCGGACTAAGACAAGCACTGGATTTTGGTATCGACAAACAAGTAACAAAACTGATGCAAACCGACGGATTTTACAAAAACGAATTGGTTAAAATTTTACTGCCCGAAGAATTACAGAAAGTAGATAAGACTCTACGGGACATTGGATTGAGCAACTTGGCCGACGAGGGCTTAAAAGTACTTAACCGAGCGGCGGAAGATGCCGTTAAGGAAGCCGCTCCTATTTTTGTTGACGCCGTAAAAGACATCACCTTTGCCGATGCCAAAAACATCCTGTTGGGTAGTGATAATGCCGCTACCCAATATTTAACGAACAAAACACAAACGGCGCTTTACGATAAGTTTAATCCGGTGATAAAAAATTCGTTTAGCAAGGTTGGTGCCGATGAAATTTGGAACAACCTAATAACCCGATACAATAATATCCCGTTTACAAACAACGTTAACCCAGATTTAACCGACTATGTAACCGGTGAAGCCCTTAAAGGCGTTTATACCATGATTGCCATCGAAGAAAAAGACATAAGAACCAAAGTATCTTCAAGAACCACCGATTTATTACGAAAGGTTTTTGCTTTGCAAGATTAAACACTACAAACATAAAGGAACACTACCGAACGCTTTTTTACGTTCGGTTTTTTTGTGTTAATAACTTTAGTCCTTCCCAGTACCCCATTAATAAAGGGCCTATATTATTTATTCCAAAAAAACAATAAGGGCTCTTTTGCATATCAACAAAAAAATGTATATTTAAGTACTTGTTATTCAGTCAATCATGGAACAATATGACCAAATAAAAACCCGCCGCGACAAATTGCACCAACAATACAAAAGTTTAGTTGAGCAAGCCTATAATTTTAGGCAAACCGACTCGGCGCTTAGCGACATTTCTGAGTACAAAGCCATAAAACTACTCAACAAATTAAACAAGCTGAAATACCTATATCGCGATCCGCAAAAAACAGTACTTTAATTTTTATCAATTCCTTAACATTCCAATCACGTCTAAATAAGACATTTATACGTATTTTACATATAAAAAGGAACGTTATGAATACACATTTTTGCAAAGTAGGAAAAATAAAGCCCAACCTTAACAAATTGGTAAGTTTAAAAGATTTAGAACGCAGAATTGCTCATTTTGTTGACGATGTTAGCAAGGTAGAATTTAAGGAAGCTGGTCAGCTTTCTTAGTTTTAGCCTATTTGTTAACCACACAACAATCTGTCACTAACAAAATCTATCGTCAACATTTAACACAAATAAGAATAGGCTCATAAATTTAATTTTATTAAAGAATTTTCTTGTTTATACTACTATATTATCGTAATTTTTCAAGTAAATTACGATGATAAATGTTGAAAACACTTAAGAAATATATAGAGCCCAACACGCTTCTGTCTTATAAGTTTACAGTATTTATTACGGCATTAACTGCTGCAATCAACGCGTACTCATGGTTCACCCATCAAACCGAGAACTTTTTTACCGGGCACAGCATAAACCCTGACGCTACCATGAAAGTGGTTACCAGTATAAGCTTCATTATATTGGCTGCGCTATATCTAATTAACAAAGAAGGCTCCTTTAAAGTTTTATTTGTATCCGGACTATCTTTACAAGCCATCCAGCTTGGCTACACCTTTTTTGATATTTCTGAAGTTGAAATTTTGGCTCCATCGTCTCTCATAACTATTGTTATGTTTATTTTGATATATACTTCACTTTATTTAGTAAAGTTTAAAGATAGAAATAGTGTTTTTTTATCCTTAAACTCCATAACCTACATCATTTCTTCCTTCGCCATTTTTTACTATTTATTCAATGAAGGGGATATCTTTAAAAACATTTTAGGCTTTAGGACTTTAAGCTGGAACACTTCAATCTTATTCTTTATAAACTCAATTTCTATTTTTGAACTACTGCTGGTTAAAAAAATAAGCCGTTTACAACTTAAACACCTTCCATTTAACCAATGACACCCATTTTATTACTTTCCGTTATTCTTCTTGGGACCGATAATAGTGACCACAACCGTATCTGTCCTGACATTTTTAAATTTCATAGACATCACTGCTGGCGAATACTTTATATTCCTATTCTTAAACTTTTCGATATTCATTAGTATGTTTCTTTATTCGTTTAAGTTTATCGATTACTACAAAGACATTTCCCAAAAATCAAAAAAGATTGAAGAAACCAATAAAAGGCTGAGATTGCTTGTTGAAGAATTGAATGAAAAAAACCTGTATTTGGAAGATTTTGCCTCGATTACCTCACACAATTTAAGAGAGCCCATAATTGCCCTGAAAGAACTTTATTCTTATTATAAAGATTCGGCTAGAAACAACGACATAAATATCCCTGAATTGGAGAGTATGTATGTAACCAATGTTGAAAGTCTCAATTATGGATTAAATGCATTGATTAATTACCACAAATTTATTCGGGATATTGACAACCAATTCCCGAATAAAATAACACTTTCTAAAAGTCTAGAGAATATCTACCAAGAGCTGGAATATTTAAAACCAGATAACACGATTTTCCATTCAAAAATTGAAGCCGATATTGAATTGCCCAAAAGCTACATCAACAATATTTTCAACAACCTAATTACCAATTCATTCAAATTCAAAAAAACGACCGACGAACTCAAAATCAATATTTCGACCTATAGAGCTCGAAATAATTTTTATATTCTATATAAAGACAATGGTATTGGTTTTGACGCCTCTTTACATAAAGAGGATATTTTTAAAAAAGGAAAACGCTTCCATAAAGCCAGCAAATCGTCCAGCGGTTATGGGCTTTATTATTTAAAATTGTACGTTTCGAGGCTTAACGGACAAGTAGATTTATTCAGCAAAGTGAACAAAGGAACCATAGTTAGAATTAAACTGAAAAATGAGCAAAATAGCGATTATTGACGATAATTTATTGTTTAGGAAAGTAACCAGCAAACTGCTTCAAAATGTAGGCTATATAGCCAAAGATATTTTAATGTTTGAAAATGGTAAATACGCCTATGATTATATTTCTAAAAACATTAACCATTTAGAAAATCTACCGATGATTATTTTTTTAGATTTAAACATGCCCGTTGTTGACGGTTGGGGCTTTTTAAAACTTATACAAAACTTCAATGAAAAATATAATTATCACCCAGAGGTATTTATAATTACCTCTTCTGTAGATGCTAAGGATCTAAAAAGAGCTAAATCCATTGAAGAAATTAAAGGGTATTTAGTTAAACCTATTCGTGCCAACGATATACAACAAGTACTTTATTTGAAAAAAAAAACACGACCTTCCTCCTAAACTTATTATTAACAGATTATTGTCCTAAAAATTTCTATGCAGCTTTTTAAAATAACCAAAAGCCTTAGTTAACCTAGGGCCGTACCACGAAAACATTTCGCCATCAACCAAAAGCACGGTAGCATTGGGGTAAAATTTCTGCACCTCATTTTTATGGTTTTGAGAAAATGGAAAGGGCTCTGAGGATAGCAACACCAAATCTATTTTTGTATTTAGGCTTAAATCGGTCAATTCAATTTCTGGGTAACGGGCTATGTGCCCATACGCATTTTCAAATTTATTGAGTTGCAGTAAGTGGTTTATAAAAGTATTATTCCCAACAACCATCCACGGATTTTTCCAAATGAAGTAAGCTACTTTTCTAACGGAACGGTTTTGAACAAAATCTGTAAACTCGTTCATCTCTTTTCGAATAGTCGACACCAGTTCGTCTGCTTTGCCCTGCCTATCGAACAATATTCCATATTGTTTTATCAATTCGACACTGTCATCCACAGTAAAAATATCGGAAACATGAACAGGACAAATGGCTTGGCAAGCCTCGACAATGGCTTTGGTATTTTCCTCTTTATTACCAAGAATAATATCGGGCTTTAAATTACGAATCTTATCTAAATGAATTTGCTTCGTACCGCCAACAATGGTCGATTGGCTTTTTATATGCCCAGGATGAACACAAAATTTCGTAACTCCAACCACCTGAGTCCCCAAACCCAAATCGCATAACAACTCAGTTTGGCTCGGCACTAACGAAACGATTCGCTTGGGAAGCCTATCAAAACGTAATACTTGCCCAATTTGATCGTTAACTGTTACCAATGCTTTTTTTGTTAAAAGTTAGCCTAGCTCAACGGCCATTTCCTTTTGAAGTGCTTCCGCTTTGCTTGCCGCGGCGGCTGCAAAATCTTCACCACCGGAAGCGTAAATAATACCTCGTGAAGAGTTAATCAATAGCCCAACATTCTCACTCATACCATATTTACAAACATCCTGTAAATTACCGCCTTGAGCGCCCACACCAGGCACCAATAAAAAACTATCTGGAACAATTTCTCTAATATCCGCTAAATATTCCGCTTTGGTCGCTCCAACCACGTACATTAAATTTTCTGAGTTTTTCCAAGTTTTAGAGGTTTCCAGAACTTGTTTGTACAATTCTTTTCCGTCAACGGTTTTTGTTTGAAAATCGAACGCCCCAGCATTGGAAGTCAGTGCCAAAAGAATAGTATGTTTGTTTTCAAATGCTAAAAATGGTTCCACCGAATCCTTACCCATATAAGGAGCTACGGTAACCGAATCGAATGCCAAATCTTCAAAAAAGGCTTGCGCATACATGGTGCTCGTGTTACCGATATCGCCACGTTTGGCATCGGCAATGGTAAAAATTTCAGGATGCTTTTCGTTGATATATTTTATGGTTTTTTCGAGCGCTTTCCAACCTTTTAATCCGTATGCTTCATAAAACGCCGTATTGGGCTTATAAGCCACACACAAATGGTGCGTTGCATCAATAATGGCTTTATTGAACGCAAAAATAGGATCTTCCTCTTTTAAAAGGTGCTGCGGAATTTTATTTAAATCGACATCCAGCCCTATACAGAGAAAGGATTTTTTTTTACGGATTTGGTTGATAAGTTCGGTTGTGGTCATTTTTTAATTATAAATAATTGTATATCTATTTGAATCTAGTTCCTTTTGAAAAAAAACGAAAAAAGTATTCAATACTTCTTTTTCATCAAAACCATTTTCCTCAAACTTTGGATACAAAAATATAAACATTTCGTTTTGAGGCTCTACCATTGATTCATTAGCTTCTGTTAAAATCCTTTTGATTTTTTCGAACTCCTTATCACTGCAAATAAGTTTAGAAATCCATAGTAAATCACTAATAATTTCATTTTTATGATCAATAAAACCAAAGTTTCTTGGTACAACAAATGTTGCCGTTTTGCGCACTTCACACTCAAAATTATAAGGAACCAACTCTACATAAACTCGCTTATCATCCGATATTTCCAACCGAGCTGTAAACCTATCTTCATCCCATGAGTAGCCTTCCAACGCTTTTAGATTGGCAAGAAATTCACTTTCAAAATTTAAGATTTTATCTAAACAATCTTCTTTACTCGGCCCTTCAATGAACGTTTTTTTTAGTTCTTGCCGAAAACCTAAAGATTCTTGTGTACTGTCTTCTGTAACTTGGGCTTCAACCACAACAGGTAGAAGAAAAAGAATAATTATATACAAAGACCATTTTTTCATAAAACGATAAAAAGATTCCTGCTTTCGCAGGAATTCATGTTCGGCTTAAATAGTATCGTCGTTAGCTTTTAACTTTTCAGTGTTTTCGGCCAATTGCAATTCGTCTATTATTTTTTGGATATCGCCATTTACAATATTCGATAAATCATAAAGCGTCAACCCAATTCTGTGGTCGGTTACACGGCCTTGCGGGTAATTATAGGTTCTAATTTTAGCACTTCTATCGCCACTGCTTACCATACTGCCTCGCTTGGCGGCATCTTCCTCTTGCTTTTTGGCCAACTCTAAATCGTACAAACGCGAGCGCAGTACCTTAAAGGCTTTTTCCTTGTTTTTATGCTGCGATTTTTGGTCTTGACACTGCGCCACCAGTCCCGTGGGGATATGCGTTAAACGTACCGCCGAATAGGTGGTGTTTACCGACTGCCCACCAGGTCCCGAAGAACAGAAATAATCGATACGCACATCTTTAGGATTGATTTCCACATCAAACTCCTCGGCTTCAGGAAACACCATCACCGTTGCCGCACTGGTATGCACACGGCCTTGGGTTTCGGTTTGCGGTACACGCTGTACACGGTGTACACCAGCTTCGAATTTTAACGTACCATAAACGTCTTCGCCCGATACTTCAAACTGAATTTCCTTAAAGCCACCATTCGTACCCTCGCTAAAATCGACCGTATCTACTCGCCAACCTTTGCTTTCGCAATATTTGGTGTACATTCTAAACAAATCGCCCGCAAAAATACTGGCCTCGTCGCCACCGGTTCCTGCGCGTAGTTCCACCACCGCATTTTTAGCGTCTTCGGGGTCTTTGGGTATTAAAAGAACTTTTATTTCTTCTTCCAATTTTGGAATGCCCTCTTTCGCTTCATCATACTGCATTTTAGCCATTTCCACCATTTCGGCATCACTTCCATCCGAAATAATTTCTTCAGCCTCCGCTAAATTATTGGTCAGTTCAACGTATTGTTCGCGCTTATCCATCAACACCCGAAGGTCTTTGTACTCCCTATTCAACTCGATATAACGCTTTTGGTCTGAGATAATATCCGGCTGGATAATCAAATCGCTAACCTCATCAAAACGCTGTTTTATTATTTGTAATTTCTCTAACATCTGCCTTTTTTATTGGGAATCAAAAATACGATAATTTATGAATTTACCATGCAGGAATTATTTGCTGAAAATTGACAAATTCCTATCTAATTTTGAACTACAAAAAAAGGAAGCTAAATAGCCTCCTTACTTTGTTTTATGAGATTCCCTTTTTCAAGGGAATACGTTTACCCACATTTTGAAGACCCACAGTCCTTACAGGTTAAACAGCCTTCTTGATAAATTAAGTTTTCAGATTTACAATTGTCGCAGTGCTGCCCTTTGGCTTGGGTCCCGTCTTCCACGTAACGTTTTAAAGCACGGCCTACACCGTTTTTCCAAGTGTTGATGGACTCACTGTCGAGCTGCAAACTGTTAATTAAGTCCACAATTTTATCGATGGGCATACCGTGCCGTAAGGTGCTTGAAATCAACTTGGCATAATTCCAATATTCGGGGTTGAATTTATGCGACAGCCCTTCAATAGTGGTTTTGTACCCTCTTTTGTTTTTATATTGAAAGTCGTAACGCTTTGTGCCGTCTTCATTTCTATTTTTAATAATAAGTCCGTTATTCGCCCAACGCGGAATTAAAATACCATCCTCATCATCGGCCAAACCAGTAAAAATCTCATAAGGTTTGCCATCAATCAAACCGATAAAGGCAATCCATTTTTCCTTATTATTTTGAAAGCGTACCACGTCGGCTTCCAAAACTTGCGGACGTTTGGTGGGGAAAGTGGTCAAGGTTTCTTCCGCTGGCTCTTCCTTTTTTTCCTCATTGGAAATCAACACCCCAGAGCGCGAACCATCGCGATACACCGTTACCCCTTTACAGCCTTCTTCCCAAGCTTTTAAATACAATTCGCCCACTAATTCTTCGGAAACATCGTTGGGAAGGTTGATGGTCACACTAATAGAATGGTCCACCCACTTTTGAATAGCACCCTGCATGCTCACTTTGCTCAACCAGTCCACATCGTTGGACGTGGCCTTGTAATACGGCGATTTTTTAATCAATGCATCGAGGTCTTCCTGCGAATAATTTTTAGACGTATCGATGTTATTCACTTCCATCCATTGTTTAAAACGATGGTGGAACACCACATATTCTTCCCACGAATCGCCCACTTCATCAACAAAATCCACACGTACATCTTTATCGTTGGGATTTACTTTTCTTCGTCTTTTATACACCGGCATAAAAACAGGCTCAATACCCGAGGTGGTTTGCGTCATTAAACTGGTAGTGCCCGTTGGCGCAATGGTCAATAACGCAATGTTACGCCTACCGTACTCCAACATTTCGTAATACAGTTGGCTATCGGCTTCCTTTAAACGGTTGATAAACGGATTGTTCTTTTCTCGCTCGGCATCAAAAACACCAAAAGCACCACGCTCTTTCGCCAAGTGCACCGAAGCGCGGTAAGCTGCTATGGCCAAAGTTTTATGCACTTCCAGAGAAAAAGCATTTCCTTTTTTGCTACCGTACCGGATGCCTAGAGCCGCCAGCATATCGCCTTCACCCGTTATGCCTACACCTGTTCTGCGGCCTTCTTTTGCTTTCTTTTGAATATTCACCCACAGGTTTCGTTCAATTGATTTTACCTCGTCTAATTCGGGGTCGGCATCAATCTTTTCCATAATCTTATCGATTTTTTCCAATTCCAAATCGATAATATCGTCCATGATGCGCTGGGCCGCGGCGACGTGTTTTTTGAATAATTCAAAATTGAATTCAGCCTGCTCTGTAAATGGATTTTCAACGTACGAAAACAGGTTAATGGCCAACAATCTACATGAATCGTAAGGACATAATGGAATTTCGCCGCACGGGTTTGTCGATACCGTTTTATATCCTAAATCGGCATAGCAATCGGGTACGGACTCATTGATTATGGTATCCCAAAACAAAATTCCGGGCTCGGCCGATTTCCATGCGTTATGCACTATTTTTTTCCAAAGTGAAGTGGCTTCGATAGTTTTTGAAACCTTCGGATTATCACTAAAAATGGGATATTTTTGAATGTATTCACCGCCATTTTTTACGGCTTTCATAAAATCGTTATCAATGCGCACCGAAACATTGGCTCCCGTTACTTTGCCTTGTTCCAATTTAGCGTTGATGAAATCTTCGGAATCTGGGTGGTTAATCGACACCGAAAGCATCAATGCACCACGACGACCGTCCTGCGCCACCTCACGGGTAGAGTTGGAATACCGCTCCATAAACGGCACGATGCCCGTTGATGTTAAGGCAGAATTTTTTACAGGCGAGCCTTTGGGACGGATATGCGACAAGTCGTGGCCCACGCCACCACGGCGCTTCATCAACTGCACTTGCTCTTGGTCTATCTTCATGATGCCGCCATAGGAATCCGATTCTCCAGAATTACCGATAACAAAACAGTTTGAAAGCGATGCAATTTGGTACGGATTACCAATACCCGCCATGGGACTGCCTTGCGGTACGATATATTTAAAATCTTTAATTAAATCGAAAATCTCATCCTCAGAAAACGGATTGGCATATTTTGCCTCTACCCTAGCTATTTCTTTGGCTATTCGCCGATGCATATCGTTGGGTGTAAGTTCGTAAAGATTTCCATCGGAATCTTTCAAGGCGTATTTATTCAACCAAACACGTGCTGCTAAATCGTCATTTTTAAAATATTCCAACGAAGCCTTAAAAGCTTCATCTTGGGTGTAGGTTTTAAGTGAAGTATTGGCAAGTTCTGCTTTCATCAACAAACTGTATTTTTAGATTAATTAACACTTTAAAATTAATCATAAAGATACAATTTAAAACATGACAAAAATCATGAAGTTTTTCTTAAAAAAACACAAGTTACTGATTTTTAGTATTTTAAAATTTATCAACATACAAAATGTTAACAAATTTTTTAAAGAAGAAATATTTTCAACTATTAAAAATCTACAGCAAACCCAACGCCTAAAAACTGTTTCCACTGCACTTTGGCACCAGCCTCATCAAACTCCCCTTCTTCGGTTGCCGAGGGAACTTGGGTTTTAATATCGTCGTCATATCTAAGATGCGACCCAAAAGTAGCCCTAACAAACTGGTTCACTTTAAAATCGAAATCCAATCGCCAATCGATATCTACATTTCCAAAGTTATTAATGTAATCGGAATATAGACTCATTTGGTTTTTTAAAACGATATTTTCCACCACTTCCATTTCATAGCTGTTGGTAAGCAAAATACCCACCTCTCTTCTAATACGTTCGCCCGGTACAATTACGTTACCATTCATATCCAGAACGGCAGGCGTAACCCCAAACGCGCCAGAGTTTGCCAAATCTTCATCCAAAACAAAAGTAGCCTTTAAGGTTAATGGCGAAAAATATAACGATACTTTATCCAAATCTTTGCCATACTCCATGCCGCCACCAAAAAACAGGTAGCCGGGAGCCATCAATCTAGAAATGGGATCATCTGTATTAGGATATTTATATCCATTGGCTAACTGGGTTCTAAAATTCAATCGGGCCGAATAAAACCAGTGCGAACCCGTATTTGGGTTGTAGCCGAGATTGGAATTAAGTTCGAACAAATCATCGGTTTTTCTCAGCTCCCTTGCCTCTTGTTTGTTGATACCGTATTGAACGATGACATTATTTCTCCAAGAAAAAAACTTATCGGAGTAGTTTGCAGAAGACTCCAATCCCAAAAGTCCGGAAATGGAATTGGTTCCACCAGAATTCCAATTGAAAAAAGCCACCTCACTTAAATCAACAGTAGCTTTGTTTTTTTGAATCCATTGAGGACCAGTATATTTTTCTTCAACTTTTTTGATGAACAGGGAATCGGGTTGCGCATGTACAGAATGAAAAACGAAGCATAACAATGCTAAAAACGCATATTTCATAATTTGTTGGTTTGTTTTAAAAATTTACATTCTCATCAACAACCATTCCATTTTGGATAAAATTTGGAATAATCAATAATTAAACTCACCAAACTCCGATTTTATTGTGAGCTTTTTAGTTTTTGAGGCTTCCACCCTACCAATAATTTTTGCATCAACATTGAAAGATTTTGATATTTCGATAATCTCCTCTGCTATTTCTGGTGTTACATACAACTCCATTCTGTGTCCGCAATTAAACACTTGGTACATTTCCTTCCAATCGGTTTTGGATTGCTCTTGAATTAATTTGAACAACGGCGGAATAGGAAACATATTATCTTTTACAATATGGAACTGATCTACAAAATGAAGTATTTTGGTTTGCGCACCACCCGAACAGTGCACCATTCCATGAACCGAGTCACTATTAAATTTAGACAGTACTTTTTTGATGATAGGCGCATACGTTCTAGTTGGCGACAGCACCAATTTTCCAGCATCAATTGGGGCGTTTTCAACAGCATCGGTTAATTTTACATTTCCTGAATAGACCAAATCTTCGGGCACGGCGGCATCAAAACTTTCAGGGTATTTTTCGGCCAAATACTTACCGAACACATCGTGTCGCGCAGAAGTCAACCCATTGCTACCCATACCACCATTGTATTCTTTTTCATAAGTGGCTTGCCCAAAACTTTCCAATCCTACAATAACGTCGCCCGCTTGGATGTTTGCATTATCAATAACATCTGCACGCTTCATCCGGGCGGTAACAGTAGAATCGACAATAATGGTACGCACCAAATCGCCCACATCGGCCGTTTCACCACCTGTGGAATGGATCGTAACACCAAAGTTTTTTAATTCTGAAATAAGTTCTTCAGTACCATTAATAATGGCCGAAATCACTTCACCCGGAATTAAGTTTTTATTTCTTCCGATGGTTGAAGACAGCATGATATTATCGGTAGCCCCAACACAAAGCAAATCGTCAATATTCATAATCAAGGCATCTTGCGCAATGCCTTTCCAAACGGAAATATCGCCCGTTTCCTTCCAGTACATATAAGCCAAAGAGGATTTGGTACCGGCACCATCGGCATGCATAATCAAGCAATAATCGTCGTTATTTGACAAATAATCCGGTACGATTTTACAGAATGCCTTAGGGAATAATCCTTTATCGATATTTTTAATTGCACTGTGAACATCTTCCTTTGATGCCGACACGCCACGTTGGGCGTAACGTTTTGATACCTCTTGACCCATAATGTTGAATTGAGGTGCAAAGGTAGTTTTTTGAATGAAAAAATCCTGCTTTTTTAAGGCAGGATTTTTTAACTATCTAGTAAATAAGAGTTCTCTGTATTTGGTGAGCGGCCAGAGCTCATCGTCCACCAAAAGCTCCAATTTATCGCAATGGTAACGGATTTTTTCGAACAAAGCCTTAACCTTGTTACAATAGGCCATGGCTTTTTCTTCAATATTTTCAATGGCATTGGCCTCTCGGCGCTCGTCAATCATTTTGGTAACATTCGCATTAATACCCTCAATATGGCTCGAAATTTCTTCTATCAACTTTACCTGTTCCTTTGAAACCGCGGTAAACTTTTTATCAAATATTTCCTTTAAGCCTTTTACGTTCTCGATTAAAACATTTTGATATTTTACTGCCGTGGGTACGATGTGGTTTCTAGCAATATCTCCCAAAACCCTACTTTCAATTTGAACGTGCTTGATGTACGATTCAATCTCGATTTCGTAACGGGCTTCGGTTTCCACTTTACTCATCACCCCCATTTCTTCAAACAATGCGATGGTTTGTTTCGATACTTTTGCTTTCAGTGCCTCTGGTGTGGTTTTGTTGTTACTCAACCCCCGTTTTTTGGCTTCGTCCTCCCACTCTTTTCCGTAGCCATTGCCTTCAAACAAAATGGCTTTTGTCGATTTAATATACTCGCGCAACACGTTAAAAACAGCTTCGTCCTTTTTTAAGCCTTTTTTATCGATTAGCACATCTACTTCTTCTTTAAAATCCTTTAACTGCTTCGCTACGATGGTATTTAAAACCGTCATCGGGTCACCACAGTTGGCCGAGGAACCCACGGCTCGAAACTCAAATTTATTTCCCGTGAATGCAAATGGCGAGGTACGGTTTCGGTCGGTATTATCCAGCAACACATCTGGGATTTTCCCAACTACATTAAGTTTAAGTTCTGTTTTTTCCTTTGGCGACAGTTTCCCTTTAGTAACGCCTTCCAGTTCCTCCAATACCTTAGTTAATTGATCACCAATAAACACCGAAATGATTGCCGGAGGTGCTTCGTTCGCTCCCAATCGATGATCATTACTGGCCGATGCCACGGCCGCACGCAACAATGCTTCGTGCTGGTGTACCGCTTTTATGGTGTTGATAAAAAAGGTTAAAAACTGAAGATTGCTCATGGGGGTTTTTCCGGGTGCCAATAAATTGATTCCCGTATCGGTAGTCAACGACCAGTTATTGTGCTTCCCCGATCCATTTATGCCCGCAAATGGCTTTTCGTGCAACAATACTTTGAAATTATGTCGAGACGCAACTCGCCCCATAATGTCCATCAACAACGAATTATGATCTACGGCCAAGTTGGCTTCCTCATAAATGGGTGCCAACTCGAACTGATTGGGCGCTACCTCATTATGCCTAGTCTTAGCGGGAATGCCCAACAACATACATTCGTTTTCCAAATCGCGCATAAAGTTGAGTGCTCGACTCGGGATAGATCCAAAATAATGGTCGTCTAGCTGCTGCCCTTTTGCCGACGAATGCCCCAATAATGTGCGTCCGGTTAAATTAATATCCGGACGACTGGTAGCCAACATTTTATCGACCAAGAAATATTCCTGTTCCCAGCCCAATGACGAGGTTACTTTCTTTACGTTTTTATCAAAATATTTGCAAACATCTGTGGCTGCGGCATCAACAGCATGTAACGCACGCAAAAGCGGGGTTTTATAATCTAAAGCCTCACCTGTATAAGCGACAAAAATAGTGGGGATACAGAGTGTTGTACCGTAAATGAATGCTGGCGATGTAGGGTCCCAAGCGGTGTAACCCCGTGCTTCAAACGTATTGCGGATGCCTCCACTGGGAAAACTTGAGGCGTCGGGTTCCTGCTGCACCAATTGCCCACCACCAAACATTTCAATGGCCATGCCATCGCTAGAAGTTTCAAAAAAAGCATCGTGCTTTTCGGCCGTGGCACCAGTTAAAGGCTGAAACCAATGAGTATAATGGGTAACCCCTTTAGAAAGCGCCCAATCTTTCATGGAAGACGCTACTTGATCGGCAATGCCCCGGTCTATTTTCTTTCCAAAATAAACTGCATCGGTTACTTTTTCGAATGCATCTTTGGTTAAATATTGGCGCATGGTCTGCTCGTTGAAAACATTATTTCCAAACAATTTTGATCTGCGCTCTTTCTCCTCAACCACCAAAGGTTTATAGGCATAAGTTTCTTTTATGGCATGAAATCTTAATGTAGACATTCCTTTATTTCCTGTTAAATGTTTTGAAAATGAATTATTAAGCAAAAATAAAACAGCCAAGCGAATTAAACCACAAACACTTCAAATTTATGTTAACAATTTTTCAGTAATCAAACAAAATAATCATCTTTTTTTAAAATAATCCTTAAAAAAATAGGGTATAAATAAAAATAACTCACGCTATTGTTAAAACACCCCCTCAAAATTCATAGTACATTAGAGAAACCATATATTTGTTTCTCGAAAATTATTATTTCATCTAAAAATAAATATTTATTATGGCAAAAATTAAGCTTGAATACATTTGGTTAGACGGATATTTCCCTACCCAAAACATGAGAAGCAAAACAAAAGTAGAAGACCACGAGGATTTTAAGGGTACCTTGGAAGAAATTGGAAACTGGTCTTTTGACGGCTCTTCAACAAGACAGGCTGAGGGAGGTTCTTCTGACTGTATTTTAAAACCTGTTGCTATTTACCCTGATCCAGAGCGCATCAACGGATACTTAGTAATGACAGAAGTTTTAAATCCTGACGGAACACCACACGTTTCTAACGGTAGAGCTACTATTGATGATGAAGATGATGATTTCTGGTTTGGTTTTGAGCAAGAGTATTTCATCATGGATACCAAAACTCAATTGCCTTTAGGTTTCCCTGTTGGTGGCTACCCTGCTCCACAAGGAATGTACTACTGCTCTGTAGGTGGAAAAAACACTCACGGACGTGATTTAGTTGAAGAGCACGCTGATTTATGTATTCAAGCCGGTTTGAACTTCGAAGGTATTAACCAAGAGGTTGCTTGCGGACAATGGGAATTCCAATTATTCGCTAAAGGTGCCCAAAAAGCTGGTGACGAAATTTGGATTGCTAGATATTTACTAGACCGTTTAACTGAAAAATACGGATACTACATTGAATACCATCCAAAACCACTAGGTAAAGATATGGACTGGAACGGTTCTGGTATGCACGCTAACTTCTCTAACACATTGTTGAGAACTGCAGGAAGCAAAGAAGTTTACGATAAAGTTTGTGAAGCTTTCCGTCCAGTTGTAAAAGAACACATCGCGGTTTACGGTGAGTTTAACGACCAACGTTTAACTGGTTTACACGAAACAGCTTCAATCAACGATTTCTCTTATGGAATATCTGACCGTGGGGCTTCAATCCGTATTCCAATTGCAACGGTTGAAAGAGGTTACAAAGGATGGTTGGAAGATAGACGTCCAGCTTCAAACGGTGACCCATACAAAATCGCTGCTAGAATTATCAAAACAGTTAAATCTGCAAAAGTTTAATTAAAACTTTAAAGTTTTGTTCATAAGAAAAGGCTATCACTTTTGGGTGATAGCCTTTTTTCATTAGAATAAATTGTTTTATAATTACCTATTCAACATGCTTTTCAACTTCCTTTTCTAATTTTTTAATATGGATTTTTTGATTAGGATGGTCTGATTCTAACGCCTCAATTTTAGCCTTCACCTCCGCTTCAGCCCCTTCAAAGGTTTCGTATTCCACAGACTTTTCTCCATTTTTGGTTGTGGTAGTTGTTACAACAGCCTTAACCGTACCATCGTCATTCTTATTAATGTTCACTTTTACGTCTTTTACAACTTCAGTTTTTTCAATTTGGGCATTTTCAGAAGCATAAGCCGTTAAGCTACCGTCTTCAACCAGACTTGGCGCAATCACCAAGGCCACAACCGACATCAATTTCAATAAAATATTCAAAGAAGGCCCTGAAGTATCTTTAAACGGATCGCCCACAGTATCGCCTACAACGGCAGCTTTGTGTGCCTCCGTTCCTTTTCTGCCCTGCTCTTCAATGGTTTTTTTAGCGTTGTCCCAAGCACCACCGGCATTAGATTGGAATATCGCCATCAACACGCCACAGGTAGTTACTCCAGCAAGCAAACCGCCCAACATTTCAGCCCCGCCGATAAAACCTACCGCCACAGGAACCGCAATGGCCAATAAGCCCGGCAATACCATTTCCTTAATCGATGCTTTGGTTGAAATGGCTACACATTTATCGTACTCGGCCACACCATCAGCAGCGTCAAATATTTTTCTATCGGCTTCTGAAGCTTTACTCATATCCGAATCATATTTACGCATCACATCCAAAGCTGCTTTTAACTGTGGAATATCCCTAAATTGGCGACGCACCTCTTCAATCATGGCCATGGCCGCTCGCCCAACCGCATTCATCGATAATGCAGAGAATACAAATGGTAACATACCCCCCACTAACAATCCGGCCATAATATCGGGCTGAGACACATCAATAGATTTCACCCCTGCCGTCTCCATAAAAGCGGCAAATAAAGCCAAGGCTGTTAAGGCTGCAGAAGCAATGGCAAATCCTTTTCCAATAGCAGCAGTAGTATTACCAACGGCATCCAATTTATCGGTGCGCTCGCGAACTTCACTTGGTAACTCAGCCATTTCGGCAATACCACCGGCGTTATCAGAAATCGGTCCGTAGGCATCAACCGCCAACTGGATTCCTGTATTTGCCAACATCCCTACGGCTGCAATAGCAATACCGTACAATCCGGCAAAGTGATGAGACACCAAAATAGCTGCTGCGATTAAAATGATAGGAATCATGGTTGACATCATTCCTGTGCCCAAGCCAGCGATAATATTGGTTGCTGCCCCCGTTTCAGATTGTCTTACAATGGCATTTACGGGTTTAGTGCCCGTACCTGTGTAATACTCAGTAACCTTACCTACCAATAAACCAGCTACTAATCCAGCAATCGTTGCCCAAAACACTCCCATTGCACCATATTCAACACCTTTAAAAGTAAAAGATTCAGGAAGCAAGGCATTAATAATAAAGTAAGAAGCAACCACCATCAATCCTGCAGAACCGAATTCTCCTATATTCAACGCTTTGTGTGGCGAACCACCATCCTTTACTTTTACAAAAAAGGTTCCAATAATAGACATAATGATACCAATAGCAGCGAGTACCAATGGTAAATACACAGCTCCAAGTCCGTTAAAACCATCAGTAGCAATCAATGCTCCCAAAACCATAGTGCCAATAATAGAACCTACATACGATTCAAATAAATCGGCGCCCATACCGGCCACATCACCTACGTTATCACCCACGTTATCGGCAATGGTTGCAGGATTTAAAGGGTGATCTTCTGGTATTCCAGCTTCCACCTTCCCTACTAAATCGGCACCGACATCGGCAGCTTTGGTATAAATACCGCCACCAACACGGGCAAACAATGCGATAGATGACGCCCCAAGTGAAAAACCGGAAAGCACATTAAGCACTTCACTTATGCCCCAACCCATTTCACTATAAATCATAAATAACCCGCTAAGCCCTAAAACTCCAAGTCCTACTACACCCAAGCCCATTACTGCTCCACCTGCGAACGCGACTTCCAAAGCTTTTCCTAAAGAATTTCTGGCGGCACTGGTCGTTCTTACGTTAGCCTTGGTGGCTACTTTCATGCCTATAAACCCAGCCAAGGCAGAACAAATGGCGCCTACCACAAAGGATACAGCTACCATACCATTTGACCCCGCTTCTGAACTTCCTTTAAAAAACAACAAAACGGCCACTGCTATAACAAAAACCGACAATATTTTATACTCTGCCTTTAAGAAAGACATAGCGCCATCGGCAATGTTTTTAGCTATTTTTTTCATTTTTTCGTCACCTTGGTCTTGTTTAGAAACCCAAGAGCTTTTAATAAATACAAACGCTAGTGCCAATGCACCAAACAGCGGTAAAAACTTTACTATTAATTCCATATTCGTTTTGTTGGTTTTAAATTATTTTTTTTATAACGGAGCTAAAAATAGAAAAATATAAGTGATAAAAAAAGCCATCTTAAATTTAAGATGGCTCAATAGAATTCTAATATTTTGAGAATATAACAATCTAGATAGTGAACGTTCGTTTTTTCTTGTGCTCACTTTCTTCGTAACGCTGTACACATTCATGGTAAATCTTTCTGGCTTCCTCGGCATTTCCCCAGCCACCAACATCAACTTTCTTTTCTTCCAAATCTTTGTAAACTTGGAAAAAATGCTCGATTTCCTTTAAACGGTGCGGGTTCAAATCAGAAATATCACTGCGGTGACTCCAAACCGGATCGGAAACTGGTACACAGATTATTTTTTCATCCGGACCTTTTTCATCTGTCATATGGAACACACCAATTGGGCGCACTTCCATAACCACCATAGGGTAAGATGGCTCGGTTGACAATACCAAAATATCCAATGGATCTTGATCTAAAGCCAAAGTTTCAGGAATAAATCCGTAATCACCAGGGTACATCATCGATGAAAACAAGGTTCTATCAAAACGGATTTTATGCAAGGTAAAATCGTATTCGTATTTGTTTCTACTTCCTTTAGGGATTTCTATCAAGACATCAAATGTCAGTTTATCTTTCTTTGCCATATTTTGTTTCTGTTTTGGGTTGCAAATGTAAACAACGCACAATCCTAAAACAACAAAAAGCATTGCCTTTTGTCGGTTTTTCCAATAATATAACATGGAATTAACCAAAAGGAACATTTTTGCTCTTTATGATTGAATATTTTATATCTTGTAAAGGACTAATTCAAATAATTATATAATGATACGATTACTATTTACGGTACTTGTAGCAGTTTTTTTTACCTCTATTTTAGATGCACAGCACCAACCATGGCAAGGTAAATTTGAACCTATTGACCGTTTGATTGCCCCACCTAATATTTACAGAACCGCCAGTGGGGCTCCTGGAAAAGGCTATTGGCAACAACGTGCCGATTACAACATCAAGGTCACACTAAATGAACAAAACAACACCATTTGGGGCGAAGAAACCATAACCTATTTCAACAATTCGCCTGACGATTTAAGTTATGTTTGGATCCAACTGGAACAAAACGTCAATAAAAAAGGCAATGAGGATTTTGGCAGAATTAACAATAACATCGAGGACGGCATAACCACACGGAAAATGCAATTTCTTACCCGAGCCATTGATTTCCCTGCAGGCTACTCCATTAAATATGTAAAAGATGGCAACGGAAAACCGCTAAAGACCTTGGTAAACAACACCATGATGAAGGTGAAACTGAACCAAACGCTCAAATCGGATGAATCCACGCAACTTTCCATTTCGTGGTCTTACCACATCACCGACAGAAGTTTGTTTTTATTGTCTCGTGAAGGCTACGAGTATTTTCCGGGAGACGACAATACCATTTACCTTATGGGGCATTGGTTCCCAAGAATGGCCGTTTATAATGATACCGAAGGCTGGCAAAACCAACAATTTCAAAAATTGGGTGAATTCGCTTTAGAGTTTGGCAATTATAACGTTGAAATCACAGTACCCGAAGACCATATTGTCGCCTCAACCGGAAAGCTTCTGAACAGCGAAGCCGTGCTAACAAAAACCCAATTGCAACGACTAAAATCTGCGGAAAAATCTTTTAAAGAACCCGTTATGATTATTACCAAAGATGAAGCTATCGCTAATGAAAAGCAAAAAACCACCAAGCAAAAAACATGGAAATTTAAGGCCGAAAACGTTCGTGATTTTGCTTTTGCTTCGTCCCGAAAATTTCTGTGGGACGCCCAAGCCGTAAAGCTTCCCACCAATACGGTCATGGCCATGTCGTTTTATCCCAAAGAAGGCTTACCCGTTTGGCAGGAAGAATCTACCAAAGCAATAAAACATGGGCTGGAGGTGTACTCCGAAGCCACTTTTGATTATCCTTATCCCGTTTGCATTTCTGTAAACACCTCAAATATCGGCATGGAATTTCCCATGATTAGTTTTAACGGCGGACGACCCATTAACGGCAAAATAAGCGATGCCGCAAAGCAGAGTATGGTCAGTACCATTATACATGAAGTGGGCCATAATTGGTTCCCGATGATCGTCAGTTCAGATGAGCGTAAATGGATGTGGATGGACGAAGGCCTCAACACCTTTTTGCACCACAGAACACTCGCCGAGCGCTACCCTAACTTTAATAGTTTTACACCAAAAAGCATCGTCCCTTTTATGAGCGGCGACAAAAACATTTTACGCCCGGTTATGACCAGTTCAGACAACGAACTGTTTAATCAATTTGGCATGAATTTTTATGTAAAACCTACCGTTGGTCTTCAAATGCTAAGAAATTCCATTATTGGGAAAGAACTGTTTGACGAAGCTTTTAAGGAATATGCCAACCGTTGGAAATACAAACACCCCAATCCGGCTGATTTATTCAGAACGCTTGAAAATGCTACCGCTACCGATTTAGACTGGTTTTTTAGGGGTTGGTTTTTTACCACCGACCATGTTGATATGGAGTTAAGCAACGTTAAATGGTTTAAAGTTTTTGAAGAAGACTCGAATATTGAAGATCAAAAAGGCACATCGAAAAGCAAAATTGAAACTGCCGAAAAAAGTAGTAAAACCGTTACTGATGATTTTTCGAATGGCCCAGAAATGATTACTGTTACTGATACGCCCGACAAAGATTACGGTCAGTTTTTATCAAGATTGGACGATAATGCCGTGAGAAAGGAACTTTTAGGCAAAAACATTTATGAGCTTACCATTAAAAATATTGGTGGATTAGTGATGCCGGTAACCATTGAGTGGGTTTTCACTGATGGCTCCAGCGAGATAGAAACCCTACCCGCACAGGTTTGGCGCAGAAATGAATATGAAATCACACCAACCTTTGTAAAAAATAAGGAAGTCGCAAAGATTAATTTAGACCCAAATTTTGAATTTGCTGATACCAACACGGCAAACAACAGTTTTCCAAAAACAGAAGCAAAATCAGATTTTGATGCCTTTAAAAGCAAACAGAAAAAATAATTCGTAAAAAAACAGCATAAAAAAAAGGATAGATTTTATTAATCTATCCTTTCTATTTTGGCGCCAATGGCTCGCAAACGTTCGTCTATGTTTTCGTAACCACGGTCTATCTGCTCGATATTTTGAATGGTGGATGTACCTTTGGCTGAAAGTGCCGCAATCAACAACGACACCCCTGCACGAATATCGGGTGAGGTCATGGTCGTTGCTTTCAAAGTCGATTTAAAATCGTGACCAATAACCGTGGCACGATGCGGGTCGCAAAGAATAATTTTTGCCCCCATATCAATCAATTTATCAACAAAGAACAATCTACTTTCAAACATTTTTTGGTGTACCAACACACTGCCACGAGCCTGTGTAGCTACCACCAAAATGATACTCAACAAATCTGGTGTAAATCCAGGCCAGGGTGCATCGGCAATGGTTAAAATAGACCCATCGATAAAACTTTGTATTTCGTAACCATCAGTATGTGCCGGAATATAAATATCGTCGCCTTTTCGTTCAACCGTTACGCCTAATTTTCTGAAGGTTTCAGGAATAATTCCCAAATCCTTCCACGATACATTGGTGATGGTCAGCTCACTTTTGGTCATTGCTGCCAAACCGATCCAACTCCCAATTTCTATCATATCGGGCAGCATGGTATGCTCGGTGCCTCCCAAACTGTCCACGCCATCAATAATCAACATATTGGAGCCTACTCCACTAATTTTAGCCCCCATTCTATTCAGCATTTTACACAATTGCTGTAAATAGGGTTCGCAGGCCGCGTTGTAAATGGTGGTTTGCCCTTCGGCCAAAACCGCAGCCATTAAAATATTGGCCGTCCCGGTAACCGAAGCTTCCTCAAGGAGCATGTAAGTCCCTTTTAGTTTCTTGGCTTCAACGCCGTAAAATTGTTCTTCACGACTGTAACCAAATTTGGCTCCCAATTTTATCAAGCCTTCAAAATGGGTGTCCAATCGGCGGCGACCAATTTTATCACCTCCGGGTTTCGGAATATAGCCTTTACCGAATCTCGCCAATAATGGCCCTACAATCATTATCGATCCACGTAAACCGCGACCATCGATTTTAAATTGATCGGATTCCAGATATTTTAGATTGACTTCATCGGCTTGGAATGTATATGTCCCTTTTTGAAGTTTTTCAATTTTAACACCCAATTTGCGCAACAAATCGATAAGCTTGTTAACATCAACAATATCGGGGATGTTATGGATGGTTATTTTTTCTGGGCTAAGCAGTACAGCGCACAATATTTGGAGGGCTTCATTTTTGGCACCTTGTGGCTGAATGCTTCCTTTTAATTGGTGCCCGCCTTCAATTTTAAATACTCCCATATCGATTAGTAGCGCTTACGTTGACGATTGCTTCCTTTTTTGTGATGCCCTTTCTTTCCACCAGAGTATTTGCTTTTAGAACGCATTAAGCTCGATGCATCAGACAAATCTTCCTCTGAATTTTTCAGATTGATTTTTCCTCCGGAAAGCTCAAATAAATGATCGTAAATCACATCGTCTTCAACCGTATCTTTATTCCAATTCAAGAAACACTTTTTCATGTGGTTGGCAATGGTATAAATCAAGGCTTCTTTTAAGTCGCCATCGTCCCAAGTATTGGCCACATCAATCATCGTTTTAATGTTGTTTCCGTAAAAACGGTATTTGGGATGGTTTTGTGGATATTTTAAGGGCTCTGGGCGTTCTTCAAAAAGTTCCTTCGTCGGTCTTTCGTATGGTGAGTCAACATCCAATTCAAAATTGGACATGATGAATAATTGATCCCAAAGTTTATGCTGAAAATCGGGCACATCCCTTAAGTGGGGCTGCATGTTGCCCATAACCGAAATAATGGCTTTGGCCACTTTGTTCCGCTCTTCTTTATTTTCAACGTTTTTGGCGAAATTGATCATTTTCTGCATGTGGCGCCCGTATTCGGGAATAATCAAATGCTCGCGCTCTGTATTGTATTCTAAATTATCAATCAAAATTAAAATGTGTAGAAATTAATGGTTTGCATGTAGTTAAGTGCATGTGCAAAATACAAAAAATAATTAAAGGCTAATGACGCCTTCCACTTTTTCTGCAACCTCTTTATACTTTTCAATTACGGCGTCTGGATTTTTCATCCTAACGTTTACTGAAACACTGGTATATTTGCCGTTTTTAGATTCGGTAGTATTGATCACGGCGCCCAAATTATCGAAAAGGTCTTCAATTTGCTTTATTTTTGCCTTATCGGAAATGACTATAAATTTATAAAGATATTCTGAGGGCCACAGTGCGGTATCCTGTAACTGGTTTTTTAATTTTTTATAAAATTCTTCTGAATTTGGAGCTGTTTCCATGGCTTTGTTTTAGACGGCAAATATACGTTTTCCTTTCTATTTTTTTTATAATTGTTAAATTCCGATTTTTACAGCAAATAAAGCCAAATTGAACACGAAAAAAATTGTTATTACCGGAGGGCCGGGAACGGGCAAATCGACCTTAATCAATAATTTGATAGGCAACGGACACACCTGTATGGAAGAAATTTCGAGACAGATTACCCTCGATGCCCAAAAAAAAGGCATTGACCAACTGTTTTTAACTGAGCCCCTGCTGTTTAGCGAACTGCTTTTAAAAGGGCGGCAAAAGCAATTTATAGATGCCGATATTTATAAAAATGAAACCGTTTTTTTTGACCGCGGCATTCCAGACGTGTTGGCGTATATGGATTATATTGGCGACACATATCCCAAAACTTTTGTTGAAGCCTGCAAAAATGCCAAATACCACCAAATTTTTATTTTAAAACCTTGGCAGGAAATTTATACCAGCGACAATGAGCGCTATGAAAGTTTTGAGCAAGCATTGGAAATCCATGACCATTTGATGAACGCGTACAACAGATTTGGCTACCAATTGATTGATGTCCCTTTTGATACGGTTGATAACCGCACCCAATTTATTTTAAACGCTGTACAAAAATAATATGGAGCACCCCATTAACATATTGGAACGTTATTGGAACTTCACGGCGTTTAGGCCACAACAGGAAGACATCATCAACGCTGTGATAAATGGCGAAGACACCTTTGTACTCATGCCAACGGGCGGTGGAAAGTCGTTGTGCTTTCAAATTCCGGCATTGGCAAAACCCGGCATTTGTATTGTTATTTCACCGCTAATCGCTTTGATGAAAGACCAAGTACAAGCGCTTAAAGACAAAAGCATTAAGGCCATGGCCATTACCAGCGGCATATCGTACAACCAGCTCGACACGCTTTTAGATAACTGCATTTACGGCAAGTATAAATTCCTTTACCTGTCGCCCGAACGTTTGCAACAGGAGTTGGTACAGGACAGAATCCGGCAAATGGACGTGAATTTAATCGCGGTTGATGAGGCCCACTGTATCTCCCAATGGGGTAGTGATTTTAGGCCTGCCTATAAAAATATTGCTTTGCTGCGGCAATTGCGACCAAGTGCGAATGTGGTGGCGCTTACAGCTTCGGCACGCCCGGAAGTTGTTGAAGATATTGTTACCGAACTCGATTTTATCAATCCTAAAATATTTAAAACATCGTTTGCGCGCCCTAACTTGGGCTATATGGTGCTTAATGAAAACGACAAACACTATAGACTGGAATCTATCTTAAAAAAATACAAAGAACCTTCTATTGTTTATGTAAGAAACCGAAAACTCACTATTGAACTGAGCGACTTTTTAAAATCGAAAAACATTACGGCCACTAGTTATCACGGCGGACTTTCGAATATTGAAAAGGAAACCAACATGAATTCGTGGCTACATGAACAAAACCAAGTGATGGTGGCTACTAATGCTTTTGGCATGGGGATTGACAAACCCAATGTAAAAACGGTTATACATTTTAACCTGCCCGAAAGTTTGGAGAGTTATTTCCAGGAAGCTGGCCGTGCCGGCCGAAACGGCGAAAAAGCCTTTGCAGTTATTTTAAAAAATGAAAGCGATAAGAATTTGGTGAAAAATCAATTTTTGAACGTGCTTCCCAACGTCGATTTCGTAAAGCAAGTGTACCGAAAGCTGTGCGCCTATTTTCAAATTTCGTATGGCGAGGGCGAATACCAAACCTTCGATTTCGATTTTAACACCTTCTGCAAAACCTATAACTTCAATACGCTTCTATGCTATAATGCGTTGCTTGTTTTAGACCGAAACAGTGTTATTTCATTAACTAGGCAATTCCAAAATAAAACGACAGTTCAGTTTATCACTTCCAATCAGTCGCTATTCCGGTATTTGGAAACGCACCAAAGTTTAGACATCATTGTAAAATCCATTTTACGCCTTTACGGTGGTATTTTTGACCATCCCACAAAAATCGATTTAGGCAAAGTTTCAGAAAAAGCCTCTACAAGTCAGTCTTCAATCATAAACGGACTAACACAATTGGAGCGCGATGAAATCATCATGTTGAACCTTACCAAAACCGATGCACAAATTACATTTATTGAACCTCGCGAAGACGACAAAACCATTAACAGGATTGCCAAAATCATCAAACAGCAAAATCAACTGAAACAGAATCAAGTTGAAGCGATGATTGATTATATTGAAAACGATACGGTTTGCAAAAGCGAACAACTATTGGCTTATTTCGGAGAAACAGACACCAAACTCTGTGGTATTTGTTCGGTATGCACCAAACCCAGCAAAGCTAAAAAACCGCAAGATTTAAATGCTTTGAAGAAAAAGCTTGTCGGCATTCTTGAAAACGGCGAACAATCGTCCAGAACCCTTGCCGAAAAATTAGATTGCACGGAAACCGAACTAAAAACCGTTTTAAAATTGCTATTGGAACATCAAATTATTACCATTACACCAACCAACACCTATAAACTAAGTCATTTATAATTAAAAAATAAATTATGAAAACCTTAATTCTCATGATAGGCTTAATATTATCATTTAATAAGTCTTATTCTCAATTAAAAAAAGAAAGAGATAAAATATTGACTGAAGCCTACCTTCTCTATAATTCTGAAAAAGCGTCATGGAATGGAACAGATATTTTTTTAGAAAAGTTTCCTGAAAAAAGAGACATCATTGGCGGATATTTTTCCTACACTGAAAAAGAAGGACATAACTGTATTTTCTATGATAAATTAGAAACCCCAAACATAATCGCAAAAATAACTTTCAATAACGAATTTGAAATTGAAAATGCTAAAATTGATACAATCCAAAGAAAATTGAATAAACAAGAAATGGATTTATATACCATCAAGCAACTTGCCTTAAACGAAGTAAATACAGATACTATATTCAAAACTTACAATAACACCAATTTAAATGTAATCCCTATTATAACCGAGAAAGAAAAAAAGGTATTTATTTTAACAGGTCCGCAAATAACTGGTGTTGCTGTTTTTGGAAATGATTATTTATTAACTTTTGATACTGATAACAAACTATTAGAAAAAAAACCTATCCATAAGAATATTATTCCTATTGATTATAATGAAAAAACTAAGGATGCTGTAACAATGCATAGCCATTTGGAATCAACAGGAGATTTCATAACCTCAACCGATGTATGTACTTTACTTCTTTATAAAGATTATGTGAATTGGAGGCAACATATTGTTACATCTAAAAACAATGTTTCTCTTTGGAGTTTTGAAAATGACAATCTTTTAATTCTCACAAAAGAAGCTTGGAACAAAATATATAAATCTATAAACGAAAAAGAAAATTAATATTTCAAAGGTAGAATGAAAGATTTAAGAATCGTATTTATGGGCACTCCAGATTTTGCGGTGGCCACTCTAAAAACACTCGTTGAAAACCATTATAACATTGTGGGCGTGATTACCGCCCCCGACAAACCCGCTGGCCGCGGCCGAAAACTCAATGAAAGTGCTGTAAAAAAATATGCCGTTTCCCAAAATTTAAAGCTTCTTCAGCCAACAAATTTAAAAAGCGAAGATTTTTTAAGCGAACTGAAAGCCTTAAACGCCAACCTACAAATTGTTGTGGCCTTTAGGATGCTGCCAAAAGTGGTTTGGCAAATGCCAGAATTTGGCACCTTCAACTTACACGCCTCGTTGTTGCCCAACTACCGAGGGGCTGCGCCCATTAACTGGGCCATCATCAACGGAGAAACCCAAACCGGTGTTTCCACGTTTTTTATTGATGAAAAAATTGATACAGGCAATATGATCCTTCAGCAAGGAATTAATATCGACCCAAAAGAAAATGCTGGCAGCCTCCACGACAAGTTGATGGATATTGGCAGTAAACTGGTACTAAAAACAGTAGCATTAATTGAAAAAGGAAATGTTGAAACGGTTCCGCAAAAAGAATCCGAAGATATTAAAACCGCTTACAAACTCAACAAAGACAATTGTAAAATAGATTGGGAAAAATCTATTGATACCATCCATAACCACATTAGAGGATTGAGCCCCTACCCTGCAGCTTGGTGCGTTATGCGAAACGGAAATGAAGATTACGATATTAAAATTTACAGTGCCGAAAAAGAAATTTCTAACCACAATTTAGAAATTGGCACTATTGTTCACAGCAAATCAGAATTAAAAGTTGCTGTTTCAGAAGGTTATATTATTATAAAGGATTTGAAACTTCCAGGAAAGCGAAATATGGACGTGAAATCGTTCCTAAACGGCTTTACTTTTGAAGAAAATGCCAAAATGCTGTAAACCCTTATTATTACTGACTTCTATAAAATACCGATGAAATGCCTTTCATTTATTAACAAATGCTTCAAGTTATCAACAAAACAGCGTTTTTCCCTTGCTATTACTTGCATGGTTGCATAATCCGTATAAATTTGTAGAGGATTTAACTAGAAGTTTAACCAATTTATTAATAATTAAATTTTACATTATGAACAAAACAGATTTAATCGATGCAATGGCAGAACACGCAGGAATCACTAAAGCTGCTGCAAAAAAAGCTTTAGAGTGTGCGCTAATTGAAATTGAAGGAGCTTTACAAAAAGGTAACAGAGTTTCTTTAGTTGGATTTGGATCTTGGTCAGTTTCTAAAAGAGCTGCAAGAGAAGGAAGAAACCCTCAAACAGGAGATACTATCAAAATCAAAGCTAAAAACGTAGTAAAGTTTAAAGCTGGTTCAGATTTATCAAATGCGGTAAACTAATTATTTGCCCTTTATAAAAAACAGAAAGCCCCCACAAATTGTGGGGGCTTTTTTTATATGTGCCCAAAACAGTTGTTTTTTTAATAAATAAATATTAGATTTAGTTACTAATTCCTGATATTATGGTTACAGCAAAACCCGAAAAAGGAAATTTATTGATTGCCGAACCTGCAATAATTGGCGATGTATCTTTTAATCGCTCTATCGTCCTATTGGCCGACCATTCGCACGAGGGCTCTATTGGCTTTATATTGAACAAGCCGCTTGAATACAATATCAATGACCTAATACCGGAAATTGAAGCCACTTACAAGGTTTACAACGGTGGCCCCGTAGAGCAGGACAATCTTTATTTTATCCATAAAGTTCCTAATCTTATACCCAACAGTATTGAAATTTCATTGGGCATTTATTGGGGTGGCGATTTCACTAAAGTGGCCGAATTGATAAAAGACCGCACTATTAAAGAAACCGACATTAAGTTTTTTCTGGGCTACTCCGGCTGGGAAGCCAATCAATTGGAAAACGAACTTAAGGCCAACTCCTGGGTAGTTACCGAAAATGTTTATGAAAAAAACATTATTGAAAAGGACTATGAATCGTTTTGGAAAGAAAAAATGCTAGAGTTTGGTGGCGAATACAGTATTTGGAGCAACGCCCCAGAAAATCCCAGTTTCAACTAGCCCAATCTAATCTTCACATTTAGTTTTTGAAGCAGTTGCTTGGCTGTTTCATTACCAAACACTTTTTTTCGGTATTTGCTTATTGGTTGTATTCCTGTAATGACATTAGTGATGAAAATTTCATCGGCCTTTTGAATTTCGAATGGAGACACTGATTCTTCAACCAATTCATAATCGGGCAAACTTTTAATTAAGTTTATCAATTGGGTGCGCATTACCCCTTTTAAACAACCATCACCCAACGGTGGCGTTTTAATTGTATTTCCTTTTACCAAAAACACATTTCCGTTTAAAGCTTCAACCACTTTTTTATCGGTATTCAACAACAGGCAATTGTTCAGGTTGTTTTCTTTTGCAAAAACGCTGCCCACCACATTTAGCACTTTATTATTGGTTTTTAAAGTAGAAAGCAAGGATGGGGAAACGTAATAATCTTTGAATAAATCAACTTCGTAAAAGCCATCATTTAGCAAATAGAAATCTTCGGTTAAGGCTTTTGCAGAAATAATATATTCCACTTCATTAGTTTCAGGAGTGTAGAGTCCGCCTTCATTTCTATGCACGCTTAATTTAACACGCGTCGACTGATTTGAAAACCCATTAGCCTCAATGGTTTTTGTCACTTCCTCCTCTAGAAATTCCATAGTAAAACTCATGGGTATTTCCATTCGTAAAATGCGCATGGAGGCCATAAGGCGAAAATAGTGGTCTTCCCAAAATAAAATTTTTCCGTGGCTCACCTTTATGGTTTCAAAAAGTGCATCGCCATAGGCATAACCTCTATTTTGAGTTGATAAAATATTGTTTTCCGATACCAGTGTTCCGTTAAAATTTACCATAAAAAATCCCGCTAAATTAGTATTTCAGCGGGACAAATATAATTCAATTTATATGATTGCGGCTATGCAGAACCCAATACTTGTTTTAAGCTGGATATTTGGTTTTCCCACAGCATTTTGGCCTCATCAATTTCATCTTCCTCGGCGTAATCTGTAATCATCAACGATACATCTTTAGTGATTTCATCGACTTGAATCCTGATTTCAAAATAATAGGATTGTTCGTCCTCAACATCTTCCATCCATCTAAACTTCACACGTTCACCACTTTTCTTGTTCAATAATTTTGCTTTTTCTTCGCTACCGTCCCATATAAAGGTGAACATTTCACCTCGTGAGTTTACGTTATCTGAAAACCACTCGGACAAACCTGAGGGTGTTGAAATATATTGGTATAGCAATTGTGGAGAAGCGTGAATAGGGAATTCTATGTCAAATTTAATTTTATCGTCCATATGTAACTGTGAAATTTATACTGCCCAATATATACATTAATTGATAAGAATAACAATAATTTTTAAGAATATTTTCTGTGGGTTTGGTTTGGTTACATGGATTTTGTTTTTATATTTGCAGCCACAAAATTAGGCGAGGTAGCTCAGTTGGTTAGAGCGTCGGATTCATAACCCGGAGGTCTCGAGTTCAAATCTCGATCTCGCTACAAAGCACAAGACTTGTAATAACAACGGTTTAGGTTTTCACTAAACCGTTTTTTTATGCTTATATCCCAACTAATTCACATATA
>JAUIKY010000031.1 GCA_030430535.1 Bacteroidia bacterium
AATTTATCGTGAACCTCTGGAGACAAGCTTTCAATGTTAGAAACTAAGGCATTTCCAACAACCTGCTTTGGGCTACTGGCTCCAGGGATAATGGTGCTTACAGCTTTGTGGTCCAATATCCAACGCAGTGCCAGTTGCACCATATTTATATCATTGGGTAAAATATCGTTTTTTATAGTTTCGACAAATTGCAAACCTTTTTCGAAGGGTAAACCAGCAAAGGTTTCGCCAACATTAAAGGCTTCGCCGTCTTTATTGAAATTTCTGTGGTCGTCTTCCGCAAAGGTGGTGTTATGGTCGAATTTCCCTGTGAGCAATCCACTGGCTAAGGGCAAACGCACAATAATACCTATGCCTTTTTCTTCGGCTTTCGGGAACAGTTCTGTTACCAATTTTTGTCGAAATATGTTAAAAATAACCTGTAAAGACAACAGGCCTTCCTGTTCCATGCAAATCAGGCCTTCCTCGACCGTTTCCACACTGGCACCAAAGTGTTTTATGAGCCCTTCACTTTGTAATTCGCGAAGCCAATCGAAAATATCACCTTTCTCTAAATAATGTTTAGGGATGCAATGTAATTGCAATAGATCGAGACATTCGACGCCCAGATTCTTAAGTGAACCATCTACAGCACTATATAAAGCCGCTTTCGAGTATTTATCGGGAAACACATTTGATGCCCGACCAAATTTGGTCGCCACTCGAATGGGCGTGTCGCAAGTTTTTAAAAATTCTCCAATTAAGGATTCGCTCTTTCCATCGCCATAAACGTCGGCCGTATCGAAAAAAGTGATGCCGTTTTTTACCGCTTCGTTTAAAATATTAAAGGCGGTCTCTTTTGAAATATCCTGTCCCCAGTCGGCACCTAATTGCCAGCATCCCAATCCTATTTCACTGACTTGAAATCCTTGTTTTCCTAATGTTCTGTGTTTCATTTTTTCTATTTGCATTCAAAGCATTGCAATAAGCCATTTTCTAAATTTAAATCTTCAGACCCTTTCAATGGTTCCTCTAAAACACCTTTAGCATCTATAATATCTTTAAATTTAATAGCATAATCCATCAGCTTATCGCGACGTGCTTTTATTTTTTTTATAATGGTATGTCCATCCAGTTTAACAATATTTTCTGGCCAAACATTTAATGCCGCTTCTAACTTATCATCCGTTAGCGTTTTTTGTAAATATTTAGCTTGGTCGGTAAAAATAGAGATATCAGTATTAAAAAGAAAATAACGATCGAAGGGATATACCATGCCTTCCAAAAATTGAATGTCTTCTTTAAAAGGGCGTAATTCTGGAACAACGTTTTTGTTGGATAAAATGGACGGAACGATACCTTCAACATTAAAAAAAGCATTGTCGCGATCGCCTGCTATTGGAACTGCTTCATAGCCGCTTTCATTTTTCTGGATGGCCCACCCCCATTGTTTGGCATGCCTATCCCAATCGCCAATTATAAAATCGACCAACCGTGTTCTAATCATCATATCTTTGTTAATACGCACAGCATCTGCTTTTTCTATTTTAAGTTCCTGTAAATCTTCCGTATCTAAAAGCTCTGTAACATCATTTAGTTGCGTCCAGTTTACCGCTCCTTCGGTTTCGTATTCCAACAGATATAAACGATTACCGTACTTGTCATTATAATTTGACAATGTTTTTTGCTTGGGAAGAAAAACCACTTTAGGGTGGGTATGGATAACGCCAGAAAGACGTTGAATTTCAGCCGCCAAAATAGCTCCATAAGGATGTTGGGCAGAAATTCCATCAATAACAACATTTTCCAGACCTAAAGCTTTTAAAAATTCCGGCACCAAGGCTTCAGGGTCTTTATTGATACTCCTTAAAGTATAAATGATGCCATTTTTGCCCTTTAATTTTAATGAATGGGTTTGTTTGCCCCCGCCCTCTTTCAAAATGTCAACACCGCCAAAAAGTGTATCTAAGAACACTACGGGTGCTTTTATGGGTGCTGCCCAAGCTTGCCTATATTGTTCGCCCTGCATAAGTTTTTTAATCTCATTTGGCTTATATAGAAAACTTGCAGAAACCAATACCGAATCATGGTTTTTGAAATTTACATTGTTAATGCTTTCAATTTCCAAAAGATTACATGTACTAAAATCTTTAGGGGTACTTGATACCGACCAATATAATAATGCAAGAAATACCAAAACAGTTATAGTTATGGCAATACCTATTCTTTTTAAGGGTTGAGACATTTAATCGAATTTAATTTATAATTGGACATTATATTTTTGCGGTGTCGGGATTGTTTAATTACTTTAAGAAATTTAAAGCATATTTAAGAAACTTATGCGACTTACCTTAACCCTTTCGCTATTATTTTTTTCTGGTTTACTTCACTGTAACGCCCAATTTATTTCGGCAGACGACAAACACCATTTAGGAGCAGGCGCTTTAATTTCTGGAGTGTCGTACACCGTGGTTTATACCGCTAGCAAAAACAAAAAAAAAGCCTTTTGGTATAGCTTGGGCGCCTCGGCGTTGGCAGGAGTAGCCAAAGAAGCTATCGACCTGGGACAAAACGAACGTTTCGACACTGGTGAAATTGTAGCTACCACAATTGGCGGATTGTTTGTAAGTACTACTTTGAGCCTTTTTGTTGGCAATAAAAAAAGAAAGAAAACGGTTGCCTTAGTTAACTGATCAATCGGCGAACGATATCTTTAGTCGGTAGTATTTTTTTAGTGTGCTCAATACTCGGCCCTGCCACCCAAACCGTTTTATAAGTAGCCTGTTTGGCTGCTTTTTCATATTGATAAATAATTTAACCTCATTTTTGCTTTTCAAAGTTTGCTATCAAAGAAGAAACTAAAACCCCTCCTGTTGTTCCAACTAAAAAACCCCAAACCCCAATAGCACCGCCAAAGGCAGCTATTCCAATACCACCAGTACCGAACACGGATAGCCCCAATAGAGTGCCTAAAAACCCACCAATCGTAATTTTGTTCACTATTGTTTGATTTGTCCACAGCATTTTTTTTATTTCTTCAATTTTCTGCGATTGGCTTTTATTTGAATCCTGAATTTCTTGAACTTTTATTAACAGGCTATAAATCTTATCTTGCATAGATCTTGACTGTTTTTTTAAAAAAATCATACCTAAATCTATACTGGGATTTGGTAGGAAATCTTTTTTAGTTATTGATCTATTAACAAATCCAACGTTTAATTCTTCGTCAGCAAAGGAAATATATTGAAGCCGTAATCTTGTCCTTGAAACTTCATAAATATTTGACAGATCAAAAATGATTTTTCTGCCTTCAATTTTTAGCAATTCAACTTTATCATCAATTTCTTTATTTAAACTAATTAAATCGTGATAATTTCTTTCTTCTTCCTTATACTTAATCATTTCTTTGTTATACAAATCTAGTTTCTTATAATAATTTTTCAACTTTATTAAGTCTCTTTTATAAGATTTATATTGTGATTCATACCTATAACACCTTAACAATATTCCTACAATAAAAATAACTATTATTGAAATAAATACATTATCAGATTTAAAAAGAAAATACAAAATAAATGAAACAGGTAAGTAAAATATAAAACCATAAAATATCCATTTTAAAAATGATACTGCAGTAAAAAACTTAGGTTTTTCATCACAAATAATAGGCTTTAACGGTTTTTTAGGCTGAATAGGCATTATAGCTACCTTTTTCTGCTTTTTTAACTCTATAATTGCATTTTCAATCTCATCGAGGATTTTTTTCCCAGAGTTTAATTTCATGACGAAAATGATATTTAAAATAGTTTAAGTACTAAATTAAAAAAATAACTTTTTCAACCAAATCAAAACTACTTAATCAATCGGCGAACAATGTCTTTTGTCGGAAGGACTTTGTTGGTGTGCTCAATACTGGGGCCAGCTACCCAAACGGTTTTATATGTAGCCTGTTTGGCTGCTTTTTCGGTGGCGCGCATACCTATTGCAAACCGAATCATCTTTACCCATTTTTTGAGTTTTTTGTTTTTGTTCAAAATATTTTCCAGCCATGTGGCTTTGGTTCCTATTTTTTGAACATAAGGCGTATTGATAACGGTACAAGGGGTTCCCGAAATGCGCTCGGTCATTATAATATCATCGGCGCCGTATTCCACACAGGCTTGTTTATACTCATCGGTAACATTGGCTTCTTCTGAAGCAATAAACGGACTCCCTACCGAAACGCCATCGGCACCATAGCCTAGCATTTTATCGACATCGGCCTTACACCCTACACCACCAGCTGATATGATAGGTATGTTACAATGGATCTTTAACTCCTTTATCAAGGCTTCGGGCGATAAGTTGCCCCGGTGCCCCCCAGCTTCATTATTAACTGCTATTATGGCATCGGCTCCCAAAGCTTCCACTTTTTGGGCAAACTTTAAATCGACCACATCACAGAACACCTTAATGCCAACTTGGTGCGCCCGTTTTATGGTTTCCTCAGGGCTTCCAAGCGAGGTGATAATAAAGTCGCAACCTTCTTCACAAATGGCGTCCAATTGACCTTTGTACTTTACATTCGATTTATTCACAATGAGGTTAAACCCAAATGAACCTCCTTTTGGTTTCGCTGCTGTCAACTCTCTTGCCGCTATTCTCAGTTCGTCCACAGTACGGTAATTTAAGGCGGGAATACAACCGGCTATACCGCAATACATGGCTTCTTTTACCATGGCTACATTAGAAACCAAAAACATGGGCGCTTGAATAATAGGGTACTGAATGTCGAGAAGTTCGGTAAGGCGTGTTTTCATTTATTGAAGTTCATTCCAACAAATATAACAAATATTATGCATGCATAACACCTGGTGTACTTATTTTATAAACCGATAATAGCCACACTTTAAATAAGCACCTTCTGGAAAGTTAACAGGGTGATCGGAATCATGACCGGTTTGAAGAATCATTTTAAACGGCCGATTTGCTCCCATTAAAACCTGATTATTAATATCGAAAAACGCTTGAGAAACCACTCGTGAGGAACAAGACGCCAAAACCAATAAGCCATTTTTTGCAGTGAGTTTTTCTCCCAATTCGGCCAGTTGTGCGTATTTCTTTTTAGCCAAATCGATTTCTGAAGCTTGCTTTGCAAAACTTGGCGGGTCGATAACCACCACATCAAAAGTCACTCGCTTTTTTATGAGTTCGTTTAATTTTTCAAAAGCATCACCAGCAATGGTTTTGTGGATGCCCGTATAGTCATTGAGTTTACCATTTTGAACGGCGATTTCCAAAGCTTGTTTACTAATATCCAAACTGGTCACTTCTTTAGCGCCGTTGGCCAAAGCATGCACCGAGAATCCGCCGGCATAGCTAAACACATCCAAAACCGTTTTGTTTTTACTCCACTCACCTACTTGCTTTCGGTTGGCACGATGGTCCAAAAAATAGCCGGTTTTATGACCTTTAATTACATTCGCCGAAAAATTGACGCCGTGTTCCACAAATTGCACTACTTCATCATCAAGTGTTCCAAAAACCACATCGCCATCTTTTAACTTATGATTTTTAGAATTTTGAAGCGCCCTGCTCAATCTAATAACCACCGTTTCGGTGTTTGATATATTTTGTAAACTTTTAATAATAGTTTCTAAATAAGGTAGCCAAATTTCAGAATATAGTTTTACCACCAAAACCGAGGCATACACATCGGCAATCAATCCTGGGAACCCGTCATTTTCTCCAAATAGCAAGCGGTAGCTGTTGGTGTTTGTTTTTAAAAGGTTTTTGCGCTTGGCGTATGCTGATTCAATTTTCTTATGGAAAAATGTTTCATTTATTTCAACCTTTTCAGTTCCACTGTGAAGCATTTTTATTCGGATTGGAGAATTGCCATCGTAAAGCCCCAAACCAATTACCCGGTTTTTGTTTTTACTGAAAATAATAGCTAAATCTCCTGTTTTCGAATCGTCGTTTATTTTAACAATGCTGTTTGAAAACACCCAAGGATGCCCCTGTAAAACAAACTGTTCGCCTTTGGCGTTGAGTTTTACGGCTACTCGTTTGGGTTGGACTGTGGGTTTGAGACTTAAAGAAAACGACATTTTAAATTATTGAATTAGAAAAAACGAGAACTTTTTTTTGCGTAAATTTACAAATAACCACAAGGTTAAAATGCTTAACCATGAATAATATTATCGGGTTTGTTGTATTCACTTTATTGCCCCTATTTAGTTTTGCTAAAGTTTATTATGTAAGCAATTCTGGTAACGACAGCAATAATGGAGAAAGTCCTG
Organism: Bacteroidia bacterium; assembly: GCA_030430535.1. Taxonomy (GTDB): domain Bacteria; phylum Bacteroidota; class Bacteroidia; order Flavobacteriales; family Flavobacteriaceae; genus Flavisericum. The sequence continues at coordinate 6,261 of JAUIKY010000031.1, forward strand.
ATCAACCTTGGAAAACCATCAGTAAAGTAAACAGTGTCGATTTTCAACCAGGAGATTCCATACTTTTTTGGGGAGGTGATATTTTTGACGGCAATTTATATTTTGATGTCAATGATGGTAACGATAGCCAAAACCCCATCACTATTTCTTCCTATGGAAACTTAAAAGCTACTATAAACGCCAGCAACAGCTACGGTATATTTATTTACAATTCACAAGGTTTTAACATTGAAAATATAAATTTTACGGGTAACGGTTCTAACTCCAACACATCAAACGGGATGTACTTCTACAATGATTTAGAAGGCGATACAAAACTTAGTCATTTTGGAATTTCAAACTGTGAGATTTCCGGTTTTTTTAATGGCATTAGTATTGAATCATCGGCTGGCAATTCTGGTTTCAACAGTGTTCAAATTGATAATTGTACCATTTACAACTGCATAGATAATGGTATTAGGGCTTTAGGCTATTTCTCTGTTGAAAAGATGGGCTATTCGCACTCTAACATTGAAATTAAGGAATGTGAAGTTTTTGATATTATGGGTATTAACGATCCCAACTCACACTCCGGAAATGGTATTGTTTTATCGAACGTTCAATACGGACTCATTGAAAATTGTACGGTTTACAATTGCGGTGTTAATAATGTTCATTGCGGAGGCCCAATAGGTATTTGGTTTTGGGATTCGGACCAAGTGACCATTCAGTTTTGTGAAGCTTATAATATTTCGGCTGGAAGCGGTTGTGATGGTGGCGGTTTCGATTTGGATGGCGGCGTAACCAATGGTGTTATGCAGTATAATTATTCACACGATAATGATGGCTCTGGTTTTTTAGTAGGGCAGTTTGCTGGCGCAAGAGCTATGGACAACATCATTGTTCGTTACAACATCAGCGAAAATGACGCAAAAACCAACGGCGGAAGCATAGCGCTTTTTAATTTGGGAGCTACCAAAATGAACAATATTCTAACTTATAACAACACTTTATTTTCCAATCATGCTTCACCAATTATTTTTATGTACGATTTCAATCCCCTAAATGGAACTATTGAATTTCATAATAATATTTTATACGCCAATGGTGACGGAGATTTAATTAATGTTCCAAGAGAATCTTCTGCTCATTTTATGGGGAACTTATATTTTTCAACTGATGCTTTCAAAATTCAATATCAAGGTGCTACTTATAATAGTTTAATCGATTTTAGAAATACCAATAATGAGCTTTTTGAAGGCAATAGTTTGGGCTATCAAGGTAACCCACTGCTAGTTAATGCCGGTAATGGCAGAACTATTGGACACGGTAACCCGTTGAGCAATTTAGAAGCATATCAACTAACCACATCCTCTCCTGCAATTAATGCTGGATTCAATATAGACATAAGCGATACCCAGGATTTTTTCGGTAATTTCCCTATTGTAAATGGTAAAAGAGATATTGGAGCACATGAATTTAACGGTACATTAATGACTGAAAAACATTCAGAACAAACTGATATTAAAATTTATACAAACATCAACGGCTCTGAACTTGTAATTTTATCTGAAGAGTTAATTATACATCAAGTTCAATTAATTGACATTAAAGGCAGGGTTATTACTTATTTTGAACAAGATCAGGATTTGGCTTTCAAAAAGGTTAGCTTAAATCTTAGCGATATTAAAAGTGGTATATATCTACTAAATATAAAAACATCAAACAAAATTCTGGTCAAAAAATTTATTCACTACTGAAATTAAACGTAATGAAAATAATTTCTTTTATTTTAAGATGATGGATTCCACTGTAGATTATATTAATTACATAAGAGAACCTGCTTCGTAAATTCAATATCAGTGAACAGGTGTGAATAACCTCTATCAAGATGAAAAACTTTAAGCCAGAGGTGTTTTTCTCCTCATCGTGTTACGGTTTTTGAATTAGTTGGTTAAACGATACTTCATGCTCAAATTTCAACCCAGTTTCCTTTTTAACATACACAGTACTCCCAATTCTTCTCGGGAGAGATTGGTTTTCTTTTTTAACAAACGGTCAATTTCCTTTTGAAAATATTTAATGGTCTTGCCATTAACATATTCGTCTATAACACGGGGGTCTATGTAAGAGCTTCGGGCTACCGATGGCGTATTGCCTAGATGCTCACTTACTTTTATTACAGCATTACGAATGTTTTTGTCCATTGTTTTTTGGTCTTCAACCTCCAACGCTCCAATTTCGTCCAGTGCCATTGCCGCTATAACCGTACCTGACCAGGTTCTAAAATCTTTTGCCGAAAACTCCTCGCCCATAACCTCCCTTATATATTCATTAAGATGCTCGCTTTTTACATCTTGCTTGTTGCCATCTTCATCAATAAACTTAAAAATCTCATATCCAGGCAACTCATCTATTTCATTTACAATACGTGCCAAACGTTTATCTACCACATGACGCTCTTGCTCTTTACCCGATTTACCTATATAATTGAATATTAACTTATCATTCTCGATGGACAAATGTTTACTGCGCATCGTGGTAAGCCCATAGCTTTTGTTTTCTTTAGCATAGTAATCACTTCCTGGCCTAAAATAGGCGGCTTCTAAGAGTCTTACCATGCACGCAAGTACCTTTTCCTTGTTTAGTGTGCGCTTTCGTAAATGTTGTCCTGTTACTCGCCGCATGTGCTCTAACTGGTTTGCGAAATGGAGTATGCGGTCAAACTTGGCCTGTTCTTGTTTTGCTCTGTATTTTGGGTTATAAATGTACTGTTTGCGGTCTTTATCGTCACGCCCGGTAACCAGAATCTTTGCATTTTTTTTAGAACTGATTTCAACATCGCTCCATGCGGGGGGTATGACCAAAGATTTAAACCACTCTTTTAATTTTTTGTCTTTAACAGTGTTATTAGCCTTATCGACATATCGAAATCCTTTGCCGTGTTTTTTTCTATAATACATTTTACTGCTCGTTACTTTTTAAAAACCCTTAACCTCGATAGCCCAATAATTTTTATTTTGTGAAAGGCACTAACACCTTTATCTGTGTTATAGCACATCAAATACAAAACCCAATAACCAATACAATATTATAAACACTACAATGGTGCCAATGCAACCACATTTACCACCACCTATTTTTTTAGCGCCCCATGCAGCCCCTATAAACCTTAAAAACTTTTCCATGCAATAACATAATTGACTTCTAATGTGCTAAAAATAGGTTAGAATTTGTTTATATATGTTCTTTATAAGAATAAAAAAGTGCTTAAATAATAATAGGTTTATGGAAGGGTATTAGCTCAAAACAAAAAACGCAATCAACTTAAAGATTGCGTTTTTTGTTTTGAGATTATCGGCTTATCTTGTAAGTTCAATTCTCATTTCAATATCGGTAAAACCATCCCCTGCCGTTTGTGGCAAATCTTGTACAGTGTCTGCAACTATTATTAAGCTATTTTCTGTCAACTCAATAATTTGATAAGTAACGCTTTCTGTACTTCCATTAGCCGTTATGGTTAATTCGTTGCCGTTTTTTAACCAAGTACTGCTAGTTGCAAAAGAGTTGTTCTGTACATTTTGGGTTTGACTTTGCCCTAATGCAGATATGGTTAACTTAACGCTATATGTCCCTTCCGCTTCGACATTTTTTGGGTTCTCTGTAAAAGTTAAGGTAAAATCTACATCATAGCCTTCACCTATATAATTAGTTTTTACGGTTTGCCATTGATAGGTTGTTGATGTTGAGCCACTATAGTTAACAGTTTTTGCTGTCCAAACGCCTAAAATATCTCCAGAAACATCACCCGGAGAATCATCTTTTGAACAGGAAGTTAGCACTAAAGAGAGCGCTATAAATAAAGTACTTAATTTTTTCATGATTAGATTGGTTTGTAATTATTTCTGCAATTACAGTAAAAAATAACATGCAAAAAAAGCAATCAAATGAAATGATTTCTTTTAACCACTCCAGCCTTTAGCGCCACTACAGAGTCACAACATTATTTTCTATTATTTAATTTACAATTCCTGCATTATCTCTGAAAAAATGCGGTACGACTCAACCCTATCCTCATGGTTATAAATATGTGAAACCGCAATTAATTCATCCACTTCAGTTTCTTTTAAAAACTGTTCTGTTTTTGCTTTTACCGATGCCTTCTCGCCTATAAAACTATAGTGCGTCATCTGTTGTACATTAGGATGGTTGATGAGCTCTCGCAATTCTGTTGTTATGGGCCTGGGGGCTTTTATATAGTCGATATTTCCAGTCAATACGCCCAAAATCATTTGGTACATAGAAGAGGCCAACGTTTGGGCTTTTTCGTCGGTTTCTGCTGCAATAACACCAATACCTGCCATGGTATATGGTTTTCTTAAATAAGCTGAAGGTTTAAAGTTTTCACGATAAATCCTTAAAGCTTCCTTGAGCTGTGCTGGTGCAAAATGACTGGCAAAAACATAGGGCAAACCCTTTTGGGCAGCAACGTGGGCGCTATCGGTACTCGACCCCAAAATAAACATGGGCATTTCTACACCTTCGGAAATATAGGAACGTACTTTTCCTCGATGTGAACTAGAGAAAAAATGCTGAATCCTACTGACCTCGTCTGGGAATTGGTACACGGCCTTCATTCGGTCGGACCGAATGGCGTGTGCTGTTTCTTGATCGGTACCGGGGGCTCGCCCCAAGCCTAAATCGATACGATTGGGATAAAGATTTCCCAAAGTGCCAAACTGTTCGGCCACCACAAGCGGCGAATGGTTGGGCAGCATAATGCCGCCAGAGCCTACCCTTATTTTTTCTGTGCCTCCTGCAATATGCCCTATTAAAACTGAAGTTGCCGAACTCGCAATACTTTTCATATTGTGGTGTTCTGCAAGCCAAAAGCGATGGTACCCCATTTTTTCGGCACGTTGCGCCAAATCCAAACTGTTAGCAAATGTTTCTTGAACAGTAGTGTTTTCAGCTACTACAGCTAATTCTAATATGGAATATGGAATTTTACTCTTCATAATTTTTGTAGATAAAAAAACGCAATCAAATTAATGATTGCGTTTTTGTATTTTGAAATGCTTTGGCATTCATCACCTGTGTGAATATTTAAAGATGCTTCGGCTTCGCTTAGCATAAGCTATTCACATAGATTTGTACCAAATTTGGTTCTCTTCTTATTTTACTTCCTCGAAGTCTACGTCTTCCACGTCGCTGCCCTCGTTTGATTGGCCATTTTGGCTCGCATCAGATCCAGGTTGCGCACCTCCGCCAGCTTGCTGTCCTTCGGCGGCTTGAGCTTTATAGATTTCTTCGCTTGCAGCTTTCCAAATCTCGTTAAGATTATCTAAAGCTGGCTGGATTAGAGCTAAATCTTTAGTTTCAAACTGCTTTTTCAACTCTTCCAAAGCGCCTTCAATTTTAGATTTGTTATCAGCTGACAACTTATCTCCTGATTCTTCCAATAATTTTTCAGTTTGGAAAATCATAGAATCAGCTTCATTCAATTTTTGGGCTTTTTCAGCTGCAGCTTTATCCGCTTCGGCATTTGCTTCAGCATCAGCTTTCATCTTTTCGATTTCCTCTTCGGTCAATCCTGAAGACGCTTCAATTCTAATATCCTGTTTCTTACCAGTGGCTTTGTCTTCCGCAGATACTTTGATGATACCGTTGGCATCAATATCGAAAGTCACCTCAATTTGTGGTGTACCACGACGTGCTGGTGGAATACCATCTAAGTGGAAACGACCAATGGTTTTGTTATCGGCTGCCATGGCTCTTTCTCCTTGCAATACATGGATTTCTACAGATGGCTGATTATCGGCCGCAGTTGAGAATATCTGTGATTTCTTGGTTGGGATGGTTGTGTTGGCTTCGATTAACTTGGTAAATACATTACCCATAGTTTCGATACCTAATGATAATGGTGTTACATCCAATAAAAGAACGTCTTTTACATCACCAGTTAATACACCACCTTGGATACCTGCACCAAGCGATACTACCTCGTCTGGGTTAACACCTTTACTTGGTTTTTTACCGAAGAATTTTTCAACGGCTTCTTGTACAGCAGGAATACGTGTTGAACCACCTACCAAAATGATTTCGTCGATATCGCTCTTGCTCAAACCAGCAGCTTTAAGCGCTGATGTACATGGCTCGATAGTACGTTTTACTAAATCGTCAATTAATTGCTCGAATTTAGAACGCGTTAATGTACGTACCAAGTGCTTTGGGCCACTGGCTGTTGCCGTAATGTATGGCAAGTTAATCTCAGTCTGTGCAGAAGAAGACAACTCAATCTTAGCTTTTTCAGCAGCTTCCTTTAAACGTTGAAGCGACATAGGGTCTTCTCGCAAGTCCATGCTCTCTTCAGCCTTAAACTCATCAGCCAACCAGTTGATGATTTTTTCATCTACATCGTCACCACCTAAGTGTGTATCACCATCGGTAGAAAGTACTTCAAATACACCATCACCTAATTCTAGGATAGATACATCGTGCGTACCACCACCAAAATCGAATACCACTATTTTTTGGTCTTTTCCTTTTTTATCCAATCCGTAAGCTAAAGCGGCTGCAGTAGGCTCGTTAATAATACGCTCTACTTTTAAACCAGCAATTTCCCCAGCTTCTTTAGTGGCTTGACGTTGGCTATCATTAAAGTAAGCAGGTACGGTAATAACCGCACGGGTTACATCTTGTCCTAAATAATCTTCAGCTGTTTTCTTCATTTTTTGAAGAATCATAGCTGAAAGTTCTTGTGGCGTGTACAAACGACCTTCAATATCCACACGTGGGGTATCATTATCGCCTTTTACTACTTTATAAGGTACACGCTCTGCTTCGTTTTTAGATTCAGAATATTTGTTACCCATAAAACGCTTTATTGAATAAACCGTTTTTGTGGGGTTAGTTACTGCTTGACGCTTCGCAGGATCACCTACTTTAATCTCACCGCCTTCAACAAACGCAATTACAGATGGTGTAGTACGCTTACCTTCGGCATTTGGGATTACAACAGGCTCGTTCCCTTCCATTACCGAAACGCAAGAGTTTGTTGTTCCTAAATCAATTCCAATAATTTTACTCATAACTATGCTTTATTTGTGTTTTATAAAATTTCCGTTTGCACGGAAACGTTGTATTCATTTTTAAATTCGGTTGGTATAAGTCAATCATTATGCCAACAGAAAAATACTGACACAGTGTCATATTTTTATCGGTATAAAGTCACAGCAGCAGTTTTCTGAAGATAAAACGCTTGAACGTCTGTCAAAAAAAGATAGTGATGTTATTTGAACCTAGCAGAAATCAATGAAAACTTCGTGTCTTGACGGCCTTCCGATAGAAGGCATTCCATAACCTAAAGTTAATTGTTACAACTTGAACGTCGACGTGTATCCATTAAATAAATGATTTTCCATTGCCCATTATCCTTAAATAATTGAAATGAATTTACGCCACAATGACTAAATTCGCCATTGAACCAAAATTCGTAGGGCGTCCATGCATTAGCCATATTGCCATCAATTTGAATATGGTAATCCAACAAACGCTCATCCCATTTTTGGTCGGCAGGCCTGTTGGCAATGGCATCAATGAGTTTTTCAGGTTTGTCGGTTACCAAAACATCTTGCCCTTCTTTGGTTCTGTATGTGGTTTGAAGTAAAATTTGGTCGGCTATTACCGATTTCATCAATGTAGTATCCCCTTTATGAAATCCTTCAAAAAAAGTATCGACAGCGGCTTTAACTTGTGTTTTTTCATCGTTTTGACTAAAAAGTGTCGATGTAATGAAAAGCGTCAAATAAAGTATTGCCCGGACCATAAAATTTCGTTTTAATCTAAAGTAGTTGATATTGAAATATCTAGCGGCCTTTTAAAGAAAAGTTTAACAGAATCCTCTTATTTTAGTATTTTTACCGCTAACCTTAAACTGATTACAGACATTATAATGAAGAATTTCCTATTACTATTTACCTTAACTTTATTTTTATCCTGCCAACAACAAAAACCATCCTCCCAAGATGCTGCAACAGCCAGCAATGATGTTTTTCCCGACGGCACCGAAATCCCTGAATGGTTTAAAGACGACTCTAAGATAAACCCTGCCGATTTAGGTGAATTTTATTCGCTTACAGACCATGGCGTGAGCACCGACAGTACCATCGTGCAAACCAAGGCCATCCAAAACGTAATTGACGAAGCTTACCGAAATGGTGGCGGTGTGGTTGTTGTTCCGAAAGGAACGTTTTTAAGTGGAGCCCTATTTTTTAGACCCAACACCCACTTGCACGTTGAAGAAGGTGGTGTGTTAAAAGGATCTGACAATATTGATGATTATCCTTTTATGCCCTCTAGAATTGAAGGGCAAAGCATTGAATACTTTTCTGCTTTGGTAAATGCTTTTGGGGTTGACGGATTTACCATTTCCGGTAACGGTATCATTGACGGTAACGGCCTAAAGTACTGGAAAGCATTTTGGCAACGCCGTGAGGAAAACCCAAAATGTACCAATTTAGAGGTGTCACGCCCACGATTGGTTTTCATCTGGAAAAGTAACGATGTGCAGTTACAAGATGTACATTTACGAAATTCTGGATTTTGGTCCAGCCACTATTACCAGTGCAACAACGTGAAAATTTTAGGCTTACGAATCACTTCGCCACACGAACCCATTAAAGCACCAAGTACCGATGCGATTGACATCGATGTGTGTTCAAACGTGTTGATAAAGGATTGCTATATGGCTGTTAACGACGATGCCATTGCGCTTAAAGGTGGAAAAGGCCCATGGTCTGATAAAGATGCTAGCAACGGCGAAAACACCAATATCATTATTGAAGACTGCGAATTCGGATTTTGCCATTCCGCACTCACTAACGGCAGCGAATCACTACACAATAAAAATATTTTGATGCGTAATTGCAAAGTCAACGAAGCTAAACGGTTACTTTGGTTAAAGATGCGTCCCGATACGCCACAGCATTACGAATATATTACCGTTGAAAACATTACCGGGCAAGCGCATAGTTTTATTTACATTAAACCTTGGACTCAGTTTTTCGACTTAAAAGGACGTGAAGATGTGCCCCTTTCTTATTCAGAACATATTACCATGAGAAATATCGATTTAAAATGTGATATTTTTTATGACATGAAAATTACGGAATATGACAAATTGAGTGATTTCACTTTTGAAAACATCAACGTTGAAGCTGAAGATGGCACATACGATAAAAGCATTATTGATGGCGTTACGTTCAAGAATGTAAAAGTTAACGGCAAATTAATTGAATAATGAGAACGCTAAAAACACTGTGCATTTTACTTCTTTTTTGTAACAGTTTCCATTTATTAAAAGCCCAAAACTCACCTGCACCAATTAAATTGGTGCAGTTTGTTTTAACGCCCAACCATGCCGATTGGAACTACAAACTCCACGAACAGGCTACGTTAAAAATAATGGTCCATAAGTATGGTGTCCCCATTAACGGTATTCAGGTCCATTATCAATATGGCCCCGAATTTATGCCTTCGGAAAAAGAGGGCCATGTAACTCTTAAAAACGGAACGGGCGAAATCAACATCGGCACCTTAAAAACACCTGGGTTTAAAGAATTAAAAGTAAAGGTTACTGTTGATGGCCACACTTACAAAGACCAAGTAAAGCTCGGTTTTAATCCGTTTGAAATACAACCAACGGTTACCATGCCAAAAGATTTTGATGTGTTTTGGAACGACGTTCTGGAAGCCAACAAAAAAATTCCGATGAATCCCGTGGTTACGCATAAACCTGAGTTTTCAACCGATAAAGTGGATGTGTTTTTAGTACGTTTACAGAACTACAAAAAAGGGAAGCACCTCTATGGCTATTTAAGCAAACCGAAAGATGGCAAAAAACACCCCGTTTTATTCCATCCGCCTGGCGCTGGTGTTAAAAAAATAAATCCCGTTCTCGCTTTTGCAGAAGCAGGCTTTATCAGTTTTACTACTGAAATCCATGGTATTTCACCCGAAATCTCAAAAGCTAATTACAACGACCTCAAGCATGCCTTGACCGATTACTGGGCATTAAATTTACACGACAAAGACAAATACTATTATAAAAGTGTGTATTTAGGCTGTGTTCGTGCCATTGATTTTTTAACCAGTTTACCTGAATTCGATGGAAAAAACGTAGTGGTTACCGGTGGTAGTCAAGGCGGGGCTTTAACGATTGTAACGGCAGGACTCGACAAAAGAGTTACTTCCTTGGCTTCATTTTATCCGGCTTTAAGCGACCATACGGGGTATTTGCATAATCGTCCCGGAGGTTGGCCGCATATATTCAGTAGCAAACACGGAAATACTTCCGAAGAAAACATCGAAACCGTCACCTATTACGATGTGGTTAACTTCGCCAAGAAAATTACGGTACCGGGGTTTTATTCAACAGGATACAACGATAACACTTGCGCTCCAACATCGGTCTTTTCAGCTTTTAATGCAGTTACAGCACCCAAAGAAATAGTAATCACGCCCATTTCTGGGCACTGGCGATTTGGAGAGACCAATACCCAAGCCATAAATTGGCTGAAACAAAAATGTGGTATCGAGTAACAATTTAGTACTTTTACATTCTAAAAAATAACATCAAAATGTCAACATCAAAAAAAGAATATAAGCGCATTACCGTAAAAACACTGGTTGATATGAAAGCCAATGGCGAAAAAATATCGATGCTTACGGCTTACGATTACACCATGGCCAAAATAGTTGACAGTGCCGGTATTGATGTTATTTTGGTAGGTGACTCGGCCAGTAATGTCATGGCGGGTCATGAAACCACTTTGCCTATTACTTTAGACCAAATGATTTACCACGCATCTTCGGTAATTCGGGCAGCAGAACGCAGTTTGGTGGTGGTCGATTTACCTTTTGGTAGTTACCAAAGCGATCCTAAGGAAGCTTTGCGTTCGGCCATTAGAATTATGAAAGAAAGCGGCGCACATTCGGTTAAATTGGAAGGCGGAAAAGAAATAAAGGATTCCATAAAGCGTATTCTAAATGCCGGAATTCCTGTGATGGGGCATTTGGGCTTAACCCCGCAGTCTATTTATAAATTCGGAACTTATACCGTTCGTGCCAAAGAAGAAGAGGAAGCCCAACGATTGATTGATGACGCCAAAATGCTAGAAAAAGTAGGGTGCTTCGCCATTGTTTTGGAAAAAATACCAGCGGCTTTGGCCAAAGAGGTTTCCGAAAGTGTGAGCATACCAATTATTGGAATTGGCGCCGGAAATGATGTTGACGGACAAGTTTTGGTACTACACGATATGTTGGGCATGACCCACGAGTTCCACCCCAGATTTTTACGCCGTTACCTTAATTTGTACGACGATATGAGCAATGCCATTTCCCAATATGTTGACGATGTAAAATCACGGGATTTCCCAAATGAGGAGGAGCAGTATTAGTGTTCAAAATCCCAATTGTCAAACCTCAAATTCCAATAAGACTGTCATTGCGAGGAGGAATAACGAAGCAATCTCTTAAATTGAATTTATAAACTATAATCAAACTTAAACCACAAAAATATCCGCGAATTAGTGGCCAGCAAAACCCTTTCCCATAAAAACAATCTACAAGTTCTTTACGAAGACAATCACATTATCATCGTAAACAAACGGGCTGGCGATATTGTTCAAGGTGATAAAACGGGCGACAAACCACTTAGCGATGTGGTTAAGGAATACATTAAAGACAAATACGATAAGCCAGGCAATGTGTACTTAGGCACCGTACACCGACTGGACCGTCCCACAACCGGACTCGTGGTTTTTGCTAAAACCAGCAAGGCACTGCCACGACTTAACAAGTTGTTTGTTTCAAAAGACATTAAAAAAACCTACTGGGCCGTTGTAAAAAACCACCCGCCAAAAGAAACCGACACACTTATAAATTGGTTGAAGAAAAACCCAAAGAACAACAAATCGACCGCGCACACCAAAGAAGTAAAAGACAGCAAAAAAGCCATTCTCCATTATCAATTATTGAAGACATTAGATAATTATTTTCTATTGGAAGTGAATTTGGAAACGGGCCGCCACCATCAAATCCGCAGTCAGTTATCAGCCATCGGTTGCCCCATAAAAGGCGATTTAAAATATGGCTTCGACCGAAGCAATAAAGACGCCAGTATTCATCTCCACGCAAAACATATAGAGTTCATCCACCCTGTAAAACAAGACCTTATTTCTGTTTCTGCACCCCTGCCAGATGATGTTATTTGGAAGGCCTGTTCAGAATAATTTTCTATATTTATAGAAAACTCTTTTGATTTCCATTCCAAACATTTTAGCCGCACAAAAAGACTTTTTTGCTTCACAGAAAACAAAAGAAGTCAACTTTAGAATTGACCTACTCAAAGCATTAAAAACAGAAATAAAAAACAACGAGCAATCTATTTGCGACGCTTTAAAAAAGGATTTTAAAAAATCGGAATTCGAAACCTTTTTAAGTGAGTTTGGGTTGGTTATTTCAGAACTCAACTTAGCCATAAAAAACCTTAAAACATGGAGTAAACCCGAACGGGTTAAACCCTCTGTTTTAACCTTTCCGTCATCCGACTACATTTATAAAGAACCTTACGGTAATGTGCTCATCATTGCACCGTGGAACTATCCTTTTTTATTGGCCATAGCACCACTGGTCATGGCCATTGCCGCTGGAAACACCGTGGTTTTAAAACCCAGTGAACTCACTCAAAATACTTCAAAATTACTCACCAAAATTCTCAGTTCTGTATTTCCAAAAGAAGTCGTTATTTCTATTGAGGGCGATGCCGAAACCGCCACCCAATTACTTGCACAAAAATGGGATTATATTTTTTTCACCGGAAGTGTTTCCGTGGGGAAAATTGTAGCAAAAGCAGCCGCAAAACATTTAACACCCGTAACTTTGGAATTAGGAGGAAAATCTCCTTGTATTATTGACGATTCGGTGAATTTAAAACTTACCGCTAAACGTCTGGTTTGGGGAAAATTTTTAAATGGGGGGCAAACCTGTATTGCTCCCGATTATGTGATTATACATTCTAAAATCAAAGCTGAATTCATTGGAATTTTAAAAGTAGAAATCGCAAAAATGTATGGCGAAAATCCAAAAGTATCCCCCGATTTTCCACGGATTATCAATCGAAAAAACTTCCAAAGACTCTCTGTGCTTTTAAAAGGTGAATCTGTTGTTTTTGGTGGTGATATTAATGAAAGTGAGCTTTATATTTCACCCACAATTATAGATAATCCCAGTTTGAAAAGTCCTGTAATGAGCGCGGAAATATTCGGCCCCATACTTCCTATTCTGAGTTACAATTCAGAAAAAGATATTGAAAACATCATTTGGAATTTCGAAAAACCTTTAGCGTTTTATGTGTTTTCCAAAAATTCAAAATACATACAAACCACCCTGAAAAAGTACAGTTTTGGCGGTGGCGTTATTAACGACACTTTGATTCATTTTGGCAACCAAAAATTACCCTTTGGAGGGGTTGGTTTCAGTGGCATGGGGTGCTATCACGGTAAACATGGATTCGACACTTTTTCCCATAAAAAATCCATCATAAAACGCGGTACTTGGTTAGACCCCGCCTTAAGGTATCCACCGTACCAAAACAAGCTAAACTTCGTTAAAAAGATATTTAAACTTTTTAGCTGATTTTTTGAAAACTTTAAAATTTCTTGAAAACCTTAATCCCTAAAATTTCGATACATTTGCTTTTCAAATTTTGAATAAGCAACAATGAAAGACACAGCCTTAACCGCAACACACAAAGCCCTTGGCGCAAAAATGGTACCCTTCGCAGGGTTTAACATGCCCGTACAATACGAGGGCGTAAACATTGAACACGACACCGTGCGGAATGCCGTTGGCGTTTTTGATGTATCGCACATGGGCGAGTTTTTAATTGAAGGCGAACACGCCATGGAATTGATTCAAAAAGTATCCAGCAACGATGTTTCAAAACTTACCATTGGAAAGGCACAATACAGCTGTATGCCTAACGAAAACGGCGGAATTGTTGACGATTTGATTATTTACCGCATTAAAGAAAGCACCTATTTATTGGTGGTTAACGCCAGTAATATTGAAAAAGATTGGAATTGGATTGCATCAAAAAATGACCTTGGTGCCACCATGCGCAACTTAAGTGACGATTATTCATTACTCGCCATTCAAGGGCCCAAGGCCGTTGAGGCTATGCAAAGCCTCACGAGTGAAGATTTATCGGCCATTAAATTTTATAGTTTTGTAGTGGGCGATTTTGCAGGAATTGAGCATGTTATTATTTCGGCAACGGGATACACCGGCAGTGGCGGATTCGAAATTTACTGTAAAAACAACGAAGTAAAGCAAATTTGGGACAAGGTTTTTGAAGCCGGAAAAAACTTCGGTATCAAACCCATCGGATTGGCCGCCCGCGATACCTTACGATTGGAAATGGGGTATTGCCTTTACGGTAATGATATTGACGATACCACCTCGCCCATTGAAGCCGGATTGGGTTGGATTACCAAATTCACAAAAGATTTTACGAATTCTGAAGCCTTAAAGGCTGAAAAAGAACGTGGCCCAGAACGTAAGCTTATCGCTTTTGAACTGGACGGACGCGGTATTCCCCGCCAAGGTTACGACATTGTGGACAACAACGGAAAAACCATAGGGAGCGTCACTTCGGGCACTATGTCACCATCCTTGGGCAAAGGTATTGGTTTGGGGTATGTGCCTGTCGTTTTCTCGGAAGTAGGCAGCAAAATAAATATCCAAATACGCAAGAAAGCTATACCTGCCACCGTTGTAAAATTACCGTTTTACAAAGGGTAAAATACATTTTTCAGTGCGAACGGATATGGGCAGAAGTGAAAATAACAAACATAGAATTTTAATTATTGGCGCCAGCGGTTTTTTAGGCGGCGCCATTTACAAGGAACTCTGCCCCTATTTTAAAACTTACGGCACCTATAATATTAGTAATAGGTCACTCGAAAAGAACCAGCATTTTTTTCAATATAACATTGAAGAGGACGATATTTATGAAATATTGGATTTGGTTCGCCCCACGATTATTATTTCGGCTTTACGCGGCGATTTTTCAAAACAGGTCTTGATGCATCAGCACCTGGCCGAATATGTATTTGCCAATAAAGTGAGGTTGTTGTTTTTGTCGTCTGCCAACGTGTTCGATGCCTATTCCAAATACCCAAGCTACGAAGACGACAAGACCTATAGCAACAGTATTTATGGTCATTTCAAAATAAAAATTGAAAATATGCTGCTGCGGCTGCCCAAAAAACAAGTGGCCATTTTGCGTTTACCCATGGTTTTTGGAGCACAATCGCCCCGAGTACAAGAGATTGTTCAAAACATAGATGCCAACGAACCCATTGAAATTTTTCCCAATCTAATCATGAATGTAACAACCGATTCGAAAGTCACACAGCAAATCCATTATATAATCAATCGGGATAAATACGGTGTGTTCCATCTGGGAAGCAATGATTTGGTGCACCACAACGACTTCATTAAAGAAATAATAGAAAACCTCGATATAAAAAAGCAACCGATTTTCAAGCAAGTTTATACCACTAACGACGACCGCTATTTGGCCGTTTTGCCCAAAAACAACAAATTGCCCAACCACCTGCAATTATTGAGTCAAGATATTTTAACCGAATTAAAAATAAGTTGACTTGAAGTACTTAAATCACTATTTTTAAGAAAAACATTAAATATTATGAATAAACTTTCAGAACAAGACATAGAAAAAAAATTACTTCGTTTTCCTGACTGGGAGTATTTTGACAATGCCATCCATGCCGAATTCGAATTTGAAAATTTTAAAGATTGCTTTAGCGCCATGAGTCGTATTGCTTTTGAGTGCGAAGCTTTAAACCACCACCCTAATTGGAGTAATGTTTACAACGTGCTTTCCATTTCGCTATCTACCCATGATGCTGGCGGCGTTACCGATAAAGACTTTAAACTGGCCGAAGCCATTGAAAATATTGTAGAACCCGAAGACGAATAATAGTTTGTTTTTGGTCGGTAGATTTTTAAATTTGCGAAACAATATAATCCGCTCCTTTACAGGGACAGAAGAATAAACATTTTAATTATGGGAAGAGCTTTTGAATTTAGAAAAGCAAGAAAAATGAAACGTTGGGCAGCCATGAGCAAAGCCTTCACACGTATAGGAAAAGATATTGTAATGGCCGTTAAGGAAGGCGGCCCCGACCCCGATAGCAATGCGCGTTTAAGAGCCGTTATCCAAAACGCCAAGGCCGTAAACATGCCCAAAGACAATATTGAGCGTGCCATAAAACGCGCCAGTGATAAAAACCAGGGCGATTATAAAGAAGTTATTTTTGAAGGTTATGCACCGCACGGTATTGCTGTTTTGGTTGAAACGGCCACTGATAACAATACCAGAACCGTAGCCAACGTGCGCAGTTATTTTAACAAATGCGATGGTAGTTTAGGCACATCGGGTTCGGTGGTTTTTATGTTCGACCACACCTGCAATTTTAGAATCAATGCCGAAGGATTGGATCCCGAGGAAATAGAACTGGAATTTATTGATTACGGTGCCGAAGAGGTATTTGCAGACGACGACGGTATTTTAATCTATGCTCCGTTTGAAAGCTTTGGAGCCATACAAGCCGAATTGGAGAAACGTGGCATAGAAATTTTGTCGTCTGGTTTCGAGCGTATCCCGCAAGTCACTAAACCATTAACCCCAGAACAAGCTGAAGATGTAGAAAAACTACTGGAAAAACTGGAGGAAGATGACGACGTTCAGAACGTGTACCATACCATGGAAGAATCGGCGGAATAAACTATATTCTTACTGAGGCTGTTTAAAAGTCGTCATTCCGAACAAAGTGAAGGAATCTTTAAAATTCAGACTATTGATTAGGAGATTACTTCGAAATAAAAATTTCTCGTAATGACGTTTGTTTTTTTAAACAGCTTATTTTTTATTAAAAAACCATCAAAAAACAAATCTGTGGAAAACAATAAAACAATAAAATGGGGCATTATTGGATGCGGAAACGTTACCGAGGTAAAAAGTGGACCGCCATACCAATTCACCGATGGTTTTTCAATTGCAGCAGTAATGCGCAGGAATGAAAAAAAATTGAAAGATTATGCCAAACGCCATAATATTGAAACCGTTTACACAGATGCCGAAGCCTTAATAAACGACAATAACGTCGATGCCGTTTACATTGCCACTCCGCCCGATACGCATAAAAAATACGCATTAAAAGTAGCCGAAGCCGGTAAGCCCTGCTGTATTGAAAAACCCTTAACACCTAGCTACACAGAAAGTTTGGAGATTGTTGAAGCCTTTAAAAATAAAGGATTACCCTTATTCGTTGCTTATTATCGACGGTCGTTGCCCCGGTTTTTAAAAGTGAAAGAATGGCTGGATGCTGGATTAATTGGCGAGGTACGACACATCAATTCGCATTTAAGCAAACCGGCCAGTGAAACCGATTTATCAAAAACTTACAACTGGCGTACCGACGCCAACATTGCTCCTGCTGGATATTTTGATGATTTAGCCAGCCATAGCCTGGATTTGTTCGCTTTCTTTTTAGGAGATTTTAAAGAGGCCAAAGGCATCAGTTTAAACCAACAAAACCTGTATTCAGCCAAAGATGCTGTTACCGCTTCTTGGTTACACGAGTCTGGGGTAACGGGTTCGGGTGTTTGGAATTTTGGTTGCAACGACCATTTGGATAAAACCACTATCTACGGTAGCAAAGGCACGATTGAATTTTCGGTTTTCCATGAAAATCCTATTATTTTAAAAAGCGATTCCAAAACCGAAGAATTGTTTATTGAAAACCCCAAACACATTCAGCAACACCACGTTGAAAACCTGCGTAACGATTTAATTTTAAATAAAATCAAACATCCCTCAACGGGCGAAACGGCATTGCATACCAGTTGGGTGATGGATAAAATTCTTGGTAATATTTAACTTGTATAAAAGAAGAAGTTTTCTAAAAAGATTAAATTCTTCAAAATTTAGGTTGTTCAATTTTTGAGATGCTGAAACAACGCTTCGACTCCGCTCAGCGTGACAGTGCGACATAGTGAAAACCGTTCTACCTAGACTTTACATTTCTAACATAAATCAGCTTAAAGCGCGCATTGGGTTGGTTGCGCTCTTCCAGTTCAAATTGCGGCAACGATTTAAACAGCGGTGTTAACTTTTGGAAACCAAAATTACGTGAATCAAAATTGGGCTGCTTTTTAATGATTAATGTGCCCACATCACCAAGAAAAGCCCATCCATCATCATCGGCGGCATCGTCAACCGAGTTTTTCAGTAGTTTGATCACTTTTGGAGTGATATTATACAGATTCGATTTTTTGCGCTGGCGCCCCTTTTCATCTTTATCGTTATCATCGCCCCCACCTAAAATTTCCAAATAAATAAATTTATCGCAAGCTACAATAAACGGATCGGGCGTTTTCTTTTCGCCCATACCGTAAACTACCATGCCGGCTTCGCGCAGCCTAGTGGCCAATTTTGTAAAATCACTATCGGACGACACCAAACAAAAACCATTTACCTTTTCGGAATATAGAATGTCCATGGCATCGATAATCATGGCCGAATCGGTGGCATTTTTACCAATCGTGTAACTGTATTGTTGTATGGGGTTTATGGCATGCTCAAGCAGTACTTTTTTCCATTTTGTGAGGTAGGGTTTGGTCCAATCTCCATAAATCCTTTTTATAGTGGGGGTGCCGTATTTAGTGATTTCTTCCATCATTTCACTGATGTACTTTGACGGGATATTGTCGCCATCAATCAATACGGCAATTTTAATGTCTTTTATCATAATGGTTAAATATACATAAATATAGCGACCAATGCCATTCTTTTGAATTGTTACTTTTTGAAAATACGAGCATAAAAAAAAAGCTACTTCTGTATAAGAGTAGCTTTTATTTTATAACGAGCAAATGTTTCTTTTTAGGGACAAATAATTGTTTACTTTATGTTTCATTAACTCACTAATTTAAAAACAAATACCATGCCAAAACCTTGATTTTAACATGTTTGAGCAAACATATTAGTATATCATTACATTTTTTGGTATAGAGATTTCAATTTTTCCCTTGTTATGGTTTTTTCCCAGTTTTTACCCAAAGCATTTTCCCAAAGAGGTTTTAAACTTAAGGAGATATTTATCATAACATCAAAATCTTCGTCACTTAAATTAGCACAAATACCTTGCGGTAATTCAATGTTATGTTTGGCTTTCATTTCTTTGAAAAGCTTCACACCTTCTGGGTAAAATTCTTCTAAATGGTCAAAAACAATACAGTTACCCACACCGTGTTTAGTGCCCAATAAATAGGCTAAACCATAGCTCATGGCGTGTGCCACCCCTACTTGGGAATAGGCAATACTCATACCGCCGTGCCAAGAGGCCATCATCAATTTTTCTCGCGACTCCACGTCAGTTAAATTATTGTCCAAAAACACTTCCTTACAAAGCTGATAGGCCATGTCGCCATAACTTTGGCTAAATGTGTTTAAGTAAGAACCACTTAACGATTCTATACAATGAATGTAACAATCCATACCCGTATAAAACCATTGGCTGTGCTCTACACCTTCTGTGAGGTCGGAATCTAAAATAACTTGATCAAAAGGCGTGTAATCGGAGTTGATTCCCAGCTTTCTGCTTGGCCCGGTTAAAACCGTGGTTCGAGACACTTCGGCCCCTGTTCCCGAAATGGTAGGAATACCAACATGGTAAATGGCCGGATTTTTAACTAAATCCCAACCTTGGTAATCTTTTGATTCGCCTTCGTTAGTGAGCATAATGGAAACCGCCTTGGCCAAATCGAGCAAGGTGCCGCCGCCAATACCAATAATACCAGAGGGGCGCTCTTTCGACATAAGGATAATATCTTCAACCAATTGATCTACCTGTGAGGTTTTTGGTTCTTCTTCTGCGGAAATAAAAATGATTTTATCGTCGTAAGACAATGAAATCCTCGATAACAATGATGTGTTGCCCTTAAAAACATCATCAACCAAAAAAATAAACGGCGCATGTATACTTAAACGCTTTGGGGCAATTATTTCGTTTAATTGGTTGAAACTACCTCTGCCAAAAATAACTCTTGGCACCATTGGAAAGTTTTTATGACTCATTTAAGTTAATTTTCTTCTTTTTTGCAAAAAGCAAAAGTACTATTATTTTAAATTATGCTCCTTTAAAAAAAGCTTTAAATCTATTTTCTTTACGGGAGTTACTGTAAAGCTTTTATTTCAAAATAGTTAAGAGTTTTTTTAATGAATTTATAGTTTTATATGATTTGCCGTTTTTTTCTTCTTCGGAAACTTCTTCGTGCGCCCAAGTGGTATGAAAAGGCACATGGATAGCGTTAGCTTTGATGTTTACCAATGGCAACACATCAGATTTTAAGGAATTGCCCACCATTAAAAATTCCGATGGTTTAATGTCCAAATGATTGAGTAGTTTCGAATAATTGAGTTCCTTTTTATCGCTCAGCACTTCAATATGATGGAAATATTTGGTCAGTCCCGATTTTTCCAATTTTCGTTCCTGATCTAACAAATCACCTTTAGTCGCTAAAATCAACCTGTATTTTTTTGACAGGTTTTCCAGCACCTCTTCTACCCCATCAAGCAATTCAACGGGCTTATTGAGCATATCTTTTCCGATATTTAAAATGGATTCGATAACGTTGGCCGAAACTTGGTAATTTGACAATTCAAGCGCCGACTCTACCATCGATAGTGTAAATGCCTTAACGCCATAGCCATACAACCCCAAATTGTCTATTTCCATTTTAAACAACTCTTGGTCTATTTTATTGGGCGTTTCGTATTTGGAAAGTAACTTGGCAAATTCAGCTTCGGCATCCCTAAAATAGGTTTCATTCACCCAAAGGGTATCGTCGGCATCAAAGCCAATAACTTTTATGTTACTGTAATCTACTTCCATATTTTCTTGGCACGCTCTAAATCTTCGGGCGTATCGATTTCAATGCCTTCACTTTGAGTCACAATCATTTTAATACGTTTACCGTACTCCAAATAACGTAATTGCTCCAGTTTTTCTGAAGCTTCCAAGGGCAGCATGGGCAGGTTATAGAAATCTAAAATCGCTTGTTTTCTAAAAGCATAAACCCCTTTGTGTTTATAATATTTGGCGCCTACATTTTTAGCACGCGCATACGGAATGGGGCTTCTTGAAAAATATAGTGCAAAGTTATAACGGTCTATAATGACTTTAACGGTATTGGGGTTTTGTATTTCATCTTCATCGGTGATTTCAACCATTAAAGAGGCCAAATCCACTTCTTTTTTTGTGTCGTTTTTAAACACCTCAATGAGCTTTACAAGGGATTCGCGATCGGTAAAAGGCTCATCGCCTTGTACATTGATTACCACATCAATATCCATAAACTCCACGGCTTCTGCTATTCGGTCGCTTCCACATTCGTGTTCCTTTTTGCTCATTATCGCCTTACCGCCGTTGCTTACTATTTCATTAAAAATAATGTCGCTATCAGTAACAACAAACACATCATCAAACAAATTGGTGGCCACTGCCGCTTCGTATGTGCGACGTATTACTGGCTTTCCGCCAAGATCCTGCATCAGTTTTCCAGGAAAACGTGTAGCACTGTAGCGCGCAGGTATCATTGAAATTATCTTCATCTTAAAATGCTCATTTTCTTTTCACTGAAATATTTCTGAGGGTGTTTGGTCATGAAAACGCAGTAACATTAAAATTAAATTTCAGTGTTTTTAAGTCGTCAAATGTACTACAAATATCAAAGGTTTTTGGTATTGGGCGACCTAAACTTTTTATACAGTTTGAAAATTACAAATAATATAAAAACCACCAAAATAGCGGCCAAAACAGGCAGGAAAATGGAAATCAGAGACATGACCACTGAAGTGCCCGTTTCTAAGGCAGACACAATAGGGTTACCCAGTCCGCCGGTAGTAGCAGTTGAAGCCAAACGGGTTGTGGTTGATGTGCCTGCTACCGTGGCTGCGGTGCCTCCACCAGCTATAATAGCCAGCGACCAAGTAATAACCGGACTTAAATCGGCCACCGTTGAAAGCATTATGGCGGTACCTGCCAATGCTGCCAAAGGCACAGTAATACTATCGAGCAGATTGTCGATATACGGAATAAAATAAGCGAAGACTTCAACTAAAGTCGCCACGCCCAAAGTGATTAATGTGGCCGTACTTCCAATCCATTGCCAAGATTCGTTGAGTTGCCAAACATCAAAATACGAGGCTAAACTTAAAGCGAATAAAGGCAGGAATACCCGAAAGCCTACTGAAGCTGACAGGCCAATACCTAGACATATACTGATTATGGTTTCAACAGACATACTATATAATGACAATACATGTTACTTGAAGTTTCAAAAATGAAAATTTGGTTATTACAAAAACTGTTCTTCAAAAAACTCGTCTTTAAAACCAATAAGATACAACTTTTCTTTGGCACGGGTAACAGCCGTGTAGAGCCAACGCAAATATTCCTTGTCAATGCCATTGGGCAAATACGGTTGCTCTACAAAAACGGTTTGCCACTGTCCGCCCTGCGACTTATGGCAGGTTATGGCATACGAGAATTTAACCTGAAGTGCATTAAAATGTTTGCTGGCTTTTACCTTTAAAAACTTTTTGTACTTACTGGTTTCGTTTTCAAAATCCTTCATCACTTCTTCATACAATCTATTGGAATCATTATAAGAAAGTGATGGGGTTTCGGCGTTTATAGTATCCAAAAGCAAAACCGTTTCGAAAGGACGCATACGTGGGTAATCGACCATTCTCACTTTAACTTCAGCAAAACGGAAACCGTAGAGCTCTTCAATTTTAAAAATTTCCAAAACCTCAATAATATCGCCATTGGCAATAAAACCGGCTTCGGTTGTGGGTTTTATCCAGAAATAATTGTTTTTAACAACCATGAGGTAATCGCCCGGTGTCAATTCATTTTCGTTAAATAAAATCCGACTCCTAATTTGTTGATTGTACAGATTGGCCCGTTTGTTACTCCGCACCACAATGGCGGTTTCTTCCATGCCATTTTCACTGTAGGCTTCATTAATGGCATCCATAATTTCGTAGCCGTCCACCAACCGTACAATATCTTTATAAGGCGCCAAGTCGAATTTAAAACTATCGGAAAACTCATTTAAAAGCAATTCGCGCAAAACGGTAGCATTGGCCAAAATACCCGAATCCTGCTCTTGGCGCACTACTTCGTCGAGTTCCATTTTGGTGACCTCTTTATTATAATTGAGCCCGAGGGTGTCTTCATTCAAAGCGGGGCTCAAATCCAATTTTACTGGAGGCAACTGTGCGGTATCGCCAATTAAAAGTAATTTGCATTGGTGGCCCGAATACACGTATTGCATTAAATCGTCCAGCAGAGAGCCATTTTCAAACAATTTCGATTCGCCGGGCGTATCGGGAATCATTGAGGCTTCATCAACAATAAAAATGGTGTTTTTATGCTTGTTGGGTTGCAATACAAATTTTACACCGCCGCCCCTTTCTTTCCTCGGAAAATATATTTTTTTATGAATGGTAAAGGCTTCCTTCCCCGAATAATTAGAGATCACTTTGGCCGCCCTGCCCGTTGGAGCCATTAAAACTGCGTTTTTTTTAGCCTTCCACAAATTACTCACTATCGAGCCCACAATGGTTGTTTTCCCAGTACCGGCATAGCCCTTTAATACATAAAGCGCATTGGGGCGTTTGGTAAAAATAAATTCTGCCAATTGCTGCAATACAATGTTTTGTTTTAGGGTGGGTTGAAACGGAAACTGCTGTTTTAAAAGTGAATAGAACTCGGGCGCTGTCATTTAAAGGTTTTCGGAGTTTATAATTTATTCAAATATAAAAATGATTTTACCGAACATTGTTTTTACGATTAAAAAAAAATTGTAGATTTGCTAAATACCGTTAATAAACTTTATTTAATTAAATAACAAACTATGTTAAATTTTATTCTGATTGCTGTTGCAGTAATTTTAGTTACAATTGGCTTGGTCAAGCTCGTTGACAAATTTATACCTACCAAATTTAAACCCATTTTAAACATACTACTTTGGATTCTTATCGCTTTCTTGGGATACAAAACGTATATGTCTATTTATGAGCCCATTCAATTTAACAAAGTAAAAAACAAGCGTTATAAAGTAGTTATTGAAAGTTTAAAAGATATTAGAGACTCACAATTAGCGCACAAACAAGTTACTGGAAAATTTGCCAAAAATTTTGACGATTTAATTAAGTTTGTTGATACTGCAGAATTTACCATTACACAACGACGCGACTCCAGTATTATCGATCAAGAAATGACCAAGCGTTACGGCGTAGATACTTTTAAAGATATTGTTATCATTGACACTCTAGGTTATGTTTCTGTAAAAGATTCTTTATTTAAAAATTCTAATCGCTACAAAAACATGATGAATGTTCCTGTTGGAGAACCTGGTGCCAAATTTAAAATGGAGGCTGGACATATTGAGCAAAACAAACTTTTTATTCCGGTGTTTGAAGCTTCTGTAAAGAAAGACGTTATTCTTTTCGATCAGGACAGAGACCTTCGAGTACAAGAAAACCAAGTGGTATCGGTTGATGGTGTTAACGGCGATGCCTTAAAAGTAGGCTCGATGAATGAAGTTAACACATCTGGAAACTGGCCAAAAACCTATGGTGCCAACGAATAAAAATACAACCCAAAACAACATATTAGAACTGTCCATTCAAATAAGCTTGAGTGGACTTTCTTTTTGTATATTAAACCGAAATACCCAAACGGTAAGCTATTTAAAAACGGTCGATTTTGGCAAACAGCTTATTCCCTTTGAAGCCCTCGACCAACTAAAAAACTTTTTCGACACCGAAAGTGCCTTACAGCAAGATTTTAAAGAAGTTCGGGTGATTCACGATAATAATCTATCGACTTTAGTGCCACAATCTTTGTTTAATGAAGACCATTTGGCTGATTACCTAAAGTTTAATTCAAAGATTTTAAAATCCGATTTCATCACGTTCGATTCCATTGAAATCAATCGTAGTGAAAACGTTTACGTGCCCTACATCAACATCAACAATTATATTTACGACAAGTTTGGCGATTTTACGTTTAAACACGTTTCTACAGTTTTGATTGAAGAAATTCTAAAAACCGAGAAAAACTTAGAGACCACCAAAGCCTATGTAAATGTTAGTAACGACCATTTTGAAATCCTAATTGTAAAAAACGGAAAACTATTACTTTACAATTCGTTTGCATACAAAACCAAGGAAGACTTTATTTATTACATTTTGTTCTGCCTAGAGCAATTACAGTTAAGCCCCGAAACCACAAACCTGATTTTTTTGGGCGATATTGATGCCAACGACGATCTTTATGTTATCGCATACAAGTACATTAGGCTCGTATTTTTGGGCAAACGCGAAGACAGTTACAAATACGATTTTAACGCCCAACCCGTAAACGAACACAGTAATTACACCATTATAAAAAGCTTTTAATGCGCATTATTTCAGGATTATACAAAAGCAGAAAAATAGTTGCTCCCAAAAACTTACCCGTTAGGCCCACCACCGATATGGCCAAGGAATCGTTGTTCAATATTTTGAACAATTTGTACTATTTTGATGAAGTTTCCGTACTCGACCTCTTTGCCGGAACAGGAAATATTAGTTACGAATTCGCCTCACGCGGAACACAGCAAATCACTTGTGTGGACCAACATTTTGGTTGTATTAAATTTATAAATGAAACGGCCGAAAAGTTTGAAATGCCCATTGAAACCATTAAGGCCAATGTGTTTAAATTTTTGGAAAAGGCCAACTTTAAAGTGAATATTGTTTTTGCCGACCCACCTTATGATTTTACGGATGAAGACTTTGCTAAAATTCCGCAGTTGGTATTTCAAAATGACTTTTTGTTGGAAGATGGCATTTTGGTAGTCGAGCACTCTAAACATACCAACCTTTCGGAAGTTGAGCGTTTCAGCTATTCTAAAAGTTACGGCGGTAGTGTATTTAGCTTTTTTGAAAAAAACGAAGCCTAGTTCTAATTAATATCTTTTTTTTCAGTACTTTAGGTGTCTCCTTAAGAGTCCCAGACTCTATGCAACGCTAACTTTCTTTCAAAAAGGGAACATTTCTTTTCTTGAACTTATTTATGGTTTGTATTGAATACTAACATTAAAACCATAAATAACATGAAAAAACTTCTTTTACTAAACTTGGCAATTATTGCTTTTGTTGCTTGCCAAGACAAACCGCAACGTTATTTTGAAGAATCGGCTGAAATCGAAACCGTAAAAGCAGGCATCAAGGCTTATGAAAACCAAGATTGGGAAGCATGGAAATCGCATTTTGCCGATAGCGCCAAAATTTTCCACAACACGAACAAACCTGCTTCACCATCTGAAATGATAGAAAGTATGCAGCAAATGCTATCCCATTTTTCGTCGTACGGATTTTCAAAAGAAGGCGGTATCCACGAAATGGTTATTGACAAAGACGGAAAAACTTGGGTGAATTATTGGGGCAATTGGGGCGGAAAAGCCAATGTTACCGGAAAACGATTGATGGTGCCCGTTCATTTAACCCTTGAGTTTGTTGATGGTAAAATTGTTCAGGAATACGCCTATTACGATACGGCAGGCATCGCCAAAACCATTCAGGAAATTGAAGCTGCCCAAATGGCTACCGATACTATTTCAACAAAAAACTGATTATCATCGTACAATCAGTCTGCAACTAAAACAAGTTAAACTATTCATCAAAATAAATCTACCAATATTAAAACCAACTTACTTAACAAAACCCCTCCTTAAAATTTAAGAAGGGGTTGTTTATTTAAGCAAATCTATAAGCCGAATTCTGTACGCTCCAAACTAAAAATAAATCCAGAACGCCCCTATCATTTATCTGAATGCACTGTTACCAGTACACTTTAGCTGCCTACCCTCCAGCATCAAACGTGCCGCCTTTAAGCGCTGGTTTACATGGCATTGCACCACATAGAGTTTACCTGATTTCACTACAGCACTACCTGTACATTCTTTCTGTTGCACTTTTCCTGACCTCTCGGCCGGTGGCCATTAACCACTATGTTGCACTACGGTGTTCGGACTTTCCTCCCTTGTGCTGAAACAAGTTCAGCATTCGAGCGATAAGGCGATTTACTTGTTGCAAAAATACAATTGAAAATATTTAAAAGCTAAGTTTTGTTGGGAAAGAATTGAACTTTGATTGTCAATACTTATTCCTGAATTGTTGTTGATAACTACTAGCAAATTCTACATTCTGTATTTTCAATTATAAATGGAATGATTAACTTTGTTTCGGTTATCAAGGCATCAAAAAAGATGCTGAACTAAATTCAGCAAGATTTGGAACACTTTGTAGTATCGGCACGCAAGTACAGACCCCAAACGTTTAAAGACGTGGTTGGGCAGCAGGCCATTACAAACACCTTATTGAATGCCATTGAAAACAACCACTTGGCCCAGGCATTATTGTTTACCGGTCCGCGTGGTGTTGGCAAAACCACCTGCGCACGTATTTTGGCCAAAATGATAAACAGCGACGGCAGCGAAAAGGAAGACGAAGATTTTTCGTTTAACATTTTTGAACTCGATGCCGCCTCGAATAATTCGGTGGACGATATTAGGAACCTCACCGACCAAGTGCGTATTCCGCCGCAAATAGGAAAATACAAAGTATATATCATTGACGAGGTGCACATGCTATCGCAGGCCGCTTTCAACGCTTTTTTAAAGACTTTGGAAGAACCGCCCAAGCACTGTATTTTTATTTTGGCCACTACCGAAAAGCATAAAATCATCCCAACCATTTTATCGCGTTGCCAAATTTTCGATTTTAAGCGTATTACGGTAAACGATGCCAAAGAATATTTAAAATATATTGCCGAAGAACAAGGCATTGATGCCGAAGACGATGCGCTGCACATTATCGCTCAAAAGGCTGATGGTGCCATGCGCGACGCGCTTTCTATTTTCGACCGTGTAGTGAGCTTTTCGGGAAAAAATTTAACACGCCAAGCCGTTACCGAAAACCTGAACGTGCTGGATTACGAAACCTATTTTGAAAGCACCGACCTGATTTTGGAAAATAAAATCCCAGAGTTACTGCTGCTGTTCAATAACACGCTTTCCAAAGGGTTTGATGGGCACCATTTTATTGCCGGATTAGCTTCGCATTTCCGTGATTTGATGGTTTGCAAAAACCAACAGACCATTCCGCTATTAGAAGTGGGCGAACAAACCAAGGCCAAATACCAAGAGCAGTCGCAAAAGGCCTCGCAAGATTTTTTGTTAAAGGGAATCAACCTCGCCAACGATTGCGACCTCAAATACAAAAGCAGTAAAAACCAACGGTTACTCGTTGAACTTTGCCTCATGCAACTTGCCTCTATCACTTTTGATGGAGAAAAAAAAAATAGCAAACATTACATAATTCCTGCGTCATACTTTAAAAAGAAGGGCATTACGCCCATTCCGGTTAAAACGCCACCCCAAAATCAAGTTGCGGAACCCCAAGCAAATGTTGCAACCAAAACGGCTCCTGCAAAAAAAGTTGAACAATTTCAAACTAAGCAACCTCCAAAAATTGAACTTAATAAAGATTCCAAGCGTACTTCCGGCTTATCTTTAAAAAGTATCCGTGAAAAAAAAGCCCACCAAATCAAGCAAATGGAAGTGGTGGTTAACGAAGAAGAGCTGCCCAAAGAACCATTTACCGAAAAGGAATTTATACGGGTGTGGAATGATTACATTGATAAAATTACTGCAGATGGACAGCACAACCTCGCCTCTATTTTATCCATAGACAAACCTAAGGTTAAAGGCACCATTGCACATTTGGAATATCCCAACGAAACCAATAAAATTGAAGTTGAACGCCAACAATACGAACTTTTGGGGTTTATCAGAAAGAAGCTTAACAACTTCGATATCAACCTCTCCATCACTATAAACGAAGTCAAGGAAAAACAATACGCCTACACACCATTCGAAAAGTTTGAAAAACTAAAGGAAAAGAATCCTAATATTGATGTGTTAAGAAAAGCCTTTGATTTGGATGTATAATTTTGAAATAAAACATTTATGCTCGGATTAAAATTACCAACCGACCCACGTTGGGTTAATATTGTCGAAAAGAATATCGAAGAAATATTGACCGACCATGCGTTTTGCGAACAAAAGGCAGCGAGCACGGCCATCTCGTTAATTGTGAGTTTTCCGGAATATACCGAGTTGGTTCAGGAAATGGTGGCTTTGGTAAAAGAGGAAATCAGCCATTTTAAAATGGTTCACGATAAAATTATTGAACGCGGTTGGACTTTGGGTCGCGACCGACGGGACGATTATGTGGTACAGCTCGTTACATTTTTCCCAAAAGGCGGCAGCCGAACCACGCAATTGGTGCATCGTTTGCTTTATGCTGCTTTAATTGAAGCTCGCAGCTGTGAGCGTTTCAGACTACTATCGGAAGAGCTTGAAGATAAAGAATTGGCCGAGTTTTACCGAAAACTTATGGTTAGTGAAGCCAACCACTACACCATGTTTTTAGGTTTTGCCAGAAAGTATGGCAATAAAAAAGAAGTTGACGCCAAATGGCAGCAACTCCTTGAATATGAAGCGGAAATTATGCACGATTTAGGAAAAAGCGAAACCATTCACGGCTAAAACTTATACCCAACACCTAATTGAATGTTTCGGTTTTTGGCTGAAACTCCGGTATCTTCGTGAAAAACATTGCCCAACCCGTAGTTGTATCTGGCATCAACATATAGTGCATAATTTATTTTATATTCCACACCAGCAACCGCAGAATAGGCTAAATCTACCATATTGTCGCCCACTTTATGTACTTTCCATCCTAATTGTGGGCCTAATCCGGCATGTATTTTTTCACTAAATCTAAATCTGAAAAATACAGGCATTTGAATGTAATCGAGGTTAAGCACTTCTGCCCTAGCGCCTTCCGCAGAGAATTGCAATTCGGGCACAATAGAAAATGTTCTGGACAGCCCAATATTGGCAAAAAAGCCAATGTAAATGCTGTTTCGGTGTTTGTTTTCCATAATGGGTGCATCTTCAAAATCTAAATGTGAAATGGTATATCCACCACGCACCCCATATTTAACACCTTGAAACGTAGAGGTATTTTGCTTGGGCGCTTCGGTGCTAACGCTAAGTGAATCTTGATTTTGGGAAAAACCGTAAACGGAAAAACTAAGTACAGTAAAAAGTAATATTTTTTTCATCTGTTGTTTATTTGTAAATCTATCAGATGCTTTGGGCCATATTCAAAGTGGTTTAAAAACACACGGTTAGGCTTGTTCATTATTAATAGATTTGGGTTATAATTAATAATAAGCACGAATATAAATTATAATTTCAAAATAAGGCAACTAAAAGGCTGAAGTGCAAAATTTTACTGTGTATTGCTAGAAACCGTATCGTAATATATGCTTTTTATAATACCATCTGCCAGACCAATTTTAGGTACATAAATATCTTTTGCCCCGCTCCATTTCATGGCCGAAAGGTATATGCGCATGGCCGGAATAATTACGTCGGCACGGTCTTGATTAAGCCCTAATTCTGAAATACGTTCTTCGTAAGAATACGACTGAAGCGTGTTGTAATAGGAGGTCATATAAAAATACGAAAGCGGTTTGCCCAATGCTTTTCCGGATATTTTAAATATTTTGTTGATGTTACCACCCGACCCCAAAACCGAAACTTTTTCGTAGTCTTTAACGTTTTCTCCAATCCAATCCCTTAATTCCTGCCACGACTCGTTTAAAACCATATCGTTAAGCAGACGCACCGTACCAATTTTAAAAGAGCGTGATGCCACTTGGTTGCCACGGTCTATAACGGTAAACTCGGTGCTACCACCCCCTACATCTACATACAAATAGGTTTTATCGGGGTCTATATACTTATCTAAATCGGTTGCTGCAATGATAGCGGCTTCTTCCTCGCCTCCAATAACGTCGATACTTATGCCCGAATGTTCTAAAACCTGTTCAACGATTTTTTTTCCGTTGGCCGATTCCCTCATGGCCGAAGTAGCACAGGCTTTGTATTTAACCACTTTATGCGATTTCATCAGCAATTTAAAAGCCAACATGGTATCGAGAATGCGCTCAGCATTTTCTTTAGAAATTCTGTTTTTAACAAAAACATCTGCACCCAAACGGATTGGAACACGCACTAACGAGTTTTTTTTAAACGTAACGGGTTTACCTTTTTGTTCAATAATATTTGAAATAAGTAACCTTACGGCGTTTGAACCAATATCGATGGCTGCATATTTTTTGATTGAGAGCATATTAGTCTTCTAATTTTTTTTGATAATAATCGTAAATGGCAAACTGTGATCTTACTTTGGGCTTATTGTTCACGAGATATTTATTTTCCTGTTCATCGTTAAGTAAACGGGCTTTTACATTATCGTTCCAACTAATGTTGAACGTATCTATAATTTCCTGTTTAATATCTGGATCGTAAATAGGGCAGCTTACTTCTACCCTGTTTTCAATATTCCTGGTCATCCAATCGGCAGACGAAATATACAGTTTGGATGCTTCATCCTTGCCAAAAATATAAATTCTGGAATGCTCTAAAAATTTATCGACTACACTGATGACTTCGATGTTTTCGCTCATGCCCTCAACACCGGGAATCAAACAGCAAAGCCCCCTAACAATCATTTGCACTTTAACACCCGAACGGCTGGCTTCGTATAGTTTATCGACCATGGGGTAACTCGATATACTATTCATTTTTAGCCTAATCAGTCCCTCTTCACCATTTTTTACTTTTTCGATTTCCTTATCGATTAATTTAAAAATTTCTTTTTTGGTGTAATGTGGCGAAACAATAAGGTGTTTGTAGCGGTTTATTCGATAATTGGCTTCGAAAAAAGAGAATATTTTATCGACATCCTTTAGTATTTTTTGATTGGCAGTAAACAGTGTATAATCGGTATAAACCTTTGCGGTTGATTCGTTGAAGTTACCCGTGCTTATAAAGCCATAGCGCTTTATTTTTTTGCCCTCTTCGCGTTCTATAACACACATTTTACTATGTACTTTAAGTCCAGGTACGCCAAAAATAAGATTCACACCTTCATCTTTCATCTGTTGGGCATAATCGATATTGGCCTGTTCATCAAAACGAGCACGTAACTCAATGGACACCGTTACCGATTTTCCGTTAATAGCTGCATTGATTAGCGAACTTGCTATATGTGATATTTCCGCTAAACGATAAATGGTAATTTTTATGGTCTTTACGGTAGGATCTAAAGCAGCTTCCCTTAAAAATTTCACCACATACGAAAAGGTTTGGTACGGCGCATGCAGCAAATAATCCTTTTTCGCAATAGGTGGAAATATACTGTCTTGTAGACTTAAGTTTTTTATGGGTAAGGCTTCAATTTTATCGTACATTAAATCGGTACGCCCTAAACTTGGGAAGCCCATATAGTCTCTCCTGTTGTGGTATCGCCCCCCTGGAATGATGCTATCTGTACTATCGATACCCATTTTTTGCATTAAATAATGAAGGGTTTCCTGATCAATGGTTTTATCGTACACAAACCTAACGGGCTCACCAACCTGCCTGTGCTTTACACTGTCGGAAATTTTTTCAATAAAACTTTTACTTAAATCACTTTCAAAATCCAATTCGCCATCTCGGGTGATTTTAATCATGTGTGCCGAAATGCTTTTGTAATTAAATATGTTGAATATATCGCTAAGGCAATGGCGCAACAAATCATCTACCATAATGATATAGTCTTTGTTGTCTTGCTTTGGTAGAACTACAAAACGATCGACAATTTTAGGTATTTCAATGAGCGCAAATTGCTTTTGGTTACCGGGCATTACCATTTTTACGGCCAAATATGCGGCACTATCCTTAAGGTTTGGAAGTACCACCGAATCGTTTAAAATAATGGTCACTAACGCCGGACTTACTGTTTTAAGAAAATATTCTTTTATATAATCGTGCTGCTCACTGGTAATTTCCGTTTCGTTGATTATATAAATGTTTTCTTCCTTAAGCTTTTCGCGAATGGCGTTGAGCACCCTTAAGCTTTCGGTTTGTTGATCAATAACGATCTGTGTGATAATTTCGAGCAACTCTTCTGCTCGTATGCCTCCCAATTCGCTTTTTCCTCCTTTTCCTGCTTCCACAATACGCTTAACGGTGGCATAGCGTACTTTAAAAAACTCATCTAAATTGTTAGAGAAAATACCCAAAAACCGAAGTCGTTCAATCAACGGAACCGTTTCGTCTTCAGCTTCTTGCATTACTCGTGCATTAAAATGCAACCAACTTATTTCTCTGTTTATGTATGTGTTATCGGTAGGAATTTCTAATTCAGCCATTAAAGTATAATCTATGTAATTTGAAAAACAAATATATTCTATTTAAGCTAAAAACGGATGCTTAAGCTATTAATAAACTGCAAAGAATACCTTATTTTAATTCTTTTGGAAAAATGGTCATTATCGTTTTTCCTGGTTTTAGGTCAGCCCAAGAATTGATATCGAATTGCAACATCACAGTGCCCGTTGTTGGCACGTTAACAATATATTTATCCCCAAAAGTATTTACAAATGCCGTAATAGCGTGGTTGTGCCCAAATACCATTAAAAGATCAACGGCATCATTACAATTTTTAACAACTTGGGTAAGAAGTTCTCCCGAGAAATCGTAAAGATTGTGTTCAAACTGTACAATATCACTGCTGATGTTTAAATTCTCAATAAAGATTTCTGCCGTAGTTTTGGCTCTAACAGCATCGCTCGAAATCACTAAATCTATATTTAAATTTTCTTCTTTTAAATGATTTGAAACCAAATGGGCGTCATTGAAGCCTCGATTTTTCAATGGTCTTTCGTGGTCAATGACATCATATTCCCAAGACGATTTGGCATGCCTAACTAAAATTAATTCTTTCATATCACTCGATTAAATGCGTTTTTTATCGTTAAAAAGTTGTTTTTTTCGATAAAATTCAATTTATTTGCTCAATAAAGCTAGTTAAAAAAAATGACTGTTTTATAAAAAAACAAAAGCGTATAAATAAAATTGTTAACTTGTTTATTATAAACATTTTAACATATCGAACAATCAATCGTTAAAAAACTCATAAAACCGATAAAATGTCAACAAAAAACTTTTAAACGAATTTATAAGTGATTTACCATGAAAATTTGAACAGCTATCAATATATGTGTTCTTTTGTTTTACCTACAAAAATTTAAAATTATGACCCCAAATCTAATTTCCCGATTAAATGTAGTGTTGCTAGCCAATACTATGTCTGCACAATTATCTCTCTTCAAGATTATATTTAACGGTTTACTGGTTGGCAAGTTCAGGCGTGCTTTACGTTAGTTTTAACGTTACATACTCTAATACTGTAATCTGTCGTATCGCGAACTTTATTATTTCTTAATTATGAAAAATAAAACTACTCCATCATTTTTCTTTTTATTTCTGTTTTTGTCCATTTTATTTTTGTCTAGCAACCAAGTGGCAGCTCAAGAATATGATATTTATGAGCTAGAAAAAGAAAATCCGGCAGTTAGTAAATCGGCCGAAAAAGTTGACAAAAGCAAAAACAGAACTGAGTTCTATAACCTCTATCAAAACTTGCATACAACCATATATGTTTCGAACAATAAAGTCGATAAAGTTTATGGAAAAGGTGACATTAAACGTATTACTTTAAGCGACAGCAATTCTTTTGCTTTTTTAAAGACAGATGATTATCAGTTTAAAGAAGTGAAATTAATAACTGTAAAGTTGAAATCTAAAAACAACTTGAACCAAGTATTGGATTTAAGAGATAAACCTCATTTTGTTAAACTGAAATTTATTTTTCTAAAATGCTACTTCGAATATACTGATGAGGATATTCAAAACTTTATAAAAGTTAACCCCAATGTTAGAGTTTTCCATATCTCGGCAAACCCTTCATAATGTTATAATCTGATTTAAAAAGGTTAAAAAATGAGAAACATCTACTCTAAAACAACTTACAAAAGCAAGGCCTCAATTAATTTAATGTGCTTAGCTTTTATGCTTATTATATCTGTTTTAGACAGTTATGGTCAAGTTGTATTCAACCCAAGAACATCCAGCGCAACCCCAACAAAGGAGGTATATAATATTAAAGGAGATTTTGCCATGATTGGCAACAGTAATCTTCAGTTTGTTGTTTACAGCGATACCGCCGATAATGATGACGATATGAGGTATGTTGATGTGGACGGAATCGACTCAACAATAAATTCATCATCTGCAATCCTACAATTTTCTTCAGAAAATGGTGCCGTGCCAGATTGTTCAAATATTCTTTATGCTGGTTTATATTGGGTAGGTCGTGCAGATGCAGGAGCCGATGCCAATGCTGATGGCGACAATAACCCCAACACTTTTAATGTAACCCATAATGGAAGCACAAAAACGCTTAACAAAGCCCAAGTACTTTTAAAAGGGCCAGGAGACGTAAGCTATACCACAGTGCCCAATAATACTTCAGCCAGTGAAATAAATTATCCAACAAATGGGGTTAACAGAAATATCTATGTTGGCTATTCAGAAGTTACTGACTTTGTAAAAACCCGTGGTTTGGGCGAGTATACTGTGGCCGACATCGCTTTACGAGATGGAAATATAGACGTAACAGGATACTCCGGAGGATGGGGTATGGTTGTGGTTTATGAGAACTCTAAAATGAAATGGAGAGACATTACTGTTTTTGATGGCTATGCCTATGTTGGTGCTGGCGGGTTGCCTCAAACTATTTCAGCTTCTGGCTTTGAGGCCGTTCAAAATGGTGATGTTAACATAAAACTAGGGGTTATGGCTAGTGAGGGTGAAGTGGGTTGGACAGGTGACTTTTTTTCAATGGAACGAAGAAATTCCAATATTTTTCAGCCACTATCTCATAGCAGAAATTCCGCTATCAATTTTTTCAACTCCTCAATATTAGTTGATAATAACGGTGATTCGATTGATGACTTTAGAAGTGAATCTTGGCAAAATAATGCTGGCTTAGATGTTGTTGTCTTTGATATTGACAATACAAATAATTCATTAATAGATAATGGTCAAACCTCTACTAGATTTCGATACGGTACTGCGAATGACTCATATGCTATATTTAACGTTACGTTTGCCGTTGACGCTTATATTCCCGATTCGGAAGGTGTTATAGCTAATACATCTATAAATGGTATTCCGCCAGGAACTAATCCTTCATTAGAACCAAGTGAAAATGCCGACTTTACCATTGAGATAAAAAACACTGGGACAGAAGCTATTAATAATGCTGTTATAACTTTGCCTTTGTCCGACTCTGTAGATCCTACTAATTTAAACATAACATATAATACATATCTTCCTTTTACTACATTGAACGTTCCAATCTACGATGCCGGTATTGGCACAAATGGCGGAATAGTTTGGGATTTAGGTAATTTACCTATGTCAGCAGACCCCAATACGGTTCTAGCTGATTTAAGTTTTAATACAACAGTAACAACCAATTGCTCTATCCTAAGTTCCCCTTCTTTCGATCCTAATGTTTCTGTTTCAGGGACTATTAGCGGTGAAGGAGCCACGTCCGGTGTTTCCTTTAACACAGATTTAATTTTGGGATACGAAACTGAAGGGTCTTGTATCGGTGAGCCCATTACAGGACCATTGCAAATTCCTGTTGAATTTCTTGATTACATTAATGAAGCCCCTACAGCAAGTAACCCTGCTCCTATAAATTTAGAATGTACGGATACCATACCAGACCCAGATATTAATGTTGTAACCGACGAGGCTGATAACTCTGGTAAAACACCAGAAGTAAAATGGTTAGAACCTGATGTTTCAGATAACGGCACTTGTACCGAAGTAATCACCAGAACCTATAGAGTTACTGACGATTGTGGGAATTTTATTGATGTTGAGCAAACCATTACCATCGACACGCCCGCCTTCAACATCGCAGATGCAAATGGTGCGAGTACTGTGGAATGTATAGATGACGCCACCGAAACCTTCACCTTACCAACGGTTACGGATGCCTGTGGCAACACCTTATCGCCTTCGGCAGCCGTGGTTACCGAAGCCCCGGACCCGCTGACCTGTGAAGGAACGAGAACATACGCTTATACCTATGAGGACTGTGCTGGAAACACCGCTACCTGGGAGTACACTTACACCATCGACACGCCCGCCTTCAACATCGCAGATGCAAATGGTACGAGTACTGTGGAATGTATCGATGACGCCACCGAAACCTTCACCTTACCAACGGTTACGGATGCCTGTGGCAACACCTTATCGCCTTCGGCAGCCGTGGTTACCGAAGCCCCGGACCCGCTGACCTGTGAAGGAACGAGAACATACGCTTATACCTATGAGGACTGTGCTGGAAACACCGCTACCTGGGAGTACACTTACACCATCGACACGCCCGCCTTCAACATCGCAGATGCAAATGGTACGAGTACTGTGGAATGTATCGATGACGCCACCGAAACCTTCACCTTGCCAACGGTTACGGATGCCTGTGGCAACACCTTATCGCCTTCGGCAGCCGTGGTTACCGAA
>JAUIKY010000032.1 GCA_030430535.1 Bacteroidia bacterium
CGCAAATAATTGATTTTATTTGGTTTGAAACACATATAAATATAATTAAACAACTAGTAATCAATTAATTATTGTTTTTATTGGTGTTGGGTAATGTTTAAATCCTAACTCTGGCAGTCAAGAGGTCACGGGTTCGAATCCCGTCTTCTCCACAGAAAAGCTTCCAAGAAATTGGGGGCTTTTTGTGTTTTAAATAGACATTGTTTTCATTTTTACTCTTTATCATAAAACGTAGTGGCGTCTTGCAGCAATATGTTTAGATTTTTCTTTTCTTTTGAAATACGAGATTTGTCCCACTCTAAATACTCTGCCAAATCCTGGAGAACAATTTCAGAATAGGTTTTTACGCTAGCAATATCAAAAAACAAACGGCCGGTGCGGCGCACGAAAAAGTCGGTTAAACTGTTTACCATTTCTTTGTGGATACCGTACCATAATTCGGCACGGATTAATCGAGCTAAGGCATCAGTATTTTCAAAAGACTTCGATTTATCAAGAATATTATCAGCAATTTTTCCATACGTGGCACATAGATATTGAGGATAATAGGCGTCTGTAATCCCTAAATCTTCCAAGTGTTCTTTCAGCTGACTTTTAAATTGGAAAACTTCTTTTTCATCCTTAAATGTTGGATTTACCAATGGAATTTGTGCTGTTTTCGATTTTTTAAGGTTTAATTTTTCATCATTTTCCATTTGCTTTAAAACCGCTTCAATAGCCCTTTGAGCCATTTTTCGGTAGCCGGTTAGCTTTCCGCCGGCAATGGAAATCAATCCACTTTCAGAAATAAACAATTCGTCTTTTCGAGACAATTCAGAAGGTGCTTTCCCTTCTTCATGTATAAGTGGCCTTAAACCCGCCCAACTCGATTCCACATCGCTAACAGTTAGGTTTAACTGATTAAAAGTATGGTTTAAGGCTTCGATGAGGTACTGCACATCGCTTTTTGTTACCACTACGCGGTTTAAACTACCGGAATAATTGGTGTCGGTAGTTCCTACGTAGGCACTGCGCCCTCTTGGGATGGCAAAAATCATGCGGCCATCGGGTACATCAAAGTAAACCGATTGCTTAATGGGGAGTTTTTCAAACGGAAACACAATATGCACCCCTTTGGTAATATGCAGATGTTTTTTGGTTAACGAATGGTCTTTGTTTCGCAAAACATCTACCCAGGGCCCTGTGGCCGAAATATAGTGCTTGGCTTTAACTGAAAAGTTGTTTTTGGTATTGTGGTCGATGCAGTTGAGGCTTTCAATTTTAGCATTTTTATCATAATTGAATGATTGTACTTCGCAGTAATTAATCAGGTTTGCCCCAAAGGATGCGGCCGTTTTAAGTATCTCGATGGTAAGTCGGGCATCGTCCGTTCGGTATTCGGTATAAAGTCCGCCGCCCAAAACTTTCGCTTTGTCCAATAAAGGTTCTTTCTCGAGGGTTTCGGTTTTGTCGAGCATCACCCGTTTGTCGTTTTCGGAAACTTCAGCCAAATAATCGTAAATTTTTAAGCCGATGGAAGTTAATAGTTTGCCGTAGGTGCCGCCTTTTATCAAAGGAAGCAACATTTTTTCGGGCACCACAAGATGGGGTGCTAGTTTGTGAACAATGGCACGCTCGGTACCCGATTCATGTACCAAACCAATTTCAAATTGCTTTAAATACCTAAGCCCACCGTGGATGAGTTTGGTGGATTTGTTGCTGGTTCCGGAAGCAAAATCGCTTTTTTCAACCAAGCACACGTTCAAGCCCCTGCTCACGGCATCGAGTGCAATACCCGCTCCAGTAATACCCCCGCCAATGATGGCCAAATCGTAGGTGGTTGATTGTAGTGCCGCAAGCTGATTCGTCCTATTTAAAATCGAAAAAGTTGATGTTTCTGCCATTCATTCCTTGGGTGTTAAAAATGAAATGGCTTCCTGAATGGCCTCATTTAAATGGTTTGGTAAATGGTCTTTTTCGTAAGGGTGCGAGGCTCCAAAAACATGGTCGGCACCTTCAATAATCTTAAGGGTACTGTTGGGTTTCCAATGATGGAGGTTATGGGCCTCGCTCACCAAAACCGTTGGGTCTTCACTGCCGTGAATAATTAAGAGGGGAATGTTTAATTTTGAAACAGCTCGTTTAATGTTGAGCCGTTCTTCATTGTTTTTAAAATCTTCATAAAACTGGTAATAATGGGGCATGTTTTGTTTAGTGCGTCCGTTCAAAACATATTTTACGCCCTCTTTTTTCCATTGTTCAGCATCACCCGTAATTGGCGCCCGATTAGCGTAATCGGACACGCCAGCCAGCGTGATAACCCGTTTTATACGTTGGTCTTCCTCGGCTTTAATGGTAACGATGCCACCAGCGCGACTGTGTCCCAATAAGTTGGTGTTGTTGGTGTCGGCTTCATTCTTAAAAGGAAACTCGTTACATACCCAGTCTATAACGGTGTGCAAATCGTCCAATTCTTTAGTGTAATTATTGTTTCCAAAGGCTTCCAAATCTGGAAAATCTATGGGGTGTTCTGCCGTTCCGCCGTTATGTGAAAAATTGAATTTTATAAAGCAAAAGCCAGATTTGGCAAAGGCTTTTGCCATGAGATGCCATGCGCCCCAATCTTTAAAACCTTTATAGCCGTGGCAAAAAATCACTATAGGTTTGGGTGTATTATTTTCTTTTAAAAACACATCGGCCAAAATGGGTTTACCGTGTTTTCCTTTTAATATGATGTTTTTTTCAATAGTCATTTTTAAACTTCTTTTTCAACAAAATCGATTTTTGGATTGCAAATTTCAACAATCAACTTTTTAAGTTCAGTTTCAAAATCCAACAGAGTCTCTTGGGTAATCAGACTGTCTTTTTTTCTACTGGACGACGACTCCTTTTGGGCGAATTTCAAAAATCCTGAGCTGAGGTTTTTAAACGAAATAATACCAGCCTCAATAGGAAATTTTAGGTTTTGCGATGCCCGCATCATGTACGCATAACAAAGTACTTGAAAACTTTTGCTATACTTTTTGTAGTCGGTTGTAATGTCTTCCCATTCTACAATTTCGACTTGGTTTTGTTCAACTTTACCAGTTTTGTAATCAATAATCCTAATGGTGCCGCTGCACTCGTCCACTCGGTCTACTTTTCCTTTTAATTTTATGGGAAAATCAAGTTCTGGAATATTGATTTCTATTTCATTATCGGCTTCAATGGCCAGAATTTTTATTTCGTTTCCTGCTTTGAGTGCTTTTATTTCTAAATTAAGAAAATTGGACACATAGCGTTTAGCAATTTCAAAAATAATCAGGTTTTTTCCAGTTGAAATATCACCTTGTTTGTACTCGTTTTTAAAATGAAAACTTACCCGTTCTTCAATATTTGTTTTGAGTTGTTTAATGATTTCAATGGTTAAAAACGTTCCAACTAGTGGTTTGTAAAAGTCTTCTAAAGTATTGTGGACCACTGTTCCTAACGTGTTGGCCGCCACGGTTTCTTCAACATCGTTGTGTTCACGTATTTTTAGGATGCTTTGGTAATAAAAATCGATAGGATTCCTCATGTAATTGGTGAGCGATGAGGGCGAAAATCCTTTTCCCGCCAAAGCTATCAATTGGTCCTGCAGGTGGGGTGTTTTCTCTATACGTTCCAATTCGGAAGGGATTACCGGTACTTTTGGAGCCATTATTTTGTGGCTTATTTGGTGTTTGCCTTCCAACTCCAATTGGGTAATAAAGCGACTTTTTTCGCCGCCGGTAAGTACATCGGCTTCCGTATTATAAAGAATATACACGTTTTTTGCCCGTTGCAAAAGTCTGTAAAAATGGTAGGTGTAAACCGCGTCTTTTTCTTTGTAAGTTGGTAGCTGGTTTTCTATTTTAACATCAAACGGAATGAACGAGTTTTGCGTTTTTCCCGATGGCAAGATGCCTTCATTAACCGAAGAAATAATAACGGTTTCAAAATCTAAAACACGCGATTCCAACATCCCCATAATTTGCAAACCCTGTAATGGTTCGCCTTGAAAATCGAGCGTTTCAGAACTTAAAAGCTCCTTGTAAATGCCATGCAGGGTAGAAATGTTGTTAATGTATGGATGAAGGGAATTTAATCTTGAAATTTCATTGAACAATACATTAAATCGGTACAGGTATTCCAGTGGAAGTAGGTTGGCCTTTTTATTTTTATCTAAAATCGCTTTAATGGCCAGAATTAAATTGGAGCAATTTTTTAAAGCATTTTCTGCTGATGTTCCCCAATTTGAAAACAATAAATTAATGGTGTTTTGCGCCAAGGGTGCAATTTCAGTAAGCTTTTCCTTACTTAAATATACCAGGTTATTGTGGTCTATAGTTTCGGTTATTGCCGAAGAATAATCAGTGTTATCAATAAAAAATAAAGGCTTTATAAACTGATGTGAAATAATTTTAACAACATCTTTATAGTAAAATGTGGTTGGCGAATATTTGTGTAAAAGGAAAAGCGACTCGAACAGAGTGGCCAAAGGAATGGATTTTAACGGAAAACCCATTGTAATATTTAGCGCATCAATGTTTGTCGGGATAGAGTTAAGTACTGGCAGCAATAAATTTTCATCACCTAAAACTACTGCGGTATTTTGTAGCGACGGATTGCTTTTTTGCAAGTTTTTCAGCAAAGAACCAATGTGTTTGGCTTGCCCAATATTTTTCGGAATACCAAAAATGGATATGTTTTTTTCTTCGGAATAATGATGCGTTACCCAATTAAATGGATGGGTTTTAAAGTGTTTCCAATTGTTTTTATGTTGTCTTGTAAATAGCCCGGCATCGTGGTTTTTGTTGTTTAAAAACTCGGCATCAATATCCCAATATATTTTTGCCATTTCATTTTGAAGCAGCTCTTGTATGATGGTAGATTCTGATGTGTTTAGTGCGTTAAAACCTAAAAAGATATGTTGCTTTTCTTGGCTGTTTTGAATGTATGTTTCCAGGTTTTCAACCGCTTCTCTGTAAACCAAGCCTTG
The DNA here is from genome assembly GCA_030430535.1 of Bacteroidia bacterium. GTDB lineage: Bacteria > Bacteroidota > Bacteroidia > Flavobacteriales > Flavobacteriaceae > Flavisericum. The sequence continues at coordinate 4,979 of JAUIKY010000032.1, forward strand.
GTAGGCCAACCCTTTTGCTAATAAGCTTTCCGAAAAATGTTGGTAATAGCTATGAAGTTTGTTCCAAAAGGAAAGATAGTTTTTTACAAAATCGGTTTTGTTGACTTCTAACGACCAGTGGTTTAAGTCCTGAATGGCACTTAAATAATTGAAAATCTTTTCTTGCGGAATGAGATATCGGTCAATTTCATTAAAATCTTGCAACAGTATTTGTGCCCACTTGGTAAAGGTCTCGAACGAATCTCGTTTTGGAGCTTTGGTCAATTCAGAATAGCTATTGTAAAACTCAAAAAGCAATTCGGTATTGGTGATGGTTTTGAGTTGGGAAAGCTGTTCTACAAATTCTTCAATACTTACTATTTCAGGAGAAAAAATAGTTTGATTTAAAACTTGCGGCAACTGATGTTTTAAGAATAGTCCCGCACGTTTACTGGGGACAATAAAGGTAAGCTCAGAGAAATTTTGCGTGCTGTTTTTTAGGTCTTTTAAAACATCAAAAATAAAAGTCGTCATGTTATAAAAATAAAAAACGCTTCGGATTTCCGAAGCGTTTTTTTGCTTATTATTTGAAAATTATCTGGGCTGTAAATTATTTAGCCAAGTTAATCTCTACACGTCTGTTGTTTGCTCTACCAGCTCTAGTTTTGTTAGAATCGATTGGTTTAGATTCTCCGTAACCAAGCGCAGAAAGTCTGAAAGCATCGATACCATTTTTCACTAAGTATTCTTTAACGGCGTTAGCTCTAGCATCTGATAATCTTTGGTTTAAGCTTTCGCTACCTACACTATCAGTGTGGCCTTCAACTGTAAACTTAGAGTTAGGATACTCGTTTAGGATTTTGATGATATCAGCTAAAACTTCAGCAGATTGTGATTTGATAGTTGATTTACCAGTGTCGAATAAGATTGTTTTAGCGTACTCGTTAAGTTGCTTTTGAACTTCGGCAGTAACTTCTGGACAACCAGCGTTTGCTACAGTACCTTTTACTTCTGGACACTTATCGTCTTTGTCTAATACACCGTCACCGTCAGTATCTGGCCATGGGCATCCGTTGTTAGCAGAAGGACCAGCTTCGTTAGGACATTTATCGTCAGCATCAGTTACACCGTCACCGTCAGCATCTGGGCAACCTGCTAAAGCAGCGATACCAGCAACAGTAGGACAGTTATCTTTGTTATCAGCAACACCATCACCATCTGAATCTGGGCAACCGTTAAGTTCAGCTAAACCAGCTTCGTTAGGACAATCGTCTTTGCTATCTTCAATACCGTCACCATCAGTATCAGGACAACCGTTGAATGCTTCTAAACCAGCAACATCTGGACAAGCATCATCTTTGTCATAGATACCGTCACCGTCAGTATCAGTTCCACCAAATTTGATAGAGATACCAGCAGTGTGTTGGAAGTGTGTTTGTAGGTAATCTTCAAACGCATGTTTGTAAGCTGTTTGAAGGGTTAAACCAACGTTTTCGCTAAACCAAACGTTTAAACCTAAAGTACCGTTTAAAGTACCAGCACCAATTTCGTCAACCCAAGTGTAACCACCACCTACACCTAAATAAGGGTCGATAGTTGTTCCTTGTAAAAAATTATACTTAATGGTACCGTCTACACCGTAGTAAGACCAGTCGTCAACTTTGTTAACTTCTTCTGGTACAGTGTTAGCTTTGTCTCCCCAGTTTTCAATTTTATTTAAAGAACCTGTAATTCCGAAAGAAAAACCACTGTTTAAGTATTTTGATACCGAAATAGTAGATAATGAAGGTAATATGTTCCAGTGGTCGCTGGCGTTAAAAAATTCATCACCTATTGCACTACCTAAGTAAGCGTTGCCTACTACACCATCTCCTGAAGGAAAGGCATCAACTGCGTTTGCTCCAATGGTAATTTGCCAAGGATTGTTTTCGTCTTGCGCATTAGCGTTGCTATAACCAAGTACAAGCAACATAGCGAACAGTAATCTGCTAAGATTTTTCATATTCAAAAGTTTAATTTTTAAGTGTTAATTGTGAACAAAAGTAAGTTGTTAAATATTATTAACAAAGACAAATATAAAAAAAAATAGTACAAATGCACTATTCATCGATAGTTCAGATTCAATTTAGATTGTTTTTAGAGTATAACTTGCTTTGGCCAAGGTTGTGGCGCATTTGCCCGAATACGATTTCGTGAAACAAGCTGTAATATCAGGTGATTTGACAGATTTAAACCTGTTTTATTTTAATGTCGTTATTTATATAGACCAAGATTTTATTTTTGATGACAATGCCCATTTCCTCCAAAACGTCTTGATAAAGTTGTAGCTGTTGTATGTGTTTTTTATCCTCGGCTCCTGTTTTGTAATCAATAATAACGGCTTCTTTTTTTTCGTTTACAGCGACTTTGTCCGGTCTAAGAATAATACCTTGTTTAGTAATAATATCGCGCTCGTTATGAGTGGTGTAGGTTTCGGTAAAATAGTCGCTAAGTTTGGGATGGTTAATAATTTGAATGGCGGTTTCCTTTAGCGCTGTGGCTTGCAAATGGTCAATAATCGAAGCTCTCAAAAAATCCTGAATAACAAAATCGACATCGGTTTTTGTTTTAATTTGAGCCATGATATCGTGAATCAAATTTCCTTTTTCAATAGCTTCCTTTTGTGCAGTATCCCATAAAAAGCTCGATTTGGCCACTACTTTTATATGGTGTTGATCTTTTGCCGTTGAAATGAATTCGTCCTGCAATTGGGTGTTGGTTTGTTTTTCTTCGGAAGTTTTTGAGGTCCTTTTTGAATTTCCGAAACTATAAATCAACTTTGAATCTTCCCAGAGGCCTAAATGCTGAAGGTAGCTAATCAATAGCCCTGAGTATTTTTTGGTGTTGGTCTCGCCTTTTGTTGAAATATCTTTTGCTGAAATAATGTAAAGTTGTTCTGCCGCACGTGTTAACGCCACATAAAGCAGGTTAATATTGTCCAGCTCTAATTCCGATTGATGCTGGTCGTAAATTTGTTTGCCTTCCTCTCCAAAATATTCAAAATCCTTGTTGTAATTTAATAAGGTGTGTGTAAAACCGTGGTATTGTTCTTTATTGATGGCAAACCACTCTTTGGGCTCTTTTTCGCGATAAATGTCCAAATCAGCATACGGGAAAATAACCACTGGAAATTCCAATCCCTTCGATTTATGGATGGTCATGATCTGCACCGCATTTTGCCCTAGGGGCGAAACAATACTCAGACTGTCTTTCTTTTTATCGAAGTATTCCAAAAAACCCGATATATCTGAACCTTTTTTCTGTGTAAAATCCAAAACAACATCTAAGTAAAACTGTACATAGGCGTTGCTGTTTTCTGCCAAATTAAATTGACGTATTAGGGTTTCTGCCAAATCGAAAAGCGGGAGTTGTAAAAGGCCTTCCGTTTTTAAAAACACACCATAGGTTTCTAGTTTTTTTAGCAATTCTGAAACAGGTAAATCGATATGTTCGGTAAAAAAATCGTGTTGGTTTTCAATATTAAAATGGTTGGCCAAAAATTGAAGCACCCTGATTTTTATTTCCTTGTTTTTGGGTTGTAGCAAAAGCCCTAAAAAATGATTGATAAACTGTACTTCGGGTGCATTGTTTAAAAGCAGGGTTTCCGAAGATATAATGGGGATATCGTTTTGGCTCAAATAATTGGCCACGGCCACGCCATCTTTTTTCTTTCTTACCAAAACACAAATATCGCCAAGCGAATAACCGTTGGCTAAACAGCTATTTATTTTTTGCAAAACGGTTTCGGTGAAAAAGGCATCACGGTCGTCGTCTTTAGTGATGTCCAAAAACTCCAGTTCTACATAACCCTCATTGTTTTTGGTGATGTCCTGTTGGGCGTGGTTGTACAAATGGCTGTACATGTCGTTGTTAAAAACCTGTTGTGACAAAAAATTGAAAAGCCCATTGTTGAAGTTCACTACCTCTTTAAAACTACGGAAATTGGCAGGGAGGTTTTTTACGTTCTTTTCAACATAAAATGGATTTTCGTTATTAAACAGTTCAATAAACTGTTCGGCCTTGCCGCCACGCCATCGGTAAATGGCCTGTTTGGCATCGCCAACCAATAGGGTACTACCGTTTTCGGCCGATAGCGAATTGTTCAATAACGGCACTAAATTTTGCCATTGAACCACCGATGTATCCTGAAATTCATCAATAAAATAATGTTTGAATTTTTCACCAATACGTTCGTAAATAAAAGGCGAGGGCTGTGCTTTAATTTCGTTGTTAATGATGGCATTGAATTCTGAAATGAGCATTTTGTTTTGCTCTTCTTTTAGCGCGATCAGTTCTTGGTTTATGGCATTTAGCACCGAAAGCGGTGTGATATTTTTATAAAACGCTTTTAAAAATTTTAGCAGAAAAACTGCTTGTTTGGTATTGTTGAAAGCTGAAGCTATTTCAGGTTGAATCTGTTCTATTGTTGATGCAATATTTGCAGTAACCCGTTTGGGGTACAGTGTTTTGGTTTCGATGTCCTCTTGCCATTTAGCAGTAAAATTAACGTTGAAATCGGCATGGGCCAGTTTTTGAAAATGTTTGGGTAGATAGCCTCCCGAAAAATCGCCAAATTCCAATCCGGCGTTTTCAATGGTTGTTAATATGCTTTTCGCAATTTCCGAAACTGAAGATTCGGTTTCAGCAATATCTTTTTTTAATTGCGATTTCAACGAACTAAAATCGGCTAAGGTTTTGTCTTTTAGTGTTTCTAAAAACGGGATGTCGTTTTCGTTCACCAAAAGTTTGGCTATTTTATTGAAATCGATGGCAACGTCCCAACTTTTGTCGTTATCGGCCTTTTCAATGGCAAAGTCAACTAAAATTTGGGTTAGGGCATCATTTGTTCCCGCTTTGGCTATAAGGCTATCTACAGCTTCATTCAAAAGGGCTTCTTGGTCCAGTTCCACTTCAAAATTTAAAGGCAATTTGAGGTCGTGGGCAAAAGTGCGAATAATTTTATGGGTAAAACCATCAATGGTCGATATATCAAAAGCAGCATAATTGTGTAAAATCGTGTTGAGTAGTTTTCCCGATTTTTCATGAAGCTGTTCGGGGGGCATTTCCAATTCTTCACAAATAGATTGAAACATGCTGTGGTTTGCCGTTAAAATTTCGCTCTCTGAAAATACTTTTAGCGTTTCGATAATGCGTTCCTTCATTTCGGCCACCGCCTTGTTGGTAAAGGTAATGGCCAAAATGCGTCTGAATTCAAACGGACTATTAGAACGGAATAAAATCTTTAAATATTCTTTTACAAGGGTATAGGTTTTGCCACTTCCGGCCGAAGCATTGTATATAGTAAACGGAGAATTTTTAGGCATTTTGTTTTATTTGTTTACAAGATAAAAACAAACAATCATTCCATAACAATTTATTATTTTTAATATTTTTTATTGCCCCGTATTATACCTAAATTTGAAGGAAATTAAATATTAACACTAAAAAACAATAAAATTATGGCTTTCGAATTACCGAAATTAGGATACGATTATGATGCCTTGGAACCGCATATTGATGCCCGTACTATGGAAATACACCATAGCAAGCACCACCAAGGATATACAAACAACTTGAACGCGGCTATTGAAGGTACCGATTTAGAAGGGAAATCTATTGAAGATATTTTAGCAAATCTTGATATGAACAATGGCGCCGTAAGAAACAATGGTGGCGGATTTTACAACCACTCCCTGTTTTGGGACGTGATCAATCCAGAGGGCAAAGGTTACCTTTCTGGAGAATTAAAAGATGCTATTGAAGCAGCTTATGGTTCTAAAGAAGCGTTTATCGAGGCTTTCAGTAAAGCAGCGGCCACTCGTTTTGGTTCTGGTTGGGCATGGCTTTGTGTTCATAAAGGCGGTAAAGTAGAAGTTTGTTCTTCACCAAACCAAGATAACCCGTTAATGCCAGGTGTGGGCTGTGGAGGTACTCCAATTTTAGGATTGGATGTTTGGGAACATGCCTATTACCTAAATTACCAAAACCGTCGTCCAGATTACATTAAAGCCTTCTTTAACGTAATTAATTGGAATGAAGTTGAAAGAAGATATGCAGAAGCTAAGTAAGTAGTGGATTAATTTTCGTTTGGAAAATTTATGAACCACTTACCTTGAGCAAGCTTAAGGGTCTTATTAAAATAATAAATCGCTTGAAGTTAATTTCAGGCGATTTTTTTATGCTTAAAACTGGAGGGTTTGATTAGGGTTTAATGAAGTGCTAAAAATGAAAAAGGTGAACAAGAAATGTTCACCTTTTTGCCCCAAATCTACCATAAACTTAACCTACTTATGTTATGGTGGGTCAAAGATATTGCGATAAAAAGGGCTGCCGAAATATTTTAGTTAAACGACACATATATTGGCTTAAACGGGAAAGGGCTTTTATTTAAGATAAAATGGGTTTTTTGAGAAAAAATTTGGTAAGGAAACTAAAACGCATAAAAAAAGGCGAACTTGCGTTCACCTTTTTTTGCCCCAAATCTACCATGAACTTAACCTACTTATGTTATGGTGAGACCAATTTATGCGTATTTTAGATAATCTGAATATTTTTTAGATGAAATGCATTTTTTTAAGTCGAAATGCGTTATTGGCGGATTATCAGTAGCTAAATTGTTAATGTCGTAATTAATAAGCGCGTTCTTTGTTGCCTTCGTAAAAGTTGATAAATGCACGGTTCACTACTCGGTTTCCACCTACCGTTGGGTAATTTCCCGTAAAATACCAATCTCCCAAATGCTCGGGGCAGGCTTTATGCAGGTTTTCAACCGATTGGAAAATAATTTTCACTTCAGCTTTTATCGATTCATGACTTAAAAGTTCCGAAATTTTATCAGAAATCTGTTCGTCGGTAAAGGGGTCGTAAATTTCCTTTACAAAGTTTTGTACGTGCTTATCGTCCAAATCGGTTTGCTCGATACATTTGTTATAAACCTCTTTTACGATATCGTATTTTCCAGACTCTTTTAGTAGTTCTAAAGCGGCACGGAATGCAATTAAATCTTCCAAACGGGCCATGTCGATACCGTAGCAGTCGGGGTATCGAATTTGAGGTGCAGACGACACCACAATAATCTTCTTAGGATTAAGTCGGTCCAGCATTTTAAGGATACTCTTTTTAAGAGTAGTTCCTCGAACAATACTGTCGTCAATAATCACCAAATTGTCGTTTGGTTTTATTACGCCATAAGTAATATCGTAAACGTGGGCCACTAAATCGTCTCGGCTGCTATCTTCGGTAATGAAAGTTCTTAGCTTAACATCTTTTATGGCTATTTTTTCAATTCGCGGACGCTCTGATAAGATTTCGGTAACTTTTTCAGATGAAAGCGAACGTTGCCCGTTTAATATTTTTGCTGTTTTTGTTTTATTTATAAAGGCCTCAGCTGTTTCAACCATTCCAAAGAACGATGTTTCTGCCGTATTGGGAATGTATGAAAACACCGTGTTCTTCGTATCGTTATTAATCGCTTCCAACACTTTTGGCATGACTAACTTACCGAGCATTTTTCGCTCTTGATAAATTTCGGCATCGCTTCCTCTAGAAAAATAAATACGCTCAAAAGAACACGATTTTCGCTCTAAAGGTTGTAATATTTGTTTTAACCTTACTTCTCCAGATTTTTTGGTGATAATGGCCTGTCCAGGTTTCAGTTCTGCAATATCCTCAAATTTTACGTTGAAAACCGTTTGTATTACCGGTCGCTCTGAAGCTACTACAACCACTTCGTCGTCCTTGTAATAATAAGCCGGGCGGATTCCAGCGGGGTCACGTAAAACAAACGAGTCGCCATGCCCAATAAGTCCGGCCATAGCATAACCACCATCCCAGTTTTTGGCCGCACGCTTTAATATTTTGGCCACTTTTAAACGCTCGGCGATAAGTGGTGAAGCTTCGCGTTTATTGTAGCCTTCTTTTTTGAGGTCTTTGTATATTTTGCTTACGGCATCATCTAAAAAATGACCGATTTTTTCCATAATGGTAATGGTATCGGTGTATTCTTTAGGGTGCTGCCCCAATTCAATAAGGTTGGAGAAAAGTTCTTTAACGTTGGTCATGTTAAAGTTCCCGGCCATAATCAGGTTTCTATGCATCCAGTTATTTTGTCTTAAAAACGGATGAACGCTTTCAACGCTATTTTTGCCAAAAGTACCATAGCGCACGTGGCCCAATAGCACTTCGCCTATGTAGGGAATGTTTTTCTTTTGGGCGGCCACATCATCTTTATATTCAGGGTGGTTTTCAAACTCCTTATTGATTCGGTCGTTAATTTGTGCAAAAATATCTTGAATAGGTTGCTGCGCTACCGATCTTACTCTGCTTATGTACCGCTCGCCCGGTTTGGTGTCCAATTTAATACTGGCAAAACCAGCGCCGTCTTGTCCACGATTGTGCTGTTTTTCCATCATGAGGTACATTTTGTTTACCCCATAAAAGGCACTGCCGTACTTTTCTTTGTAATATTCCAAAGGCTTTAAAAGCCTTATCATGGCAATTCCACATTCGTGTTTTATAGCATCACTCATAAAAAAATGTTTTCGCTTTTTCTTTAATTTTTGTTTTCCTTAGTCGAACTTTCAACGGATTGATTTCAAAGGAACTGAATTTTATTGTAAACTAAAACGCACCCAATTTGTGGGCGCGCGGTTTTATGTTAATTCTATTTCAAATTGTGTTAACTGTTTAAATTGCAGCAAACGTTTGTGTACTTCTGGATTCGTTAAATTTTGCATGCGCTCGGTGCCGAATTTTTCAACACAAAATGACGCTAGGGTTGAGCCATATATAACGGCATTTTTCATGTTTTTAAATGAAAAATCGTTGGTTTTGGCTAGGTAGCCCGTAAAGCCTCCTGCAAAGGTGTCGCCGGCTCCCGTGGGATCGAACACTTCTTCCAAAGGCAATGCCGGTGCATAAAACACATGCTCATCATGAAATAACAACGCGCCGTGCTCCCCTTTTTTGATTACCACATATTGTGGACCCATAGCGTGAATTTTTCGTGCGGCTACAACCAATGAATATTCGCCGGTTAGTTGGCGTGCTTCTTCATCGTTTATGGTAATAACGTCAACACGTTTAATTACATTTTTTAAATCTTCCAAAGCGCAGTCCATCCAAAAATTCATGGTATCTAAAACCACTAATTTTGGCGTGTTTTCCATTTGGTCCAATACGCTCGATTGTACCAGTGGATGCAGGTTGCCCAACATCACTACTTCGGCATCTCGGTAATCTTCAGGAACAATAGGATTGAAATCGGCAAGGGTGTTAAGCTCGGTAACCAAGGTGTCGCGCGAGTTCATATCGTTGTGGTAGCGCCCGCTCCAAAAAAAGGTTTTGCCTTCCTTTACAATTTCAATGCCCGAAATATCGATGTTTTTATCGGACAATAAATCTAAATATTTCTGCGGAAAATCGCCGCCAACCACCGAAACGGCTGCAGCATCAACATTAAAATGTGAAGCGGCCAAACCTATAAAAGTTGCTGCTCCGCCAAGTATTTTGTCGGTTTTTCCGAACGGGGTTTCAATAGCATCAAACGCTACGGTGCCCACTATAACTAATTTACCCATGAAAGGAGTTGAAATTTTTTTGCAAATATAAGCCTTTTGAAGACTTAATTGGCTATTTATTGGTGGCATTAACTTTTAATGTTAATTTTTTAGAAAAAAATGTGACGAACTGAAAAAAGGAGTGTCTTAACGTTAAATGCTATTATCAATTCTTAAATTGGGGGTGCCATTATGGTATTCCCTATTTTTATCTTTTGAGGTTACTTGCGGCCGAAATCGGCAGGTATTTCGCCCCAAGCCTTGGTTTCCCATTTCACAATTACGGTGCTGTAAGTGTTGTTTTTTAGCCAGTTAACTGCTCTGTCAACCAGTTCAAAAAGGGCTTTGTTTTTGGCGTTTCGCTCCAATTTGGTGTTGCAGGCTTTCTTTTTAACCCAGCTTATGGCGGTTCGCGAATCTGTATAAATAATGCGGTCGCTGTTGTTTTTTTTAAGAAGAGCCAAGCCGTGCACTATGGCCAAAAACTCACCAATATTATTCGTGGCTTCTTCAAACGGACCTTGAATAAACAGTTGTTTTTTAGTTTTGGTGTCAACACCGCGGTATTCCATTTTGCCCGGGTTTCCGCTGGAGGCGGCATCAACCGAAATGGAATTGTAGTTGGGTTGACCTATTTTTTTAAGTTGTTCGGCAGAAAGTTCGCTTTTAAAGCTTTTGTTTTTTCCAACGTAATCAAAGTAATTGCCTTTTAAAGCGGCTTTTGCGGCATCGAAAGTGGGGAAGGATTTGTACTGCGCCCCTTCAAAATTGGTGATTTGGGCTTTGCAGTCGTTCCAATTATCAAAAACGCCCGTTTTATGGCCTTTCCAAACAGTATAGTATTTTTTCTTTTTTTTGGACATTTTTGTTATTCCCGCGAAAGCGGGAATCTCATGAATTTAAGGCTTTTCGTTTTATTTAGTTGAGCCGCTTCGACTGCGCTCAGCGTGACATACCAATTAATTATTTAGAATTTGTTTTTTGAGTATTTCATCAACCACCTTCGGAAAATGCTCCATTTCCAGTTCATGAATTTTGGCGGCTACATCATCGGCCGTATCGGTGGGGAGCACCTCGCATTTCGCCTGAAAAATAATGGCGCCTTCATCATAATTTTCGTTTACATAATGTATGGTGATGCCCGTTTCGGTTTCTTTGTTTTCAACCACCGCCTTATGCACGTGCATGCCGTACATGCCTTTGCCGCCAAATTTAGGCAATAGCGCAGGGTGTACATTAATCACTTTATTGGGGAATTCATTTAATATGAACTCTGGGAATTTCCATAAAAAGCCAGCCAGAACAATCAAGTCGGGTTTCGAGGCTCTTAAAATGTTCAGTACGTCATCGGTTTTTGAAAGCGCTATCCTGTTGAACGACAGTGCGCTAACGTTTAGTTTTTTTGCCCGATCTAAAACTTTGGCATGAGGATTGTTGGTAAGCACTTGAATAACAGACGCATTATCGCTGTTTTGAAAAAACTTAATTAAATTTTCAGCATTAGTACCACTTCCGGACGCAAAAATTACAATACGTTTCATCTGTTCGTTTTTATTCTAAAATTTAAGTCAGATGTAATTCGCTAATTGAAATTACTAGAATGTTCAGCAAAATTCGTAAGCTCATTTCATTTTACAGACTATAGTGTTATGATTATTCGAACAAAAAAAAGAATAATTATTAACAATTAGAAGGTATTATATAAATACTTACAGGTAATTTTAGTAAATTACGAACACATTTTTAATGTAAAAGTGTGTTTTAAAATAAAGTTTTTTATTTTTGCCAACTAATTAAAACTTAAAATTAAAAGATTATGTCAGACATTGCATCAAGAGTAAAAGCGATTATCGTAGACAAATTAGGAGTTGATGAAAACGAAGTAGTAACTGAAGCCAGCTTCACTAACGATTTAGGAGCAGACTCGTTGGATACTGTAGAATTAATCATGGAATTCGAAAAAGAATTCGATATCCAAATTCCTGACGACCAAGCAGAGAACATCGCAACAGTTGGTCAAGCTATATCTTATATAGAAGAAGCAAAATAAGCAAAATACTTTATGGAATTAAAGCGAGTTGTAGTCACAGGATTAGGGGCTTTAACACCTATTGGCAATACCAAAGACGAATATTGGGACGGCTTGGTTAGTGGAAAAAGCGGTGCTGCGCCTATAACATACTATGACACCGAAAAGTTTAAAACCAAGTTCGCTTGCGAGCTGAAAAACTTTAACGTTACCGATTTTATCGACAGAAAAGAGGCCCGTAAAATGGACAAGTTTGCGCAATACGCTATGGTGGCTGCAGACGAAGCCATTGCCGACGCCAAATTGAATCTCGATGAAGTTAACAAGTTGCGTGTTGGTGTTATATGGGGTGCTGGTATTGGAGGATTGGAAACGTTTCAAAACGAAGTTATGAACTTTTCGGAAGGAGACGGAACTCCAAGATTCAACCCTTTCTTTATTCCTAAAATGATAGCTGACATTGCACCGGGCAACATCTCTATAAAGCATGGCTTTATGGGGCCAAACTATACAACGGTTTCGGCTTGTGCCTCTTCTGCAAACGCCATGTTCGATGCACTAAACTCTATACGTTTAGGGCATACCGATGTCGTGGTTACAGGTGGAAGTGAAGCAGCGGTTACCATTGCTGGTATGGGCGGATTTAACGCCATGCATGCCTTATCTACAAGAAACGAAAGCCCAGAAACAGCATCCCGTCCATTTGACGCTACCAGAGATGGTTTCGTGTTAGGAGAAGGAGCAGGAGCTTTGGTTTTAGAGGAGTACGAGCATGCCAAGGCTAGGGGAGCTAAAATATATGCAGAGTTTATTGGAGGCGGTTTGTCTTCTGATGCTTACCATATGACGGCCCCACATCCAGATGGCATTGGTGTTATAGCAGTAATGAAAAATTGCTTGGAGAATGCAGGCTTAAAACCAGAAGATGTAGACCATATTAATACCCATGGAACATCAACACCTTTAGGTGATGTAGCCGAGTTAAAAGCAATTACAGAAGTATTTGGCAGTCACGCAAAAAATATAAATATCAATTCAACAAAATCAATGACGGGGCACTTACTTGGTGCAGCCGGAGCTATTGAAGCAATCTCGGCTATTTTAGCAATGGAGAACGGCATAGTGCCTCCTACCATTAACCATGAAGTAGTTGATGAAAATATTGATCCCGAATTAAATTTAACCTTAAACAAGGCACAAAAGCGCGACATAAAAGTAGCAATGAGCAACACATTTGGATTTGGCGGACATAACGCTTGTGTGTTGTTCAAGAAATTAGACTAAATCCCGAATGAAAAACATTCGTAACATATTAAATTCCCGTTTTAAACGCAACGGGAATTTTTTTATGGCATTAACTAAAATTCTGGGGTTTAAGCCTAAAGAGATTAAATATTACAGAAAGGCTTTTACACACCGTTCTATGAACATAAAGGACGATAGTGGAAACCCCTTTAACTACGAGCGTTTAGAATTTTTGGGCGATTCTATGCTCAGTTCGGTTATCGCTTCGCACCTGTATGTGGAAGCTCCCAGTGGCGACGAAGGTTACTTAACTAAAATGCGCTCTAAAATTGTGAGTCGCGAACATTTAAACGAACTGGGAAAAGAGCTTAACCTTATCAATTTAGTAAAGAGTAAAATCCCTTCGGGGCAGTTTGGCGATAATATACACGGTAATTTATTTGAAGCTTTGGTGGGTGCCATTTTTTTAGACCGCGGCTACAAATATTGCGAAAAGTTTATTTACAAACGCGTTATTATTCCGCATGTAGATATTGAAAAACTTGAGGGTAAGGTCATCAGTTATAAAAGCCTGCTGATAGAATGGTGCCAAAAAGAAAAGAAAACATTTGGCTACAATGTTTATGAAGATACCGGAAATGACGATGTTAGGCATTTTTCGGTAAAACTATCAATAGACGGCAAAGTGGTGGCCAAAGCAAGGGCAACATCAAAGAAAAAGGCTGAAGAAAAAGCCTCAAAACGTGCCTTTTTTGCGTTTCAAAGTAAAATGTCTAAATTCATTTAGTTCATTTACAGCAAAACCCAATTTACTACAACGTTTTAGTCGTTTTTCTGCTTAAGAATAGTGTTAACTTAACATGATACAATTTTTTAAATACTATATTTACGAAATTTTTATCATGAGCTATGGCTGTTCACAAACTTATTCTTGACGATACTTTTGATGATTCAGTTTATACTTTAACGGCAATACATTGTAGGCTTGAAGATTTCCGTTTGGCCTATCTGCTAAATAAACATTTAGGGATATGCTTAAGCCGGAAAGTTTCAGATCTTGATGCCAAAAACGGGCAAGCATCCTATTCCATTTTTGAATGGGAAGACGTAAAACAACTCATAACATGGAGTTTGGTGTCCAATATCTGTAAAACTGAAGAAACTCAGCAAATAGATTACAAGTCGTTATTCGACAACCAAGAAAAGATAACTAAAACATTTCACTTATTGCCAGAATATAAAACTGTAAATTATTTTCTGAAAATAGATGGAGAACTTTCAATAAAGAAAGCACGGTCTATTACAGAGGCTATTTTAAACATACCACAGGTAGCCACAGCTTACAGTATTGATTCCGGACAATTAAAATCTAAGGACAATTTAATTTTTAACTAATGTCAGCAGCACAAAAGAAAACCAAAATAGTGGCTACCCTAGGCCCTGCTACAAGTACGAAAGAAGTTTTAAAAGGTATGCTTGAAGAAGGCGTAAACGTATTTAGAATTAACTTTTCGCATGCCAATTACGATGATGTAAAAGAACGTATCGATATGATACGTGAGCTTAATAAAGAATATGGATTTACCGCAGCCATCTTGGCCGATTTACAAGGGCCAAAACTGCGTGTTGGAGTTATGAAGGAAGAAGTTGTGGTAAGCCCTGGTGATGAAATTATTTTTGCCACTGGTGAACGTTTCGAAGGCACAAAAGAACGTGTTTATATGACTTACGACAGTTTTCCACAGGACGCTAAACCAGGCGAACGTATTCTTTTGGATGATGGAAAACTTATCTTTGAAGTGGCTTCAACAGATAAAAAATCGGAAGTAGTTGCTAAGGTGATTCAAGGAGGACCGTTAAAATCTAAAAAAGGGGTAAACCTGCCCAACACCAATATTTCGCAACCGGCATTGACCGAAAAGGATATTGAAGATGCTATTTTCGCCATTAAGCAAGATGTGGATTGGATTGCACTTTCGTTTGTGCGCCATGCCGAAGATTTAATGCAATTACGCGATTTAATCAACCAACATAGTGATTACAAGATTCCTATTATTGCTAAAATTGAAAAACCAGAAGCGGTAGAGAATATCGATAAAATTGTAGCGCACTGCGATGGTTTAATGGTGGCACGTGGCGATTTGGGTGTTGAAGTGCCCGCACAGGAAGTACCACTTATACAAAAGCAGTTGGTGCTTCGTGCCAAAAAAGCTAGAATTCCGGTGATTATTGCCACACAGATGATGGAAACCATGATTTCCAGTTTAACGCCTACGCGTGCCGAGGTGAACGACGTGGCCAACTCGGTTATGGACGGTGCCGATGCGGTTATGCTTTCTGGTGAAACATCCGTGGGTAAATATCCAGTACAGGTTATTAAACAAATGGCCGATATTTTAAGAAGCGTTGAAAATTCAGAGTTGATTAAGGTTCCGCAATTACCTCCGCACATCCGTACCAACCGTTACATCACAAAATCGATTTGTTATCACGCGGCAAACATGGCCAACGAAATTAACGCTAAAGCCATTTCTACACTTACCAATAGTGGGTATACGGCGTTCCAAATTTCAGCTTGGAGACCTTCATGCCATATATTAGTGTTTACATCGAACGAGCGCATATTAACCCGTTTAAGTTTATTATGGGGCGTTCGTGCGTTTTATTACGATAAGTTTGTAAGTACCGACGAAACGATTGAAGACGTTAACGCCATTGCTTGCAAACAAGGCTATTTGGATGTAGGCGATATGGTAATCAGTTTGGCCGCCATGCCTATCCAAGCAAAAGGTATGGTAAATACGCTACGTGTTACCGAGATTGAAACCTGTAACGTTTAGAATTAAAGAATTGAACCAATAAAAAGCGGGAGCAAATTTAATTTGCGCCCGCTTTTTATTTAGTAAAAACTAGATAGAGTATTTGCTTTTACCAAGTACCAATAAAGTGACTTCCTTCAACGTTAATCAATTCAGCGCCTTTGGTAACGGCACCAGTTTCAGTATCGATAACGTAAATGTTTCCGTTTTTGCCAACAGGGGCTTGTGTTAGGTAAATTTCATTTCCATCAACCGCAAAGCCTTGGTATTGGAATAAATAGAAATCAGCTTCATAAGGAATCTCGTCGATTTTTGTAGCTGTTTTGGCTTCCAAATCAATTAATGCGAAAAAGCCTTGTTGCCCAGCCACTCCTTCTGCAGAACCATCGTGACGGTAAGCTAATACGGCTTTGCCATTGGCAGCTGGTCTCCACGCTAAAACGTAAGCACCTGTTACCCCTAAAGCATCATCAAGGTTAAATACATAATCATTGTCGTATTGATTGTTCGCGTCAATTTTCAAAATGTGTGAACCGTTAGGGTCGCCCTGATTGGCTTGGTAAACGCTTCCGTTGTAAAGGAACGCATTAATACTGCGGTAGCCGTTCGTGTTTCCATAACCCACAGTAGAAGATATTATGGTTGGATTCAATAATGATGGGTAATCCAATACAATGGTTTTCGAGCCCAGAACATCACCTTCTCTATCGGTTTCGCCAGTGGTGGGGTCAACTTTGCTTAAGCGTGCACCAATGTATAATTTATTGCCAGCCGCATTCAATGTTGGCATGTCTATTCTAGAGATGTAGTAGCCGTTTGCTTCTTCCTCAGAACTTAAAGGAATGCTTTGCTCTTGGAAGTTTTTTATTAACGAGTTTTCAAGATCTAAAGTAACCACGCCCATGGTCGCTTCGGTGCGAAGATAAGTGTCGTCTGTTTCGTCTTCCGTGCCTTTGTCGTCATATATTTTTTCTGTTGAAACGTACACAGCAGATCCAGTTTTGTCGCCATCAAATAATTTAATCCATCTTGGTGCAGAACCTACATAAGGAGCGATACTCACTTCAGAGCCAGTTGGTGTAAAATTTTGTCCGCCATTTACGGTGTATTTAGAGTAGTTACCACCAGTATCGCCTGCATAGCTGATATTGAAAATAGTGCTGCCGTCTTCGGAAGCTTGTAAACGGGCCGTTCTGTTTGAAGGTACTATAAACCCGTTATCGAAAGGTGCAATAGATTTGGTTGGGTCTTTAGCATCTTCGCTACTAATGGAGTAAATTAAAGTACCTCCGTTGCCATCGCCCGGGTTGTCGCCCATTCTGGCAGCAGCAACCGTAATCCATCGGCTAGACTCTTCTTTTTCTTCTTCAATTATATCGTTTGAATCATCACTACAACTAAAAGTAAGTAATAATGAACTCAGCACAAGGCTTAAGGTTGTAAGATTAAAAAATCGATTTTTCATTTGATTGTATTTAAGGTTTATTGATAAAATAATTAAGCTTTAAGTAAAAGGCCTTCCCCGGTTTTTGTACGCGTAAATTGTCGTACAACGGTTTGTCGAAAATGTTTTTAACGTCAAAACTCATCACAAACCTGTTTTTGGGGAATGAGTAGCTCAGCCCGAAGTCTTGAGCCAATTGCTGGGGCACTTTAAAAAATTCGTCTCCTACAGTATTGGTTCCTTGGGGCACTAAATACGAAAACTCACCAGTAAAATACATGGTATAGAATAGGTTTAATTGACTGTTTTTTTTAATGATGTTTTTAAGTGAATAGCGTAAGTTGCCATTCATGGTAAAGAAAGGAGTGTTGGGCACATCAACTTCTACGCCCCGGTTTACAACGGTTAAATTGAATCGCGACATATTAAAATTGAATGCCAAATTGTTTTTGTAAGTGTAATTTAATTGGGCGTCGAATCCTTGCGATTTTCCGTGCCCTTGGTTTTCGTAAAGGATGATTTCGTCATTTACATTAAGGGATGTTTCCAATGGTAAACCAATTCTATCTTTTATATTTCGTGTAAACAGGTTTGTTGAAATGGTGAAGGCGTGATTTTTAAGGCTGAAAGTGCCAAATCGAAACCCGAGATTGTAATTGTTGCTTTGCTCTGGCCTAATGCTTGGGTTGGCCACAACGTTGTCGCCATCGTTACCAAATACTTCGGTTTCATTTGGTAAACGAATGGCTTTTTCGGCCGAGGTTAACAAAGTCATGTTGGGCAACACGGCATAAGATAAGGCAAATCCATAGCCTTTATTTTTTGTGTTTGCACTTATTATCTCGTCTTCAACCTCATTATTATCATTAACAAATGGGTCAATGTTTACCGTTTTCTGTTGGTAATGTTTCCCAAAAACATTGGCTTGTAATTTGCCATCAAAAGCATTTAACTCGTAAGTAGCAGATATGATGTTTTTGTGCAGATCTCTTGTTCCTGCAAAGGTGTTTTCAAAACTTGCTGCGAACTCATCACGGTCTTCTCTATTAATACCGCTATATACATGGTTTAGTAATATTCTGTGATACTCGTTTATGGCGTAAGACACTCCGGTTCTAATCGATGCGACGTTGCGGTCAATGTGGTTTAAAGTAGGGCCAAATTCTATTTTTTCTTGTTGCGAACCCCAAGAGTATTCATATTCGTTTCCTTGGTAATCAATGGCTCGTTCACCGTTCCAACTGTATGCCCAAGCTAAAGTGTCGCTAACTACACGGTTTCGTTTGCCGTACAAGCCGTGAACGTTCAGGTTTAACCCTTCAGTAAATAAATCTTCTTTTTGGTAGGTTACATTAGCAAGCATGGCATCAGATTCCATATATCTGTTTTTATAAGGCATAATGGTCATAAAAGCACCATGTTGAATTTCTTTGTAATCGTCCGATCCCGTAAAACCAACTAAGAACTGGTCGGCCCATTTTACATCGGTAAACCCAATTTGTGCCATACCTCCGGTAGATCGATAAGCATCATTAAATCTTCGCGCCGTAATAGGCGTTTGTTGTCCGCCCAACCCCGTCACTTTTACTTGTCCGCCCCAAACCTTATAATCATTGTCTGAATAGTTATGAAATGCTGAAGCCTTTACCGTAAACCCCGATTTTTCAAAACGATACAAGCCGTTGGCACTGGTTTGAAAGGTGTTGAACGATCCGTAGGAAACCGAAGCGTTAAAATTGGTTTTAGTAGAATTTTGAAGCACGATGTTAATGGCACCGCCCAAAGCATCATCGGCCAAGTGGCCCGGCACAACACCCTTGTAAACTTCAATGCGTTTTATCATGGAAGGCGGAATACTGTTTAAACTGAATGAAGAACCATAAACAGAAATAGGAATGCCATCAATAAAAATGCGAACCGCGCTACCAGACAGCCCATTTAAACTGTATTGCACATTGGAGCCCAAACCTCCATTTTGGCGAATCTTTACCCCAACCGTAGTGTTCAATAATTCGTTGGTTTGAATATTTCTAATACTGGCTTCTTTGGTTTGCACTACATTTACTGCAAAACCTTCATCTTCAATTTTTCGCTTTTCGGTTTTGGTTTGCACTAAAATTTCCTGTAAATCTTGGTGTTCGGTGATTTGCAGTGTAATATTTACGGTTTGTTCGGAGCTGCTAATTACAGCCTCAACCGTTTTTGGTTTGGCGTTTAATGAATGAATTGAAACTTCATAAGTTCCGTATGGGATATTTTTAAAAATAAAATGCCCATCAATATTTGTTGAGGTTTCCCGTTTCAGGTCATGTCCTTTTAACGCCACATAAGCCCCCAATACTAGTTCGTCGTTATCAAACTTTGCAAATCCTTTTAAATTTCCGTTTTGCGCAACAAGCACATAGCTCACGAGAAATAATAAAAATGATGAATATCTTTGGATTGGGCTCATGTATGAATTTTTAGCAAAATTAAATTTATTTAGACTAAGTCCAAATAAAAACAATCGATTTCAAAATATTTTATTTAAAATCGTTCTAAATTATAGACTTGTGAATTTTTTGAGATTTATTTTACGGATTTCGGAAGAAAAGTCGTGTTTGGGCTGTTTTTAAAAAAGGAATAGATTTTTAAAAAACGAGTAACAAAAACTCAGCAAATATTATATTTGCATCACAAAACAAAATTAGGTGAGTCAATCTACCCTCTCGCAAACCTATGCACAGCTTTTGCAAACGCAAAAATTGCAGGACACTATTGCCCAAACTGGATCAAAAAATCATTTAAAAGGACTTGTAGGTTCTTCATTGTCATTTGTAATCTCAAGTGTTTTTAAGGAAACTCAAAAACCGTTTTTGTTGGTTTTTAACGATAAAGAGGAAGCAGCACACTATCTAAACGACTTGGAGCAACTTTGTAGTGAAAAAGACGTACTATTTTATCCAGGAAGTTACCGCAGGCCTTACGATATCGAAGAAACCGACAACGCCAATGTGCTGTTGCGTGCCGAGGTGCTAAACCGCATTAATTCGCAAAAGAAGCCGGCCATAATCGTAACTTATCCCGACGCGCTTTTCGAGCAAGTGGTTACCAGAAAGGAGCTGGAGCGCAACACTTTAAAAGTGTCGGTGGGCGATAAGGTGTCCATCGATTTTGTAAACGAAGTGCTTTTTGAGTATAAATTTAAACGGGTAGATTTTGTTACTGAACCGGGAGAGTTTTCGGTGCGTGGCGGCATTGTGGATGTATTTTCGTTTTCGCACGACCAGCCGTACCGAATCGAATTTTTTGGAGATGAGGTGGATAGTATCCGAACTTTCGATGTAGAAAGCCAGCTATCTATCGAGCAGATTAAAAAAATCAACATCATCCCAAATGTGGCCAATAAGTTGGTGGAAGAAAAGCGCCAAAGTTTTTTAAAGTACATTGCCCAAAAAACGGTAATCGGTATTAAAAATGCCGATTTGCTGTTTTCAAGAATTGATGATTTTTACGCTAAAGCGGAAGAGGCTTTTAAGTCGCTTTCATCTGAAATTAAACATGCCGAGCCCAGCGAATTGTTTTGCGATTCCACCTTGTTGAAAAAGCAGTTATTGGATTTTACTTTGGTTGAGTTTGGTGCTTCATCCGTTTTCCAAAGTAACGTTTTTGCGAGCGCAGAGAAGCAAGCTGTTTCAAACGAAGAGATTGCCACGTCGCAGGCTCCTCACCATGACGGAACAATAACCTTCAACACCACCCCACAACCGGCCTTCAACAAACAATTCAATCTCTTGATTGAAGATTTAAACAAAAACCACAACAAGGGATATACCAATTATATTGCCTGTGTAAGTGAGCAGCAAGCCAAGCGTTTCCACGACATTTTCGATGATTCAAACTTAGAGGTAAGTCCGTACAACACGGTTATTTTGTCGCTTCACCAAGGGTTTGTCGACCACGATGCTAAAATAGTGTGCTACACCGACCACCAGATTTTTGAGCGTTACCACAAATTCCACCTTAAAAATGGCTACGCCAAAAAGCAGGCAATCACTTTAAAGGAACTCACCAATTTGGATATTGGCGATTATGTAACCCACATCGACCACGGGATTGGACGTTTTGGTGGGCTGCAAAAAATTGATGTGGAAGGCAAAAAACAGGAAGCCATAAAATTGGTGTATGGCGAACGCGACGTGTTGTATCTCAGCATCCATTCATTGCACAAAATCACGAAGTTCAATGGCAAGGATGGCAAGCCGCCCAAAGTGTACAAACTGGGAAGCAAAGCCTGGAAAACCTTAAAGGAAAAAACCAAGTCGCGCGTAAAACATGTGGCTTTCAACTTGATAAAACTTTACGCCAAACGAAAAACCGAAAAAGGCTATCAATACAATCCCGATAGCTACATGCAGCACGAGTTGGAAGCCTCTTTTATTTACGAAGACACGCCCGACCAAAGTACCGCGACGGCCGATATTAAAGCCGATATGGAAAGCGAGCGCCCTATGGATCGTTTGGTTTGTGGCGATGTGGGGTTTGGTAAAACCGAAGTGGCCATCCGTGGGGCTTTTAAAGCCGTCGATAACGGAAAACAAGTAGCTGTTTTGGTGCCCACAACTATTTTGGCTTATCAGCATTACCGAACGTTTCGTGAGCGTTTAAAGGATTTCCCGGTAACGGTCGATTATCTCAATCGGTTCAGAACCGCCAAAGAAAAACGCGAAACCCTCGAAGCCTTGGGCGAAGGTAAGGTGGATATCATCATCGGTACGCATCAATTAGTCAATAAAAATGTAAAGTTTAAGGATTTAGGCTTGTTGATAGTTGATGAAGAACAAAAGTTTGGGGTGGCCGTAAAGGAAAAACTAAAAACCCTAAAGGACAATGTGGATGTGCTCACCCTAACGGCGACACCCATTCCGCGAACGTTGCAATTCAGTTTAATGGCCGCCCGCGATCTGTCGGTAATCACCACACCACCGCCCAACCGTTATCCAATAGAAAGCCATGTAATCCGTTTTAATGAAGAAACCATTCGCGATGCGGTGAGTTACGAAATAGAACGTGGCGGACAAGTGTTTTTCATCCACAATCGTATTGAGAATATCAAGGAAGTGGCGGGCATGATTCAAAGGTTGGTGCCCGATGCCAAAATTGGCATTGGCCACGGGCAAATGGAGGGCAAAAAATTGGAGCAACTCATGTTACAATTCATGGATGGTGCTTTCGATGTGTTGGTAAGCACTACCATTATTGAGAGTGGGCTGGACGTGCCCAATGCCAACACCATTTTTATCAATAATGCCAATAATTTTGGGTTGAGCGACCTGCACCAAATGCGTGGCCGTGTAGGCCGAAGTAACAAAAAAGCCTTTTGCTATTTCATCACTCCAGAATATTCAGCAATGACCGATGATGCCCGAAAGCGTATCACGGCACTCGAACAGTTCACCGAATTGGGAAGCGGGTTCAACATTGCTATGAAAGATTTGGAAATTCGTGGTGCTGGCGATTTATTGGGCGGTGAGCAAAGTGGGTTTATCAACGAAATAGGGTTCGACACCTATCAAAAAATATTGAATGAAGCCATTGAGGAACTCAAGGAAAACGAGTTTAAAGACCTGTACAACGAATCGGAAGATGATAAGGTTTATGTAAAGGATGTCACCATCGATACCGATTTTGAATTGCTGTTCCCCGACGATTATATTAATAATATTACGGAAAGATTGAATCTTTATACCCAACTGAACAACTTAAGTAAAAAAGAAGAACTAGCCACATTCGAAAAGGATTTGATTGACCGTTTTGGCGAGTTGCCAAAACAAGTAGCCGATTTACTCGATAGCGTTCAAATAAAGTGGTTGGCCACAAAAATTGGTTTTGAAAAAGTAGTGATGAAAAAAGGTAAGCTTATCGGGTATTTTATAAACGACCAACAAAGCCGTTTTTACCAAAGCAAGAATTTCACCAAAGTATTGCAATTTGTACAAACCCACCCAGGAGCCTGTAAAATGAAAGAAAAACAAACTCGAAACGGTTTGCGCTTAATGCTTACTTTTGATAATATAAAAACCGTAAAACAAGCCTTAAATGCATTGCAGCCTATTGTGGCTTAATTATTGACATAAGAATTTATGTCATTCTGAAACGATTTCAGCATCTCAAAATTTAAAAACTTAATCAAAACAATTTTAAAAAATTGAAACGATTACTACTATTAGCCCTCATATTTCCCCATGTTATTCTGGCGCAGCATGCCATAAAAGGTGTGTTTTCTCCTCCCGAAGATTATAACGTGGCATTGTTGTACAAGGTGACCCCAACCATTTCAGAATATGTGGGCAACTCCGAAATAAATAGCAAAGATGGGCGTTTCGAAATTAAATTGGATTCCACAGCGACTAAAGGGGTGTACCGTTTGGTATATGCCATTCCGCAAGAGGATTACAATTTCGATATTATTTACAATGGAAAGGAAAGTGTCGAACTGGTGTTTAATGCCGAAACGGGCGTGAAATTCACCAAATCGGTTGAAAATAAACTGTTGGAATCCTATACCAGCAGCATGTCTAAAATCACCCAAAGCATTGGTAATTACTACCGAAAAAAAAGTAAAGACACCGTAGCCTTAAAAGCTATTTTTAAAACGCAACGGGAAACCCAATTAAACTACGAAAAGGTGGCCAAGGGTATGATAGCCCTTGAATTTATTAAGGCCAACAAACCGTTTATTCCCAACAAAGCTTTGGATGTTGAAACCTATATCAAACAGTTGGAAGCACATTATTTCGACCATGTCGATTTTACTAACAAAACACTGCAAAGTTCCAACCTGTTACAGGAAAAAATGTTGAATTTCGTTTTTGGGAAATCTTCGGAAACCAAAGACGACACCGAAACCTACATCAGTAATATTGACGTGTTTTGCGGAAAAATGAAAGCGGCTCCCGCCAAAGTAAAGCGTATTTTATTGGTGGATTTGTGGCAGCAAATGGCCGATTTGGGTCACGAGGCCGTAGCCAACCACATTGCTGAAAACTATCTTATGGATATTGCCGTAGCCTTAAACGACCAAGAATTGTTGCGTACGCTTATTCTTTACAAAGACCTTTCGATAGGAAGTGAGGCACCCGATTTTAGCCTTCAAGTTAAAGAAAATGGTCAGTTGGTTAGTAAAAAGCTCAGTGCGTTGAATGTGGCCAAAAATTATATTATTGTATTTTGGAGTAGCACCTGTTCGCATTGTTTGAAAGAAATTCCGGATTTGTTGGAGTTTGTAAAATCGAAAAAGCCAGGTGAGATAAAAGTGGTTGCGGTGGCCTTGGAAGACGAACCAACCCAATGGAAAAAGTTAATAACCAAACTTCCCGGTTTTATCCATGTTTACGGCAAGGGAAAATGGGACAATCCTATTGGCGACAGCTATGGCGTCACTGCCACGCCAACTTATTTTGTGTTGAATAAAAACAAGGAAATTATTGCCAAGCCCCAAGATTTCGAAGATTTAAAAGATTTTTTTGATGCAGAGGAGTAGCTTTACTTTTAAAAGGAATGAGACCCTGAAACAAGTTCAGGGTGACGGGAATCAAAAATGATAAAAGGCATCTTCTAAATGCTCAATTTTAAAACTCTTGTCTTCTTTCACAATCGCAATAATATCGAAACGCACTTCTACGTCCAAACGGTTTGTAATAATGTATTCGTCCACGGCCTTTACCAAACGCTGAATTTGCTTGGGCTTCACAAAGTCTTGCGGATTGCCAAAATCGGTTGTTGATCGCGTTTTTACTTCAATAATGGCTAAAATGTCACTTTTTTGGGCGATGATGTCTACTTCGGCTTTATCGAAACGGTAATTGCGTTCTACAATATCGTAGCCGTTTTTCAAAAGAAAATCGACCGCCAATTGTTCGCCTTTTTTGCCAAGTTGGTTGTGATGTGCCATAGTGAATATTGCCTAAGTTAAATTTACAATTTAAGTTTTTTTTGAAAGTGTTCAAACGAAAAACTTGAAACCCGAAACTTTAAACCCAAAACTTGAAACAAACTTACCCCCTAAACAAAAAGAAATCGTCCTTCATCCCCTCAATTTGAGCGTGTTCGTTGGTCATAATATAATCAATGGCTTGAGAGGTGAATGCATCGCCTTTCTTGGTAAGGGAAACTACGCGGTTTTCAATAGAAATCATATTGTTTTTTAGAGCGAGATTCAACACTGTTTTGCTGCGCACTTTTTGCCAATTGATATGTTCGTTGAGGTGGTTAACGTGGCGTTCGCTCTCTTCCGTATGGTTTTTTAAGTGAAGCAAAAACGTTAATAGAGAAACTTCAATACGTTGCTGCTTCTCGCGGTATAAAACGGCTATGATACCTTTGCCTGGTGCGAATAAATAAACTGCCAAAAACAATAGTCCTAGCATGGTGGTAATAGATCCCGCAATGGAAGCATCGAGCGAATGCGCCAACCAATATCCAGCAATGGCACTGAAAATTCCAAAGCCGCAGGCATAAAGAATCATGCGTTTTAAATCGGTAGTAAGCAAGTATGCTGCTGCGGCCGGGGCTATCATGAGCGCGACGACTAAAATGGCACCAACGGCATCAAAAGCACCCACTGTAGTTACTGACGATACCGTCATTAATCCGTAATGAATTATGGCGGGCGAAAAACCCAACGAAGCTGATAATCCGGCATCAAAGGTGCTGACTTTTAATTCTTTGAAAAAGGTGATTAATAAAATGATGGTGAAGCTCAAAATGCAACCAATAATCCAAAGCGATTTTGGGCCAACATCGGTGCCCGTTATAATCATGCGGTCGAACGGTGCAAAAGCCAGTTCGCCTAATAAAACGGCATCAACATCCAAATGTACGTCGTTGGCGTTTTTTGCAATGAGAATCACCCCAATACTGAACAACACCGGAAACACGAGGCCAATGGCAGTGTCTTCTTTTACCAATCCTGTTTTTTGAATGTATTCCACTAAAACCACGGTGATAATACCTGTTAAGGCCGCCAAAAGAATGAGTAGTGGTGAGTTTAGATCTTGTGTAATAAAGAAGCCCACAACTATGCCCGGCAAAATGGAATGGCTTATGGCATCGCTTATCATCGCCATTTTTCGCAATACCAAAAACGTACCCGGAATGGCACAGGCTACAGCCACCAAACAAGCAATTAACTGTATTTCTATTTGCGCGTTACTCATTGGTCTTGTTTTGTTGATTGTACAGGTTGGTAGCGGTTTTAAAACCTTCTTCGGTCAAGCTCCACATGTTTCCCTCTAAAACTACATAGTTTTTGTTGACCAATTTTTGCAAAGTGCCTTTGGTGTAACCTTGGAAATTATTCAAAATTTTAATGGTGTGCGGATGCGAAATATTATCGTGTGTTGAGGCGATGCGGTACATAAACGCCAAGGTTTTGTGAAGCTGCAAATCGCGACGGTTTTTTATAAAACGGATTTGTTTGAAAAGCAATCCTCGGCTGGGCGAAAAAATAAAGGAAATCAGAACAAATACGCCAGCTACAATAACAATAACAGGGCCGGTTGACAGATTGTTTTGGCTCGCGCTAATGGCTGTGCCGAACACCCCAGAAAACGCTCCAAAAACAGCCGCAAGAAACACCATTGTGCCCAAACTGTTGGTCCATTGCCGAGCCGCGGCAGCAGGTGCCAAAAGCATAGCACTCATTAATACCACGCCAACGGTTTGCAATCCTAAAACAATGGCCAATACAATAAACGAAGTGATTAAAATATCAATAAATTTGGTGTTGAAGCCGAGCGTTTTGGTGTAATCGGCATCGAAAAGCAGGATTTTAAATTCTTTCCAGAATAGCAATAAAACCAAAAGACAAATGCCCGTTACAAAGGCCATGAGCCACACGTCGCTTTCTACCAAAGTGGCAGCTTGGCCAAACAAGTAAGTGTCCAATCCCGCTTGGTTGGCATTGGGTTGCTTTTGAATAAAAGTGAGCAGCAACATACCAAACCCAAAAAACAACGATAAAATAAGACCCAAGGCGGTGTCTGATTTTAAATGAGTTTTTTTAATGATACCACGAATCCAAAAGGTGCCAATTAATCCACTGACCAAAGCGCCTAGTAATAAAACATTACTGTCTTTAGTTCCAGAAATCAAAAAAGCGATGGCAATGCCTGGAAGCGCGGCGTGCGAAATCGCATCACCCAAAAGGCTTTGTTTTCTCAGTACGGCAAAACTGCCCAGCATGCCAGTAACCGCCCCTAAAATGGCTGTGCCAAGGGTGATGGTCCTGAGTGTGTAGTCAGAAAACACTAATTGTATGTAATCTTTTAGCTCGATTTGTTTATGTTTTGTCATTCCGCACTTGATGCGGACTCTATTGTTTATGAGATCCTGAATCAAGTTCAGGATGACAGTATTCCATTTTATTCCTGAACACTCACTTTATAATTGATGCCGTAGGTTTTGGTTAAGTTATCGTCATTAAAAATATCCCTAACCGGGCCAGTGGCAATTTTCTTTACGTTTAAAAAGGTTACCCAATCGAAATATTCGGGAACGGTCTGTAAATCGTGGTGCACCACAATAACCGTTTTTCCTGCTTTCCTAAGGGCTTTTAAAATATTGATAATGGCTATTTCGGTGGAAGCATCAACACCTTGAAAGGGCTCGTCCATAAAATAAATGGAAGCGTTTTGTACCAATGCCCTGGCCAAAAATATACGTTGTTGCTGCCCGCCGGAAAGCTGACTGATTTGTCGGTTTTTAAATGGTAGCATGCCCACTTTTTCGAGGGCTTCTAAAGCTGCTTTTTTTTCTTTTTGTCCGGGGCGTTTTATCCAGCCTAAACTACCGTAAGTGCCCATCATCACAACATCTAAAGCTGTAGTGGGAAAATCCCAATCTACACTCCCTTTTTGGGGGACGTAGGCGACTTGGTCGCGTTGTTTGTCGTAGGGTTTTCCATAAATGCTAACGCTTCCGGCAATGGGTTTTAAAATACCTAAAATAGACTTTATTAAAGTGGATTTTCCGGCACCGTTTGGGCCCACTATGGCCATAAGCACACCCTCGGGAATTTCCAAATCGATATCCCAAAGCACGGGTTTGTAGTTGTATGCTACGGTAAGGTCGTCTATTTGTACGGCTATCTTGTTTTCCATTTCTTTTGTTTATGTGTTCATTTTGCCTTGATGCAAAACGAACCAAAAAATCAATTCAATCTGAGGAAATTCCTGCGGATCATTCGCTTTAGAAACTCCATGCCTGATGCTTCGCATCGCACTTCCGTTTCTTCGCTCATTATTTCTGCAGATTGATGATTCGGACTGCGTCCGAATTTGGGACTGACTTGACTTTACGCTATTTTTTTCAATACAAAATTATTTTTTCGGCTTTTTCACTTCAACGAGTTTACAATGGTATTCACATTGTACTCAAACATGCCAATATATGTGCCTTCTTTGGTTCCCGAAGTTCCCAGTGCATCAGAGAACAATTCCCCACCAATCTCAACATGGTGATTTTTAGAGTTGACCGATGCTTGCAACGCCTCGATGGTACGTTTGGGTACAGAGCTTTCAACAAATATAGCTTTTACGTTGTTTTCAATAATAAAGGCCGATAGTTTTTGAACATCCTGAACACCAGCTTCGGTTGCAGTTGAAATGCCTTGTAAGCCTACCACTTCAAAACCAAAAGCTTTGCCGAAATAATTAAAAGCATCGTGTGCCGTAACCAAAATACGTTTTTCTTCGGGAAGCGTGTTTATGGTTGCTGTTAAATCCGATTTTAAAATTTCCAATTGTTTAGTGTATTTGGCTCCGTTAAGTTGAAAAACTTCTTTTTGTTCAGGAATGGCTTCTGAAAGTACGTTGGTAACGAATTGGGTGGCTTGGATCCAATAATCGACATTAAACCAAATGTGCGGATCGTAGTTTGATGCGAAATATTCTGAACCGATAAGCGTGCTTTTGTCTAGGGCATCAGAAATAGCTACTGTTTTTTTTGTTTTCATTTTATCGAAAACCTCTACCAGTTTGCCTTCCAAATGCAGGCCGTTGTAAAATATGATATCGGCATTGGCCAGTTTGGTAACGTCGCCCTCGCTGGCTTTGTATAGGTGCGGATCCACACCACTGCCCATCAAACCTTGTAGATTAATGTGGTCGCCACCAATATTTTTAACCAAATCGGTTATCATCGAGGTGGTGGTGACGACATTGAGCTTTTCGTTCGAGTTTTTTTTGCTTTTACAGCTGAATGTTAATATGATAAGGGATAAAATGAGTATATGCTTTTTCATGTGTTAAGTTTATGGCGCATTTTTTAGGTAGCTTAAATATGATGGTTGAAGTTGCCCGTGGTTTGCCAAGTACCCATTATAGGTTTCATGCTGCCAAATTTAATTTAAAGTATAGCGTAAACCAAAAAATAGTCGTCTTCCTTGGTTGGGGCCGTAAACGTATGATGGGTCGAAGGTCAATGCATAAGGGTTTTCGGCGGTAGCCACAGCGTTACCATCATTATCAAACTGCACGTTTTCATCAAAAGGGTCTTGGGCTCGGGCAATAATAAAAGGGTTGCCTTTATTGGGCGTCCAATTCAGTAGGTTTTTCACACCGCCATAAATTTCAAAATGCTTTAAACCATCAAAAGTGAGTTGTATATTTTGGATGCTCCAATACGGCGATTCGGGTTGCCGTGGGTCTAAATCGCCCAAAAGAGGCAAACGCATGGGGCCGTAAAGGTTTCCGGTATAATCCAACAACAAATTGTATTTATAATTTTTGTACGATGCCGCCCAAGTGCCTGTAAAACTTTCGGTTAAAATTTGGCGTTCGGTGATGCCGTTTTCGGTTTTCGATACATCCTGAAGTGTGGCTCCGGCCAAAAGTTTTATACCATTGGAAAACATAGCATCGACATTCAAGCTAACCCCTTTGCTGATGGCCTTTCCGTCTAAATTATCATAAATAATTTGTTTGGGATTGGTGTCGTAATCGGGTAAAATGATATTGTTGAAATGGGTATACCATGTGGAAGCATCCAACCCGATAATCACGCTGCTTTTGGTGTATATTTTGGTCATGTAATTGAGGTTGACGTTGTATGAGCGTTCGGGTTTTAGGGCTTCGGCTATAATGACGTCGCGTGCTCCGGTTAGGGCGGCATGCTCTTCGGTAAATAAGTTGACTACCCTAAACCCGGTGCCGGCATTTACGCGGAAGATGTCATTTTTTGTGGGCTTGAATTTGTAAGCCAATCTTGGTGTGAAAATGTTACCGTGCCTTTTATCGTAATCGTAACGTGCGCCCAGAAGGAGGTTGTGTTTTTCGTTTAATTTTATTTCGTCCTGAACAAAAAGGGATGGAATCACAAGTTCGTCAGCTTCAACAGTGGCGGGGGTGTTGTCGTTGTAAAAATTATAACGTGCTGCCACACCGAAAAGCAAATCGTGATTTTTTGCGGGTTTATCCCAAGTGAATTGCCCAAAACCAATCCGTTGGGTGGCTATGTAAGGCGTATTGCCATAAACCGAATTCTGGTTGTGGTCGGTATATGAGAATTGAAACAGTACTTTTTCGTCTATGGGCAGTTGGTATTTTCCTAAAAGTTCGTAACGGCTGGTGTAAATGCTTTCACCATAAACTTGGTCACCACCGCGGTAAGATGGATTCCATTGCATTTCGCCGCCCCATCGGTCTTCGTAAAAATAACGACCAGCTAAAGAAAAAATGCGATGGTTCTGGCGTTTAAAGTTCCATTTTTGAAATGCCGAAATGCGGTCTTGTAAAGTAACATCGGTAAAATTATCGTTGTTATTATCAATGGGGTTGCTATAATTGAAGTAATTAATTCCCGTAAGCACATCGGTTTTAGTTCCCAATCTGGCTTTAAAACCAATATCGGTATTGACTTCGCCCCATCCTGAAACATGGCTGTCGGCAAAAACAATTGGAGCATGCTCGGGCAGTTTGGTGATAATATTTATAAGTCCGCCAACAGCCTCGCTACCATAAAGTGATGAGGCTGGGCCTTTTACAATTTCCACCTGTTCGATTAACGAATTGGGGATGCCTGATAATCCGTAAACAGTTGAAAGACCACTAACAATGGGCATACCATCAATAAGCACAAGGGTGTATGGGCCTTCTAGTCCGTTAATGTGGATATCGCCCGTGTTGCAAACATTGCAGTTGATTTGTGGCCTAACGCCGTTTACATTTTGCAAAGCCTCAAAAATATTTGGTGTTGGGTTTTTCTTTAAAAAAGTAGGGGTGTAAACCTCAACCGGCACGGGACTTTCCAATCGCGAAACAGCTTTTAGCGTTCCGGTAACCACTACTTCGTCGAGCATCTGCGATTCTTCCAAATAAAAATTCAATCTTAGGTTTTCATCTTTTACTGAAATGGATTTCGTTTGGGTTTTATATCCAGTAAACGAAGCCGAAATACGGTATTCGCCAGATTCAATTCCGGTGATTATAAAATTACCGTTCTCATCGGCTGTGGCACCTTTTGAAATTTCTTTAAGGTAGACATTGGCAAAGGCTAAAGGTTCGCCGTTGGAAAATACGCGCCCGCTTACATTTTGTCCAAACAATGAAAATGAGATAAGGCTTGTTATTAATATTAGATGTTTCACTTAATTATTTTTTTGAAATATATGTTTTAAATTTTGTGCAAATATAAATATAAATTTAGACTAATCTAAAAATAGATTTAAAATAATGATTAAACTATATTTGTGTTTAAATTAAAAGAGGATGATAACGCTAACGGAAGAGAACTACATAAAAACCATTTACCAGCTTGGCAAATACGGTACTTTAACGGTGAGTACCAATAGTATTGCTGAAGCTATTGAAACCAAAGCCTCTTCGGTTACCGATATGGTTAAAAAGCTGGCCGAAAAGGGCTATGTGAATTACAAGCGTTATCAAGGTGCGACGTTAACAGCCAAAGGGAAAAAAATTGCTGCCGATGTGGTTAGGAAACATCGGTTGTGGGAAGTGTTTTTGGTTGAAAAGCTGAATTTTTCATGGGATGAGGTTCACGAAATAGCCGAACAATTGGAGCACATAAAATCGGAAAAATTGATTAACGAACTCGATAAGTTGTTGGATTATCCCACTCACGATCCTCATGGCGACCCGATTCCGGATAAATCTGGCGATATTAAAAAATCCGATAAAGTTTTGCTGTTCAGTTTAGCTGAAAATGCCAAAGGGGTTTGCGTTGGGGTAAAAGATACTTCGTCTGCTTTTTTAAAATATTTGGACAAACATAAAATTGCTTTGGGTTCGGAAATCAGTGTGGTATCGCGTGAAGATTTTGACGATTCCATGGTCATTAAAATAAACGGAACAGAAATGAGTATCTCTCAAACCGTGGCCAACAATTTGTTTGTAATTGAGGAGTGATTTTATAAAACTGATTAATGGCATCCGCAGCTATCATTGCCACAAACTTTTTTGCTTTTAGTTTTTTTCCAAAAGAATTTTTTTAGCAAAAATACTACAGCAAAGGCTACTGCCGCCATTACAAGTATATTTTGGATTATAGTATTCATTGGGAATAAGTTTATTTATTTTCTATTTCAAGAATTGAAACGCCATTAACGCTACAATATACGCAAACGAGCTCATAATTACCAATTGCATTACGGGCCATTTCCAGCTATTGGTTTCCTTTTTTACAATGGCCAAGGTGCTCATGCACTGCATAGCGAACGCATAAAATAACAGCAAAGAAATTCCAGATGCAAAATTGAACAGCGGTCCGCCCAAAATAGGATTTATTTCTGCGGCCATTCGGTTTTTTATGGTGGCTTCGTCGTCGCTACCAACGCTATAAATGGTGGCCAAGGTGCCCACAAATACTTCGCGGGCGGCAAAGCTACTCACTATGGCTATGCCGATTTTCCAGTCGTAACCCAACGGACTAATCATAGGTTCGATGGCGCGCCCTGTTATACCAATAAAGGAATTTTCCAATTTAAATGATGCGACGTGTTGTTGCAGTTCGTCTTCCGAAAGGTTTTGTGAGGCGTATTTGGTAGTGATAATTTCTTCAGCATTATTAAAGTCATCACCCGGACCGTACGATGCCAAAAACCAAAGAATGATAGAGATGGCTAAAATGATTTTTCCGGCACCAAAAACAAACGATTTGGTTTTTTCAACCACGGTCAATGCCACATTTTTGAAGAGTGGCAGTTTATAATTGGGCATCTCTACCACAAAAAACGATTTGCTTCTAATTTTTAAAATCTTGTTTAAAATATAGGCCGAACCTACTGCAGCCCCAAACCCCAGAAGGTAAAGTAACATTAAAGTTAGGGCTTGATAGCCCAGGCCTAAAAAGTGTCCTTCGGGAATAACCAGTGAAATAATGATTAAGTACACCGGAAGTCTGGCCGAACAGGTGGTAAATGGCGTCACCAAAATGGTAATTAACCGTTCTTTCCAACTTTCAATATTTCGGGTGGCCATCACAGCAGGAATAGCGCATGCCGTACCCGAAATAAGCGGCACTACACTTTTTCCACTAAGTCCAAAACGGCGCATTACACGGTCCATTAAAAATACCACACGGCTCATATAACCGCTTTCCTCAAGCACCGAAATGAATAAAAATAAAAAGGCTATCTGCGGAATAAAAATAACGATACCGCCAAGCCCGGGTATAATGCCTTCGGCCAATAAATCGGTAAAAGCTCCGGAAGGCAATTGGTTTTTTGTCCATTCGCTTAGCGAAGCGAAGGTCTCGTCAATGAAATCCATGGGGATGCCCGACCAATCGTAAATGGCCTGAAACATGAGCAAGAGTATGAAAAAGAAAATGGCGTAGCCCCAAATTTTATGGGTTAAAACCCTATCGAGTTTCGAGCGTAAATCTTTAGCCTTGCTAGTGTCAATAGTATGCCCCTTTTTTAAGGCATTGTTTATAAATTGGTAGCGTTTAATGGTTTCCTTTTGCTGCAAACGCTTAAGGTCGGCCTTGTTTTTTGTTTTAAAATTGGCAACGGCATCAATTTCGTTTCGGTCGGTTTTTCCGAAGTTAACATCCTGGGTAATCACCAACCAGAGTTTGTATAATAACTGATTTGGGAATGCTTTGTGTAAACTGCTGAAATAATCTTTGTCGATTTCAGAGGTGTCTAAACACGGTTGTGTTGAAAGGTCTTTGTAACCTTCAATAAGCTGCTTAAGTTCATCAATGCCTTGTTTTTTTCGGGTGCTTACCAAAGCAATTTTGGTGTTGAGCTGTTCTTCAAGATTCGGAATATTCAACGAAATACCTTTGTAGGCCATGCGGTCGGCCATGTTGATGACCAGTAAGGTCGGGATTTCCAAATCCTTGATTTGGGTGAAAATGAGTAAGTTTCGCTTTAGGTTTTCCACGTCGCTCACCACCACGGCCACATCGGGAAAATCTTTATCGTTCTTGTTTAAAAGTAATTCGATAACCACGCTTTCGTCCAGAGATGAAGCATTGAGGCTATAGGTGCCGGGCAAATCGATGATGTGTGCTTTTAGTCCGCGAGACAATTTGCAAACACCTTCCTTTTTTTCGACCGTAATACCCGGGTAGTTTCCCACTTTTTGGTTCAATCCGGTAAGGGCGTTAAACACTGATGTTTTTCCGGTATTAGGATTGCCGATTAGGGCAACGTTAATTTGTTTACCCATGCGACACTTTTTCTATTAGGATATGCATGGCAGTTTCTTTTCTGATGGCCAAATGCGAACCATTTATGTTGAGGTACATAGGGTCTTGAAAAGGCGCCACCTGAACAAGCTGTACGGTGTTACCAGGCAAACATCCCATTTCCAGTAATTTTAAAGGAATATGGATGGACGAAACATCTGTAATTAAGGCAATTTCGCCTCGTTTTAAATGTGCTAAGGTATTCTCCAAGCTTATTTAGATTGATTTTAAAGAGGCAAAAGTAAGGCAAAAATTTAGGCTAAAAAAATTGTAGAGAACATTAACTGTGTTAATGGCTATATTCTTCCTTTAAAATTTCAATTTCATTTAATAAACGTTCAATTTCAGCGGGGTCGGTGCCGTCGTAAAACCCGCGGATTTGTCGTTCTTTATCGATGAGCATAAAATTTTCGGTATGGATCATATCGTAGGGGCCATTAAACGGATTGTCCTTTACGGCTAAATAGCTCTTTCGGGCCAAATCGTAAATTTGTTTTTTATCGCCCGTAAGCAAATTCCATTTGTTGTCGTTTACGCCTTTCTTTTTGGCATAGCGTTTCAGTTGTGCTACGGTGTCAATTTCAGGAGTTACCGAATGCGATAACAGCATGACCTCGTCATCGTTCAAAATCTCCTTTTGAATTTTGGTCATATGGTCGGTCATGATTGGGCAAATGGTTTGGCAAGTGGTAAAAAAGAAATCGGCCACATAAATTTTGTCTTTATAATCGGCCTGTGTTATGGTTTTTCCGTTTTGGTTGGTCAGGCTAAAATCGGCTATTTTGTGATACTTCTTTTTATACTGTAGGGTGCTGTCAACAAGTTCAGTGCTTACCA
The DNA here is from genome assembly GCA_030430535.1 of Bacteroidia bacterium. GTDB lineage: Bacteria > Bacteroidota > Bacteroidia > Flavobacteriales > Flavobacteriaceae > Flavisericum. The sequence goes on from JAUIKY010000032.1 coordinate 40,622, forward strand.
TGGTAGGTTGGTAAATAGGCAGGGGGCGATACACATTCAGCGTATTATAAATAATAAAAACAATAATGATTGAAATGGATAAAAAAACAACAGCAAACCGCTTGTATTCCTTAAAAAAAGACAGCATTAGAAATATAATTTTAGCAAAAATACAACGATTTTTCTGTTGAAAACACGTTGCGCCATCTTAAATTACAGTTAAAAACCGTTGCAATCTTCAATACTCTTTTATAAAGTTGGTTTAAAACCTTACTTTTGTGCGATTGTAAAAAAATTGTTAGACACTATTTATGGAGTTTGTTATAAAAATATCACAGTTTTTGTTAAGCCTTTCGTTGCTCATCGTCCTGCATGAGCTGGGGCATTTTATCCCGGCAAAGGCTTTTAAAACTAGAGTTGAAAAGTTTTACCTCTTTTTTGATGTGAAGTTTTCATTGTTCAAAAAGAAGATTGGTGAAACCGTTTATGGTATTGGTTGGTTGCCGCTTGGGGGCTATGTGAAAATTTCGGGAATGATTGACGAAAGTATGGATACCGAGCAAATGGCACAAGAGCCACAACCTTGGGAATTCCGTTCGAAACCAGCTTGGCAACGTTTGATTATTATGCTTGGGGGTGTTACCGTAAATTTCCTGTTGGCGATTTTAATTTATATCGGGATGAGCTTTTTTTACGGAGAAAGCGTATTGCCTATTGAAAATATAAAAGACGGATTAGCCATTGAAAGTACCGTAGCCAACAAAGCGGGTTTACAAACCGGCGATAAGATTTTAGCGGTTGATGGTGAAAACATTGAAACCTTCTCGCAAATTTCAGAAAAGGTGTTGTTTGGAAAAGAAGTGTTGATTGAGCGCGATGGCGTGCAATCGACCATAACTATGCCAGAGGATTTTCTGGCTCAGTTGATGGACTCGAAAGAGCGCGGTTTTATTAGTTTAAGACAGCCTTTTATTGTGATGCAAGTTCCTGATACTTCATACAACAAAGCCAGCGGATTGCAGAAAGGCGATATCCTTTTGGCGCTTAACGATTATAAAACCAAATATGCCGATCAGGTTAGAGATGGTTTAGAGCAGTTTAAAGGGCAGGAAGTAACCGCCACCGTAAAACGTGAAAACCAAAGTTTAACGTTACCGTTAAAAGTCAGCGACGAAGGCAAATTGGGAATTGTTTATGCTGCAGCTTCAACACCGGAAACTTTGGAAGCTTTGGGTTATTACGACTACCAAACTAAAGATTACGGTTTTTTTGAAGCCATTCCGGTTGGAATGAATAAAGCCAAAGAACGTGTGTCATCGTATTGGGACCAGTTAGGTGCTATTTTTACGCCAAGTACCGGAGCTTATAAAGGCGTTGGAGGCTTTAAAGCGATTTACGATATCTTTCCTAGTTTTTGGAGCTGGCAAGCGTTTTGGAGCATCACGGCCTTTTTATCGATTATGTTGGGCGTATTGAACCTATTGCCCATTCCGGCGTTGGATGGTGGCCACGTAATGTTTTTACTTTACGAAATGGTTTCTGGAAGAAAGCCGGGCGACAAGTTTATGGAGTACGCGCAAATGGTAGGGTTCTTTATTTTAATAGCTTTAGTTTTGTTTGCAAATGGTAATGATATCTACAAAGCGATTTTTAATTAAAATTTTTTTAAAAAAGTATTGCGAGAACTAAAATAATATATATCTTTGCGCTCGCAAAAGCGAAACAAAACCTTCCTCAGTAGCTCAGTTGGTTAGAGCATCTGACTGTTAATCAGAGGGTCGCTGGTTCGAGCCCAGCCTGAGGAGCAAACAAAGACTTTACAGAAATGTAAGGTCTTTTTTGTTTTATGCAAAGGCTCCATAGTTCAAGGGATAGAACAAAAGTTTCCTAAACTTTAGATCCAGGTTCGAATCCTGGTGGAGTCAC
>JAUIKY010000075.1 GCA_030430535.1 Bacteroidia bacterium
CTTTGGGAAGCTTAAATATTTCGGGGACAAAAAAAGTAGTTCCGCTACAATTTACGCTTAGTGTGGCTAATCCCAAAATAACTTTGACTGGTGAAAAAACGATTAAAATGACCGATTTTAACATTGACCCACCAAAGGCGCTATTTGGTACCATTACTACAGGAGACGAAATCACAATTAAATTTTCAACCATATTTAAATAACCTTTTTAGAATACAAAAATCAGAAATCATGAAATCAATAATTAAAAGATCGTTACTAGCTATTGGCGTTTTTGCAGGAATTAGCAGTTATGCCCAAAACAGAGATTTAGACCATTACAGACAACCCGACCAAAGAGGGGTTAATGTTTTTGAAGCTCCAAAAGATTCGGTATCAACTTTTCAAGCCGTAAAATTAAGAATAGGAGGTGCTTCTACATTACAATTCCAAGGGCTGAGTCAAGATAACAACGGCTCTTCCGAATTAATCGATTTAGGAAGTAATTTTAACTTGGCTACTGCTAATTTAGATTTAGACCTCGCTCTGGCAGATGGCGTTAGAATGCATTTGCGTACCTATTTATCATCACAACACCATACCGAAACTTATGTGAAGGGTGGATATTTTCAAATTGATAAATTAGACTTTATAAGCGAAGGCTTTTTGGAGGATTTTATGAAGCACGCCCGAATTAAAATAGGGCATATGGAGAACAACTATGGTGATGCCCATTTTAGACGAAGCGATAATGCCATGACCCTATACAACCCGTTTGTTGGGAACTATTTAATGGATTCTTTCACAACCGAAGTGGGGGCAGAGCTGTACTATTTCTGCAACGGTTGGTTAGGTATGGTAGGTATGACCAACGGTAAACTTAACCAAAACGTTACCGATAAAGACCAAACAAGTCCGTCATTTTTGGCGAAATTAGGATATGATAAACAATTTAACGACGATTTTAGATTCCGCTTAACGGGGTCGTTATTCCACAGTGCGCATAACAATGCCAGAGGTATTTACCTATATAGTGGAGACCGAGCAGGTTCTCGTTACTATTCTGTAATGACCGATGTAGACGGTAACGGCGATGGGTTTAGAGGCGGTAGAATCAATCCGGATTTAAAAAATGAAATGACTGCCATTATGATTAACCCATTCGTAAAATATGGTGGTTTGGAGTTTTTCGGAATTCTTGAAACTGCAAAAGGCAAGAAAGTAACCGAAACTGATGATAGAAGTTGGACGCAAGTAGCGGGAGAGTTATTGTACAGATTTGGAAATAAAGACAACCTTTACATCGGTACACGCTACAATACTGTAAGTGGAGAGCTAGCAAGTGGTGAGGATGTTAGTGTAAATAGGTTTCAGCTTGGTGCCGGATGGTTTTTAACTAAAAACATATTAATGAAGGCCGAATATGTTAACCAAACTTATAAAGATTATCCAGCTACCGATATCCATGCCGATGGTGAATTTAAAGGCATAATGCTTGAAGCTGCCATCAGTTTCTAAGAAGAAGTTTATATAAATTTAAAAAACAAGCCTCTTGGTGTCAATTAAAATATAAATCCCTAAAAATTAAACTTTTGAGGCTTGTTTGTTAAGTAGAATAAAAATGAGGTAAATAGATTAATGTTAAACGGTTGGTAATGAAAAAAGGCTTGATTTTAGTTTTCGCATTAATAACATTGGCTTTTACAAATAAAGAGGCCGTTGTTAAAAGCACGATGGTTACCATTGGTGAAGAGAGCGCTTTGCAGGTAAAAGGGAAAACCAATGTGAATACCTTTACGTGTCATTATGATGTTAACCAGTTTAAGAATCCAATACCTGTTCGGTATGCTTTGCAGAATGGGAAAATGGTGTTCAGCGAAACAAAACTACAGTTAAAAACCAATAACTTCGATTGTGGCGGAAAAGCCATAAACAAAGATTTCCGTGAAATTTTAAAAGCTGACCAGTACCCTCATATAAACCTTTATTTAAAAGAAATTAAGAATGTAAAAAGCAACACGAATGTTGAGGTACTCGTGGATATTGAAATTGCTGGAGTAAAAAAGGATTACATTATTCCAGTAAGTTTTAAAAACAACAATCAGTTTTACATTAAAGGACAGGTTGGTGTGTGCCTTACCGATTTTTACATAGAAACTCCCAAAAAGTTTTTTGGACTCATTTCAATTGAAAACGAAATTGAAATCGATTTTAATTTATTAGTTCAAGAGAATTAAGAAGACTATTTTCCAATAGCAAAAACGGCTAACCAATTGGTTAGCCGTTTTTTGTTTGGTTAGTTTTTATTTGCGTTTAATATTCCCCGAAGCACTATCGTTTTTATCCACTTTTTCGGGGTTGCCGTAATATTTTATGTCGCCACCACTCGTAGCTTTGGCTGTAAGTTCCTTTGAAGTGTTTACGGTAATATCGGCTCCGCTAGTGGCTTTTACCTCGCTCGATTCGGCCATTAAATCGGCTGCTTGTATATCGCTTCCACTGGTAGCTTCGGCAACTAGTTTGGTGGTTTTTCCAGATAGGCGCATATCGCTTCCGCTGGTCGATTTGCAATTTAACACGGCCGTATCCACATCCAAACTCATGTCGCTTCCGCTGGTCGATTTTAAATTCAATTGCTCTGCAGTAATCGTGTTTGTTGAGTTGACATCGCTACCACTGGTAGAAATGATTTCCGAAATTTTAGAAAAGCTCACCCGAATGTTCTTTGCTGTTGCTTTACCAATTTGCGATTTGGTGTGGATTTTTAAAACACCATTTTCAATTTCGGTTAAAATGAGTTCCTGAAGGTTTTCGTCGGCTTCAACGCTAATGCTTTCGGTATTACTTTGCGTTAAAATAACGTTCAGCCCTTCGGTAGCTTTAATGGTCGAAAACCCTTCGGTAATAGGTCTGTCGGTGGTAATCACCTGTCTGTTGCCTTTAACGCCGGGGTTAAAGGACATATCGAAATTACATGAAAAAAGCACGAGGCTTAAAATGAATGTGACAATAATTTTGATTAGTGTGGTCATAACTGTTCGTTTTTCTTGTGCTGAACTCTAGTGCTGAGCGTAGTCGAAGCATGTTTCAGCATCTTATGATTGATAATTAATAGTGGTTCAAATATCCTTTAAAATAGTTTTGATGAGTAACTTAAATATCTGAGTTGTTGTTTTTTGATGATGAATTGTTATTCCGATTCCAGATTTACGCCATCCGAATTGATATTTAACTTCACCTCTTCCGATTCGGCCTTTATGCCATCCTTGTCAATTTTAACATGGGTGTCGTCCGAGTTTATTTCAATGCCCTCGTCATTGATTTTTAATTTGGGCGTTTTGATGTTGATTTCAAGGGTGTCTTCCTCTGGGCAATCCAGACATTCGCTGTCTTCATCGAGAATTTTTACGAAGTGGTTGGTGTGCGCTTTCGATATGATGTTGCCATCGTATTTTTTGTAATATAAGAACGATTTGGTGCTGTTGTTAAAGTAAACCACGGTGTTTTCTGGTAAATAAAGTATCACGTCAACTTTTTGCTCGCTGTATTTGTTTTTCGGGTCGGTGGTTAAATACGAATCTAAAAGCAGTGTGTTGTTATCCAGTTCAAAATGATAATTTATGTTTTTGGCCCGCTCAATGGCTTTATCATAATCTCTGCCATCAGCACGCTTTTCAATGGCCACTCGGGCCACAGAATCTGTGGTAGATTTAACAATAATATCGATGTTTGAAGAGAATATCACTTTCTCGCCATTTTCATTATAAGCCAATTTAAAATCGCTATGTCGGTAAAAGTTACGGGCATTGAAATTATCATGGCTTACCATTTTAACTTGTAATGTATCAGTTGCTGTTATGGGCAATTCCGTTTTTTCAATAAAACGTTCTTCAAAAGCATGCTCGCTCGCCTGTTTAATGCCTACAATAATTAAACCGATAATAGATATTAACCATAACCCGAGTAAAGTAAATTTGGCAATATTCCCAATGGATTTCAAGTTGTTGATTAGAATTTTTAGCCCCAAGTAAAACAGGAAAAAGAAAGGAATGCCCACTGTAAAAAATACCATTAATGATACCAGCCAAATAGGGGTGTTTCCGGCGTTAAAAATGTCGAGCATGTCCATTCCTGGGATAATATCGGCAGCACCCAACGAAAACAGCCCAATAATTAAAGCGATTAAAGCAGAAGCACCAACAAAAATTAAAAACACGCCCACCAGTTTGGCGAACACTTTTAGGAAAAACATAATCACATCGGCCAGGGTGTCGAAAAACGAGCGACTGGACGATTTTATGGAATTAGCGCCTTTTTTTACATCTACTTTTTTGGCGGCATTGCTAACCGAATCCGAGACGTTTTTGGCCACATCGCTCACCGTTTCGGTAACCGAATCAAACCCGTCTTTAATTTTTTTTTCTATGTTACTGATGTTAACCGGCTCGCCGGTCATCATCAGTTTTTCGGTTGTGGTTTTGGCTTCGGGGACTAAAATCCAAAGTAAGATGTAAAGCAGTACGCCCGTTCCGGCACCAAAAATAAGCAGTACCCAAGCCAAACGGATCCAAATGGCATCAATGCCAAAATAGTGCGCCAAACCAGACGATACTCCACCAATGTATGAGTTGTCGGTATCGCGGAACAGTTTTTTTGAAGGTTGACTTCGGCGTTTGTATGTGGCTTGCGGTTCGTCCTCAAAAATGGCGTCGTCCACCAAGTAATCTTCGGGTTGCCCCATAATGGAGATTACCTCGTCCACTTCCTTAATACGGATTACCTGTTTGTCGTTTTGTACGCGCTCGTTAAAAAGTTCGGCAATGCGGGCTTCAATGTCGGCTATAATTTCGGCACGACCTTGCGAGTCGGTAAATGAACGTTTTATAGCCTCCAGATAGCGCTGTAGTTTTAGGTACGCATCTTCATCAATATGAAAAAATATACCTGCTAAATTTATGTTGACTGTTTTATTCATTTTTTTGTGTTTTTTTGGCTAGTTACAATGTTTACTGCGTTACGTAATTCGTTCCAAGTGGTATCCAGTTCGTTTAAAAACAGCTTGCCTGTTTCCGTGAGTCCGTAATACTTCCTTGGTGGGCCAGAGGTGCTTTCTTCCCATCTGTAGTTTAAAAGTCCGGCGTTTTTTAACCGCGTCAGTAACGGGTAAATGGTGCCTTCAACCACTAGCAGCTTGGCGTCTTTAAGCGTGTCCAGAATTTCTGCAACATAAGCGTCTTCATCTTTGAGGACCGATAATATGCAGAATTCCAAAACGCCCTTGCGCATTTGTGCTTTTGTGTTTTCTATCTTCATAGTGTCATTCTTTTAATTTTGTGAAACTGTTCATTTTTTGATTGATTATTGATGATTATTTTTGATGAAATTTTTACTCTTTTGGCGTTACCGCAAGGGTCGGGCTTTTCGCTATATCTTTTTAAACGTCATTGCGAGGACGAAGGACGAGGCAATCTGTAAAATGCAAACTCAAAACAACCTTTTGTGATATTTGTGTTTTAAAAGGATGCTGCTTCAATCCCTAACGCAATGCTCAACTTTATTCATACTTCTATTTTCTATTTTAAAAACGTTATGGTCAACGGATACTTGAAAACCTCGCCATCGCGGGCTTTTAAACTTGCTTTAACAATAAGCACGAGTTCGATTATAAAGGCGATAATCGCCAGAGCCCCCAAAAAGCCGCCCAAGTATAAAAGGGGAGACGGTTTGCCTATACTGATGTGGAAATTGTTAAATCCGTTAAAATCTATAAAATCGAAACCGCTAAATATTTTAAATAGAAAAAAAGGAACGGTAATCGCGCCCAATATCAAGGCGTACAATAAAATACTCAACTGAAAATTGATGGCCTGCTTGCCGTTCGCATCGATAAATTCCGATTTGTCTTTATTGATGACCCACAGTACAATGGGACCGATAAAGTTCCCGAACGGAACAAAAAACCGGGCAAAAGTCGATAAGTGAATAAAAGTGGCGATGTTTTTTTGGTGATTGTCCAACATGATTTTTTTGATTGATGTTAAAACATATAATAGTTTCTTATGCAAATATATGTCTAAAAGCAGGTACTTTGTTACGCATAGTACCTAAAATTAACATAAAATTAACAATTAAGACTACTGAATAATTTCATAAATTAGAGGAAAATTAATCCGAAATTTATGGCTCTAACTCCAAGGAAACTAAATGCTTTCACTATGTTTAAACTGCCTTCGGCGTATTTGTGTGGTGTTCGAACCCAGTACATCGATGCCAATAAATGTGTGGTTACGGTAAAACACAAATGGATTAACCAAAACCCGTTTAAATCTATGTTTTGGGCCGTGCAGGGTATGGCAGCCGAGTTTTCAACGGGGGCATTAGTTACGGCAAAAATTCAGGAATCCGGTAAAAAAGTGTCGATGCTAGTCACTTCAAACAAAGCCGTTTTTACCAAAAAGGCCACCGGAAAAATCACCTTTACCTGCATCGACGGAAACCTAATTGACGATGCCCTAAAAAAAGCCATTGAAACGGGAGAGGGGCAAACCCTTTGGATGACATCGGTTGGAAAGAATGAAGATGGTATTGAGGTGTCAACTTTTAATTTTGAGTGGAGTATTAAGGTGAAGTAGTAGTCAGTTTGCAATAGCAGTGTTCAATGATCTGTTCGTCACCCTGAACTTGTTTCAGGGTCTCATAGAATGGGGGAACAATTATATGACAATGCAGAAAAAATTCCGACAGCTATCGTAACAGCAAGACGCCAGCTCTAATATTTTTTCGGAATTTGAAAAGTCTTTGTAACAAAATCGATAAGCATTCAACTAATAAACAGTTAAACACATAAACATCAGTTAAAAATGACATCACACGAAATCGACTATAGAATTTACGGCGAAGAAATGCAGTACGTAGAAATTGAGCTCGACCCGCAAGAAGGTGTAATTGCCGAAGCGGGCAGTTTTATGATGATGGACGACG
>JAUIKY010000076.1 GCA_030430535.1 Bacteroidia bacterium
CTTACCTAACTGAAAAAAGAAGTTTACTCATTATGAGTTTTAAAAACCAGCATCCTAGTTTATGTTTAACTTTTGTATTCATCAAACAAACTCTATTATGAAAAATTTCTTTTTTTTGATATTTCCTTTTTTTATTAATGCACAAACAAATCAAAGCCATACCATTATTGGAAGAGTGATTGATGAGGTTTATCTAAAGCCATTATCCGAGCTACCAATATCAAGTATTAAAAATTCAGATACTCTGTACCTAGGCATGACAGATTTGGATGGTCGTTTTAAAATTTGCGTCTCAAAGGATGTTGACAGTTTGTTGTTTCGTTACATAGGTATGGAGTGGACTGACATCAAACTAAAAAAAGATTGTGACACTATCGAACTTATCCTTATGAAGGATGTGTTTATTGAATTTAATCATTCAAAAGAAAAAGAATTTGACAGACTTCAGAGATTAGAAAGGTTTAATAATTTACCCAATCTTCATTCGGAAGCTTTAAAGAAGAGGCTTTTCAAAACCACTAATTTATGTTACGAAAGAGCTTTTAAAGAATATAATTGATATAAGCAGATTCATTATGGATAATTTATCCGATGAAGTTAACTATATAAAAAATTGAGTGTCGAACTGTAATATAATTTTTCGATGCAAAATGTACTCGAAAACATAAAACAATGTACTATTTGCGAAGCGCATTTACCGCTTGGACCACGCCCCGTGGTGTCTGCGCACCCCAATTCTAAAGTTGTTATTGTAGGGCAAGCGCCAGGAACAAAGGTGCACGAGTCTGGTATTCCGTGGGATGATGCCAGTGGCAAGCAACTGCGAAAATGGTTGGATGTTACTCCAGAAGTATTTTATAACCCCGAAAACTTTGCCATTATCCCCATGGGTTTTTGTTACCCCGGAAAGGGAAATAGTGGCGATTTGCCACCACGCCCTGAATGTGCGCCACAATGGCACCACGCATTATTTGATGGGATGAATCAAGTGGAACTGGTACTTTTAATCGGGATGTACGCCCAAAATTATTACTTGGGAAAAGCAGCTAAAAAAACACTCACCGAAACGGTTAAAAACTATAACGACTATTTGCCACAATATTTGCCGTTGCCGCATCCTTCGCCGCGAAACCGATTTTGGTTGGCCAAAAATCCGTGGTTTGAGGTTGAGGTTTTGCCCGAGTTGAAAAGGAGGGTTAAAAGCTGTTTTTAGTTATGGTCTTTGCGCTTCCAAAACAGGAAATAAACGTGTTTGGGTTTTAATCGAAAAGAATTCCCCACATGTTTGCATCGGGGTTTCCGCTGAAATTGTCATTCCCGTGAAAACGGGAATCTAAATAATAGAATTTCGGTTTTTGACCCTAAGGTCAAAATGAAACCAGCGAAATACCTCCGTGGCTTGCCTTGGGGATAGTTGGTTTCAAGAAATTCTTTTATTATCTAATTAAAGGTTAAAACCCTGCACTTCCATTACAGATACTTTAGTTCCTATAAACATTTGCTTCTGTTTCATTTCAAACACAGTGAGAAATCCCATCATAAATTGAAGACTATATGATGGGATTCCTCGTCGCTCTGCTTTGTCGGAATTATGTTCTAAAATGAACTTCATTCATTAACTAAAACTATAGATTTCCAATCCATAGGAGTGGTTTATTTTTATTAAAAATTCGGCTAATTTTTTGGTTTTCAAATCATGATCGGCAGATAAAGGCGTTACTAAAGGCATAGTTGTGAATTTTGTAGTATTTTTGACAACTACAAGTAACAAAAAATAGTTTAAAGCAATGTCAGTTAAAGTTTCTACAAAGTGGTTAGGCGAAATGCGGTTTGAAAGCACAAACCCATCGGGGCACAATTTATTTATTGATGCTGGAGAAGAAAATGGAGGAAAAGGCGAAGGCTACCGCCCCAAAGCATTAATGCTTTCTGGGTTGGCTGGATGCTCTGGAATAGATGTGGCCGCTTTGATCAAGAAAATGAAATTAGAGGTGGATGATTTCAACATTGAAATTGAAGCGAATCTAACCGAGGAGCATCCTAAGTATTACGATAAAGTAGCGATGCATTTTCATTTTTATGGCGAAAATTTAAACGAAAAAAAATTGCAGCGAGCGGTCGATTTATCCATAGAAAAATACTGCGGTGTTATGGAAATGTTCCGCCAGTTTTCAGAATTGGATGTTCAAACCCATTTTCACTACACAAAAGTCGATTTTTTCCCCACGGAATAGTTTAAGCTATTTTTTATGCGCTGGACCATAAAACCACAACCTGAGCCCAAAAAGGTAAAATCGCTTCAAAAAGCACTCGATATCGATAAAAACATAGCCACTTTGTTGCTGCAACGTGGCGTTGAAACATTCGATGAGGCCAAACGTTTTTTTAGGCCAAAATTGAAGCACTTGCACGATCCATTCTTGATGAAAGATATGGATAAAGCTGTAGCCCGAATAGAAAAAGCCTTTGCTAACAATGAAAATATTCTGGTTTATGGCGATTATGATGTGGACGGTACAACGGCGGTGGCACTCATGTCCACCTACCTAAAAACACGGCACAATTTGGTTTATACTTATATTCCAAATAGATACGACGAGGGTTACGGGGTGTCTTACAAAGGCATTAACTTCGCTTTGGAAAATGATTTTACGCTGATTATCGCACTCGATTGTGGTATCAAATCGGTCGAAAAAGTAGCTCATGCCAAATCGTTGGGAATCGATTTTATTATTTGCGACCACCACCGTCCGGGAGACGAAATTCCAGATGCGGTTGCGGTTTTAGACCCCAAACGAGAAGATTGCAATTACCCGTATAAAGAGTTGTGTGGCTGCGGTGTAGGCTTTAAGCTCATTCAAGCCTTGGCATCAAAAGAAGGCAAAACGGCAGCCGATTTAACCGAATACCTCGATTTGGTGGCCACGGCCATTGGCGCCGATATCGTTCCCATAGATGGAGAAAATCGGGTGTTGGCCTATTTTGGACTGATGGTAATAAATACCAATCCACGGCCCGGAATTAAAGCCATTTTAAAGCAGGTTGAAAAAACCGAACTCACCATCACCGATGTGGTGTTTATCGTGGCACCGAGAATCAATGCTGCTGGGCGGATGGAACATGGCAATTATGCCGTAACGCTCTTGGCGGAAGAAGAGGACGATTTGGCGGCCAAATACGCCGAAGAAATCAATAATTACAATTTAGAACGTCGCGAAACCGATAGGCAAATCACCGAGGAAGCACTGAAACAAATTGAAGAACATAACGAGCAGAATAGGTTAACCACCGTAGTGTACCATCCCGAATGGCACAAAGGCGTTATTGGTATTGTGGCGTCGAGGTTAACCGAAACCTATTACCGCCCTACATTGGTGTTTACCAAAAGCGGGAATAAATTGGCGGCATCGGCACGTTCGGTTAGGGGTTTTGATGTTTACAATGCCTTGGAAGCCTGTAAAGAACATATCGAGCAATTTGGCGGCCATAAATATGCGGCGGGCTTAACACTTGAGGAAGAAAACTACGAAGCCTTTAAACAGGCTTTTGAAGAGGTGGTCTCCAAAACCATCGACAGAAATTTATTGACACCCGAAATTAAAATCGATGCCCAAATCGATTTACAGGATATTACCCCAAAATTCTACAGGATTTTAAAACAGTTTGCGCCTTATGGCCCCAATAACATGACCCCTGTTTTTATGTCTGATAACTTAACAGATACAGGTTACGGCAAGTGCGTTGGTGAAGACAAAACGCATTTAAGGTTAACCGCCACGCAGCCTAACGCACCTGGCCGGTTTGTGTGTATTGGGTTTGGTATGGGCGAAAAGTTTGATATTATTTCAAACGGAAAACCTTTTAAAGCGGTGTATTCCATTGATGAAAACGAATGGCGGGGCAATGTGAGTCTGCAGTTGAAAATCAGGGACATAAAATCTTGATTTTATGGCAAGGACTGATCCCTACGCAGCGCTCCGAATAAAAGAATTCAATATTTTTTTATTGGTTCGTTTTGTATTGGTTTTTGGCTGGTCCATGCAATTTATTGTGATAGAGTGGCAAGTGTATAGTTTAACCAAAGACCCATTGTATTTGGGTTTGATTGGGTTAATGGAAATCATCCCCGCTTTTACCATGGCTTTGTTTGCCGGGCATATTGTGGATCAAAAGGAAAAACGGAATTTATTGGCCCTTTGTATAGCTGCATTTTCATTGATGAGCTTGGGGCTCTTTTTACTAACTTCAGATAACATTGTGGACGATTGGAATACCCATTCCATTTTATATGCCATTTATGCTTTGGTATTTTTTGGAGGGTTTCTGCGTTCGTTTTTCGGTCCCACTATTTTTTCGTTGGTGGCACTCATCGTTCCGAAGAAGATATACCCCAATGCCGCTACATGGAGTACCAGTACTTGGAAAGCGGCTGCCGTTTTAGGGGCGCTTTTGGGTGGTTTTTCTATTCATTGGATGGGCGTTCCCAAAACATTGAGCTTAATATTCATTTTAGTGAGTATTTCTTTCGGACTTACTTTTTTAATCCAAAAAAAGCCCATTTTAAACCCTAAAATTGGGGAACCCATAAGAGAAAGTTTAAAAGTGGGCGTACACTTTGTGTTCGGCGATAAAGCCATTTTAGGTGCTTTGACTTTGGATATGATTGCCGTTTTGTTTGGCGGAACCGTGGCCCTGTTGTCTGTTTTTGCCCAAGATATTTTGCAAGTCGGTTCGAAGGGCTTTGGCATTTTAAATGCTTCGATTTCGTTGGGGAGCATTTTTAGTATGTTTATGACCACTTATATGCCCATAAGCAAAAACGCCGGGAAAAAGTTGCTGGCTACCATTTTTGGCTTCGGGCTTTGTATTATTGCTTTTGGGCTGTCGAATAGCTTTTGGGTAAGTGTCGTGGCCCTGTTTTTAAGTGGCGCTACCGATGGCATTTCTATGGTTATTAGGCAAACCATTTTACAGCTAAAAACCCCAGATGATATGCGCGGACGGGTATCGGCGGTAAATTCTATGTTTGTGGGATCTTCGAATGAATTAGGGGCTTTTGAAAGCGGACTGGCAGCAAAATTAATTGGTCCTGTAGCAGCAGTGGTTTTTGGTGGTACAATGACTTTAATTACCGTTACGGCTATTGGCATTAAAAACCCTACGTTGAGAAATTTGGACTTAAGAAAGGAAATGGAATTGGGCGACTAGCTTATTTTAAAATGGATATCCAATAGCAAAATTAAACACCGATTCGTTTAAATTAAAATCTAAACGTTGGCCTTCTGGTAATGAGGGGTCGTGAAATGGAGCGGCTAAATCAAACCGAATTACAAAGTTTTGTATATCAATTCTAAGTCCAAAACCGGCACCCATGCCCAGCTCGTTTAAAAAGTTACTAGAAAATGTATCTGTACCGTTAAATGCAGGGTTTGCTCCAGAGTTCCAAATGTTACCGGCATCGGCAAACACTGCGCCTTTAAAGAATGAAAATAACGGAAAACGGTATTCTAAATTACCTTCTAATCGGATGTTTCCGGTTTTATCAAAAAAACTAGTAGCACTGCTATCTGCTTCTTCGTTGTAGGTTCCTGGACCTAAAGAGCGGATGGCAAAAGCACGAACACTATAGGGACCTCCAGAAAAATACTGTTTTACGTAGGGCACCACGTTAGAGTTTCCGTAGGCCAATCCGTAGCCCGCAAAAACACGTGCGGCCAAAACCTTTTCGTTGCCAAAATTCAAATGGTAGTGGAAATCGAAATCGGCTTTGGCATATTGTGCGTACTCCAGTCCAAGAAACGTTTTTGGCTCGTCAGGATTTTGGACTTTTCCGAATAGGCTCACTGAGTTTCCTGCAACATCAAGGGTGGTGTTGAAATAAAATTGGTGCCGCTTTTGTGTATCGACTAATCCGTTGTAGGTAAAGGAATAGTTAAAACCAGAGATGAATTGCTGTTCAAAACTACGCTCCAAAAAAGGATTTTCGTTTAAAATGTCTTCAAACTCTGGCGTCGTGTTCGAAAGCCGTGTGTAGTTAATTGAAACAGGATTTATTTGATGGGTAATATAGCGGTTGCCATCCCATGAATATCCAAATAGAGCCGTGGCCGAAAGCAATGTATAAAGGTCTGAACGGTTTAAGTAATCGAGGTTAATGGAAGTCTTGGTTTTAGGAATGTCGTATTTAAAAAAGTTCTCATTAATTTTAATGGGGAAAATCACCCTTGGAAAAATCAGTTCATTTTTCAGCCCCAGCTCCAAACTGCTTTTTCCCGTAGTATTTCCTGCTCCCAATTGGGTTTCATAGCCCAATTTCGCTGTGGTATTTAGGGTTTCTCCACCACCAAACAAGTTTCGGTTACTAAAGGTTACTCCAATAGCGGGACCGGTAAAATTGTTCGATTTGGTAACCAATTGGAGTTCGGCCCTAATGGCGCGTTTGTTTAGAGGAGACAGGTAAATGTTGGATTCTAAAAGCCCGATGCTGTCGGTGGCAATGGTGTCGGTTTCTTTATATTGAATGTTAACGTACTTGTAAGCACCAATGGTAGATAACCGTCTGGCGGTATTTTTAGAAAGTTCTGGGCTGTAAAACTGGCCTTCCTCCAATTTAACAAAGGGGTCGAGATACTTGGGCTTGAAAACCACCTCCTCTTGAATGTAATTTTTATTGTTAAATCGAATGGTTTTATTTTCAATGGAATCGCCTACCTCGTAGTTGGTGTAAATATTAACCTTATCTATTTTATAAGGAATGATGCTTTTTTTCGGGACTTCCTTTTTTAGTTTCAGAAACAAATCGAACCGCTTGTTGCTGTATTGGTTGGTGTCTGCTTCGAAGATTAAAAAGGTATCGTCGAAATTATAATAGCCTTTGTTTTTCAGGTTGTT
>JAUIKY010000033.1 GCA_030430535.1 Bacteroidia bacterium
GAGACCTTTCTATATTTAATAAAGTTGACTTTATAAATGCTTTGTTCTCGACTGCGCTCGAACTGACAGCTATATTTTCATTGTGAATTAAACGACCATCTTTTAATTCATATAATCCATCTTCATTGACTTTGAAACGCTGACGTTCTCCTTTGTCATTCAGCATATATTCAGGTTTGTATTGAATGATATTTTCATACATTGATAAAGGTGCAGGATCTAAAGCCGATTCTGTTCTACCTGCCTTACCAACTACGGTTTCAATCTCTGGAATACTGGCTACTGCCATATCCAATTGCTGTAAAACGCGCTTGTTTTCTTCTACCCCAGAATGTGGCATTGAGGTAGGCATTAACAGAAAAGAACCTTCGTTTAATGACGGCATAAACTCTTTACCTGTGTTTTTCATTATGAAAAAGCCTGCTATGACAATTGCTGTAGGTATAGAAAGAAATAATAATTTATTGTCTAAACACCATCTTAAAATACGTGTGTAGTATTTAATGAATAATGAAAATACACCTAACAAGCCAAAACAAATAATGGCTACAAAAATGAGGTTTAAGAAGATACTTTCGTTTACTCCTAACGGTCGCCAATATTCTGCCAATAAGAATACTATTGCCGAAGCCGAAATGATGATGTTGGCAAAGTTTGCTTGTTTATCTGAAATCTTATTTTGAAGATTCAATAAAGCTGTCACACCAAAAGCGATGAGTATGATTCCTAGCCAATATCCATAAATTATTGCTGCTATTCCTAATACTATTAAAACACCGTTTAAAGCATATTTAAAATGTTTTTGAATGCTCTTTTTTCGGAATAAAAAGGCCGCAAACGGTGGAATTAAAAATAAGGCTACAATTATCGAAGCTGTTAATGCAAAGGTTTTAGTAAATGCTAATGGTCTAAATAGTTTCCCTTCTGCACCAATCATTGTAAATACAGGAATAAAACTGATAATGGTTGTCATTACTGCGGTTACGATTGCACCAGATACTTCTGATGTTGCGTTGTAAACGACTGTGTTTATTGGTAATTTGTTTTCGTTTTCGTCTAAATGTCTGATGATATTTTCTGAAAGTATGACACCAACATCTACCATCGTACCAATAGCAATAGCAATACCTGATAGTGCTACAATATTAGCATCTACACCAAAGAGTTTCATTGCTATAAATACCATTAAAACTGCTACAGGTAATAAACCAGAGATTAATATGGAAGCACGAAGATTAAATACCATTATGATAATAACTAAAATGGTAATGAGTATTTCTAAAGTTAAGGCTTCATTGAGTGTACCCAATGTTTCTTGAATCAATTCTGTACGGTCGTAAAATGGTACTATTGTTACTTGTGATGTTCTACCATCTGCTAATGTTTTTGTAGGTAAACCTGCGCTTAATTCGTTTATTTTGGCTTTTACATTATTGATGACTTCCATTGGGTTTGCACCATAACGTGCTACTACAACGCTACCAACCACTTCTGCACCTTCTTTATCTAAAATACCACGTCTTGTTGCAGGCCCTAAAGACACTTTTGCCACATCTTTAATTTTGATAGCAGTATAATCTTCTGAAGTGACTACTGCATTTTCGATGTCTGCTATGGATTTCACATAACCCAAACCACGTACCAGATATTCGGCTTGATTAATTTCTAAAGTTTGTGCTCCAATATCTCGGTTACTTTCTTTAACTGCTTTTACAATATGGTGTAAACCTATATTGTATTGACGCATTAATTCTGGGTTTACATCTACTTGGTACTCTTGAACATAACCACCAATAGAAGCAACTTCCGAAACACCACTTGCTGATGATAGTGCGTATTTCACATAGTAGTCTTGTATGCTACGTAATTCATGTAAATCCCAACCACCCGTTACATTTCCGTTTTCATCACGACCTTCGAGTGTGTACCAAAATATTTGTCCTAAGCCTGTAGCATCTGGACCCAATGTAGGACTAACGCCATCTGGTAATAGACCGCTAGGTAAGGAATTAAGTTTTTCGAGAATACGACTTCTACTCCAGTAAAACTCTATGTCTTCTTCAAAAATGATATAGATACTTGAAAACCCAAACATAGAAGAACTACGAATGGTTTTTACTCCAGGAATACCTAACAAGGATGTGGTTAATGGATAGGTAATTTGGTCTTCAATATCTTGTGGGGAACGACCATCCCATTTGGTAAAAACAATCTGTTGGTTTTCACCTATATCAGGAATAGCATCTACAGCTACAGGATTGCTTGGTAAAAAGCCTGTATCCCAATTAAAAGGTGCATTTACAGTTCCCCATCCAACGAAAAGAACGAGTAGTAGAACTGCAACGAGTTTATTTTCTATTAAGAATTTGATGCTTTTATTTAGCATTGGTTTTGATAATTAAACAGTTAGACATTGG
Organism: Bacteroidia bacterium; assembly: GCA_030430535.1. GTDB lineage: Bacteria > Bacteroidota > Bacteroidia > Flavobacteriales > Flavobacteriaceae > Flavisericum. The sequence goes on from JAUIKY010000033.1 coordinate 2,418, forward strand.
CGTTAGGACAACACCGAATACAGCAAATTATCCTTATGACAAAAAGCATAGGATAATACAGTCTATTGTTTAAAAATCAAATTAAATAAGTTTCGTCAATCTTGTAGATACGCCTTATGACGAGTGGCGGTTTATATTCTTCGTAGGTCGAAACATTGTTGTCTAAACCTTCAAAAAGATTAATGTATGTGTAAAGAAATGAAGCTATGAATACTTGTTGTTCAAAGGTAATTTTATCAACTTGCAATTGTAATTCATCTTGACCTTCAATTGCCATTTGCTTGTCATCACAACAATTTTTCTTGGTGATTGAACATCCTTCAGTTGAAGGTTTTTCCATTTCCATGCCGCAACCTTTAGCTTTTTTAAGAAAAGCTGTTTCCACTAAAGTATCGCCACAATAATGCATATTGAGCGTAAATGACATTGTAGAAAATAGCACTACAAAAGCCATTAGCATAGACATTATTTTATGGAATACTTGTTTCATTGTAATTGCGAAGTTACGAAATTTTAACAAATACAAATTTAATTAACAAAAGTTTAGATTTTTAAAATACACGTAAACAACTTGTTATTAGCCATTTTCCACAATCTTGATTTCATCTTCCGTTAAACCATACAACTCATATACCATCGCATCTATTTCCTTTTCTGTTTGGGTGATTTGCGTTTGTAGCTCTTGGGCTTTTTTCTTTTTGTCCTCAAAGAGTTCCAGCCACTCAAACTCGTCTTTTTTGGTAAGCTTTTCGCCACCTGCTTTCTTAATGGCTTTGTTGAGTTCTTTTATTAAGTCTGCAAAGTCTAACTCGTGCCAGTTTTCGAGTTAACGGTAGTTTTTTTAATGAAACTACGCCCCTGCTAGGGAAACGGTACAAGTCGCCAAACTGCCAAAAAATGTTAATGTTGAAATTAGTGTGATTGCGGTAAAGTAATTGAGGTTACTTCCCGATACAGAAATTAGCAAAAATATTGCCCAACAAATCGTCATTGGTAATTTCTCCGGTAATTTCACCGAAATGATATAGTGCTTGGCGGATATCAATGGCCAACAAATCGCCCGACAAACCAGTGTCCAATCCGTATTTTACTTTTTGAACTTCTTCCAAAGCTTTCAAGAGGGCATCGTAGTGACGCGTATTGGTCACTATGGTTTCGTTGTTTCGAAGGGCACCAGTATTCACAAAATTTGTGAGCCTTAGTTTTAATTCTTCAACACCTTTTTGGGTTTTTGCAGAAAGCAATTCAATTTCTGGAATGGCATTTTTAAGTTTCTGCTTTTCACCATCACTAATAGTATCTACTTTATTGGCTATAACTACCAATGGCTTTTGCGGGTATTTATTCTTGATTTTTTCAATCTCCACTTTTATAGCTTCCAAAGAGGCTTTCTTTGCAAAAACAGATTCGGCATCAAATAGATAAACAACCACCTGCGATTGGGCTATCTTTTCAAAAGTCTTTTGAATCCCAATCGTTTCAACCACATCTTTGGTTTCGCGAATGCCAGCCGTATCGATAAAACGGAACCCTACGCCGCCAATGGAAATCTCGTCTTCAATAGTATCACGGGTCGTTCCGGCAATATCGCTAACAATGGCGCGCTCTTCGTTAAGTAGGGCGTTCAATAAAGTCGATTTCCCCACATTGGGTTCGCCTACTATAGCTACGGGAATGCCGTTTTTAATAACGTTTCCAACAGCAAAACTGTCTATTAATCGTTTCAATACAAACACAATGCGGTCTATCAATTCCTTAAATTGGGTTCGGTCTGCAAACTCCACATCTTCTTCCGCAAAGTCGAGTTCCAATTCTATGAGGGAAGCAAAATTTAAAAGTTCTTCCCTAAGTTTAGCTATTTCAGATGAAAACCCACCCCGCATCTGCTGCATAGCCAATTGGTGCGAGGCTTCATTATCACTCGCTATTAAATCGGCCACAGCTTCCGCCTGACTCAAATCGAGTTTTCCGTTTAAAAAAGCCCGCAAAGTAAACTCGCCAGCCGATGCCATTCTGCATCCTTTCCGCAAAAACAATTGGATAATTTCTTGTTGGATATAGCTCGAACCGTGGCAAGACACCTCTACCACATCTTCGCCTGTGTACGAATTGGGGTTTTTAAAAACAGACAACAACACCTCATCTACCGTTTTATCTCCATCAACTATATGCCCCAAATGGATCGTATGTGTTTTTTGCTTAGCCAGACGTTTACCTTTCTTTACCGATCTAAAACATGTGTCGGCAATATTTATGGCTTCACTACCCGATAAGCGAACTACAGCAATTGCACCGGCTCCCGCTGGTGTTGCCAAAGCAACAATGGTATCGTTTTTTATCATAACACAAAAATACTAATAATAGAATGGCCTTATTCAAAATTAACGATTTTATCAATTTAAAGTTTAACTAAATTTTAACCCTAAATACTATGCTTACACAGTACTTTTGCATGAATTTTCTAAAAAAGCAATCCATAAAATGTGACTTTCAGATCTTAACGTGTCTAATATACAAACACTTACAAAGTGTTGTTTTTAACCCTATTTGAAATTAAAATGAAACTATTAGAAACCGATTTTGCCAATCAAATCTTAAAAACTGTTGAAAATAAAATGGGCGATGTTTATTTTTTTGAAAACATTGCCGTTGTTGAGCTGCGTGAAGGTGTTCATTTTGATATGAACAATTCTGCAACTATTATTAATGAATTGGAAAGCTATTTTGGTAATACAAAACCGTATGGTATTGTAGCCAATAGGATAAATTCCTATTCAATCAATCTGATGGACGCCCCACATTTTAGAACACAAGCGAAAAACTTGAAAGCTTATGGCGTGGTTGGGCATGATTTGGCCAGTAAAATGAATGCCGAAATAGAAAATGGGTTTTGCGTTTCAGAAAAGATAGATTACAACACCATTACGGAAGCCATAAAAACAGTTTCAGAAAAAGTGAAAAGTAGCATGTTTTCCTTAAACTAAGCGAATACCGTCCGGGCTTAATTCTATTTTACGTTGTTTGTATAAACTGCCAATGGCTTTTTTGAAGTTCTTTTTACTCATTTGCAAAACTTCCTTGATGTCTTCGGGAGACGACTTATCGGTTAAGGCCAAATAGCCACCATTATCCTGAAGTTCCTGCAAAACCTTTTCTGCATTAGGTTCTATATTTCGATAGCCTACTTGCTCTAAAACAATATCCAGCTTGTTGCCGGGGCGTATTTTTTTAACAATGCCTTTCAGTTTATCGCCTACACTTAAATCTTTGAAAATATTACTATTAAAAATAAGGCCTGTATGCTTTTTATTGACAATAACGTTCATGCCCATATCCGATGGATGCGACACAATTAAATCGACCTCATCAAATTCCTTAACGGTTAAGTCCTTATTATCTAAAAATCGATTGGTTTTACTGGAAGCCACTAGCCTATTGGTTTTTTCGTCCAAATAGCAATATACCAGATACCAACCTCCGGGTTTCATTTTAAAGGCCTGTTCCTTAAAAGGGCAAAACAATTCTTTTACCAAACCCCAATCTAAAAAAGCACCGTATTCGGTAACTTGATTGCATCGCAACAAGGCAAAATCGCCTTTCATGATATAGGGTTTATCGGTGGTTGCTACAGGTCTTTCCTCATTGTCCAAATAGACAAAAACCTCCAACTCGTCCCAAATTTTAAAACTTTCGGGCACGTAACGGTTTGGAAGCAACACTTCTTCATCATCCTTATCAATTAAATACACCCCGTGGTCTGTTTCACGAAGTATTTCCATTGTATTTATTTCGCCTAATCTAATCATGCAGCAAAGGTAGTGATAGCGTTGTTTATAATCATAATTACAAACCATAATTTCTTTGTTGGTAAAATCGAAATAAAAAAAGCGTCGCAACATGCAACGCTTTTTTTATTTGTGTAAATCCAATTTTAGTACACCGACTCTTTTTTGAAATGCTTGGTCAATAAATAATATACTACGGCACGATACTTATTGCGGTTGGATTTTCCGTAGGTTTCCATAACGGCGTCAATGCCCTTGTCTAACTCTGGTCCGTCTTTCAACCCTAATTTTTTAATTAAAAAGTTAGTTTTAACCGTTGCCAATTCCGACTCGTCCGATCCCGAAACCGTTGCTGCATCAGCATTATAAATAGATGGTCCGCAGCCAATGGTTACTTTAGTCAATAAATCCATGTCTGCGCTAACGCCGCACTTTTCTTTTAAATCTTCAGCATATTTTGCAATAAGCTCGTCTCTTTTACTCATAATTCTTTTTGTTTTTAAGTATTAGTGAAATAATTAATTGATAACCCTTTAAAGGTAACTATTTTTTTAGACACATAAAACCCCTATGCGTCACTTGTTTTAATCATCACCCTTTTTCAAGAGAAAATTACTTAATGAACTCAAAATAATTTAACAGTATTTCGTCATTTACGGTTTTAGGAGTAAATACTTCGAGCAATTTAGGCTGACTGCCTTCATCATAAAATGAGTTTAAAGCTGTTTTTAAGCCTTCATCATCATTTACAGATTGATAGTTAAAACTAAACATATCGCACAAATGCTTTGCTGTATGCTTGTGGTTGGTTTCAAAATAGGTGTCGAAATTCTCGGTGTTTTTATGACCTGGTAGAATTCTGAAAATACCACCGCCCTGATTGTTTATTACAATAATTCTGAAATTATTCGGAATGTAATTATTCCAAAGCGCATTGCTATCGTACAAAAAGCCTAAATCGCCCGTTACAAAAGTAGTCCGCTTTTCGCTGGCCACTGCAAAACCGATGGCTGTTGACGTGCTCCCGTCAATACCACTAGTTCCCCGATTGCAATATACCTCTAAACTTTTATCGAGTTTGAATAATTGCGTATAACGGATGGCCGAACTGTTACCCACTTGCAGTACCGAATTTTCGGGAACGGACTTCAGTACACGACTGAATACTTTAAAATCCGAAAATGGGATATCTTCCAAATAGGCTCTGTGGTTTTTTAATCGCCGATGTTTAATGGCCCTCCATTTGGGTTTGTAACTGCTTTTTACATAATGTGTCACCTTGGGCAAAAATGTTTCAAAGAAATGGTTTGGAGTGGTTTCAATATGGTTTTCCAAACAAAAAAATGTGTCGTATGCCGTTTTGGGGTCGATGTGCCAATGATGTTTGGGCTGAAACTTTCGTAAAATTTGCTTTATTTTTTTTGAAACTACCAATCCGCCAAACGTAAGCAAAATATCAGGTTGCAATTCCTTTTGTTCTTCAGCGGAAAGCGGAGCGATAATCTGGTCTATGCTGGGGAAAAAACCGGAGTGGTGCAAATTGGATGTGGTTTCGGTAAACACCAAAATACTATCGTCTTGTGCCAACTCGTCCAACCATTTCTTATCGATTTGATTGGGTTGGTTTACCCCTACCAAAATTATTTTTTTGGTGGCCGAATTCCAATCTTCCAAACAGGATTTTAAAACATAGTCTTCAATTTCTGGTTCCTTTTCGGTGTCCTCAATAGCTTTGGGATTAACCGTAAGTTTATCTGTGGTTTCATAAAGCGGTTCATCCAATGGAATATTGATGTGCACCGGGCCCTTTTTTAAAATAGCAAAGTTAATGGCGGTGTTGATTTCTTCTTCGTTGAAGATTTGAATGTCTTTTTGAAGTCCTAAAAACCGTTCGAATTTATTTTCCAAATTCTTAAAAATGGGCAATTCTTCGTGACTGGGCACATTCTTTTCGTCTTTTAAATCGAGCTTTAAATTGGCCGAATATAGAATGTGGTTATCAAACACATTTTTTTGATTAATGGTTTGCCCGTCTCCAATACCCACCAAGTGCTTTGGTCTATCGGCCGAAAGCACCACCAACGGAATATCGCTGTAAAAAGCTTCAGCTACCGCTGGGTAATAATTGAGCAACGCACTGCCCGAAGTACATACTACGGCCGTAGGCTCTTGCAGCTTTTGGGCGATGCCCAAAGCAAAAAATGCAGCGCAACGCTCGTCAACAATACTGTAACAGGAAAAGAAATCATCATTGGTAAAACCAATGGTTAAAGGTGCATTTCGGCTACCCGGGGAAATTACAATATGCTTAATGCCTTTAGCTTTGCACAACTGTACAATAGTCTGCGCCAGGGGGATTTTTGGATACGTCATGTAGTTTTATTCAATAGCCAAAAATAACAAATTAGCTTGCCAATAAAAATGCTTATAAAATGTTTTTCATCACTAAGGATTTCGCTACGGTTTCCTGCCACTCATTTTCAGGAATAGAGCTTTCGGTAATGCCACCGCCTACGTAAACTATCGCTTTTTGGTCCTTTATTTGCATACAGCGCAAATTCACGTACAATTGCGTGCTTTTTTTAGACATGGCGTAGGCCCGGTTTTCTATATTTCGTTTTCCAGAGCGTGGCTTGGCTGTTTTTTCCATGTTCAGTTCGCCTAAAAAACCTGTGTAAAATGACCGATTGTAGTTTTCGTGCTCCAAAATAAACTGTTTGGCCGCTCCCTTTGGTAAACCACACACCGCTGGTGTGGGATGCAATGCATCAATAACTTGTTTTAACGGTACATTAGATTTTAACTGTGCCGAAATCATGGTTTTTAAATGCACCAAATTACCCGCCTTTACTGTTTCGGTTGCCGATACCGTTAAGCGTTCCACAGCTGGTTTTAAGTTCTCGGTAATAAAATCGGTAACGTATTGCTGCTCCTGCTTTTCTTTTTCCTGCCAATTGACGTTGAGCGTGCCGTTATAGTTTTGCGTACCGGCCAATGCCATAATGGAAAATTGGGCACCTTCAATCTTAATTAAGGTTTCGGGGGTTGCTCCCAGCCACAGCCCCACTTTGGGATGAAACCAGCAATATATAAATGCCGAAGGATAGGTGTTCAACAGCCTTTTAAAAATGGTGATGGGATTGTTTTCTGAAAGATGTGCCGTTTCACTTCTTGAAAGCACCACTTTTTTAAACACATCGTTTTCAATGGCGTTAACCCCTTTTTTCACTAAATCGATGTGGTTTTCCTTTTCCGATGCATCGGAAACACCAATAACTTTAGTGATTCTATTTTCCTCGGAAACCTCATAAGTCGACTTCAAAACTTTGGAATTTCCTAAAGGCATCAACACCGATTTTTCGGCATCATCAAATGGCGCAAACACAAAACCCGTTTCGGAATAATCTTCAGAAAAAAACAAATCGTCGGTTTGCTGGATCAAAGCATTTACTTCCTGCCTATGGGGTTTTCGGTAAGCTACAAACGGAAGATTGGATTGGTATTGGGTTGCTATATGCTTAAAAAACTCGTCTTGAATCATTCTTATTTTTTAGGCAGGGAAATGGTAGATAGTTTGCAAATGGAAATCAGGTTATCATGATCATCGGTTACTCGAATATCCAGCAATTGTGTGGTGCGCCCTTTGTGCAAAAATGTGGCTTTAGCATAAACATAACCTTCTTTCACACTCTTTATGTGGTTAGCGGTAATTTCTATACCACGCACAAAAAACTTATCGGAATCCATAAAAATATTTGATGCAAAACTCCCCACACTTTCGGCCAAAGCTGCCGTAGCACCACCGTGTAAAACCCCATCAGGTTGGTAAACCCGTGAATTAACAGGCATTCTGGCCACTAAAAAATCCTTTCCAAAATCAATCATTTCAATGTTTAAGGTTTCCATCAGCGTGTTTTTGCACACTTTATTGGCCTGTTCCAAAACGGCTTCTTTCGATAACTTCATGTTCTTTTACTATTCTTTTTTGCGCCCGTAAAAGTACAAAACCCTACTAAAATGAGATGGTAAAGTGTTGTTAAATCCTATGGGTTAGTTTAACGGATACACAATTGAAAGCGTAGTGCCCTCATTCGGTTGCGATTTTAAATCTAATTGGGCGTTGATTAAAGCGGCGCGACTTTTCATATTGATTAACCCCGAGCCTTTTTCCACATCGTTAACATCAAAGCCTTTGCCGTTGTCGATTGCCGTAATGTGTAAGGCTGTGGGTTGATAATCTAAAACGATTTCGATGCTTTTGGCTTTGGAATATTTTACGGAATTCGATAAAAATTCCTGAAGAATCCTGAACACAATAATTTCGTGTTTTCGGTCTGGAAAAGGTATTTTTTCACCAATGATTTTCAATTCGGCCGATTCAAACTTCATTTTCTTCAATCGGTTCAGTTCATTGGTTATTGATTTTTCAAAACCGTTATTTAAAATCACATCGTTGTTCAACGTTTTTGAAAGTGCCCTTACTTCGGCCAAACTCTCTTTTAAGGCATCGGTAGTATCTTTAAACTTGTCTTTTACATCATCTGAAACCTGCATTTTTAAGATACTAAGTTGCATATTAGCAAACGACAGCAATTGCCCTACGTTATCGTGCAACTCCCACCCAACATTCTTTAGGGTTTGTTCTTGGGTTTCGGTTTGGGCTTGGGCTATTTCGGCCTCAAAAGCACGCTGTTGTTCCATTTTTTCTTGTAGCAGTTTGTTTTTCCGTTTTAAAAAAACCACAAAAAACAGCACGATTAAGGTACTTACAATAACCAAAACGGCTATCATGTATACTAATAAATACCGCTCGGAGGCGGTGCTGGCTAATCGTTCTCCGGTTTGCACCATATTAAGGCAAAAGTAAAGGTTAAATACATAAATATATTGCATGATAAATAAATCATCATTCTGAGACGAATATAATTCCAATCCCGTTCATAAACGAGTGGGTCGTAACTTGAATATTTATCAAAAAAAACTATGGGTGTGATTACCAAAAACCAAATAAATATAGCGATGCTGATGTAAAAATTGATGGACCTATAAAACGTTAATAATTTATCGCTTTGCAAAGTTTCAAAAAAATACAATATTGTACACAACAATATAATACTACCTCCAGACACTTTTATGACTGGTAAATAAACGTTAAAAAAAGCTTTCCAACGCACAAGAATATAGCCAATTGAAAAAAAGAAAAATGCATAACCTATGTATTTGATAGTCTTTTTAAAAGAAGTATTTTCTAAAATTCTATAGTAATAAAAAGCAAAAAACATCGCCGATACCACGCTCCACAATAAAGTAGTCATCCAGTAATTTTTCTCTATTACCGTTCCTATAAGAAACTCTAATGCTCGTCCCGGGTGTACATAATGCGTATAGGTTCTTATTATTTCATTTATAATGATATAAATCAAAAAGTAAATAAAATACTTAGTGTGGGTATTCCTATATTTTCTATAAAAAAACACACCAGTTAAAGCTGCAATGGCCTCAACCGAGTGTGTTAACAAGGTATAATTTTTAAATAAAAATTCTTCCAAAGCTATCATGGATAACCACCGTTGCTTCCTGTTCCTTCATTTAACGGTGGCACAGGTGGTTTGTCGTCTCCACGCAATTTAAAAGGTGTCGAGCTGCTTTTTGAGTCGTACTTCACACCAGTGGGCGCCATAAACATGGTAGTTAAGTTGCTTTTTTCTGGACCGGCCTCTTTTCCATAAACGCCCAAATACACTTGTATGCCCGTCATTCTATAGCCCAAGCTATCGGAATAATGTTTGGCATATTCGAGGTACTGCTGCACATCTTCCAACGACCAAAATACCGAACGGTCGTCTTGCTCACGGCCTTGTGCCTGAGCGGCAGAATCTACAGCAGCTTTGCGGTATCGGGTCCAGTTATCGCTTAAAATAGTGGCTTGTTCCACCGAAATAACGCCTTTGGGTTTAACAATTTTAGTAATGGGTTCTTGTCCTTCTGGTCTGGGGCAAAAATAATAGGTTAAAACGGCTCCTACCAAAAAGCCTAAAATCAGGTAGATTAGTTTTTTCATATTAATGGTATTGGTTAATAATAGCCCGACTAAAATAGTAAAAAGATTTTATCTACAACATTTACGGTTAATACAACAAAAACAAGAAAGTACAACTTACAGTTAATCTAATCGAAATTAATAACCGTGGTGTGTTTTACTTTATTAATAACAAACATGCTGTGCGTGCTGCCAATATGGCTAATGGTGGTCAATTTTTCAACCATAAACTTGCGAAAAGCGGGCATATCGGCCACCAAAACGCGTAATAAATAATCGTAATCGCCACTAACGTGGTGGCACTCCAAAACTTCGTTGAGTTTGGCGACTTCACGCTCAAAACTCACCACGTGCTCTTGGGTGTGCTGTACCAATTTTATATGGCAAAACACCATAAAATTTTTATCGATTTTTTCTTTGTTTAGCAAAACGGTGTACCCCTCAATAAATCCTTCACGTTCCAGTTTTTTAATGCGTTCGTAAACGGCGGTGACGGAAAGGTTCAATTTAACCGACAGCTCTTTATTGGTTTGCTTGCTATCGGCTTGCAAGTACTCTAACAATTTTTTATCGGTGGCATCAAATAGCATAGCTGAATATTTTTCAGATTATTAGTTGAATATGAATTTAAGTTAAAAACAAATATCATCAAAAACCTTATTTATAGATTTATTTTCCAAGAATATATATTCTGGTTGATTTTATAACTAACGAATTGTAAATTTACATAAAAATGAACATTATGAGCTTTAAACCGGCAAACCAAATACAAGATTTACAATACTTTGGAGAATTTGGTGGGGTAAACCCATCTATTTCCGATTCTTCTACCTATACCTTTTTATCGGCCAAAACCATGTTCGATACTTTTGAAGGCCATGCCGATGGTTGCTACCTGTACTCGCGGCACTCATCTCCATCAAATTTATATTTGGGTCAGGCTTTGGCTGCCATGGAAGGTACCGAAACGGCCAGTGTATTTGCTTCGGGTATGGGCGCTATTACGGCCACCATATTGCAACTGTGCGGTGCGGACGACCATATAGTTTCCAGCCGAACCATTTACGGCGGTACTTATGCGTTTTTTAAAAATTTCGCTCCACGTTTCAACATTAAAACAACGTTTGCAGACATTACTAATTTAAACCAAGTTGAAGCCGCCATCACCCCAAAAACCAAGGTACTGTATTGCGAATCGGTAAGCAATCCGCTATTGGAAGTTGCCGATATTAAAGCCCTTGCCAAACTGGCCAAAAAGCATAACTTAAAATTGGTGGTCGATAATACCTTTTCGCCACTATCCATTTCCCCCGCGGTTTTGGGCGCCGATGTCACCATCCATAGCTTAACCAAATTCATAAATGGCACCAGCGACACTGTTGGCGGAGTGGTTTGCGGCACTCAAGATTTTATAGACGAACTGCGGAATATAAACAACGGCGCATCCATGCTTTTGGGTTCGACCATGGATAGTTTAAGGTCGGCTTCTGTTTTAAAAAACCTGAGAACCCTACATATCCGCATGCAACAACACAGTAAGAATGCTTTATTTTTGGCTGAAAAATTTGAAACTGACGGCTTAAAAACAGTGTACCCGGGATTGAAGTCGCACCCTTCGCACAACCTTTTCAAACAAATGATGAATACCGAATACGGTTTTGGGGCCATGCTCACCATTGATGTGGGATCGTTGGAAAAAGCCAACCCACTCATGGAACTCATGCAACACAAAAACTTAGGCTATTTGGCGGTAAGCCTCGGCTTTTACAAAACGCTTTTTAGCGCACCGGGCAGTTCTACCTCTTCTGAAATTCCAGAGCACGAGCAGAAAGCAATGGGGTTAAGCGACGGACTGATACGTTTTTCCATTGGGTTGGATGCCGATATTGAACGCACTTACCAAATGATGAAAGCTTGCATGAAAACCCTAAAAATCCTGTAAATTTAAATGCCCTTGGCGCGTTCCCAAAGTCCGGCTAAAATATTGCCCATGCCGTCAAATTTAGGCTCAAAAGGTTTCATGTTCAGCCTATTGCCTTCTACAAACAATAACATGCTGAATACCGAACTGTTGGGATCGGTACTATCTAAAAGTGGGTAGCGCAGATCGTTGTAACGGAATTCGTTATCGTTGATTTTATAAATGCTGTAATATTGGTTGCTGAACCAAGCCAAGCATTCAACATCGGTATATTCCTCTGGCGACAAATCGCGCTGCTTAGACACTTTTCTAAAATTTGAAAAGGTAGTTTTGGTGTCTAGCAGCGAGTAATCGGCTACCCAATAAGCGTCTTTCGTTTCAGCAATGGCATACCACAAAATATTATTGAAAATAGCGGGTTGCGTTGAAAAACGTTGTGCTTCAATGCGCTTTTCCGACAAAGATTTCCTAAAAACCGAATCGACGTAAAGTTTATTTCCCAAAGTAAAAAGCAGATATGCCGAACTGATTCCAACTCCCCACTTTAGCCACATCCTCCTTTTAAGCGATGTTCGGTTAAAAAACATTAAAACAATCATACACCCCAAAAAGGGTAAAGTATAAACAGGATCGGCCACGGCGATATTATTGAGCGCCACTCTATAATTACTGAAGGGAGCAAACAACTGCGTACCATATGGCGTAAAGCAATCGAGAATAGGGTGCGTAAACAGCGACCAAAAAAATAGACCGACCCAATCTTTTAGGGTTGTGGTTTCCCCTCGCTTTCCAGAATTATACAATTTATGGACGCCCCAGCCCAAAACAAATGCTGCCAGCACCGAAAACAAAATGGAATGCATAAACCCACGATGAAATAGCATGGCATCAATTTCATTGCCGTAAAGCAAATTGCCCACATAAACATCCAAATCAGGAATAGTACCACCAATGGCGCCGAGCAGCAAAGCTTTGTTGCCTATTTTTTTGCCCAAAACGGCTTCACCACAGGCTGCTCCCAAAACAATTTGAGTTAATGAATCCATTTTTTAAATTTCATTGGTCACAGCGGTTAGTTGAAACTATGCACTTTCAATACAAGGCTTTGAATTTCTACAAATATTTTACGCCACGAATACACGAATTTCTGCGCACAATTTCGGAAAATTATTTGTGTATTCGTGGCTAAAGTTTACACAAATAATCGGACTTTCAGTCCGTTGCTAACCTATGGCCTTTCAGTCCATAGTGGTTTAGTTGAAATGAAAATGTACACAACTGCCGCCATTTGCATACATGGGGCGAAAATTGTAACATTACATTGTAAATTTTAAATATACTTTATGGATAGCCAGAACATAAAAACCAACGAACCAATAAACCAAGACATTATTGAAAACAAAGAACTTAACATCTGGGAAGCAATTATACCAGTTTTGGCTTTGGTGGGCATGCTTTTTTACAATGTTTTTTTTGTTTATGGCGATGACGCTTTAAGCGGAAGTAATCAATTTATTTTATTGCTTGGTGCTGCCGTAGCGGCAATTGTTGGTTTTTACAATAAGGTGTCTTTCGAACAAATGTTAGAGGAAGTAGCGCTAAATATAAAATCGACCGCTGGAGCTATTTTAATATTGCTCATGGTGGGTGCATTGGCCGGCACTTGGTTGATTAGTGGTATTATCCCATCCATGATATATTATGGATTACAAATATTGAACCCCACCATATTTTTAGCCGCCTGTGTGGTTATTTGTGCGATTATTTCGGTTGCTACGGGAAGTTCGTGGACCACCTCGGCCACCGTTGGTATTGCCTTAATAGGAATCGCAAAAACCCTAGATGTTTCGGTTGGTATGACTGCCGGTGCCGTGTTATCGGGGGCTTATTTTGGTGACAAGATGTCTCCCTTGAGCGACACCACCAATTTAGCCCCTGCTATGGCTGGTGGCGATTTGTTTTCGCATATTCGGTATATGACACTAACAACCGTTCCAACAGTCATTGTTACCCTCATTGTATTCATCATAATTGGATTAAACATCAACACTAAAGGCTCCCCAGATGTTTCGGATAAATTAATAGCCATAGACCAAGCTTTCAATATTACGCCTTGGCTCTTTTTAGTTCCTGTGGTGGTTATAGTTATGATTGTAAAGAAAACACCACCTTTGGTGGCCCTATTGGCAGGTACACTTTTAGGAGCTGTAGCTTCCATTATCGCCCAACCTGATATTGTGCTGTCGGTTGCAGGATCCGATTCTCTAAATTTTGCTTCGGCATACAAAGGTGTTATGAATGCCATAACTGTTGATGCTTCAGTTGAAACCACAAGCGCTGAGCTTAACGACTTGTTTTCGTCTGGCGGTATGAGTGGCATGTTGGGCACCATTTGGTTAATCATTTGCGCTATGGTTTTTGGTGGCGTTATGGATGCTATTGGTGCTTTGGCAAGAATCAGTAAATCGATATTGAATTTGTTCGATTCCGTTTTTGGGCTATTTGCCAGCACCGTTATCAGTTGTTTGGGTTTAAATGCTTTGGCCAGCGACCAATATTTAGCGATAGTTATACCTGGCAAGATGTATCAAAAAGCCTATAGAGAGAAAGGTTTGGCACCTGAAAATTTAAGCCGAACACTTGAGGACTCGGGAACCGTAACTTCTGTACTCATACCTTGGAACACTTGTGGAGCTTACCATTCGGGGGTTTTAGGCGTTCCTGTGGCCGATTATTTCTTCTATGCCATCTTCAATTGGTTAAGTCCGTTTATAACTTTAATTTTTGCTGCTTTTCAAATTAAAATTAAACAATTGACTACTTCAGAAAAAAATTCATAGAATTTGCCCAAACATTGACAGGTTCACAATTTAAGACTTCATTTTTTAAATGATTGATAAATTTTACCAGCCTTTTTTATTGCTATTCGCAACACTTATTGTAGTATAAAATTATATAATCAAACTTTATTTTGTCAACACGTTTATTCTAGTAGTTTTGCTTCAAATTAATAATTTAAAAAACGAAAAAATATGGCATTAGTAGGAAAAAAATTTCCAGATTTAAATGTTGACGCAATGAACGACATGGGCGACACTTTTAAATTGAACGTTCTTGAAACCGCAAGAGACAACAAGAAAAAAGTAGTTTTGTTTTGGTACCCAAAAGATTTCACTTTTGTATGTCCAACAGAATTGCACGCTTTCCAAGCTGCTTTACCAGAATTTGAAAAGCGTAACACTGTAGTAATCGGTGCTTCTTGTGATACTCCAGAGGTTCACTTTGCTTGGTTAAACACTGCTAAAGATAACGGTGGTATTGAAGGTGTAACCTACCCTATTATTGCAGATAGCAACAGAAACTTATCTAGCATTTTAGGTATTTTGGACATTACCAACGAAACTTTTGACGAAGCTACCGGAACCGTACAAGTTGAAGGTGACAATGTAACTTACAGAGCCACTTACATTATCGATGAAGACGGTGTGGTACAGCACGAAAGCATCAACAACATGCCTTTAGGAAGAAACGTAAACGAGTACATCCGTTTGGTTGACGCCTTAACTCACGTACAGGAAAAAGGTGAAGTTTGTCCAGCAAACTGGGAAGAAGGCAAAGAAGCTATGAGCGCAAACGCTAAAGCTACTGCAGAGTATTTAGCTAAAAACTAATTTATACAGAGGCTGTCTTAATAAGAGTGTCATTCTTCCCCGCTAGATATCGGGGAAGAATCTCTAAAATATGAATCCTTAATTTTCAGTATGATGAGATTTCTCGACTTAAGTTTATCTTGAGCGAAGCCGAAAGGCTCGAAATGACAAAAATACTTTTGAGACAGCTTCTACTTAAAAAATATAAAAATGGTTAAAGAATTAGAAAAAGACAATTTAAACGACATTGTTTCGGGTAATGAAACCGTTGTGGTTCAGTTTTCGGCTACTTGGTGTGGAAATTGTAGAATTATGAAACCTAAGTTCAAAAAGCTGGCTACCGAAAACGAGAATGCTACTTTTGTTGTGGTAGATGCCGAAAAGTTTCCGGAATCACGAAAGTTGGCTACAGTTGATAACTTACCAACCTTTGCTACGTTTAAAAATGGCGCATTTGTTAATCAGGTTCAAACCAATAAGTTTGATGTATTAAAAGATTTAGTAAATGAAGTTACCGGTAATTAAGCATTTAACACAGTTTATTGAGCAAAACGATGAAGACTACATCATCGAAACCGTTGAAACCCTTGAAGCCCTAACCGAAGTCCCTTCTTTAAAGGATGAAGAGTTGGATGTTATTGGCGAACTGATTTCGAATATGTACGGTGCTCTAGAAGTCAACAAAATGATAAAGAATGGCACTGACAAAAAAGAAGCTCTAAACACCTTTATGTCGAGAGTATTGGGCTCCATTGACAAATAAATAAAATAGCCATTTCTACACAGGATTCAGAATAAAAAAAAACAGGTAAAATAAATTTCACCTGTTTTTTTGGTTGGTTAGCTATTAATCATTTCTTATGATGGGTATACCGCATTATAGGAAATCTATCCAAATATAGACTTTACACTAAGCTTTGAAAATAACAAATGTTAATTGTCCAATATTTTTTTTCTTATTCTACTTAATTGCACCGGTGTAATACCCAAATATGATGCGATATGATATTGCGAAATTAATCGGTCTATGTTAGGGTGTTCCTTTCTCAATTCCAAATAACGTTCTGTTGCATCCAAAGAGATTAAATCAACCAGACGTTTTTCATATTGCATGTAAACCATTTCTAGTACCTTGCTGTAAAATCTTTTAAGCACGGTGCTTTTATTATAAAGTTGCATTAGCTTGGCATAATCTACTTCGTAAAGTTCACATTCCGAAATAGTTTCAAATACAAATCTGGAGGGCTGCTTTTTAACCAAAGCCGTTAACGGCCCCATAAAAGACGTTGGAAAATAAAAACTCTTGTTATACTCCTTTCCCGACTCTGTACTTAAATAACAACGGATAATCCCCGATACCAATAAATATACCTTGGTTGGTACCTCATTGAATTTTACAACTTGATGCCCAGCCTTAACTCTTTTAAACTCGCTAATGCTTTCGAGCTCCCTGAACAAATCTTCTGGAATATCTCCAACGGAATTTAAAAACTCAAAACTGCTATTAATCTTTTGGGTGGTCTCTAACAAACCTTAGTATATTATATTTTTAAACTTTTCACTACGCCAGTTTACTTTTCGAATATCGAAAATAATGCCTTTTTGATTTATGCTCAAAATTTATCCACCATGAGCAAATTTACTTGTTTAGTTGTATATACAACAATTAAAAACCCATTTGAAAATCAAATGTATAAAAAAAGCCCTAAACTTTCGTTTAGGACTTTTTTGTTAAACCTTAAGTGTTAAATAAAGATTTATTTTAAAGTAAATTCAGAGGTTGAAACCAAGTCTTTTTCATTGAATACGTTTACAACATAACGGCCTTCTTCAAAATTGCTATCGCCTTTTGAGGCCACAAATTCGCAAACATTTAAACTGGCATTTTCATAATTAAACTTACTGATTACGCTATAATTCAATGTTTTTTCACCAAACTGCACTTGCTCGTTCAATCCTAGAACATTGTTTTTAGGACCAATAACCTGTACATAAAGTTCTTGGTCGCCTTCAGAAACCAATGCATTTTTAGCTACAGTGAAGCATACTCTAATTTTATCTACTCTCCTAGCTCTTTCTGTTGGAATTAATTTGCCTGAAGTTCTTTCAATAACACCAAAACCTTTAAGCCCAACAGTATTTAAAGCCGATGCGTTTTCAACTACTTCAGCCAAAGCGTTGTTTTGTACCAATAGCGAATCGGTAAAAATAGTACGCTCTTCCAAACGCACTCGCGTACTGTCAAGCGAAGTAGCCAAATATGAATTCTCTATACGTAACGAATCATTTTGAGCCAACAATACATCCATTTCCTTTTGTAAGGATAGGTACTTGCTTTTATATCTCCACAAACTTTTTACGTTGGTTTCAGAAATTTTCAACGAATCGATTAACCCTTGAATGCGGGCTCTGGCCTCTACCAAATCGGCGTTGGCTATTTCGTTTTCACCAATAGCTTCATCATACTGCTTCGCCATGGCGTTTAAATCGTTCATTACCAATTCTTTTTCAGCAGTTAGTTCTTTTTGGGTTTCGTTACTTTTCTTATACAAATTCATGGTATAAAAACCGGTTGCCAAAAACAGAACCAGTGCGATACCCAATGCTACTTTAAGCCCTGTGTTACTTTTGTTATTTTCCATAATCTTTAATTTAATGTGTTAAGGTTAAATTTTTGTTTAATCTAATTAATTTTATAAAACTATAAACAAATAATGCCGTATTTTTAATATTCAAACCCATTTAAAAAAACCTATGGATAAACTCGTTTTGTTTAATAGCGCCACCCGGAACAAACTTTTAAGTAAACGCTCTGGTGAGTCTAAGTTTGGTCAACATGTTCAAACATTAACCAGCATTTCCAATATATACGAACAACTTTGTAATTTGGATGTTAACTACGTTATTTTAGGTTTACCGGAAGATGTCGGGGTATTTGCCAACCACGGCAAAACAGGTACTGCCAACGCCTGGAATACGGCTCTAAAAAGCTTGCTTAATATTCAGAGCAATACACATACCCACGCCGCCGATGTTCTTATTTTGGGCCATTTGGATTTTACCGAAGCACTTAACGAAATCGCAAAATTAAAACTGACCAAAAAGAAGGATGTCCTAAAAGCCAGAAAATGGGTTGAAAAAATGGATACCGAGGTATCTTATATTATCCATCAAATTGTTTCAGCAGGTAAAATTCCAATCGTAATTGGCGGCGGACACAACAATGCCTACGGAAACATAAAAGGCAGCAGCTTAGCCCTAAACAACCCCATAAATGCAGTTAATTTAGATGCCCACACCGATTTTAGGTCTGTTGAAGGGCGGCACAGTGGAAACGGTTTCAGTTACGCTTTCACGGAAGGTTTTTTGGAAAATTATTTCGTTTTTGGGCTGCATGAAATTTATACTTCAGATGCGATTTTCAGCACTTTTGAAAATTCAAAATATTTGGATTACAACACTTTTGAAAGCTTGGAAATTAGAAAAGAACGCCGATTTAAAAAAGAACTGGCACGCGCCACCGAACATGTTACCGCTAACCATTTCGGTATTGAAATAGACTGCGATGCTATTGAAAACATACCCAGTAGCGCCCAAACGCCCAGCGGATTTACTGTTAACCAAGCCCGACAATTTGTGAGTCATTTTGCGAATAACGAGTACGCTACATATTTGCATATTTGCGAAGCAGCACCAACAAAAAAATCGGCTGACCAAGTAGGTAAACTCATTACTTATTTGATAACGGATTTTATTAGGGCTAATAAAAAATAATACTATAGCGTCATTCCGAATTTATTTCGGAATCTCATAATACAGATAAAATCTAATGAGAACTGAAACGCTCTTCGACTCCGCTCTGGATGACAACTGCTATTTTAAAATTTACTTAGCGGCCTTCAAAGAATCAATTTGCTTTTGCAACCTTTCAAGTAATTCGGTTTTTTCGTCTCTAACAGGAACGACTTGGGCCAAAGAATCTTTTACGGTTTCAGCCAAATCAATTTCTTTCTTTTCCTCAACAAAATAATAGCCAATGCCCTCGCTGGCGCGCCATGCTTCGTTAAGTTGGTCGTAAACGGTTTTATCCCACTGACTGGGGTGTTTTACATCAATCCAAACTACATCGCGGTACTCGCTATCTACCAATACCAAATCGGGTGTTGCCGAACCGTCAAACTGTTGCGCATTTTTGTCGCTAATGGCCGAAACCGTTCCCATAAAAAACAGGCGCTTTTTACCGGCAATATTTTTAATGTAAGGTCGAAATTCCACTGGTGTATTGGCGCTCCAGTCGTATTCCTTACGCGATTCCTTTACTTTTAAAGGCATGGCCGAAACTCCAGCGTAACCTTGCTTTTTGGCGGCATGGTTGTAATAATACAGTTTATCGGTACCATCTGCAGGCACAAATACACTAAAACTTAAACTGGTACGCTCATCGCCAACGGGCTCTAAACCAAACCAATGGTATAGGCCGCTGTAGGCATCCACATCGGTTTCAGAAAAATCGAAATCGGTAACATACGGCTGCTGGTTTTGATCTTTAGGCATGGTTGGGATTTTTACGGCTGTTTCCATATTCCATGGTAACGGGTCGCTAAATCCCCCCAAAAATTTTAAGGATTCCGCTTGCAATCGCGATACCTTTTCAGCCAAGGTGTTTTGACGTGTTAAATAAGGATGGTTTTTCATTTCCTCTGGACTCACATAAGTGCCTTTCCCGATTAAAATACGCTCGATGTAATCGTTAAAATCGTGCTCGCCGCTATCAATTACCATTACGCCACCAAAGGTTGGATACGGAAACAAAAAGCCCTTCCATTTAATCAAGCTCACCACTTCTACCCATTGCCCAGAATCATTTTTCATGTAATAGGTGTCGCTGGGTTCCATGGTAAATAATTGGAAAATATTGAAACGTTGCACCACCGCGTTATAGGTGTTTCGGCTAAACTTTAATGATTCACCTATGGAAAATGTTACAGGAATTCGGTTTTCACTTGAAAACCTCGGAAACGGTGTGGTACTGGAAACGGCAAACACTTCCTCGGTATTATCGGTCATGCCCTGCCACATATATTTTTCGGTGGGCTGAATGGCCATGGTCCATTTATTTTCGTTACCAATGCGCACCAAATGCGGCAGCGATACATCTTTTGTTTCGCCCACACTTTCGTTAGCCATGGAAAAAATATTTCGTAATGGCTGAATGCGTTCGTTTTGTGTTAATGGCAACTCGTTGATTTCAACTTTATTCAAATGGTTGAACACATTGTAGGTTTTCATATAATCGTACATTTTGAAATGCCACCCCACTACATACAGCAGCCCGAAAAAAATGAGCAACAACGTTAAAATGCTTAATCTACCACCCGTACTGGCCGATTTTCTAAATTTCCGAAGGCCGAAAAATAGCACCAAGGCACTAAGCAGGATAACGAAAATATATTTCCTGATGAATAATAAAGCTGGTTGGTAATCATCACGCAAAACAAAAAGCGCAATTAATAAAATAATGGAAACAATTATGGTTATTGTTTTTTGCTTTTTGCCCTTATTCCAGTAGTTTTTTATCATGTTTTATATTTTGTCATTGCGAAACTTTTGCAAAAAGTTGTGGCAATCTGTTCATGCGTATTTCGGTTTTCAATTGTAAAGATTATTTCGTCGTTCACTCCTCGTAATGACATTTTTAAAGCAACCCCTTGTCCTTCAACCGCTCGCGAGCACTTTTTTCTTCATTTTTTGCAGGTTCGTTTTTGGGTGGCACACTTCGACTATGCTCAGTGTCCAAATTATCAATTTCCTTGGCGTCCTTGGTTTTTAAATCCTCAATAAAATCCTTTCCTTTTTCAATGGTATCGTGTACCATATCTTCCAATGAATCGCTTTTTTCGTCTATCACTTCACTCGATTTAAAAATAAAATTGGCTAAATAGGTACCGAGCAATGTACCGACAATCATGGATGCAAAAATGGACACCGTAGCCACATCAATAGGGATTAAAAACCGCGTAATAACGATGCCTATTAAAAACAAAAAGCCAATGAATACCAATCGAATAATAAATTTTTGCTGATACACAAACCCTGTTTTGTCGGATGCTTTCATTTGTAATTCTTTGGAATACATGAGTTTGTTAAAAAAACGGTATAGACCGTTTCCGTTGGATTCGCGCCAGTAAATTAATGCCCCAAAGAGTATGGATGCGATGAAGATGATTAATTCTAGTGTCATAGTTATATAGTTTGAAGCATGGAGTTAGAAGCTAGAAGTTTCTTACTCTTGTGCTTTAATTCTTTATTTTGTTCCTTTAATTGAGCTCAACACAGGTATTTCTATTTTTTCATTTTCGAACTTAAAAACAGCCATTAATTTAATTGGATTCCAGCCCTCTTTTGTTGGAGAGTATTCATATTCAAATTCATTAACTGTAAGATTTTCTAAAATCAATTTACGATTATTGTCGTTCAATATTTCATAAACATCATATTTAGGAATGTTCTCAATGTAATTGAAAACAAATTTTACTTTCGTTTTTTCATTAATCTTAAAACTCTCCTTATGTGCTTGTATTATTATATTTGAACGAAATATTTTGTCCTTTTTTGATTTTGAAATAGAGTCCTTTAATTCAGATAGAGTATTTTCAAGAAAGGTTATTTGGTTTTTCAGTTCTTTAATTTCACCATTTTTACACGAAAAAGAAATAAAAGCAATAAATATCAAAATCAGTATAGATGTAATTTTTTCATATTGAGGATAACTTCATAATAAATATTCAAAACTTCAATTTTCACGCTTCCAACTCCAAGCTTCGAGCTTCAAACTTCTAACTCCCCAAATTGTTACCAATCGTCTCCACAACCCAATCCTTAAAAGAGTCGTCCCAATTTTTATAGGCATCATAAAACGTTTCCTTATCATACCAATACCAAAACAGCACATCTTTTGGCGAAATGTTTACCAATAGTTTCCAAATTAAGTCTTGGTGCTTTGCTTCCAACGACGAATGTGGTTGGTGCAATGCCTCATAGAATTTTAAATCGATAACATCGGGGATTTTAAATTCGTTGCTCACCTCTAATTTTTCCAAATAGCGCTCTACGCCCATCACTTTTTTGCAGGAATCGATATCCAATTTGTTCAGGTAACTTTTAAATAAAATGGAATCGCTTAAAATATCCTTGATGGGGTGCTGCGGAGTTTTTAAACATTGTGCCAACTCAAATTTTTTAATGCGATCGTACTGTTTTGTTTTAACCACTTTTTCCAAATCGCACTCCACAATAACATGGTCGCGCAGTTTTTCCATGAGTTGGGGCTGTGAAATGTGATAAATCAAAACGTCATGACTCGTGTCCTTAATAGCCTCTTTATACCATTTTTCATCTTCAAAAACCATGATGGGCTTTATAAAATCGCGTAATACGTAAACGCCTCCAAACGATCTTGTAAAGAAGGAATCGGTAGTGTATTCCATCTCGTGCAACTCCAAATCACGATATCGCAAATCACCATGTTTCTGGGCAGATTCCAACAATTGTTGGTGCAAATTTTCATCAATAAAATTATTGCCCTTACTGAAAGTATCGACCAATTTCAACTGCTGTTTTTGGATTTTATCCAAATCGTTGATTAAATGTAAATGAACGGTTACTTTATCGTATTTCAGTACATCCAAAGGCTCATAGAACACATCGATGCCTTGGTCGAAATCCAAACAAATGGCACAATCGCGAGTAATATCCTTTATTTTTTCACCGTGGACTTTAAACACGAATTTCATAATATCCCGGTCAAAAGTATGGGCGGGCAAATACACGGGTTTACCTTTTTGTAATGGTGAAATAATGATGCCACACGGATTGGCCTCGCCATTACACATATAATATTGTTCAGCTTTTTCTTCGGCTACTTCGGGGCTCCACCCCATTCCATCAATATGGAAAGTCTTTAATTTCGTTTCCGAAAAACCAAGCTTGACCAAGCATTTATTGTAACGCTCAACCAACTTTCCGCTAACGGGAATGAGTTCACTTTTAAATAGATTTGCTGTTTTTAGTTTGTTCATTTAGACACGAATTTCACGAATTACCTCTAATTCTAATCACCCAACAACTTATGAATTTGCGCATACTGCAACAGCACAATGGTTCGTGTATCTTCAATTTCACCATTATTGAGCATGTTTATGGCTTTTTCAAACGGCAGTTCCAAAACCTCAATATCTTCATGCTCGCTGTCCAATCCGCCGCCCTCATTTACCTTCATATCATCGGTGTATTCGCCAACAAAAAAATGCATCTTTTCGGTCATCACCCCTGGAGACGAATAGGCTTCGTAAACCTTTTTTACTGCCTTTAATCGGTAGCCAACTTCTTCTTCGGTTTCGCGAATAATACAGGCTTCGGGGTTGTCTTTGTCAAGCATTCCTGCGGCAATTTCGATTAGAAAACCGTCTTTATTATCATTCAAATAGGTGGGCATCCTAAATTGTTTGGTTAAAATAACCGTTTGCTTTGTTTTATTATACAGAAGAATACCTGCCCCATCGCCTCTATCATAAATCTCGCGCATTTGGTTGACCCATATTCCGTTGCTCATCAAATAATCAAAAGTGACCCGATTTAGGATATAATAATTATCAGAGAGCAGTTTTTTTTCTATGTTTTTTATTTGTTTATTATCCATGGTTGAGAGCTTTTCTCGCTTCGGTTTCAATATTCAATTGGTTCACTCGGGCATCAACTTTTCGTTTAAAATCGGTATCGGCAATCGTGGCCACATTATCCAGATAGCGCACTACTTCCTGGCGACGAATTTCTGAAAAATCCAATCCTTTCATGTTGGCCCGCATCAATTCTTGAAGCATATTGAATTTGGTATCGTAATTTTGTTTGAAATAAACTTCTGGATTTTCGAACCAGTTTTCATCCAAATCAAAATCGGTCAATCGCAACGAAATGGCACTTTGTATGTTCCGGACATCACGCGACGAAAAGAACGGAAAGGCCTTTTGCATGGCTTTATACAAATGCGCATAAAACAAATGCTGATTGGTTCTAAACTGTTTTTCAACCCTATCATAAATCTCATGAACACGGGCTTCGGTAGGTTTTTCGACAGTATTTAAGATTTCACCCATATTTTTGGCCAAGCCTTGATCCTGTAAATAGTTATAATTTTCAGGACCTTGCATGTTTACAAAATCGGGCATGGTATCATCCAACTTACGCCACCACAAATGGTCTTGATCCAAAAAATCGGTTTCGGTACGGGCACCATCGATTTTAAAACGCCCCTGAACGCGCGAAATCACTGCCTTATCCAACATTTCGGGCAAATTGGTAAACAGCCCAATGGAACTGTTGCCATAATTTACAGCATAGGCGCCTTCGGTATATCGCAAAAACACGCCAATAACTTCCTTTACACCTGCCGAAACACCTTGTGCGGTACGTTCCTGCAAATTATTTTCGGCATCATCAATGGGTGCAAAAATAAGTTTTGTGGGGTCTTGCATGGGTTTCATCCACTCCACCATTTTTTCGGCCGAACCACCTTGAAATGTACTGATCAAGGTATCGGGCATGGGGTGGAACAAAAACGGAATATCCAAAGTATCGCAATGCTCTTTCAACCGGGTGGCAATGGCAGCAATTAACATACTTTTTCCCGTTCCTGGAATGCCGTAGCCCATAAAAACTGGCATAAAACCACCCAGTTCCTGAAACGGGTTTTTCTTTGCCGTAAAGTCGTAACTCAATAAACGTTCGGTGAGCCGGCGGGCAAAATGTTTGGCATCTCGGTTCCCCACAATTTGTTCGAATTGAATTTTATTGAATTCCACACTTTTTGCCGTACCCTCAAAAACGTTGTTCCAGCCCGAAATGGCGAACTCCGATTTTTCCAATTTGTAGGTTCGGTCCACAATGGTTTCGGTATATTCCAAAGTACTTTTCCGAAGTTGGATTTCATCAATCAAGGCTTCAAAATATACTACCGTGAAATCAATAACATCCTTATCGGATTTAATAATTTCAGGATGTCCCAAATACTTATCGTAGTAAAACAAAACGCATGAAATGCCTTTTATGGGCGACAAAAATGATACCTCCGGAATACCCGCAAACTTTTGTTTCATTACGCTCAAATCATCCGATGCGTAAGGTTTTAAATCGTTCAATATTTTATAGGCCGATGCAAACAGCATAAACGCCGTGGCGGTGTGCATTTTACTTTCGTACTCCCGTTTTCCGTTGGTATCTAAGGCTGACTTGTTTTCATTTAATCGCGAAAGCCCTGAGGAATCGGAATAACTATCCTTTACCCAAATGCCCAAAGTGATGCCTTCCTGAACCGCAAATAGCGCTTGGTTCAAAAAAACAGGGATGGCCACCGAATCGGGCAACAAGCGCTTTTTCAGTGCCAATATGGTTTTGGAAACCGAAGTGATCTGCGCCGTTTGCGTTCCGTTATTCGCCCTAGATAGATATAGTAAAATAGACTCATCTTTAGCATCCTTGTCTCGGTTTTTGGCTCGCGAACCTTGCTCCCATTGTACACTTTTTAAGTAGGAAGTGGCCTCATCGCGAAGCACATCGAGTTCTGATAATTTTATGGGGAATGTTGAGTTGTGTTCCATTTGTTCAGTATTCAGTCATCAGTTTGCAGTAAGCTGTCTGTTAAATTTTAAAAAGATAACCACGTCGCTTTGCTCCTCGTTATGACGTTATTTTTTTAAATCTATTTTTAATTCAGCCACTTCTATCGGCGGTTTGGCCAATCCATTCATAATCTCGGGAGTTTTGTTATACAGCAGTTGAATAACCCGATGTGGTGCCAAAACATATTTTTGTTTGAACACATCGCCCCATTTTTGTAAAATTTGTTTGCTAAAAAACCCGCCTTCCTTAAAATCACTTTCCGAGGCCACTTCGTGGACTTTCAGCGACAAGGCATACGATTCCAGAGCTACTTCCTTTTTGCCAATACTCTCTAAAATGGCGTGGGTAATTTTGTTTTCATCCTTGGCAAAAACGTTGTGCAAAGGGCCCAAATCGATGCGTTTTATCAATTTCGGAAATACTTTTGGTAATTTCCGGTCAATGGTGTGCGCCATCATATCCAAACTCATATCGCGATCGGCCACAGTTTTTAATACTTCATAAATTTCGTCCTTATAATCGTTGATTCTATTACCATCAAAATCAAAGTACATAAAACAGATAAAGGGGCGGTTATGTGACACATCGTAAAAGCTCCAACTCGTTAACAATTCTGCTGCCGATGCTTCCGAAGCTTTTAATATTTTTCCCTGTACAAACCGATTGAAAATATATTGCTTATTTACCGAAGTATAATAAACAATAGAAGCCGCTTGAAACAATTTACTTTTTTTTATGGGCTCTTTTTTCCGCAGTAACGTATCCAAAAATTCCTCTTTCAGTTTGGCTATAGGCGTTAATTTGCCAATGTACTCGTCGCGCAATTCCAAATCGTTGAACAAGTACCGAAACTCCAAATAATTCGGAAACCCAGAATCGGTCAAATCCACCTTCATATTGTCCTCATCGTCATACATGTACTTGATGCGCATGGCCTCAACCGAGTACAGCAACAAATCGCAATATTGCTTAAAGAGCTTCACTTCATCATTGTTGCAAATGTTTTGGCGCTGAACCGCAACAATGAGCTCCTTAAAAGCAAAATCGACCATTTTATGATAAAACACGTATTGCTCTTTCGAGTCTAAAATCGCAGAATCTAAAGGGGTTACAATATGATTTATGGACATGGTTTAATTAAAATTGATTCTACAAAGTAGAAAACCTCTTCAAAAATATATCTATCGATACCTATCCCAAAATCAATTAAATAGTCCGATAAAATTTCTATTGACTTAGAACTATTGAAATCTACACTAAAAGTCAAGTCATATAATTTGCAATGAATCTTGTCTTTATTTTTTTGGGAATTTCTTATTAAACTCAAAATTCTTTCTTTCTCAATCAAAAGCTTCTCTTCACAGTCTATGGTATAATACTTTGCCTTTAGACCTTTATCCATTCTAACTAAATCAATCAAAGCCTTTTTTGCAATTTCCTCATTATCATACTCTCTTTTATCACTCACACCACCTTTTTCATCTTGATAAAAGACCTCGTAGCATCCAACTCTCTGCCTAAGATGATAATAAGCATATTGATTTGAAAGTTTAATAGAAAACTCTTTTTCAGATAAACCTAGTTGGAATAATTCGTTTTTGAATTCAGAGTCAGTCATAGAATAATCTTATTTTTTGATTTCAAAGTGAGTAAATCAAAAAACTTCTTATATATGTTTTAGATACAAAAGAAGGCTATTACTCATTAACTCAATAAATCGTCAGCTCCAGCTTCCGGTTTAGGCTTTCCTGCTGGCTCACCGACATCGCCCGAAGGTTTGTTGGCATCGGCTTTATAGTAATCTTCAAAAATCTCTTTCATATCGATCCCGTAGCGCTCGGCAAAATTCTTTTGTATTTCGCCATCCTTGGCACGTATTTCCTGCAAAGCTTCGGCATAACTGCTGTAAACGCCTTGCATCACCTTTTCGTGTACCGGAATATTGTCCATCATATCCTGACGGGCCTTCGCACTGGCCGTATGCATCGAAGCCAATGTTTCCCCAATATGCTCATCGGTTTTTACGCCTAAATGCTCTAAAATGGCCGCAAATTCTTGGTCGGTTCTGGCTTTTAAAGCCACTACGTAACCATCATAATATTTCAAACGTTCTTCCGTATCACTTTTCAATTTGGCACGATGCGTTTGTAAATTGCTACGCAACGATGTGAGTACTTTGATGGTTAAATTGTGTTTGTGCACAAAACTATCTTTACTCGCAGCAAGTGTGGTGTACGCATTTTTAAGACCTTCCAGTTCCTCTACTTTTTGTTCCAATTCAGTAACCTTACCAATAGCTTGGGCATAATCCGCCGATTGCTTATCTGCAATATCCTCCAATTCTTGGCGGGCTTGTTTCAACAGTGCATACTGTTCTTCCAATTTGGCTTCCACTTCCTTTTTCTTTTCCAAAGCCTTGGTATGGTTTTTAGTGGCTTCAACAATGGCATCCTGCAATTTATCTTCGACCTCTTTTATTTCAACCTCTCGGTTCTTTAAACGGCTAACGGCGGCCTGCGATTTGTACGACAGCTCGCCCAAAAGCGTTTGCACATCGGCACTTTCAATACGTTCCTGAAACATGGCCTTTGCTTTATTATCGGCGGCGGCACGTGTTTTTTCGGCTGCCTTTAAGGTTTCTTCTGCTTTTTTAATTTTACTTTTTCGGCCCCAAAGGTTGTTCCACCAAGTATCGGGCTTGGCCTCGGCATCCTCCAATTCTATTTTGGCACGCTCCAAAGCTTTTTGGGCATCGTCAATCACCTTTTGCTCGGTAGCATTCAGTGACGAGAATTTTTCAAAAATAATGCCCACTTCATCTTGGTAATCGGTTAAATCCTTAATGGCATCCAAGAGTGTCGTCCGGTCTTTTTCTGCCATGTGCACCACATCATCCAAAGTGGCATTGAGTATTTTTTGGCGCACTTCGGGATCGTCTTCCTGAGACAATTTAGATTTCATCGTGTCAATGGCCTTGCCCCAATTGACATCAACTTTTTCGGTTTTTTCGTTTGAAGAGGTTTCTAATAAATCAAAATCGTCTGACATGGTATGTTTGGTATTTAAAGTTGAACAATTTTACGGACAAGCAATTTCGTTAAAAATTTTTGAAATCAAAATTTAAATGCTCAAATAGTAAGTATCCATCCACATGAAATTGTTACAATTCTATACCAACTTGTGAAAACTTAGTGAATAACTTGTATTAATTTTCAACCACCTATCGATAAATTGTACTATCTTTGGTTTGCTATTAATCCATTACTCAGAAACATGGTATCAATC
This sequence comes from Bacteroidia bacterium, assembly GCA_030430535.1. Classification (GTDB taxonomy): domain Bacteria; phylum Bacteroidota; class Bacteroidia; order Flavobacteriales; family Flavobacteriaceae; genus Flavisericum. Next base: position 31,773 of record JAUIKY010000033.1, read on the forward strand.
CAAATCATTAATGTTTCTTCAAAATCCCTTCTGTTTTTTGGAGCCGCCACCACCACATTACTATTATTGGTGGGCGCTTTTTTTATCATTTTATTGCTTTTAGGTTTACGGAAATCGTACAAACTGAAAAAGGAAAATGACCGCTTAGAAGCCATGAACCGAAAGATTGCCGAAGAAAAAGACAAACCCTATCGCGACTTCACCGAGGGCCATATTTATGGCGGTGGAGGAGATAATTAAAAAAAACGCTCACTTTTTAAAGTGAGCGTTTTTTTATCGCACTAATTTTTTATACTTAATTCGTTTGGGCATTAAATCGCCTCCCAATCGTTTCTTTTTGTTTTCTTCGTAATCAGAAAAACTACCTTCAAAGAAATACACTTGGCTATTACCCTCAAAAGCCAAAATATGGGTACAGATTCTATCTAAAAACCATCGGTCGTGCGATATCACTACGGCACATCCTGCAAAGTTTTCCAGACCTTCTTCCAATGCTCGAAGGGTGTTTACATCCAAATCGTTAGTGGGCTCATCCAAAAGCAGTACGTTGCCTTCTTCTTTTAACGTCATTGCCAAATGCAGTCGGTTGCGTTCACCACCCGAAAGCAGTTTGACTTTTTTGTTTTGCTCGCTTCCGCTGAAATTAAATCGACTTAAATAAGCTCGGGAATTTACTTGCTTTCCGCCCATCATCACCAATTCCTGCTCGTCACTGAAGTTTTGCCAGATGGTTTTTTCTGGATCAATATTGGAATGGCTTTGATCCACATAAGCGATTTTGGCGGTTTCGCCTACTATAAATTCACCTTTATCGGGTGTTTCCTCGCCCATTATCATTCTGAAAATAGTAGTTTTTCCAGCACCATTTGGCCCGATAACCCCAACAATTCCCGCTTGCGGTAAATTAAAATTCAAATCTTCATACAACAACTTATCGCCATAGCCTTTGCTAACGCCTTTCGCTTCAATAACGTTGGTCCCCAATCGTGGGCCGTTTGGGATATAGATTTCCAGTTTTTCATCCAACTGTTTTTGGTCTTGGCTCAAAAGTTTATCGTAATTCTTTAAACGTGCTTTCTGCTTGGTTTGACGGCCTTTAGCACCTTGACGCACCCATTCCAACTCACGCTCCAGGGTTTTTTGGCGTTTTGAAGCGGCTTTACCTTCCTGCGCCATGCGCTTCGATTTTTGATCTAACCAAGACGAATAATTCCCTTTCCAGGGAATACCTTCACCTCTATCGAGCTCTAAAATCCAACCCGCAACGTTATCTAAAAAGTAACGGTCGTGCGTTACGGCAATCACCGTGCCTTTGTACTGCGCCAAATGGTGTTCCAACCAGTGTACCGATTCAGCATCCAAGTGGTTGGTAGGCTCATCCAACAATAATACATCGGGTTCTTGCAACAACAATCTGCACAATGCCACACGGCGACGTTCACCACCAGAAAGCACACCTATTTTTTTATCACCTTCTGGAGTACGCAGAGCATCCATAGCAATTTCCAACTTGGTGTCGAGCTCCCAAGCATTGGCAGCATCAATCTGGTCTTGAAGTTCCGCTTGGCGGTTCATCAATTTTTCCATTTTATCTGGATCGGAATACACTTCTTCCAAACCAAACATATCGTTTATTTTGTTGTATTCGTCAAGAATGGCAACCGTTTCGGCAGCACCCTCGCGAACTACTTCCATCACCGTTTTTTCATCATCCAACTGGGGTTCCTGCTCTAAATAGCCCACCGAATAGTCTTGCGAAAACACCACATCGCCTTGATAGTTTTTATCAACACCCGCTATAATTTTCAGCAAAGTAGATTTACCCGAACCATTAAGCCCCAGAATACCGATTTTGGCCCCGTAGAAAAAACTAAGGTAAATGTTTTTAAGCACCGGCGTATTGGCGCTCTGGAATGTCTTGGTAACACCAGACATTGAGAATATTATTTTTTTATCGTCGCTCATTTAATTTTAAGTAAGTTTTAATTTAAACACGTCCCTTTAAAGCGTTAAATACCCAAGCCACAGCGAAAAAGCCCAAACCTACGGCGGCAAATCCCCAACCTGCTACTTCCTGATATTTAAAAGCTCCCATGGCAATTAGCCCCAGACCCACAAAAATCATAATCCATGTAGCCCAAGCCAATACCGTGTTTTTATTCATTGCCATAATCTTTTTCTTTATTTGGTTAGTTATAGGCAAATATCGGTTTTTAACCATAAATTAAAAAGCATCTCTTCATTTTATATGTTTCTTTTTGTAGAAATAGTTTTTCATTCAAAAACAGTTCAACAGACGTTTATTGTATAATATTATTTCTCAAAATATTGCAAAACGATAATTAACGAGGTTGTATTTTACCGATTTCTGAATTAACTTTTATTTATCATTTAACAAGCGTTCATTTAATGTATTGCTGCGTATTTTTGTCGTTTCCAAATCTTAGAACGACTATGAACAAAGCATTACTATCATTAGCCATTGGCGGTTTCGGTATTGGATTGACCGAATTCGTAATTATGGGCATTTTGCCCGAGGTGGCTACGGCATTCCATATCAGCATCCCTCAAGCCGGACATTTTATATCGGCATACGCTTTGGGCGTAGTGATTGGCGCACCAACCTTAACAGGCATTGGCAGTAAATGGCCTGCCCATAAAGTACTTTTGGCACTTATGTTATGGTTTACGGTTTTCAATACCCTTTCGGCGTTTGCCAACGGTTATTATCAATTTTTAATTTTACGATTTTTATCCGGCTTACCACACGGTGCTTTTTTTGGTATTGGCGCTGTAGTGGCTGGTAAACTTTCCAAACCCGGAAAACAGGCACAAGGCATTGCCATTATGTTTAGTGGATTAACTGTCGCTAACCTCTTAGGTGTTCCGTTGGGCACTTATTTAGGAAAAGGCTTCAATTGGAACGTTTCGTTTTTAATGGTTGGTATTGTTGGCATTCTGGCAGTATTAAGCGTGAAATTTTGGATGCCAGAGTTGAAAAAATCTTCGGAAACCCGTTTTGTTGAAGAATTTAAAATTTTTAGACGACTGGAATTGTGGTTGATTATCTTATTAACCACTATTGGTACCGGCGGATTTTTTGCGTGGTACAGCTACATAGCGCCTTTGATTACCGATGTTGCCGGACACCCAAAAGAAATGGTATCACTAGCTATGATTTTGGCCGGACTGGGCATGTTTATCGGGAATTTTATCGGAGCCAAACTGGCCGAAAAATTTTCCCCAATCAATGCCATCATTATTACTCTTGTTTTTATGGTGATTTGTTTGAGCCTAAATACCTATTTGGCTTCAGATAAAATTATGGTTTTGATAATGACTTTTATTATAGGGACAATAACCTTTTGCCTCTCCACCCCTATTCAGGTGGCCATTATCAATGCATCAAAAGGTTCTGAAACTTTGGGCTCGTCACTTAACCAAAGTGCATTTAACATTGGGAACGCCACCGGAGCATACTTTGCCGGCATACCCATTGCCATGGGATTCGGTTACACATCGGCCGATTGGGTTGGTGCTGCTATGGCTTCTGTGGGCGTTATTATTGCCTTCGGAATTATCGCTTTAAGACAACAGCAAAAACGAAAGAAAAACGAATTGAAAACTTGTTATTCATAAAAGAGACTACCTAAAAATCAACTAATTAACCTTTTTCGAAAAAGTAACTTGCACTGAGCATTTGGTTGCTGATCGGGGTCAAAGCAAATCGAAGTCAAGCAATTTCATTAACAGAACTTCCATTGAACAGATTACTTCGGTCATTCTTTCCTCGTAATGACGTTGGGTTTGATGTTTCGAAGTATAAAATAAGTATTTCCGTCATTGCGAGAAAAGCGAAGCAATCTGATGAACAGAACTTCTACCGAACAGATTACTTCGGTCATACTTCCCTCGTAATGACGCTCTTTTTTTAAGGCAGAGTTCTTTTAAAAAATCTCCAAATCACCTTTGCCCTCACGAACCACGATTGGCGTATCTTCCGACAGGTCGATAACCGTGGAAGCTTCATTTCCGCCGTAACCGCCATCAATCACCAAATCGACCAGATTATCCCACTTTTCAAGAATCAGTTCGGGATCGGTAGTATATTCCAATACTTCATCTTCATCACGAATGGAGGTTGATATAATGGGGTTTCCCAATTGTTTTACAATTTCCAAGGCAATATTATTATCCGGTACACGGATACCCACGGTTTTCTTTTTCTTAAACGGGTTGGGTAACGTTTTGGATCCCGGAAGAATAAAGGTATACGGCCCAGGCAAAGCCCTTTTCAATATTTTAAACACCGAAGTATCAATCTGTTTTACATAATCGCTCAAGTTGCTTAAATCGTGGCAAACAAACGAAAAATTGGCTTTTTCGAGTTTCACTTCCTTTATTCTGGCCACTCGTTCCAAGGCTTTAATATTGGTAATATCGCACCCCAAACCATAAACGGTATCGGTGGGATAAATTATGAGTCCGCCACTTCTCAAAATACGCACTACTTTTTCAATTTCCCGCGGATTGGGGTTTTCTTCGTAAATCCTTATAAATTCTGCCATATTGTGTTACTTCCTTTCCGTTTACAAAATAAGCATATTTTATTGTATTTTAAATTCAAATTTTACAATGTTGAATTTAAGCACTTTTGCAACATAAAATTTTATAAATCCTGTAACATTTTAAGTTTAAATCAGTCTATTAAACATGAAACCCATAATGGGTATTGAGCAAACAATGAACATGGGCTATGAAACAATTAAGTAACTGGAGTATAATCTTTTGGGAAATTTAAATTGATAAAAAAGGAATTGCATATTGTTTTCTTTATAATTTTTGGCTTTCACTATAGCCAAACGCTTCCTGCTGAAAATCCGCCAATACACTTCTCTCAAGCCGAAATCATCAATCCGTACACCACTCGAATTCCTTTTAAATTAGTGGATCATTTAATGGTGGTAAAAGCAGAAATTTTAAACCAAGAAGGCCATTTTATTATCGATACTGGTTCTGAAACCTTAATTCTTAATCAAGTGCATTTTCCTAATTTTTATGAGCATCAAAAAAAGCGTTCGGTCTCCTCGGGCATTATGCATTCGGTTGAGAACTCCTATGAAAAACACATCAAAGAATTTGTATTTCAGAATTTTAAATTGGAAAATAAAAACGCTGATGTTATCGATTTGTCACATATTGAAAAAAGCAAAAAAATCAAACTTTTAGGCGTTATTGGCTATAACATTTTGAAGGATTATGAAGTGTTTGTAGATATGTACTTGAACCAAATTACGCTCACCAAAGTAGATCGGCACGGCAATAAACTGGACAAACGTGACTATTTGGAAACCATTGTTGATACTGTAGATTTCCGTTTGGTAAACCACACTATTGTGGTGAACGCTAACATAAATGACCAAAAAGTGAAGTTGGGTATCGATACAGCGGCCGAGTTCAACCAAATAAACAAACGGGTGGGCAAATCGGTTTTGAAATATTTTATCCCTAAAAAACGCTTACGGCTATCGGGCATTAACAACCTAATAATTGAAGTTTTGGCAGGAAAATTGCATCGTGTAAAATTAAGCGATAAAACTTATTTTGGCCCTATGTTAACCGTTTTAACTAACTTAGCCAAGATGAACGAGGCCTTTGGCACCGATTTGGACGGCATTTTGGGCTATGAGTTTTTTGCCCAAAAAAGAACGATAATAAACTATCAAAAAGAAAAACTGTATTTTATTGATTACCCCTTAAACCACCAGTGAAAAAGCTAATATTCAATACCATAATTACCATTTTTACCTTCATTAGCTTTTATACTTTCGGTCAACCCGATACTCCTAAAGGCTACAGCATTGAAGGCGATACCGTTGTGTTTACTTTTGATGAGCGCGACTATTCAAAATTCACCCAAGAGCATACCGGGCAAGTGGTAGATTTTGAAGATCTGAACGTGAAAAACGTTGTGGTTTCGGGCGAATTCAATCTGTGGTCCCGTGACCATTGGAAAATGAAAAAACTCAACAATCACACTTACCAACTTCGAAAAAGTATACACGATTTTACCGATGCCTTTTCTTGGGAATTCAAATACGTAATCAATAATACTTATTGGGCAGAACCTTCCCAAAAAGACCCGAATGCCACTAAAGCCACAAAAGACGGCATGCTCATTCACGGTATTTACAATTTAAAAATGTACACCGCCTACCCCAGTGAAACGGGAAATGTCCGTTTTAAACTAAAAGGGTTTAAAGATGCCAAACAGGTTATTTTGGCGGGATCGTTCAATAAATGGGATGAGCAGCTTTTTAAAATGAACAAAACCGAAACGGGCTGGGAACTCACCCTACAAATGAAACCCGATATTTACCAATACCGGTTTATTGTGGACGGCCATTGGATGGAAGACCCCGACAATCCCCATAAAGTAAGAAATGAGTTCGATGAGTTTAACTCGGTTATCAACATTCAGGAATATACGGCGTTTAAGCTTAGAGGCTACACCAACGCCAAAAAAGTGATTTTAGCAGGTTCGTTTAACAACTGGAACGAACACGAATTGATCATGCGAAAAATGGACTACGGCTGGAAATACGTTTTACCGCTTTCTGGAGGCAAGCATCACTACAAATTTATCGTTGACGGCCATTGGATTGTAGATCCCAACAACCCCGTCAAGGAATATGACAGTGATGGACATATCAATTCGGTTTGTATGGTGAAGTAGCATAATAGTTAACAAAGTTTGAATGAAAAAAATCACGAAATCAATTTATAAATAAGAGAGAGTGAAAATCTTTTGTTAATATTACTGTATTAAACTCGCAATCAAAAACGTCACTCTTATATAGCGCTCGTTTGTAACTAGTTTTAATTAAAACCTAAATTTTCGGCAGTGCCCAAACTGGCTCCAACGAGGTATAAGATTTTCAGGAACTCAGCTAATCCTAAAAAATGGTGGGCCACAAATTTGCCCGCGAACGCTGTTTAGAGGTTTATAAAGCGGCTTTAAATTAATAAAACTTAAATTGGTTTTGTAAAAAATTTCGGTTATTTTCGTTTTATATTTACTAGGGTAAATATAATGTAGATAAACGCAATTGCGTTTATCCAATTGTTAGCAAACATATGACTGAACCAATGAAGATTCTCAAACTATTCATATTTCTTCTTCTAGTTGTCAGTTGTTCGAAAAAAGAACAGATTAAGAAATTTGAAAATGTTTTGGGAAAAGAAAATAGCGAAACTTTGACTTCAATGGTTTTGGAATTTGAAAATGGCTTTCTGAAAAGGCAATATCCTGATTTAAATACTGAAAAGGCCTATCGCCAATACTTAAAGGAACTTGAAAACAACTCAACTGGAAATTGGGCAAAACCTTCAAAAAAAAGTAGAGAAATTTTTAATAAAAGTAATTTACGATATGAAATTTATCGAATTCCTGATTCCGTTTGGATAGAGAAAAATCCTGACACATTGCATTTTAAATACGACAAATCAACTATCAAAACGAAATGGAAATATTTAAATGAGAATGGGAAATTTGAATATGGCGTATCTGAATCTTCGATTAGTTTTAATGAACCGAAAAACGAAGACTCGCTCATTGAATTAAGGAAAAAATATATTGATGTAAACTATGTTGGTAAATATAGAAGAGCTTTATATTCCATTTCCAAAAACAACAAGTTTGTAAGTGAATATTTAGATATGACAGATGCTGCTGGAATTTTGGACCCTAGAATGGTCGCCGCTAATATGCTAAGCGACGATGTTGATTTAAACAATTATTTTATAAAAAGACTAATAGTAACTGAAATTGCGAATTAAAAAAATACGTTTGCTAACAACGTGTATAGCTCATTGCGGCTGAATTCCTAATCGGAATTCATTGCAATTTGCTATCTTTGGTTGTACAGCGGAAAATCCCTGCGGATTTCCCGCAACAAGCCATACACAAACCCGTTGGCTGTAATGTAAAACGACATTCCCGAAAACAAAGAAAATGACCCAATCTGAACTCATAATTTTAAATTTTACA
>JAUIKY010000077.1 GCA_030430535.1 Bacteroidia bacterium
TTCCCTTTACATACTTTATCACTTCGTTTACGTTTACCAAATACGATTTGTGTACTCGGGCAAAACCGCCACCACTTAAAATATCTTCAAAATATTTAAGGGTTTTGCTTACTAATTTTTTCTTGTTATTGTTAAGGTAAATTTCGGTGTAATTATCGTCGGCTTTGCAATATAAGATATCCGCCGTATTCAACACCTCAAAACCGTCCAATTGAGGAATGGTTATTTTTCCGTTTACGGCATTGGTTTTTGGCACCAATATTTGGTCTTGCAAGGCTTGTTCCTTAGTTTTTATTTCGGAAACATAATCTACCGCTTTTATCAGTTCGTCGATGGAAATAGGTTTGGTTAAATAATACGACACATGGGCGTTCAGTGCATCAATCGCATAATGGTTGTATGCCGTAACAAACACGGTTTCAAAATCAACATCGCCTACTTTATCGAGCAAATCGAAAGCATTGCCATAGGGCATTTCCACATCGAGAAACACCAAGTCCAGTTCGTTATTCCGAATCAACACCAAGGCTTCATCCACATTGGCCGCCTCTCCTAAAACCGTAACATTAGGGCAGTATTTTTTAAGGTATTTTTTTAGAATATCCCTACTGGTTTCTTCGTCTTCTACTATAATTGAGTTTAGTTTCATGTTTTTTATTTTGGCCACGAATTCGCGAATTGCTCTTTTATTTCGTTAAATCCTTTTTTCGAACCTGAATAGTAAAAGCGACTACTGTCTTCATTTACCTCATCAAATTCTAAGTTATGTGACCTCTCGACTCCGCTCGAGGTGACAATTAACTTTGTATTTTATTGATAGTGAGTTTAAAAATATCATTTTCACTTTTTACCGACCCAATTCCCTCCTTCGGAGGGTTAGGGAGGCCTTAATCCTTTTTCAATGTTACCACTACTTTCGTTCCCGTGTCTTCTTCGGCCTGTAAATCGTCAATAAACACGTCCACTTTATCTTTGTACATATCGTTTAAAATAGCCACCCGCTTTTTTATGTTGCCCATCCCTTTTGAATTTTGCTTCTGTTGGTTTTCGGTTTTCAAGGCTTTCGATTTGGCCCGCCCGATGCCATCATCCGTAATGGTAATTTTTATTTCCTCGGGAGTGCTCTGAACGATATCAATCTCTAAATGTCCTTTACTTTTTTTGTAGCGCAGCCCGTGCCAAACAGCATTTTCAATATAAGGCTGCAACAACATGGGCGGAATAACAAACTCTTGCAGCTTTATGTGTTCATCAACGTTTATGCTGTAATCGAACTTATCCTTAAACCTGAAATGTTCTAGTTTGGTGTACAGTTGAAGAAGTTCGATTTCCTTTTCCAACGGAATAAAATCTTCTTCGCTATTTTCCAAAACGGCACGCATAAGCATGGAAAAATCGGTAAGATATTTGTTGGCCGTGCGTTCGTCGTTTGAAGCAATAAAACTGTTGACGGAATTTAGGGCGTTGAAAATAAAATGCGGATTCATTTGGCTCCGCAGGCTTTTTAGCGCCAACAAATTATTCGCCAGCCGTTGCTGTTTGATGTATTTAAACATCAAAAATGCTGCAATCAGCAATAAGAGAAGTCCGCCAACCAACGAATAAATAATTAAGGTTTGCCGTTTCGATTGCTCGACGGTGAGTTGGTATTTGCTCTGCGACAGTTCGCGCTCGCCTTCCAAACTGGAAATCCGGTTTTGCTTGCTCGCCATATCTTTACTGAAACGGGCTGCCTGCGATATTTCCTGTTCTTTTAGCGCGTAGAGCGTATCCACCAAATCGACGTAACTTTGATAGGCGACCAAGGCTTTATCGAATTGCCCAGCGTCTCGATATACTTCCGATAATTTTCGGGTAGCGTCCTTTTTAACAACCAAATCCTTTTTTTTGCCCGCCTCCGAAATACTTTTTTCTAGATACTGAATGGCATTTCCATAATCGCTTTGAGAGGCATAAGCATTACCAATTTTATAGTTTTGCTTTTGAGGTGTTAGGGCACTTTCGTTGTTAAATTCGGATTCCTCTTCTATTTCAATTAAAGTATTTAGCGCTTCTTTCCGCAGTTCAATTTCATCCGAAAAATCATTGGTTTCACTTTTAAAATCGGCGACTTTCAATTTTTCCTCAACAGCGCGCTTTTTGTTTTCGGTATTGGCCAACTGCATCGATTTTTCAAAGAACGACTCTGCTCTGCGCACCTCGCCCTTGGCATTGTAAACCTGTGCTATTTTCGAGTTGAAATCAGTAATCTTTGGCGTAATTAAATGCTGTTTGGCTACGTTCAGTCCTTCCTCGTAATAATCGATAGCTTGCTGATAGGCTTTAATTAAAAAATTAACATCGCCCAAGCCCATGTAAAGTTCAGTGAGCTGCCAATTGGAAAGACTTTTTTTATCAATGCCCTTGTAGGCTTCCAAGCTCTCTTGATAATTTTTATTTTGTTTGTACGCATCCGCAAGCTTAAGGCTTACCAGATTGGTTTTTCTATTCTGTAGACTAATCCGATAGTTTGACACCGCCAAATCATACTGTTTCCAATGTGTATAAATATCGCCCAAAACCTCGTAGGCTTCCCCATTTTGCTTCGTTGAACTACTTTCAATCAGGGCATCGGCCACAAATTGAATACTCTTTTTGGCATCGGTTTTTAAATAGGCTTCCGCCGAATCAATAAGCGCATTGAAACTTTCAGTTTTTGATAATCTGGAAAATTTTTTCAGTTTAGAAGTACTGGTTTCCTCGTCGCTAGGCTCAACTTCAACCCTTATCCGCTCATCACTTTTAATGGTGTAAACCACGGTTTCAAAATCTTTGTGCCTAATGGTGAGTTCGTCACCCTTCCGTGCTTCAATCCTAAAATCGCCAAAAATATCGGTGGTGGTGTACTGTCCGCCGTTCACCTCAACATTAACATTGGGTATGGGGTTGCGGGTATCGCGCTCAATAACCGATCCGCGCACCGTAAATTTTGGTTCTTCGTTTTTGCGCAATAGGTCGTTTTGCCCAAACAGCAGTGTTCCGCTAAAAAAGAGGTAAAAAATGAAAATGTATTTTAAGGCAACGTGCATGGGCTCCAATTCAGTAGCTAAACTTACGCACTTTACTTGGTTTAATAAAATGTATGTTCTGCAAAACCTTGGCTTTTTTATACCGAAAACCAAACTTCACACATCCAAAAAGTGGTTTCACTCATTAAAATATCGCTTTGGCTCATTCCGCCTTTTTTAAGAAATAAGTTGGTTCTAGTTTTATGTTGTCAATGTACCCAAAGTGGACATTTAGTTTAATTCATCTTCAATTAGAAAACGTAAACATTATGATTACCAAAAACCTCCTTTTTGCAACTTTATTTATGACTGCAATTTCCTTTTCCCAAAATGGCGAAAAAAATTTTATCGACCAGCCCTACATCGAGGTAACTGGCAAAATTGAAACCGAAATCACTCCTGACGAGATTTATTTGAATATTACTCTTAATGAAAATGATAAAAAAGGAAAAATCAGTATTGAAAAACAGGAAAACCAAATGATTAACACTTTAAAATCTTTACAGATAGATTTAGATAAAAACTTTTCCATTTTAGACTTTAACGGATACTACAAGAGAAAATTCTTGGCAGATAATGAAGTTTCAAAAACGAAAAGTTACGAATTGATAATTAATGATGGAGAAACTCTTGGCAAAGTTTACGAAGCCTTGGATCGAATTGATATTTCGAATATTTCAATTGTAAAAACCAGTCATACAGACATTGAAAAAATAAGACGAGAAACCAAGCTGAAAGCTTTAAAAGCTGCCAAAGAAAAAGCCAAAGATTATGCCAGTGCAATTGGTCAAACCATTGGAAAAGCATTATTAATCACAGAACACCAAAACATGAACTCTGCTTTTTACGGAAGCAACGCCAACGCCCTAAACGAAATTGTTACGGTTGGTTACGGCAGTCGTTCAAAAGGAGAAAAAATACAAAATTTGAATATTAAAAACATCGTCGTGTCCGCTTCTGTATCCTCAAAATTCGCATTAAATTAAAAACCGTAAACATTATGAAAACACAAATCAAAACCCTGTTACTATGCTGCTCGCTGGCCACAATTTTATCCTGTAACGCCAATAACAAAAAAAAGGATGTGGCGCAATATCAAGTGAGCACAGATCACCCCGAGGCCAACAAACAATACATAAAAGTCGCCTTACTATTGGACACCAGCAACAGTATGGACGGATTGATAGACCAAGCCAAAGCGCAACTTTGGGACATTGTAAACGAACTATCTTACGCCAAATGCGGCACCCAAAAACCCAATCTACAAATTGCATTATACGAATACGGAAACGATAATTTGCGCAGTCGCGAGGGCTACATCAGGCAGGTTTTGGCTTTTAGCGAAGATTTGGACGATATTTCAAAAGAACTGTTTTCGCTCACCACGAACGGCGGCGAAGAATACTGTGGACAAGTGATCCAAACCTCATTAAACCAATTGGATTGGGGCAAAAACCCAGACGACTTGAAACTGATTTTCATTGCCGGCAACGAACCTTTTACCCAAGGCAAAGTCAATTATAAAGATGCCTCGACCAACGCCAACGAAAAAGATGTTACGGTAAATACTATTTTTTGCGGCGATTACAACCAAGGCGTTTCAACGAACTGGAAAGACGGTGCCCATTTAACTGATGGCGATTACATGGCCATAAACCACAACCGAGCCACGGTACATATTGCTTCGCCCTACGATGACGAAATTTTAATTTTAAACCAAAAACTGAACAAAACCTATGTGGCCTACGGCAAAAAAGGAAAAGAGAAAATGGCTATTCAGGCCGAGCAGGATGCCAATGCCAATTCTTACAGCAAAGCCAATGCCGTAAAACGCACCATTAGTAAAAGTTCGCATCTGTACAAAAACAAAACTTGGGATTTGGTGGATGCTGTTGAACTGAAGGAAGTGGTTGTTTCGGATATTAAAGAAGAAGCACTTCCGGAAGAATTAAAGGGTAAAAGCGAAGAAGAAATAAAAACCTATATAGAAAACAAAAGCAAGGAACGCACCGAGATTCAAAAGCAAATAAAAGATTTGAACGTCAAGCGCAAAGACTACGTTTTAAAACAACAGAAAGCTAACACAAACGGCTTGGAAAATGCCATGATAAAGGCTATAAAGGAACAGGCCAAAAAGAAAAAGTACAGCTTTTAATAATAATAAAAGCCTCGAAAACATCAGTTTTCGAGGCTTTTGAATTTATTTAACCTTTAGGATTACTTATTTCCTTTTTCGTAATCGGCCAAGAATTTAGCTAAACCAATATCGGTTAATGGGTGCTTCAACAATCCTGTGATAGATGATAACGGACCTGTCATAACATCGCTGCCAATTTTCGCGCAGTCGATAACGTGCATGGTGTGGCGGATAGAAGCCGACAAGATTTGCGTTTCGAAACCGTAGTTATCATAAATCTGTCTGATTTCTGCGATAAGGTTCAACCCATCGGTTGAAATATCGTCCAAACGACCTAAAAACGGCGATACGTAAGTCGCTCCCGCTTTGGCTGCCAACAAGGCCTGCCCCGGTGAGAACACCAAAGTCACGTTGGTTCTAATTCCTTTATCTGAGAAATATTTACAAGCTTTGATACCATCTGCAATCAGTGGCAACTTTACCACAATTTGTGGGTGCAGGGAGGCCAAAGCCTCGCCTTCTTTTACCATGCCGTCAAAATCGGTTGAAATTACTTCGGCACTTACGTCACCTTCAACAATATCACAGATTTTTTTGTAGTGGGACATAATATTATCATACCCCGTTATACCTTCTTTAGCCATTAACGATGGGTTGGTCGTTACCCCATCCAATACCCCTAAAGCTTGAGCTTCTGCTATCTCGTCGAGGTTGGCTGTGTCAATAAAAAATTTCATAATATTTTAGTTTTGTTGTGTTTTTAAATATGCTAATACTTCTTTGCTCACCTTTTCTCCGGTGAAGCCGAATTTATCGTCCAATACGCCCGCTGGCGCAGAATATCCGAAATGCTCCAATCCGAATACCTTTCCATTTTCACCAACCAAGGCTTCCAAGTTTACAGGCAACCCGGCCGTTAAACCGAACAATGGTTTGTTTTTAGGGATAATGCTGTTTTGGTATTCTTTAGATTGCAACCTGAATACGCCTTCTGAAATTACCGAGGCGATGCTCACTTTCAATCCGTTTTCAGCCTCTAAAATTTCGGCTGCAGCAACTAAAGTCGATACTTCCGATCCATTGGCCACTAAAACCACATCTGGGTTTTCAACTTCTTTCACCAAATAACCACCTTTTTCGGCAGCCAAGGCTTCATTGTATCTTGAGTCGCCTTTTGCAGGAACATCTTTAATACCTTGTCTTGAAAGAATCAATCCTGAAGGGGTATCGGTATTTTCAAGGGCCATTTTCCAAGCGACACTGGTTTCCGCAGAATCTGCAGGGCGCAACGCCAAGAAACTTGGTTTGTGGCTGTGGTTCTTCAATTTCTCCAATAAACGGATTTGGGCTTCCTGTTCGATTGGTTGGTGGGTTGGCCCATCTTCACCTACTCTGAAGGCATCGTGCGTCCACACGTATTTTACAGGCAATTCCTGGATAGCGCTCAAACGGATGGCCGGCTTCATGTAATCTGAAAACACGAAGAATGTCGCTACCACGGGCAGAACACCGC
>JAUIKY010000078.1 GCA_030430535.1 Bacteroidia bacterium
TTTATTTTTTTGCGTGCAAATTGCGTGCAAACAAAAAAGGCTCTAAAAGATTAAATCTTCTAAAGCCTTGCTGTTTCTGTGGAGAAGAGCGGACTCGAACCGCCGACCTCTTGACTGCCAGTCAAGCACTCTAGCCAACTGAGCTACATCCCCATTACAGTTATTCACTTCAAAACTAAACTGCTGATGCAAAAATAATTTTGAACGGCAAATATATACAATTATCTACTTAGCTGCACAAAATGGGATTAAATTATTTCACATCTCTTACAAAATTTAAAATATTCTATTCCAGAAAAGGGTAAAACACAAAATTAAAATAACTTTGATCCCGAAATTTGGCACTATGGGCATCGATATCAGCTTGAAACACATCAACAAACTGGCTATTCCGGCACTGATTGCAGGCGTGGCCGAACCTATTTTATCGATGACCGATGCTGCCATTGTAGGCCATATTGAATTTAATGCCACCGAATCGTTAGCCGCCGTGGGCATTGTTTCCACATTTTTATCCATGTTAATTTGGGTGCTGGGACAAACCCGAAGCGCTATTTCATCATTAGTTTCGCAATACCTCGGCGCCAACAAATTAGAGCAAATTAAGGATTTGCCCGCTCAGGCTATTCTCATCATCACTTCGTTAAGCCTGTTGATTATTGCTGCTACCTATCCTTTAGCAGAATATATTTTTAAACTGTACAACGCTACCGATTTAATTTTAGATTACACGGTGGTGTACTATAAAATCAGGGTGCTGGGCTTTCCGTTTACTTTGTTTACCATTGCGGTTTTTGGGGCGTTTCGTGGACTTCAAAACACCTACCACCCCATGATTATTGCCATAATTGGTGCAACTGCAAATATTTTGTTAGATGTTGTTCTGGTTTACGGTATTGAAGGCTATTTGTCACCTTTAAACCTTGAAGGCGCAGCCTACGCCAGTGTCATAGCACAAATGCTCATGGCAGGCTTATCGGCTTACTTTTTATTGAAAAAAACGGTTATTCCATTAAAAGTGATTTTGCCTTTCAATCCAGAAATTGGGCGATTCATTTTTATGATTCTGAATCTTTTTGTGCGCACTGTAGCCCTTAACGTTACCTTGTATTATGCCAGTTCGTTTGCCACAAGTTACGGAGCCAATTACATTGCGGCTTACACCATCGCCATTAACCTCTGGTTTTTCGGAGCCTTTGTGGTTGATGGTTACGCCGGTGCAGGAAACATTCTTTCCGGGAAACTGTTTGGTGCCGAGGCTTACAGTACACTAATTGCACTGAGCAACAAATTGATTAAATACGGATTGATCATCGGCGTAATCCTAGCTATTTTTGGCGCTTTGTTTTACTATCCCATTGGGCGCATTTTCACCAAAGAACCCGAAGTTTTAAACGCCTTTTACGATATTTTCTGGATTATTCTGGCTATGCAGCCACTCTGCACTTTGGCTTTTATTTTCGACGGCATGTTTAAAGGCCTCGGAAAAATGAAATACCTCCGAAACGTGCTGCTGTTTTCAACCTTTTTGGTTTTTGTTCCCATTCTATTTGCACTCGATGCGTTGGGGTATAAGCTACACGCTATTTTTATCGCCATGACGTTTTGGATGCTGGCACGAGGCATTCCACTTATTATAAAATTTCGAAAAACATTTCTGCCACTATCGAGAAACACGTAACTTTATCAACCTAAAAACAAAACCATGGGAAACAGACTTTTTTTAATCTTGGCCGTAGTGCTCATCATTATCTATTTTTATAACCGCTACAGAGGCCGCAGGTAACTCATCGGGTTTTTAACCACCCGGTAATACTTAAACGCACTGTGTTTACGGGCTTCACTTCGTGTTCAATAATTTGGCTTTCAAAAATCACTATCCGCCCCGGAAACGGATAGATTACCTGTTCTTTCTCCTCGCCGTTTTCATTTAAATAAAGTACCAATTCACCACCATTCTCCGGCTGCCAATCTTCTTCGTTTAAATAACAGACCAATGAGAGTTTTCGCCTGTCGTCGTTTTGAAACGTATCGATATGCCTCTTGTAAAACGTTCCCTTTGGGTAAAGGGCGTAATGGAATTCTTTTTGTAAAATGCCCAAAAAACAAGTGCGGTTAAGGTAGGCCACCAAATCGTTAATTTTATTAAAAAACAACTGTTCTGTGGCATTGGCTTTGCTTTCGTCCATCCACAAAATAAAATCGCCACGAATAGATTTTTCAATCGTTTCGTTTACGCGGTTACCAATGGCCGCTTTCTTAAAAGCATCGGCTTCATGTTTTTGCTGCAACATCTGCCTTAACAAGGCAACCTCATCTTGAGTGAAGAAATTCTCAACAATACTGTATTGCTGTTTCCCAATATCGGCAATCATTTGCTCGTAAACGGGATTTTCTTCAAAACCTACAGATTTAAAAAGTGGATTCATGTAATCTAAATCAAAACAGTAAATCTTTAAAATTAAGTAAACAAACTCGGCGCAATTAAATCTCAATTATTGAGTAAAAAAGCGCGCAAATGTAATCTAAAAATCAATTGCTCGAACAAAATCAATATCTTTGCAGCATAATTTTTATTCCCCTATGGGCAACAACATCCGCATCACCAAAAAATTTGATTTTGAAACCGGCCACGCCCTTTACGGCTACGACGGAAAATGCAAAAACGTGCACGGCCACAGCTACAAACTTTTTGTTACTGTTATAGGCAAACCTATAACCGACAAATCGAACGTAAAGTATGGCATGGTTATCGATTTTGGCGACCTTAAAAAAATTGTAAAGGAAGAAATTGTAAATGTTTTTGACCACGCTACGGTGTTCAACAAAAATACGCCGCACGTAGAGTTGGCCAAAGAACTGGCAGACCGGGGCCACAATGTGCTTTTGGTCGATTACCAACCCACCAGCGAAATGATGGTGCTCGATTTTGCAAAAAAAATAAGCAGCCGCCTCCCCAAACACATTACCCTGCACAGCTTGAAATTACAGGAAACAGAAACCTCGTGCGCCGAATGGTTTGCGTACGATAATAATTAGGGCGTTACCTTTCAGGTCGGGCTTTACGCGCTACACGGTAGCTTGCTTCAATCCCTAACGCAGTAGGCAGTGTTTAGTTGTCAGTTAGCAGTCAAAGGTCGCTATCCATTCAAATGTCTACTTCAAACTTCGTGCTTCGGTCGTCACACTTCTTGCTAAAAAAACTATATTTACGGCATGCAAATCCCGAAAGGAAAAAAAATATATTTCGCATCCGATAACCACTTGGGTGCACCAACCGCCAAAGCGTCTCGCCCGCGCGAAAAAAAGTTCGTGTCCTGGTTGGACGAAGTAAAGCACGATGCCGCCGCTATTTTTCTGCTTGGAGATATGTTCGATTTTTGGATGGAATTTAAAACCGTAGTGCCCCGAGGATTTACCCGAACCCTTGGCAAACTGGCCGAAATAAGCGATTCGGGCATTCCGATTTACTATTTTGTGGGCAACCACGACCTTTGGATGAATGGCTATTTTGAGGAAGAGCTGAATATTCCCGTGTTCCACAAACCCAAAGAATTTACCTTTAACAACAAAACCTTTTTTATTGGTCATGGCGACGGTTTAGGGCCAGGCGACAAAGGGTATAAACGCATGAAAAAGGTATTTACAAATCCGTTTTGTAAATGGTTGTTCCGCTGGTTGCACCCCGATTTGGGCGTGCGCATGGCACAGTATCTTTCGGTAAAAAACAAACTGATTTCGGGCGATGAGGATGCCCAGTTTTTAGGCGAGGACAATGAGTGGTTGGTACAATACTGCAAACGAAAACTCGAAAACAAACACCGCGATTATTTTGTGTTTGGCCACCGCCATCTGCCATTGAATATCGACCTTAACGCACACTCAAAATACATTAACTTGGGTGATTGGATTTCTTACTTTACCTATGGTGTTTTTGATGGCGAAACTATGGAGTTAAAAACCTACAGCCAACACTAACATTGCAAGTGGTGCACACCATAAACTCCGTTTAATTAGTTTTAACGGAATGGGCTATTATTAAAATTTATTACAACAATAAATACCCAGTTATTTAATAAATTTATCAAAACTTATTTCAGCCCCGTGAACAACTTTACCGAAACACCAAAAAAAACGCACAAAAAAAGCGGAGTGCTTAAAGTTCTTGGCAGAATTACTTTAGGGCTGTTATTGTTGTTTTTTGCAATTGTTTTAATTGTTCGCAGCCCTTGGGGACAAGATATTATTGTCAACAAATTGGTGTCGTACCTATCCAACAAAACCAATACCGAAGTACAAGTAGAAAGCTTGTATTTAACATTTGGGGGCAATGTAAAACTAAATGGCCTATACCTTGAAGACACCAAAGGCGACACTTTAGTTTACTCTAAATCCCTTGAAGCCAATGTCCCCCTGTGGAGCATCATAAGAGGCCAAGCCATTGGCGTAGATGCTTTGGAATGGGAAGGTTTGCGGGCAAATATTATTAGAAAAGATTCCATTTCCGGCTACAACTTTCAATTTTTATTGGATGCTTTCGCTACTTCCGATACTACAACTGCTCCGCAAAACAACCAAAAACCTTTGGCAATTATTTTAGGCGATTTAAATTTTAAGGACTTTGATGTGATTTTTAGTGATGATGTTGCTGGTATTGAAAGCCGTTTTAAAATTGGGGAGCTAAACACCGAAATGCAGGAAACCAATTTAGAACAGATGATTTTCAGCGCAGACGATATTGAGCTAAAAGATGCCTTCATTCAATTTTATCAAACACCAGCTGCCAACAACCCGGATAGCGAAGACACCAAGCTTCCGCAGTTAAGCGTATCCAATTTGAAGCTCGTTAACGTAAAGGCAGATTATCAATCTAGTGAAAGCCCGCTTTCTGCAAAACTAAATATTGGTGATTTCCTTATTGAGTTGCCAAAAGCCGATTTAACCACCAATACTTTCGAAGTAAACCAAATGCGGTTAAACCATTCAACTATCACGTTGCGCACCCAAGCGGAAGATAATATTGTACAAACCACAGATTCCTTAAATCCTAAAAACAGCTTGATTAAATGGCCAGATCTAGCCCTTAGCGTGAATAATGTTGAGTTGAAAAACAATGCCTTTAATTTTTATGTTAACAACACCAAAACCACACCAGGAACGTTTAACCCCAATGCACTTTCATTTAATGATTTAAATGTTTCTGCCAACAACATTTCCTTAAAAAATAGAACGGCAAAAATCAAAATTGATAATACATCATTCCACGAAGCCTCAGGTTTAAACCTAAAACATTTGAGTTTGGATTTAAGTGCCTCCGACCAAAATTTAACTATTGATAATTTAACCACTGCGATAAACCAAAATAGCTTAAAAGCCAGCTTAACCTTGGAATATCCTAGCCTCTCGGCACTAATCAATGCACCCGAGACCTCTAAAGTAAATGTAAACATAAACCATTTTCAGGCATCAACTAACGATGTGTTTCGCTTTCAACCCAACTTAAAAAGCAATCCCTATTTAAACACGCTGGGCAGCCAATTGGTAAAAGGCAGGCTTATAGCCAGCGGACAGCTTTCCGACATCTCAATAGATAAATTAAACGCCTTTTGGGGCAACACCACCCAACTTTCAGCAAATGGAAACATAAAAAATATAACCAATCCCAATAAACTAGAATTTAATTTGCCCAACTTTTCATTAACTACAGGTCGCAAGGATATTACCAAGTTTGTCAATGAGAAGGAAATGGGCATCCAATTTCCTGAACAGGCTAAAATTTCTGGAAAATTAAGTGGTAACATTAACAACATCAACACCCAAACCGTGTTAAATTCTTCGTATGGAAACATTCGAGTGAACGGCTATTTAAAAAATGATGATACACTAGATTTTGATGCTTCAATATCAATTGAACAATACAACTTAAATCAACTATTAAAAAATGATCAACTGGGCCCATTAAGCGCATCGATAAAAGCAAAAGGAACAGGCGAAAACTTAAATACCCTAAACGCCCATTTTAATGCCAATGTCTCTGCTTTTCAATTAAACGAATATAATGTTTCAGGCCTGAATCTTGACGGTAATATTAATAACGGCAAAGGAATGATTACCTCAAATTATAAAGATGCCAACCTCAACATAGAGCTCCACTCGCAGGTGGTTTTAGATTCTGTAGCCCCTGAAATCCATTCCCAATTGAATGTTATTGGCGCCGATTTACAAGCTTTGGGCCTTATGCAGCGCAACGTTAAGGCCGGAATGAAAATGAATGCCCATTTTAAAGGAAACAGCAAACAATACCACGCAGAGGCCTTAATTGACGACGGGGTTATGGTGTACAATAACAAAACTTACCTTTTGGGCAAATTGAGCGCCAATGCTTTTGTAAAAACAGATACCACATCGGTAACCCTTAAAAATAAGGTGGTTGATGCATCGCTACAATCTAACACAGACCCACAAACTTTCAGCAAAGCCTTGCAACGCCATATATTTAGTTATTTCTAC
Source organism: Bacteroidia bacterium (assembly GCA_030430535.1). Lineage (GTDB taxonomy): Bacteria > Bacteroidota > Bacteroidia > Flavobacteriales > Flavobacteriaceae > Flavisericum. The sequence continues at coordinate 6,511 of JAUIKY010000078.1, forward strand.
AGAGATACTAAAGTGCCAGACAGTATTACCAATCCCGTAAAATTAAATTTGCGTGGACATATTAGCCAAGCTCCTATTTTAAACGATCTGTTTTTTGTTAACCTAAAAGATTTGGACACCATAGCCGTAACCGTAAATTTTAATGAAGCACAGCGCCAATTGAAAGCCAATAT
>JAUIKY010000079.1 GCA_030430535.1 Bacteroidia bacterium
AAGCCTTAATAAAAGATTACCACGCACTAAACCAACATTTTTTACAAGTATTCTCACAATACCAATTTATGATTCACAAAACAACCTATTTTGTGAATAAAATTTTGTTAAAAACTTTATATGGCGCGTTTTTTGTATATTTTTGTTTAAACAATTAACACGAAATATTAATCCTTTATTAATTATGAAAAAAGTTTTATTGCTTAGTGTATCATCTATGATATTCTTAAGTTCATGTGTATCTAAAAAATTATATACCGATCTTCAAGCCAAACAAAAAGAAACCCAAGATCTTTTAAATTCGGCTACCGTAAAATTAAACTCTTGTTTAGAAGAAAGAGCTTCTGCTACGGCTAGATCTAAAGCTTTAGAAGAGCAAGTTCAAGATTTAAGAAACTACAACGACAACCTCCAAGTACTTACCGCTAAAGGCGCTTCAAACATAGAGAAGACCTTGGAAAGCATGAAGGAAAAAGATTTAAAAATCACACGTTTACAAGACGCGCTTACCAAAAAAGACAGTGTTACTTTAGCACTTGTAACCAGCTTAAAGCGCGAGGTTGGCATCAACGATCCGGATATTGAGGTGAATGTTGAAAAAGGCGTGGTTTACATCTCTATTGCTGACAAGTTATTGTTCCAAAGCGGTAGCTATGTAGTGACTTCAAGAGCCAAAGAAGTTTTAGGAAAAGTGGCCACTGTGGTTAACGGCAAACCTGATTTTGAATGTATGGTTGAAGGGCATACCGATAGCAGATCTTACAGCCAACCTCCTTTATTGGATAACTGGGATTTAAGTGTTAAACGTGCTACATCAGTAGTTAGAGAGTTACAGGATTTAGGTGTTAGCCCTGGTCGTTTGGTAGCTGCCGGACGTAGTTCTTACGTGCCTGTTGCAGACAACGATACAGCCGAAAACAGAGCTAAAAACAGACGTACACGTATTTTGGTATTACCAAAAATTGATCAGTTCTACGATATGATCGAAAAAGAAATGAAAAATTTAGCAGCAGGTAACAACTAATTTGCTTTTAAAATAATTTTAGAAAAGCTCAACCTTTTTAGGTTGGGCTTTTTTGTTTTTAAATGGTAAAACTGACAAAAGTTAGGATTTATGCTCAGTAAAACCAATAATTTTACCTCGTAAAACCTATAGCTCATTAAAAACAAAAAGATGAAGACTAAACTTCTAGTTTATGTTTTATTAATGGTTGTTTTATCCTGCAATCGAAAAAAACACATACCGCAAACCACTTATTCAACATATGAAAATGCGCAGCACTGGAGCTACTCGGGAGAAACCTCGCCGGAACACTGGGTTGAAATTGAAAAAAATTCCGATTGTGGTGGCATCAACCAGTCTCCAATTAACATCATCCATAAATATGCCCATTCCGTTTCTACAAAAAACGAATTGAACATTAAGTATACCCCAACAACCTTAATTAAAAAAGTGGAAAACAATGGCCACTCCATTCAATTCGATTTTGAAGCGGGCGATTCCATAAATTACAAAAACCAGACTTTCTATTTAAAACAAATCCATTTCCATGAACCCTCTGAGCACAAAATAAACGGTATTACTTACCCCATTGAAATGCATTTGGTACATGTTAGTAAAAGCGGTGAAATTACCGTTTTTGGGCTTTTGGGCGAAGAGGGTGACAAGAGTCAGCTTTTCGAATTTTTTGAAAGCTTTTTACCTTTAGAAAATGGTGGAAGCAAAGAAATCCATCAAAAAATTGATTTGTCGGACCTCTTTCTAAAAGACAAAAATTTTTATTCATACAGTGGCTCGCTCACCACGCCGCCATGCTCCGAACAGGTCAATTGGATTGTATTTAAAGAGCCCTTTTACTTGTCGGTTGAGGAAGTACTCAAACTAAAAAACAACATGCCAATTAACAACTATAGAAACGAACAACCACTTAATGGGCGCATCGTGCTTTTCAACAATTGATTTCAAACCAAATTTAATTCGTTACTATCCTAACTCATTTTATTAAAACAATATTTCTATTGTTTTTAGAAATTTCCGGTATTGACTTTCTGTCCAAAAACGCTTAAATTAGCGTAAAACCTTATGGTGTTGAAATTTAACTTTTCCTATAATTTTCAATTATGGAGTATATTGATTATTACAAAGTTTTGGGTCTCGATAAAAATGCAACGGCAGCCGAAATAAAAAAGGCATACCGCAAATTAGCTAGAAAATATCACCCCGATGTAAATCCAAACGATAAAGAGGCCGAAAAAAAATTTAAGGAAGTCAACGAGGCCAACGAAGTTTTGAGCAATAAAGAAAACCGGGCCAAGTACGACCAATACGGGAAAGATTGGAAACACGCCGAAGCTTTTGAACAGGCAAACCAGCAAAGCCGTAAGCAATCCTACCAACGCAGTTACTCGGGAGGCCGAAGTGGTTTTTCTGAAGACGATTTTTCAGATTTCTTTAATTCCATGTTTGGCGGCGGCTTTGGCGGCGGTTCTCAAAATGTACAATTTAGAGGTCAAGATTTCAATGCCGAACTTCAACTCCCAATAGAAGACGTTTACGAGAGCCATAAACGCACTTTAACTATTAATGGAAAAAACATTAGGCTAACCATTCCGGCCGGGGTAAAAGATGGGCAAATAATTAAAATTAAGGGCTATGGCGGGGAAGGCATAAATGGTGGTCCCAATGGCGATTTGCACATTCAGTTTTCAATTATCAACAACACAAAATTTAAACGCGACGGCGACAACCTTTACACCACGGTCAACCTAAACCTTTATAAGGCCATATTGGGCGGCGACATGGTTGTTGACACATTTAAAGGAAAAGTAAAATTAAAAGTAGCCCCCGAAACCCAAAACGGCACTCAGGTAAAACTAAAAGGCAAAGGGTTCCCTAAATACAAGCAGGACGGAAAATATGGCGATCTTTACATTACCTACAACATAGAGATACCTAAAAATTTAAGCGAAAAAGAAAAGGCATTGTTCAGAGAACTTGAAAAACTCCAATAATTATGGACAAGAAAAAATTCATACCCATTAATCAACTGTGTGATTGCTACACCGTAGAAACCTCGTTTTTCAAAAAATTACACGAAGAAGGCTTAATAGAACTAATAACTATTGAAAAATCTATCTGCGTACATCAAGACTCGCTCACTACTTTTGAAAAAATTATGCGTATCCATAACGATTTACATGTAAATATAGAAGGCATTGATGTTGTTATGAATTTACTTGAAAAAGTTGAAGACCTTAACCACGAGCTTCAACAACTAAAAAACCGGTTAAAACTTTACGAGTAGGAATACTTTATCTTATAATGAGATAAATTCATAAAAAACTAACGCACTTTTCATTACGCCAATATCAAAAAAATTGTTCCCTATAGTTTTTATTCAGATTTCAAAAACATATCGTTTTTCGTGAATCTTATCTTCTACAATAATGACACAGGTTTGTTGAACGTGTGTTTGTTTAAAGCCTACCCATTTTCAACCTTACGTTAAACATTCGTAACGCCCATAAAAAAAACCTGAAGAGTTCAACAAAATCAAAACTTTTTTCACAAAAAAGTAAGATTTTTATTTTTTTAAACGATAAAAATGTATATTTGAACGATTTTTTTAGTATTTCATCGAACAAATAAAGTTTTAACCCCAAATCTAATCTTAATGAAACAAAAGAAAAAAAACGCAATTAAGCTTCTTTTTGCTGTATTTCTAATGGGTCTTACCTCAAGTAAATTACAAGCCCAGCAAGCAGTAATTGCATCCGGAAACAACGCATCTGGAGGTGGCGGTACAGCTAGCTATTCCGTAGGCCAAATGATACAAGTAAACAACTCCAGTGCAGATGGTTCTGCAATACAAGGTATCCAGTTTGCTTTTGATGGTGCCAACCTAAGTATTATTGACTTACAGACCAATTTAGAGATTACAACCTACCCCAACCCAACCACTTCTGTAATCCATGTGAATATTGATAAGGTAGACCAAAATACTTTCGATTATCAATTGTTTAGCATTTCAGGGCAATTAGTAAGGCGAGGAAAGGTTCAATCAAAAACAACCAAAATAGATGTAAACAATCTAGAAACCGCTTCCTACATTCTTAAAATCAACAACAGTTCAAACCAAACAACCAAATCTTTTAAAATCATAAAAAATTAATCCTTATGAAAAATCTTTACCTACTACCTTTATTTTTTGTTGCATTTTGCACCAGTGTATTTGCACAAACCCCAGAAAAGCTTAGTTACCAAGCCATTGTAAGAAACTCCAGCAACACAATTTTAGCGAATCAACCCGTTGGAGTACAAATTAGTATTTTGCAAAATTCGGCAAACGGAAATGCCATTTATGCTGAAACCCAGAACCCAAGCACCAATGCCAATGGCTTAATTAACATAGAAATTGGTACTGGAAACCAAGTAAGCGGCAATTTTAACACCATAGATTGGGGCAACAACACTTACTTTATCAAAACAGAAATCGACCCCAACGGAGGCAGCTCTTATACCATTACAGGAGTAAGCCAACTGCTTAGCGTACCCTATGCGCTGCATGCCAAAACAGCCGAAAGTATATCTGGCGGTATTACAGAAAACGATCCCAATTTTACAGCTTCGGCTGCTAGTGGTATTTTAAATTCTGATATTATAAACTGGAACAACAAACTGTCGGCAGAAATTGATGGCTCAGTAACTAACGAAATTGAATTACCCATAGGCGGAAATGACGGACAAGTTTTAAAAACAGATGGATCGGGCAACTATGCTTGGGTAGACCAAACTACCGACACCAACACGCAGTTGAACGAAACTCAAGTGGATGCTTTTGTGGCCAATAATGGATATTTAACTACTGAAGTAGATGGCTCTGTGACCAACGAAATTGAACTACCAAACGGTGGAAACGACGGACAGGTTTTAAAAACCGATGGTGCTGGAAACTACGCATGGGTTGACCAAACAGTAGACACAGATACGGACACCCAACTGAACGAAACGCAAGTGGATGCTTTCGTAGCGAACAACGGCTATTTAACTGCTGAAGTGGATGGCTCTGTGACCAATGAAATTGAATTACCCACAGGCGGAAATGACGGACAAGTGTTAAAAACCGATGGATCGGGTAACTATGCTTGGGTAAACCAAACTACCGACACCAACACACAGTTGAACGAAACACAAGTAGATGCTTTCGTAGCGAATAATGGCTATTTAACTGCCGAAGTGGATGGCTCTGTAACCAACGAAATTGAACTGCCAACTGGTGGAAACGACGGGCAGGTTTTAAAAACCGATGGTAGTGGCAACTATACTTGGGTAGATCAAACTACCGACACCAACACACAGTTGAACGAAACGCAAGTGGATGCTTTCGTAGCGAATAATGGGTACTTAACTGCCGAAGTGGATGGCTCTGTGACCAACGAAATTGAACTGCCAACCGGTGGTAACGACGGGCAGGTTTTAAAAACCGATGGTAGTGGCAACTATGCTTGGGTAGATCAAACTACCGACACCAACACACAGTTGAACGAAACGCAAGTAGATGCTTTCGTAGCGAACAACGGCTATTTAACTGCTGAAGTGGATGGCTCTGTAACCAACGAAATTGAACTGCCAACCGGTGGAAACGACGGGCAGGTTTTAAAAACCGATGGTAGTGGCAACTATGCTTGGATTGATTTACCTTCTGGTGGTGGTTCAGTATGGGTAGCTACAGATGTAAACTCAGATACGACATTAACTACCGAAAACCAAATTGCAACTGTACCAGGTACATCAACAGTATCACTACCAGCATCACCTTCAGAAGGGCAAAATATATGTATACATCATGTAAACGGAACAATACTTGATCCTAATGGAAAAACTCTTCAAGCTAATCCCTCTTTAAACATTACATCTCCAACTTCTTTATCAGGTGTCGGCACCATTTACATTATTTATGTAAATGGTAAATGGTATCTATTATAATTCCTGATATTTTCGTTAATAAAAAAAGGTGCATAATTTAAATTATGCACCTTTTTTTACTGTGAATACCAACACATGTGAGGAATTCATTTTCCTCTACTTCAAATATGTTAAAACATTAGCCTCTATCCTACTTTGGATATCGCTCACATCGGCTTTCACAAAAGTTTCGCCCGTAATGTTTTCGTAAAGTTCGATATAGCGGTCTGATACTGATTGGATGTATTCATCGCTCATGTGTGGTACGGTTTGTCCTTCCAATCCCTGAAAATTATTACTGATTAGCCATTGGCGAACAAACTCTTTTGAAAGCTGCTTTTGCGGCTCGCCTTTTTGCTGACGTTCCTCGTAACCTTCGGCATAAAAATAACGTGAGGAATCGGGTGTATGAATTTCATCAATCAGCACGATGTTTCCATCTTTTGTTTTTCCGAATTCATACTTTGTATCCACCAAAATCAATCCGCGCGAAGCCGCTATTTCAGAACCTCTTTGGAAAAGTTTACGCGTGTAATCTTCCAAAACCAAATAATCTTCTTCTGAAACAATGCCACGCTTTAAAATATCCTCACGAGAAATATCTTCATCATGGTCACCCATTTCTGCTTTTGTGGCTGGCGTGATAATTGGTTCGGGAAAGGCGTCGTTTTCTTTCATACCCTCTGGCA
>JAUIKY010000034.1 GCA_030430535.1 Bacteroidia bacterium
TATTCACAATTATTTGAAAATGGAAATTGAAGTGCAGAAAATTCAAATGTTAAAACATCTTGGTTATGGTTAAGCTGAATGTCATCAGTAAAAGCAATATTTTTTTCTAACAATCCTCCCTTTTCAATGTTCACCTCTTTGTTGAACAACTTAAAGTTGGTGAGCTTAACGGGAGGTCGTTTGTTTTCAACAACAATCGTTTTGGGGTTTACCTTAACCACTCCGTTTACTCCCCCAAAATACAGTAAACCACTTTCATCTTTAAATATCGAATTGATGTGGAATTCTCCAGATAAATCTGAAAATGTATTGAATGTATTTGATTGGTAATTGTAGTTTATAATACCTTGTTTTGTGCTAAACCAAATGTTTTTCTCGTCGTCTTCAATAATACCCGTTATAGTGAGATACCTAATGTTTTCATTAGCCTCAAAACGTTCTATTTCTTTGGTTTTTAAATTTAATCTGTTGATTCCTTCTCCAGAGGTGCCTATCCACAAATATCCTTTTGAATCTTTTAACAATGAAAAAATATTGTTGCCGCTAATGGTTGATGGGTCTGTATCATTATGGGTGAAATATGTGAATTTTTTTGTTTTGGTGTCAAGTAAATTTACACCACCTCCAAAGGTTGCAATCCAGATGTGGTCTCCGTCTTGTTCTAAGGATATCAAATTATCGTTATTGACCGTGTTGTTGTTATTGGCTTCATTTCTAAATTTGATAAATTCCTCTGTTTTTGGATTGAAATAATTTAAACCACCTCCCCAAGTTGCAATCCATAAATTATTGTTTTCATCTTCAATAATATCCCTGACATCGTCACGACTAATGGATTTTTTATTGTTGAATTCATGCTTGTATTGCTTGAAAGTATTCAGTTTTTCGTCAAACTTTATGAGTCCGTTAGCAAAAGTCCCTAACCAAATTTCTTGATTATCTGTTTCAGTAATTTTCTGGATGAATTTTCCTTTAATAGACCCGTTTTTGTCTTTTTCGTTATAATATTTTATCTGGTTAAGGTTTTGGTTATAAACAGTCAGCCCTTCGCCATCAAGTCCTAAATAAAGCTTGTGTTCGTTTTTGTAAATAGATAATATTGGTGTTGGGTTTAGCCCTATTATATCGCTAAACAAAATTTCATTGGTACTGTTTTTGTTCAAAATGCTTATACCATTCCACGCGGTGCCTATCCAGATATTCGAATCGTTATCATCCATAATTTCATAAATGGCGTTTCCTGAAAGTGACGATTCTAATTGTGGATTATACAAATAATTATGAATTATTGGGCTTTTGGCATTTGGATATTCAATTTCAAAAACACCATTGCCATCTGTGCCTATCCACAGATTGTCTTGATTATCTTTTCTTATAGACCGAACAATATTAACCTCTTGTTTTAAGGACAGATTTTCTTTAAGGAAATTCGAAAACTTAAAAGTACTTATGTCTACCAGCAATAAACCACTTCCGCTCGTTCCTATTAATACTTTATCCCGGTTAAGCTCTTCAATGTCATTTATAAAATCTGAGACCATCATTTCTTTGGGGGCTATTTGGCTGAATTTTTCTTCTGCAACATCAAATAGGAACAAACCGTTGCCGAAGGTGCCAACCCATATATTTTCATTTTTGTCACTATATAAACAAGTGATGCTATTGCTGTTTTTAGATTGGTTTGGATTTAGTTGGTTAGTGTAAGAAGTAAAATTGCCAGTAATTTTATTGAACTTGCATAGCCCTTTTTCTGTTCCGAACCACATGTTACCTTTAGAATCTTCTATAACAGTGTTCACCTGATTGGATAGAAGGGACTTGGTGGTATTAGGTGAATTTTTATATACTTTAAAGGAATCTGTTAAGGGGTTGTAAATATTCACTCCACCGCCCAAAGTTGTAATCCAAAGTTTATTTTTACTATCAATAAACAAATCTGAAATATCGTTAGAGCCAAGGTTGCTATTTTTTTTGTTGTAAACTTTTACCTGAAGTCCGTCGTAACGGTTTAGCCCATTTTTGGTTCCAATCCATATAAACCCATCTTTTTCTTTTACAATACTTGTTATTCTTCCGTTTGAAAGACCTGTTGATTGATTTAATTTTTTGAATGTGGTTTGGGACTGAGAATTAACCCCCATTGCCACCAGTAGAAAAAAGAATAGAAAAAGAAAGTAAAAGTTTTTTTTAATTACCATAGCATCAAATGGGTTTACCTTAAGTAGATATTAAATTTGAAATATACAGTAATAATTTAAAAAAGACATCAATATAAATGGGAGTGCTGTCTTTATTTGGATGTGAAATCTCTTGTTTTAATATAAAAGTAACTTTAAAGAAGCCTTTTTTGAAGGCAAAAAAAGAAGGTCTAAAAAATACTTTTTAGACCCTCCAAAAAAACAAACTAAACTACACTATTAGGTTTTTACAAGTTTTACAACTGTCAATTCCTTTGTGCTTACTTTTATCTTGGTGAGGTACATGCCTTTTGGTAATTCTGAAATATTGAACAGATGGTTTTTTTCAAAATGCCCATTAAAACTTTTTACCAATTTGCCTGTGATGCTGTAAATGTTAATAGCATCTATAGGTTTGTTGATGGAAAATGTGTTTTGAACCGGGTTGGGGAATATTTTCATGGTGCGGGAAACTTTAGTGCTCGTGCTTAAGTTTTCCGTTTTTGCATAGAGCCTGTATTCTCCCGGCTGTAAACTTAAAGAAGCTGTTGGGTTGGTAACGTTGATTGAGGTCTCTGAAAACTGCTCGTACCACGTTCCGGTTGAAGGGAAATTGGGGTTCACAGATTGTGTGGTCACACTAAAATTCGCTACTATTACCACATCTAAACTTCCTGCGTTGTCGTACAAATTGATGCGTTTCACCAAGCCATTAACATTTAAATTATAATTATCGGTGTTGAAAGTTGAAGGGAACTGCTTTTTTAAGGCAATCATTTTGGCGGTAACTTCCCTTAAATCGATTCGGTCGGCATCGTTGTTATAGCCCAGCGTCCATGCTACGGGTTTTTCGTCCAGCCTGCAACTACCATCATTAATATCGTTTTCGCAGTTAATGCTTTTATCGTAGCCCAATTCTCCAAATTGCCAAATCATTTTTGGTCCCGGGATACCGTAAAAAACAACAGAAGCCGCTTCTTGCCTATCGAGGGCCGTGGCTAAATCTTTCACGTTATATCCGCCGTTTGAGTTGCCGTAAGCTAAATTTTTTACCATTAAACGTTCTTCATCGTGGCTTTCCATATAGCCAACAATGTGCGGGTTGTTCCATCCTCTGTTTTGGTAAGAGAGCCACGACACATCGGCACCATCACTATAACCCATGGTGTTCTGGTTAAAACTGTGGTTGAGGTTTCCCCAAAGCATAATACCGTAATTGGCCAACTCGGTTTCTTCGTTGTTGTCTGACAAATGTTCGAAAATCACATAAGCTTCATTGCCAGGGTTATTGGCCCAAACATGGTCGGCATAGGCTTTAAGGTTTTCAATTCTATCGGCATCATAGGCACTGGCCCAGTTGTTGGCTCCGGTGTAAATGGTGTTTGAAAGTCCTTTGGTGAAATCGAAACGGAATCCATCTATTTTGTATTCGTTCATCCAAAAACTCAACACATCGTTAAAGAAATTTACGGTATATGAAGATTCATGGTTAAAATCGTAACCCCAATGCGCACTGGTGTTGTCTACCAAATTATGGTTTTGGTTGTAATACGGGCTATTGGCTGCCGGACGATTATTGGTGCTGTCCCAATACATTTGCAATAAAGGAGATTGACTGAAAGAATGATTAAAAACCACATCGGTTATTACGGCCATACCGCGTTGGTGGCAAGCATCAACAAAGGCTTTTAAATCGTTGGCCGTGCCGTAAGCTTTGTCTAAAGCCATATAAAACGAAGGGTTGTAGCCCCAACTGATGTTGCCCTCAAATTCATTGATAGGCATCAATTCAATGGCATTGACTCCTAAATTTTCCAAATAATCCAAATGCGTCATGGCATCTTGGTAGGTGCCGCCTTCGGTAAAATCGCGAAGCAACATTTCGTAGATTATTAAGTTTTCTTTGTTTGGTTTGGTGAACGATGTGTTTTGCCAAGTATAGTCTGCTTCATTGATTTTAAAGGTTGAAACAATTCCTGTGGTTTCTCCCGTTGGGTAAGGCATTAAATCGGGGTAAGTTGAAGCAGGGATGTACTGGTCGTTATTGGGATCCAATACTTTTTTTGCATACGGGTCGGCCACCTTTATGGTGTAATCAATAACGTACTGGTAGGCGTATTCGGTATTAGCATCCAGTCCTGAAACGGTAAGCCAAAAATGGTCGCCATCCTTTTTCATTTGATAGGTTTGGTTGAGTTCCCAATCATTAAATCCGCCAACAAGAAATACATCGGTTTTATTGGGTGCCTCTAAAACAAATGTTACGGTACCATCCTCATTATCGTTAAAACCATTTGAGGGACCAGTTGGCATCGTTGCGTTTTGGGTAGGCGTTTTTACATAAACCGAAACGGTTTCTTGTTTGGTTTCGCCACCTTGGCTGGCCGAAGCCTCAATGGTGTGTATTCCCGTTGAAGTAAAGGTGTACGATGTTGAAACGGAAGTGGCATCTGTTGCCGTTTGCACGGAATTGGAATTGACTTTCAATTCCAAATCGGCATTGATGCTCGATGCTGCACTAATGGTAATATTGTCGTTTAAATTAAAAACCGCTTCGTTGGAAGGATTTGTAATGGTAATATTCAGTCCTTCAGCGTAAATGGGAATGAAAATATTGGGCCTTGACTGGGCGTTTCCGGTACTGCTTCTAAAAACCAATGCAATGTCGGTAACTGTTTCTCCTGTATTGGTTTCGTAAAACGTTGGGATATTGGGGTTTATGTATAGTTCGTAAGTATTGGTGCCCGTTCTGGTAAGCTTGGGTTGTGTGGTGTTGTTGCCCCAAGACCCAATAACGTGTTTCCAGTCGGTATCGTCATTAGATTCAGAAGTGATTAAACCAGTATGGGCGTATACATCTCCGGTGTAGCCTTCCAATTCTGTTCCGGTGGCATTAAAAAATATGGTAATGGCATCGGCTTCTGTTGGGATGGCCGGCGAAGTGCTAACCTGACCAAAAGAAAGGGCAGAAGCCAGTAAAAAGAATATATAAATGTTTTTCATAGTCTAGTTTTTTCAATTTTAAAAAAAATACCTGTGCGACTCTCTCAATAAAAAAGGGCACACAGGTATTTATTCAGTTACATAAGAAAGTTGGTTTTATTCTAATGTAATGGTTTTGGCTACAGTATCAATAGTTAAAAAGTATGTACCTGGTGTACCGATAAATCTGAAGTTGTTATCGCCATCAGCAGCATCCTCAAAGTTAGCATCGATGGTATAACCTTCTCCTGAATAGTAGGGGTGATTTAAACCAGAGTTCCAGTCGCCATTACTTGTGAAGAATCTAAAGGCATCGTTGGCTAAATTTACACTTCCTGAATATACACCTTCGCCCGTGCATAAAAATTGAACAGGTGTAGCCCAATCCCATCCGGCATCTGGCAATCCGGCTCCAACTGCCCATAATTGGTCGTATTCGCATACTCCAGTTGGTTTCGGGTCGCTTAACGTAATAGTTTTATTAGTGGTGTCTACTTCAAGATAGTAATAGCCTGTTGTACCTGTAAAGGCAAAGTTATTATCGCCATCGCCAGCATCTTCGAAGTTGGCATCGATGGTATAGCCTTCACCAGAATAGTACGGGTAGTTTAAGCCCGAAGCCCAATCGCCATCGCTAGTAAAGAACCTAAAGTTATTGTCGGCTCCACCATTATTTTGAAGGTTTACGTTCCATCCGTAAACACCATCACCAAGGCAAGCCAATTTTACAGGCGTAGTCCAGCCCCAACCAGCATCAGGTAATCCTGCGCCAACAGCGTATAAGTATTCAAGGTCGCAAACAGGACCACTACCGGTATCTTCGGGAAGAGTAACGGTAAGTGCTTGTGCAGTGGTTATGGTTTCAATATCCGAATTGGTTCCTGCAAAGGCTCTCAATCTAAAAAAGATGCTTCCGGTATTTGGGTTTTCGGTTGCAGGGTCGTTATCCAATCCTGCATCGGCAGCATAGTTTAATAAATCCCCTATGGTAACGGCATACTCGTTTTTCTCGGTTGTGCCAACTACTGTCATCGTGCTGAAATCTGCACTTGATGAGGTTTGAAGCTCATAGGTGATATTGGTTGGCGTATCAAAATCGGCAGCTCTCCAAGTAAAGCGTTCTCCAATGTTTTTTGAAGCCGCTGGAATTAATACGTATTCCGGTAAAAATGTATTTGAAAATGTAAATTCACCTTGTGGCTGGGCAATATATGTTAAGCTAACGTCGTCTTCGCAAGAAGTAAAGCTTAGGATGCTTATAAGCAATACAGCTAAAAATTTTAATTTTTTCATGGTCTTAATATTTTATTAGTAACCGTTGTTTTGTACTAGGTTAGGATTAGTTAAGATAGTGTTGTTTGGTATAGGGAAAATATTTCTAAAAGCACTGGTAGAAACGCCATTGGGCTGGTTGCCTTTAAATGGCCATAAATAATCGGCAGTTGTAAATCTGTTAAAACGGATTAAATCGGTGCGTCTTTGCCCTTCCCAGTAAAGTTCCCTGGAGCGCTCGTCCAAAATAAAATCGAGGGTTAAATCTCCAGACGAAATATTTCCTGATGTATCGCCATAAGCACGCTCTCTCAATTGGTTGATTAACGATAATGCTAAATTGGCATCGCCGCCGCCGCCTCTTAAGTGGGCTTCGGCATAATTCAAATAGATTTCTGCCAAGCGGATCATCGGTAAATCGGTGTCTGTAAATTCGCCACTGGTGTCGTTGCCAATATTGCCATTAATATCGATATTTTTGAATTTAGTAACGGCATAACCCTCTTTAAAAGGAGGTATGCTTGCAATTTCCAAATTTTGTCCGTCGGTGTAAAACATACCGCGTTTATCGCTTGGAGGTGTTATTGCTGTAAGCGAATAGGTTAAATTATCCAAATCGAAAGTCACTAAATAAGTGCCTGCGTCAACATCAATGTCGGCACCACCAGGTTCTAAGCTACCATCGGCTCCATCGTCGCCATAGTTGTTGTTCCAATCTTCATTGAATCGAAATTTCATTTTTCCTGCTGAAAGCGTAGCATAAAGTTCAAAAACGTTAGTTGAGGTCTCGTACATTTCCATGTCTGGGCCATCCCAACTGTTTTCGGTAGCATCGCCTACCAATCCCCAATCTGATGGGGTTCCGGTTAGGCCACTGTTCAGTCCATTAACATCTATTTCAGGTGAGTCGAATTTTTCAACCAAAGCTTTTGTGGTTCTGTAACCGCCCCAGCCGCCATTAATTCCTAATGCCGAGGGATCCATGGTTCCGCCGGTAGCTCCGTGTATTATAAAAGTAGAGCCTCCATAAGTTGTTGATTGAACACCGTCGAAAGAAATTGTAAAAATAAATTCATTCTGAGCCCCGTTTGAATCATTATCGGCTAAAAATAGTTCGTCATAGGCTGTACCGTTTCCGTTAAGGTCGGTTGTGTGCAAGGAATAAGTTGATCCTATCACGTTGTTTGAAACTGTAACACAATCGTCATATCTTGGCGTTCCAGTCCAAACCTCAGCATTTAAATATAGTTTGGATAGTAGTGCCATGGCCGCGATACGATCTACACGTCCGTATTCATTGGCACCACTGTTGGGCAAAATATCTTGGAGTTCCAATAGTTCAGATTCAACAAAATTGAAGACTTCTATTCTAGAACTTTGAACAGGCAAATCTGTAGTGATTTCAGTTAAAATTGGCACATTGGCGAACATATCTATTAAATTGTAATAAGCAAATGCTCTTAAAAAGCGTGCTTCGGCAATATAGCTTTCAACTTCTGGCTCTGTTAAGGTAGAAGCGTTTAAGATAAACGAGTTACAAAACGACACTTCTTGGGCCAAACGCAAATACATGGCTCCGGTAAAATCGTTACTGGCAGACCAGTACATACCGTGTAAATCGGGCAACCCAGGATCTCCCCAGCCCACAACGGCGTGGTCGGTTGTAAGTTCATTTAAGTTAAAAAGCATTCTGGTGTATTGTGAAAACCCTTGGTCGATATCACTAATATCGGGTTGCCCGCTATCGCCACCTTGTTGGCCTGTTAAAGCTAAACTGGCATACAGTTTGGCGAGTGCGTTTTTTGCAGATGCAGCATCGGCAAATACGTCTTGTTCTGTAAAGCTATCGGGATCAATAGGAAATTGATCTAAATCTTTGTGGCATGAAGTTATGCCAAAAGCGATAGCTACCATTAAAATGATTTTGTTCATTATATTTTTCATCAGTCAATTTTTTAAAAATCCAAATTCAATCCAAGTACAAACGATCGTGGTCTAGGGTAAAAACTGTTGTCGATACCTCCAGTGATTTCAGGATCTAAACCGTTGTAATCTGTTACCGTTAGTACATTTTGAACGGAACCAGAGAGTCTTATTGTCATGTCTTTTATAGCTTCGCGAAGTGTGTATCCTAAAGTGATATTATCTACCTTAAAAAATGAAGCTTCCTCAATCCAATGGCTGCTCAGGAAATTATTGTCTGTTTGATTCAGAAAACCTGTTTCAAGATAATCGGAATGTATGTTCCATAAAAAGTTGTTGGTTGTTGGAACCACACCGTTTAAATATGAGTTTCCTGAAGCCACGTTGTTGTATGCATAATTTCCAATGTTAGCTCTGGTTACTATGGCCAAATCCCAATTTTTATAACTTAGGTTGGTGTTTAGTCCCATAATCACATCTGCATAGGGATCGTGATAAAGGTACTTGTCGGCATCATTAATAACATTGTCTCCGTTTCGGTCAACAAAAGCACCTTCAATGGGATTGCCATCGGTATCGTAAACTTGTTGAAACACGTTAAAGCTGAATGGAGCTTCGCCTTCGGTGTGCAATTGAATATTATTACCAACACCACCACTAATACCACCAACTTCTTGGTCGAAAGGCAGCCTTGTAATTTTATTGTCGTTAAAAGCTACGTTGTAGCTTACCGACCATTCAAAATCTTCCGTTCTTACTGGAATTACATTAACGGCGAATTCAATACCCTTGTTTTCCATATCGCCAATGTTTTTATCAATTCTACTTCCAAAATTGGTAAATGGATCAACAGATGCAAAGGCAATTAAATCTTTTGTTTTCTTGATGTAAGCATTGGCCGAACCAGAAATTCTACTGTTCAACAAACTAAAATCCATACCAATATTAAGTGTGTTGCCTACTTCCCATTTTAAGTTTTCGTTTAATGGGTCGGGTCTGTATGTTTGGTAAAACGAATTGCCAAGTTGGTAATAGGCATCATCTCTACTTCCTGTATATCGGGTTAGGAATTGATAAGGTTCAAGACCATTTGAGTTACCTACTTCACCATAACCAATTCTTAGTTTTAGTTCGTTTAAAAAAGAATCTTCAAGGAAATTCTCTTTGTGCATGTTCCAAGCCACAGCTATTGAAGGGAAGTAGCCCCATCTGTCATTAGGGTTTAGCTTTGATGATGCGTCGGCTCTTAACGTAGCGGTCAATAGATATTTTCCGTTGTAATCATAATTAAATCGACCGAAATACGATAATAAAACTTCTTTTCTCTTATCGATGGTAACAGGTTCCCTGCCGTCTTCAGCAGCTTCGCTATCATAATTAAAGTCGTAAGGACGCTCAAACGATTGGTAAGAGTAACCGCCTACTATATTCAAATTATGCTTGTCGTTAATGGACTTATTATAAGTTAGGTAAGCATCAAATAACTTGCTGTCCCTTTCGTTGGAATATCTGCTGTAAGAGCCGTTCCAAGTTGGGTCGGCAGTTGGCATCATATCCGAAACAATTATCCTACCATGGCTATTCGATTTGTCGATACCCGCGTTAACGGTTGCTGTTAAATCTGGGAAAAAGTGCAGTTTGTAATCTATTTTAGCATTGGCAATAAGGCGTCTTACTTCGGCTGAATCGTCCCTTAAGTTCAATTGGGCAACAGGGTTGGCATTCCCTAAACTTGGCATTAGCCCCGTAGCCATGTCAACCCAAGACGAGTAAGGGGCAAACGGTGAGTTGCTATCGAAAACAGGTTCAGTTGGTGCATAGGTATTTGCCGCCCCAATAGCTCCTCGGTTAGCAAAAAAGTTTTCGGTATAAGTGCCCCTTGCGTTCAATTCCAGTTTTAAGTGGTCGTCTAAAAACTTTGGGGAAAGGTTTATCGATCCAGTGGTTCTTTTAAAGTTGTCACGTTTTAAATTACCATCATGGTCTGAATGCCCCAAAGAGAATCTCATAGGGATACCAAAGGCGTTACCCAATGCGCTAAAAGAGTGATCTTGACCAAAAGCATTGTTGTAAATTTCATCTTGCCAGTTGGTGTTGTTGTTTTTTAGTAAAGCAAGGGTGGTCGCATCGGCGTTAGGATGGTTGGTTACAATTTGCCTAAATTGGTCGGCATCCAAAACATCAACTCTATCAATAGTTGCATGCATCGTGGTTGATGTATTGAGATTGAATTTAAAATCAGAATCCTTACCTTTTTTAGTTGTAATCATAATTACCCCGTTGGCCGCTCTCGATCCGTAAATGGCTGTAGCCGAAGCATCCTTTAAAACCACCATACTTTCAATATCATTGGGGTTGATAAGGTTTAATGGGTTACGGGTTCCGCCCACGCCTGTATTGTCCAGAGGAAAACCATCAACAACAATTAAAGGACTACTGGTTAATGATAAAGATCCGTTACCTCTAATAAGAATGTTTTGGTCTTCTCCAGGGGCACCACTACCAGAAGTAATAGAAACACCTGCCACTTTACCACTTATAAGTTGTTGGGTAGAAAGTACGGGACCTTGGTTGAAGTCTTCGGTAGTCACCAAATCGGCCGTCCCTGTTAAATCTTCTTTTTTTACGCTACCATAACCAATAATAACCACTTCTTCAAGTTGGGCGGCATCTTCGCTCAACTGAACGTTTAAAGAGGCTTGCCCCGTATAGGTTATTTCTTGGGCTTGGTAGCCTACATAGGTGAATACTAATACATCACCAGTGTTAACTTCAATTTCGTATTGTCCGTCAAAGTCTGTAGCGGTCCCTGTGGTGGTGCCTTTAATCACTACATTAACTCCCGGAAGCGGAATGGAAGTTGCTTGCTCTGTTACTGTTCCTTTTAAGCTGTTTTGCCCAAACAGAAACACGGGAAAAACCAGCATAAAGAACAGAAAACCTTTAGTAGTTGTTTTCATATAAATGAGTTAAATAATGAATTAAATAGTTTAGTTATATTTTCACTTCTCACATCAAACTTATGTAAAGAAAATGTTAAGAAATAATTTTAAATTACGAAATTTTTAACGAAAACGTTTTCGTGTTAATAAATTATTAATTCAAAACCTGTATTTTGATAAAAACACATAATTTAACAGTCGAAAAAATGTTGCTATAATTACCTGTCCAGAAATATATAATTGCTATTTTAGTTGTGATTTTAACCCTAAGAACCTGATAATAGATATTCAATTTATAAAGGAAGAGTGTCTTTCATTTTATTGGAAAGGGTGCCGAAATTTATTTAAATGAAAAAGAAGATAACATTAAAGCAAATTGCGAAGGAGTTAGATGTTTCGGTATCAACAGTTTCCAAAGCCTTGAGCGGTAGTAAGGAAATTAGTGAAGATACCACGCAAAAAATCCAGGCCTTTGCAAAACTTTACAATTATAAGCCCAATAATATTGCGCTAAGTTTAAAAAACCGAAAAACTAAAACCATCGGTATTTTAATACCCGAAATTGTCCACCATTTTTTTTCAACGGTAATACGGGGTATCGAACGGGTGGCCAATCGACGTGGGTATAATGTTATTGTTGGACTTTCAAACGAGTCGTTTACCAAAGAAATCATCAACATGGAGATGCTCGCCAATGGTAGTATTGATGGGTTTATTCTCTCCATTTCAAAAGAAACTTTGTTGAAGCAGGATTACCACCATTTTCATGCAACTATAAACCAAGGGATGCCCATAGTGATGTTTGATAGGGTTGTTGATGAGGTTGAGTGCGATAAAGTAATCGTTGATGATTTTATTGGCGCCGTAAAAGCCGTAAACAAGCTTATTGAAAATAATTGCAAAAACGTTGCCCTAATTACCACAATGGACTATGTTAGCGTTGGTAAGTTAAGAACGCAAGGCTATCTTAAAGCGTTTGAGGATCATGGAATGGAGGCTAACCCCAACATGATTTTAAAGATTGATGACAGCCTAAACGTAGAAAACCATTTAGAACTTTTGGAGGCTGAAATAGCTCAGTTTCTAAAATCGAACCCTAGTATTGATGGTTTGTTTGCGGTAAACGAATTATATGCGGTTACCGCCATGAAAGTGGCCAAAAAATTGGGGTTGAAGGTTCCCGACGATATTCAGGTAATCGGTTTTACCGATGGGGTACTCTCAAAACACGCCACGCCTAGTTTGACAACGGTGAGTCAGCACGGTCAAAAAATGGGCGAACAGGCCGCAAATTTATTGATAGATCGATTGGAGGCCGAAGACGCCGAAGGCCAGCAATACTTTACTAATAACGACGAAAAACGGGACTTTATAAAGTTGGTTATAGAGACAGAAATTATTGAAAGAGAATCAACTAAATAGTTTCGTTGCCAATTTTTTTTATTAGGAAAACCAAAAATCTTTTATATCTTTGATGCGAAATCAAAACTTATATTTTCACTTCTCACCTAAGTTTTGATAAGTACATACCGCTTATCAAATAGTATTAATTAAACATACTATTTAATGGAAAAGCGTAGATTAAGTTTCTGGGAAATTTGGAACATGAGTTTCGGTTTTCTGGGGATTCAGATGGGGTTCGCCCTTCAAAATGCCAATGCCAGTAGGATACTTCAAATTTTCGGAGCCGATGTTCACGAACTGTCGTGGTTTTGGATTATAGCGCCTTTGATGGGATTGATAGTTCAGCCTGTTATTGGTCATTATTCCGATAAAACCTGGGGGCGTTTCGGTCGAAGAAAACCATACTTTTTAGTTGGAGCCATTCTGGCTTCGGTGGGTTTGGTGCTTATGCCCCAGGCCGATATGTTCACTGCGCTTTTACCGCCGCTTTGGGTGGGAGCAGGGATGCTCATGATTATGGATGCCTCGTTCAACATAGCTATGGAACCTTTCCGAGCCTTGGTGGGTGATAATTTGAGAACCGACCAACGAACCATGGGTTTTAGCGTGCAAACAGCACTTATTGGCTTTGGAGCCGTAATAGGATCTTGGTTGCCTTATGCTTTGGCCAATTGGTTTGGAGTTCCAAATCAAACGTCAGAAGGAGCCGTTCCTATGAATTTAATTTTATCATTCATCATTGGCGCTGTGGTTTTGGTCGTTTCAATTTTGGTAACAGTTTTAACCACCAAAGAATATTCTCCAGAAGAACTAGCACATTTTGAAGCTGAAAAAGCAAAATCGGACGAAATTGAAGCTGTGGTTCAAGAAAAGGAATCGAGTTTACTGGACATTTTTGAAGATTTCAAAAAAATGCCCGAAACCATGCGCCAATTGGCTTGGGTTCAGTTTTTTTCCTGGTTCGGACTTTTCGGTATGTGGGTGTTTTCCACTCCGGCCATTGCACAGCATACCTATGGTTTGTTGTATACCGATAGCAGCAGTGCGGCATACCAAGATGCGGGCGATTGGGTAGGCATCCTTTTTGGAGTTTACAATTTGGTGTCGGCGTTCTATGCTTTTGCTTTGCCATTTATCGCCAAAAAAATAGGGCGAAAAAAAACACATGCACTATCGCTATTAATTGGTGGTTTGGGGCTGCTTTCCATTTACATTATGCCCGACAAAAACTGGTTGGTTGTCTCTATGGTGGCCGTGGGCATTGCCTGGGCCAGTATTTTGGCCATGCCTTACGCTATTTTGGCGGGCTCTATTTCGCCAAAAAAGATGGGGGTTTACATGGGCATTTTTAACTTTTTTATCGTGATACCGCAAATTATCAATGCCTTAATAGGAGGGCCTTTGGTCAAATATGCCTATGGCAACCAAGCTATTTTTGCTCTGGTAATGAGCGGTGTTAGCTTTTTAATTGCAGCAGCTTTAGTCGGAAAGGTTAAAGATGTTGACGATATTATAAAATCTTAAAATGAAAAAAACAGGAGTTATATTCGATTTAGACGGTGTTATTGTAGATACCGCCAAGTATCATTTTTTAGCATGGAAAAATCTTGCCGATGGGCTAGGGTTCGAATTTACCGAACAACACAACGAATTGTTAAAGGGTGTCAGCCGTGTTAGGTCGTTGGAGATTTTGCTGGATATAGGAAACGTCAACATTTCCGAAGAAAAAAAACAAGAATTTCTAATCAGTAAAAATGAAGAATACCTAAAATTTATCACCAAAATGGATGCCAGTGAATTACTTCCCGGAACAGAAAAACTTTTAGATATTCTGGATGATTTGGGAGTGAAATATGTTTTGGGTTCGGCCAGCAAAAACGCACCGCTTATTTTAAAGCAGGTGGGTATTTACGACCGATTTGCAGGTATTGTTGACGGCAATAGCGTTAGTAAAGCAAAACCCGACCCCGAGGTGTTTTTGATAGGCGCACAAAGATTAGGGGTGAAACCCGAAAACTGTGTGGTTTTTGAAGATGCCATTGCTGGAATTGAAGCCGCCAACACAGCCCAGATGGTTTCCGTTGGTATTGGCGATAAAGACACCTTGAATGAGGCCGATTTTAATTTTGAAAGCCTGACGGAAATTAATACCGATGTTATCAAAACATTGTTTTCAGGAAAAAAGAAGAAGGAACAGAGCGCTTAAAAACGTTCTTAGATTGTAAAAAATATGAATCAAGATTATATAAAACCAGATAGCTGGTCTATTATCGAAGAAGGATTTGATGCCGATCGTGTAAAATCATCCGAAAGCTTGTTCAGTTTGGGCAACGGGGCCATGGGGCAACGGGCCAATTTTGAGGAACAGTATTCGGGCGATACATTTCAAGGAAGTTATATTGCCGGCGTTTATTATCCCGATAAAACCCGAGTAGGGTGGTGGAAAAATGGCTATCCCGAATATTTCGCCAAAGTGCTGAATGCACCCAATTGGATTGGCATAAACGTAGAAGTGAATGGCGAACCGCTCGATTTATTCAAGTGTAAAGCAGTAGAAAACTATAGAAGGGAACTCAACATGAAAGCAGGTTGGTTGTCCAGAAGTTTTACGGCCACTTTGCAAAATGGGATGGTTGTTCAGGCGGAAGCCAAACGCTTTTTGAGTTTAGATTCAGATGAAGTGGGGGCCATTCAATACCAAATAACCCCTTTAAATAATGATGCCGAAATTACCTTTCAGCCGTATTTGGATTCTGGGATTGCCAATGAAGACACCAATTGGGACGATAAGTTTTGGGATACTTTTAATGTAAGTCACGAAAACCACCAAGCCTTTATCGAAGCTAAAACCATGAAGACCGATTTTCATGTTTGCACATTCATGGAATCCAAAGTGTTTGTTGGGGATAAACCAGTTGCGGATGAACCTAAAATTGAAGTCGATAACACCTATGTTTCATTAAGTTATCAGCATCAAATAAAACAGAACGAAACCTTTACCATACATAAATTTGGAGGTTATGTTGTAGATAGAAATCATGATAAAGACCATTTGGTTTCTGCTGCAAAAAAAGTATTAAAAGAGTCCACTAAAAAAGGATTTTCCAAATTATTGGAAGAGCAAAAAGAGGCTTGGGCAGCCATTTGGAGCATGTCCGATATCACCATTTCTGGCGATATAAAAGCCCAGCAAGGCATCCGCTTTAATATTTTTCAATTGAACCAAACCTATTTGGGGCGCGATTCCCGATTGAATATCGGTCCCAAAGGCTTTACCGGAGAAAAATACGGCGGCAGTACCTACTGGGATACTGAGGCGTATTGCATTCCGTTTTATATGGCAACAAAAGACCAAAACGTAGCGCGAACGCTTTTGGAATACCGCTACAACCATTTAGAAAAAGCCATTGAAAATGCCGAAAAATTAGGCTTTAAAAACGGAGCAGCACTATACCCAATGGTTACTATGAATGGTGAAGAATGCCACAACGAATGGGAAATCACTTTTGAGGAAATTCACAGGAACGGGGCCATTGCTTTTGCCATCTATAACTACTATCGCTATACGGGCGATTACAGTTATATCCCCGAAAAAGGTCTTGAAGTGTTAATTGGCATTGCACGCTTTTGGCACCAACGTGCCAATTTTTCAACCGAAAAAAATAAATATGTCATTCTCGGGGTTACAGGTCCCAATGAATACGAAAACAACGTCAATAACAACTGGTACACCAATTATTTGGCGAAATGGTGCATCAATTATGCCATTGAAAATATTGGTAAAGTAGAGGAGGAATACGCTTCAGATTTTAAACGCATCATGGAAAAGGTGAAACTTTCTACTTTGGAATTAGCTGAATGGAAAGCCGTTGCCGATAATATATATTTGCCGTTTTCAGAAAAGTATAACGTGTTTCTCCAACAGGACGGGTTTTTAGATAAGGAATTAATCTCCGTTTCCGATTTAGATCAATCGCAACGCCCCATTAACCAAAATTGGAGCTGGGACCACATTTTGCGTTCGCCGTACATTAAACAGGCCGACGTGTTGCAGGGGTTCTACTTTTTTGAAGACCATTTTACGGACGAAGAACTAAAACGGCATTTCGATTTTTACGAACCCTTTACCGTACACGAAAGCTCACTTTCGCCCTGCGTACACAGCATCCAAGCGGCAAAATTAAATAGAATGGAGCAAGCCTACACGTTCTATTTACGCACATCGCGATTGGATCTGGACGATTATAACAAAGAAGTTCACGAAGGTCTGCATATTACCAGTATGGCTGGTACTTGGATGAGCATTGTAGAAGGCTTTGGCGGTATGCGGGTTAAAAACGATAAGTTGTCCTTTACCCCGAAAATACCAAAACAATGGGATGCCTATTCGTTTAAAGTGAATTTTAGAAACCAAATTTTAAAAGTAGAGGTGTGCCAAACCGGTGCTAAATTTGAATTGGAAGGCAAGAAAGAATTGGAAATTTTAATCAACAACAAGTCAGTGACCATTGCTCCAAATAGTTTAATGACCGCTTAAATTTAAAACTAAACAAAATGAAATTATTTACAGTAATCCTAACCATTGCTTTTTCGATATTCATTGGGAATTCGCAAGAGTTAAAATCGCCCAACGGAAATTTGAAAATGCAGTTTTCATTAACTGAAAATGGCGAACCGACTTATCAATTAACGTACAAAAACCAAGCGGTTATAAAATCAAGCCGTTTGGGATTGGAATTAAAAAATGATGAAAAATCGTTGTTGGACGATTTCACCATTTCAAACACAGAAACCACCACGTTTGATGATACTTGGCAACCTGTTTGGGGCGAAGAAAAGGAAATTAGAAACCATTATAACGAGTTGGCGGTTATCTTGACTCAAAATGAAACGGACCGTGATGTCTTAATTCGATTTAGGTTGTTCAATGACGGATTGGGATTCCGGTATGAATTTCCACAGCAAGAGGAGTTGGTTTATTTTGTTATTAAAGAAGAGCGTACCGAGTTCGCTATGGCAGGCGACCATACCGCACTTTGGATTCCGGGCGATTACGATTCACAGGAGTATGATTATACCGAATCCAAACTTTCTGAAATCAGAGGGCTGTTCGATACCGCTGTAACGCACAATGCCTCGCAGGAACAGTTTTCAAAAACAGGCGTGCAGACGGCTTTGATGATGAAAACCGATGAGGGATTGTACATCAACCTTCATGAAGCAGCGTTGATTGATTATTCGTGTATGCATCTTAATTTGGATGATGAAAATTTAGTTTTTCAATCGCACTTAACACCCGATGCCGTTGGCGATAAAGGCTATATGCAAGCGCCTTGCAATTCGCCTTGGAGAACCGTTTTGGTGAGCGACGATGCCCGTGATATTTTAGCTTCAAGAATCACTTTAAATTTAAACGAACCCTGTAAAATTGAAGATACATCGTGGATCAAGCCTGTAAAATACATGGGCGTATGGTGGGAAATGATTACAGGAAAAAGTAGTTGGGCCTATACCGATGAGCTACCAGCCGTGCAACTGGGCGTTACCGATTATTCAAAAGTGAAGCCGAATGGCAAGCATGCCGCCAACAATGAAAAGGTAAAGCGTTATATCGATTTTGCTTCCGAGCATGGTTTTGACGGATTATTGGTGGAAGGCTGGAACGAAGGTTGGGAAGATTGGTTCGGAAAATCGAAAGATTATGTGTTCGATTTCGTAACGCCATATCCCGATTTTGATGTTGAGGAAATTCATAATTATGCAAAATCCAAAGGAATTAAAATGATTATGCATCACGAAACTTCGGGCTCTGTGCGGAATTACGAGCGCCACCTCGACACAGCTTACCAATTTATGAAAGACAACGGTTACGATGCCGTAAAAAGTGGATACGTGGGTGATATCATTCCGCGTGGCGACCATCATTACAGCCAATTTATTGTAAACCACTACCAATATGCCATTGAAAAAGCGGCCGATTACGAGGTGATGGTCAATGCCCATGAGGCGGTACGCCCAACGGGAATTTGTCGCACTTATCCCAATTTGATAGGAAACGAATCTGCGAGAGGTACCGAATTTCAAGCGTTTGGTGGCTCAAAACCCAATCACGTAACTATATTGCCTTTTACGCGTTTAATTGGCGGGCCGATGGATTACACTCCCGGAATTTTCGAAATGGATATCAGTAAACTGAATCCAGACAACAATTCGCATGTTAATAGCACGATTGCCAATCAATTGGCGCTGTATGTTACGATGTACAGTCCGTTGCAAATGGCTGCCGATCTGCCCGAAAATTACGAACGCTTTATGGACGCTTTTCAGTTTATAAAAGATGTTGCTATAGACTGGGACAAAAGCCATTATTTAGAAGCCGAACCTGGGCAATACATCACCATTGCCAGAAAGGAAAAAGGAGCTAATAATTGGTATGTGGGTAATGTAAACGGAAACAATGCCCGAACTTCAACACTAAACTTCGACTTTTTGGACAAAGGGAAAAAGTACGAGGCCACCATTTATGCCGATGCTAAAAACGCTCACTATAAAACCAATCCGCAGGCTTACACCATAAAAACCAAAAAGGTAACCAGCAAATCAAAATTGAGTTTGACGTCGGTTCCGGGTGGAGGGTATGCCATTAGTATTAAGGAAATCAAATAAATATAGGTGCTTATGTATCATTCTAAAAAGCAAAAAAAGAACAACGGGTCATTAATTTTAATGGTCATGGTGTTCGTTTTTACTGTAAATTTATCTTGTAAAAATGAAGGTGAAATGGCAACAGATGAAACCCGTACAGTTTCTGCCGTTGAGGAAAGGCAGGATATTGAGCGCATCGAGCCATTAAATTGGTGGGTGGGTTTTAAAAATAAAAATCTTCAATTGTTGGTGAAACACCCTAACATTTCTGAATATTCACCGGAAATTGAATATAATGGGGTAAACTTGGTAAAAGTTAATAAAGCCGATAGCCCCAATTATCTGTTTCTTGATTTGGAAATTTTGGAAACTGCTTCCCCTGGAAAATTCAATATTGTTTTCAAAAAGGAAAATGAAGCTGAATTGGTGCAGACTTACGAACTGAAATCCAGAGAAAAATCGGCCGAAGATTATGTGGGGTTTGATAGTAGTGATGCCGTTTATTTGATTACTCCCGACCGATTTGCAAACGGAAATCCCGATAACGACATTGTGGAATCGCTCAATGAGAAAACCATTGATAGATCTGACGATTATGCTCGTCACGGTGGCGATATTAAAGGAATCATCAACCATTTGGATTATATTTCAGACTTGGGGTTTACGGCCATTTGGTCGTCACCATTATTGACTAACGATATGCCTCAGGGGTCGTACCACGGATATGCCATGACCGATTTTTATGAGATTGATCCGCGTTTTGGTACTTTGGAGGAGTATTTAGAACTTTCTTCCGAAATGTCACAAAAAGGCATGAAACTGATTATGGACCAAGTGGCCAACCACTGCGGATTGGAACATTGGTGGATGAAGGATTTGCCCTTTAACGATTGGATAAACCATCAAGATAATTACATTGATAATTTGGCGAATTGGGATAATAGCAAAAGCATTACCACAAGCCACAGGCGCACCACCAACCAAGATTTTTACGCTTCAAAAATCGATAGGGATAAAATGAGCGAAGGTTGGTTTGTTTCTTCCATGCCCGATATGAACCAGCGTAACCCCTTTATGGCTAAATACACCATTCAAAATAGTATTTGGTGGATTGAAATGGCCAATCTTGGGGGCATCCGTCAAGACACTTATCCTTACCCCGACAAGGATTTTATGAGCGAATGGGCGGGTGAAATTATGAACGAGTATCCCAATTTCAATATTGTGGGTGAAGAATGGACTTCCAATCCGTTGCTCATTGCTTATTGGCAACAAGGGCACCCCAATAAAGATGGCTATAAATCCAATTTGAAAAGTCCGATGGATTTCGCCATGCAAGAAACCATCATAAAAGGTTTGAATAACAATGAAGATTGGAGTTCTGGTTTGATAGAAATATATAAAGGCTTGGCCAACGATTTTGCTTATGTGAGCCCAAAAGACCTCATGGTGTTTCCCGATAATCACGACATGAGCCGTATTTTCACCCAATTGGGCGGCGATATTGCTAAAACAAAAATGGCACTGGGTTATGTATTGACTATGCCCCGTATTCCACAGATTTATTACGGTACCGAAATTTTGATGGAAGATTTTGATAAACCCGGCGATCATGGTTTAGTCCGTAGTGATTTTCCGGGGGGCTGGGAAGGTGATGCCATAAATGCCTTTACAGGAGAAGGGCTAAGTGAAGCACAAAAAGACATGCAATCGTTCCTGAAAAAAGCATTGAATTACCGAAAAACAAGCCCAGCCATCCACGATGGAGAAACGGTACATTTTGTTCCAGAAAATGGAGTTTATGTGCTGTTCAGAATAAAAGGTGAGGAAATAGTGGTTCATATTATGAACAAAAATGAAGAGCCCGTTGAGTTGGATTTAAATCGATTTGATGAGATTGGGCTTAACGGAAAAACAATATTCAATATTATCACCGGAGAAAGTTTTGTTTGGGGAGACAATTTATTACTGACAGAAAAGGGTAGCACTTTGCTCACCACAAAACAGAATTAAAAGGATATTCTTTAGAAGATAAAATTATTGAACATGAGGAAGTTTTTAGGTGTTGTATTTCTATTTGTTTTGGTTCTTTTTTGGGGTTGCAAACAGGAAGTAAAGCCTATTGGGAATACTTCGTTAAAAAAAGTTGAACCGCATAAAAAATACGTCGTCTATCAAGTTTTTACAAGACTTTTTGGAAATACGAATACCACGAATAAACCTTGGGGAACCATCGAAGAAAACGGGGTGGGAAAGTTCAATGATTTTTCGGAAAAAGCGCTTGCAGAAATCAAAGATTTGGGTGTGACCCATATTTGGTACACCGGTGTGCCGCATCATGCTTTGATAAATGATTATACGAAATATGGCATATCCAATGATGATCCCGATGTGGTTAAAGGCCGTGCCGGCTCGCCTTATGCGGTGAAAGATTATTACAACGTAAACCCAGATTTGGCCGTAAATGTGGAAAACCGATTACAGGAATTTGAAGCCTTGATTGAAAGGTCACATCAGGCCGGCTTAAAGGTTATTATCGATATTGTGCCCAACCACGTGGCACGGAATTACAAAAGCATTTCAAAGCCTAACGGAGTGAAAGATTTTGGCGAAAGCGACGATGTTTCTGTGACTTATCTAATAAATAATAATTTTTATTACAATCCCGGCGAAAGCTTTAAAGTGCCGGTTTGGGAAAGTGATTATTCGCCTCTGGGAAAGGAAAAGCACCCTATGGAAGATGGAGTTTTTTATGAAAATCCAGCAAAATGGACCGGCAATGGATCGCGGTTATCACAACCAAAAATGAATGATTGGTATGAAACCGTAAAGATAAACTATGGAATTTCCCCCGAGGGGCGTAAAGATTTTGAAGAATTGCCCATCGGATTTGAGAACGAAGACTATAAAGCTCATTTCGAATTTTGGAAGAATAAAACCGTTCCCGATTCGTGGATTAAATTTCGTGATATTGCGATTTATTGGCTAGATAAAGGTGTTGACGGTTTTCGTTATGACATGGCTGAAATGGTTCCTGTCGAGTTTTGGAGTTATATGAATTCGGCCATTAAAATGAAGAATCCCGATGCTTTTTTGTTGGCCGAAGTCTATAACCCCAAGTTGTATCGCGATTATATTAAAAAAGGAAAAATGGACTATTTATATGATAAAGTCCAGTTATATGATACCCTAAAACATGTTGTTCAAGGGCATGGAAAAACCGACAATATTCCACCAATATTTGATGGTTTAAAGGATATCGAGCACCACATGCTTCATTTTTTGGAAAATCATGAT
Source organism: Bacteroidia bacterium (assembly GCA_030430535.1). Lineage (GTDB taxonomy): Bacteria > Bacteroidota > Bacteroidia > Flavobacteriales > Flavobacteriaceae > Flavisericum. The sequence continues at coordinate 22,643 of JAUIKY010000034.1, forward strand.
GAGCAACGCTTGGCCAGTCCTGATTTTGCCGGAAATGCAGAAAAAGGGAAGCCAGCCATGGTGGTTTCGGCAACATCAACTACCGCGCCTATTATGATTTATTTTGGACAAGAAGTGGGGGAAGACGGTTCTGAAGAGACCGGGTTTGGCGACCCAACAAGAACCTCGATTTTTGATTATGTGGGGGTGCCAGCACATCAACGGTGGATGAACAACAAACAATTTGATGGCGGGCAGCTCACCGAAAGTGAAAAAAAACTGAGGGATTTTTATAAACGATTGCTGAACTTTTCGATTTCGAGTTCAGCGTTAATGGAGCATTATGAAGACCTCCATTTATACAATCGAAAAAATACAGAGCGTTACAATGACAAAGTGCTGTCTTTTGCCCGATGGAGCGATGATGAAAAACTCATAATCGTTTCAAATTTTGATTCCGAAAGCAGCCAGGAATTTCATTTGAAAATTCCACAGGAAATCATAAAAAAATGGAAATTTGAAAACGGAGATTATTATGCTCTGGATCAATTGTACCTTACAAGCAAAACCAAATTAAAAATTCAAAATGGCATTGGAAGCCTTCATTTGCAGTTAAGGCCTTTGGAGTCGCTTATTTTAAAAATTCAATAGAATAAACACCGGGACTTTAAGAAAAAGAATAGTTTATGCCTATTTTTTTATATTCGACGAATCCCGAATCACCAACTCTGCATCCAGAATTATTTTGTTCAAGTTTTGTTTAACAACGGGCAATTCACTGTATTCTAAAAAACGTTTGGCGGCCTGTTTTCCAATTTCAGTACTGTGTTGCTCTATGCTCGAAATGCTCGGGGTTACCAAAGCGGTAAAAGGTTCGTTGCCAAATCCCACCAAAGCCATATCTTCGGGTACTTTTATATGGTTCTCCTGAAGCACCTGCAATGCACCTAAAGCGGCGTTGTCGCTGGCAGCATAAACGGCATCTGGTCGGTTTTTCAATTTTAGGAGCTGTTCCATCTTTTTTCGGCCGTCCTCCAAAGTGAGGTTGCATTCAATTAGAAGTTCGGTATCCAAGGGCAGTTCGTATTTTTTTAAGGCATCAATATATCCTTTAATTCGGTTGTTAAAAATACGAGTGTGTCTGTAACCGCCAATATGGGCAATACGCTGGCAACCCTGATCCACCAAATGCTCAACAATCATTTGGCTGCTGTTGTAATCGTTAATACCAATATAATCAACATTCAAATCGTTTTCACCACGATCGAATAAAATAAGCGGAATACCTTTGGATTTAATTTTTTCATAATAATCCAATTTAATAGTTTCATTGGCCATTGAGGCAATAATGCCGTCCACTTGCGTAAACAATAAGGTATCAATATTATTGCATTCCTTTTTATACGATTCGTTGGATTGCGTCATGATAATACTGTAGCCTTCTTTGTTGAGCACCTCTTCGATATTTTGGATAACAGAGGAAAAAAAGTTACTGTTGGTACGCGGCACAATCACACCAACCAATTTGCTTTTTCCTTTACGCAGGGCACTGGCCAAATGGTTGGGCTGGTAGTTGAGGTTTTTGGCTACCTGCTTTACCGCCTGTTTGGTTTTTTCACTAATGCGCGAGTCATCGTGCAGGGCTTTTGAGACCGCAGCCGTAGAAATGTTCAACACATTAGCGATATCTTTTATGGTGGTTTTCTTTTTGATATGTAAATTTTTTATATATTTGCTTAATCGATTAAGCAAATATAGTGCGATAATTTTTATAATCAAAACTTTAATAACATTAGTGTTGTAGCGGGTTTTAGTTGTTTTTTCTAACCGTTGTTTAATCGTTTAACCAATTTTTAAAACTAAATACAATTCAAGAATGAAAAAAGTAGTCACTTTTGGGGAAATTATGCTTCGTTTGGCACCTCAAGGATTTTTAAGATTTTCGCAAGCCAGTAGTTTTGACGTGGTTTACGGTGGGGGTGAGTCTAACGTTGCCGTTTCTTTGGCTAACTATGGTGTGCCTGTAGATTTTGTAACGCGTTTACCGAAAAATGACATTGGTGAATGTGCGATGATGGAAATGAGAAAACGTGGTGTGAATGTAGATAAGATTGTTTGGGGTGGAGACCGCTTAGGGATTTACTTTTTAGAAACAGGTGCTGTATCCAGAGGTTCTAAAGTAGTTTACGATAGAGCGCATTCTGCGATGTCTGAGATTAAACCAGGAATGATTGATTGGGATGCCGTTTTTGAAGATGTTGAGTGGTTCCACTGGACGGGTATTACACCAGCCATTTCTCAAGGTGCTGCCGATGTTTGTTTGGAAGCTGTAAAAGCTGCTAGCGCAAAAGGTGTTACTATTTCAACCGATTTGAACTACCGTGCAAAATTGTGGAAGTACTGTGACGATGCTCACAGAGAAGCGGTAATGACTGAATTGACATCTTATTGTGATGTGGTTTTAGGAAACGAAGAGGATGCAGAAATGCACTTTGGTATCAAGCCAGAAGGTATCAGTGTACAAACTGAAGGGCACAACGTAAAAGCAGAAGCTTTCCTTTCGGTATGCAAGCAAATGATGGAAAAATTCCCAAGAGCCAAAAAAGTAATTACTACGTTAAGAGGTTCTATTTCAGCTTCACACAACACTTGGGCTGGTGTATTGTACGATGGCGAAAAAATGTACGAAACACGTCAGTACCAAATTACCGATATTGTTGATAGAGTAGGTGGTGGTGATTCCTTTATGGGTGGATTAATCTACGGATTGTTAAAATACCCAGAAGACGACCAAAATGCTCTTGATTTTGCTGTAGCTGCTTCATGTTTAAAGCACACTATTAAAGGAGATGCCAACTTGGTAACCGTTGCCGAAGTTGAAAAACTTATGGGTGGTGACGCTTCAGGTCGTGTAGCGAGATAATATTTGGTGTTTATTTGTTGGGCCGTTAAGTCGTTTACTCGATTTAACGGTTCAGCAAAATCACAAATCAACAATAAAAACATTTATAAAGATGGCACAATTTTCAAGATTAGAAGTGGCACAAGCCATGAAAGACACTGGGATGATTCCTTTGTTTTTCAACAGCGATATAGAATTAAGTAAAAAGGTATTGAAGGCCTGTTATGATGGTGGTGCACGCTTAATGGAGTTTACTGCCCGTGGCGATTTCGCTCACGAGGTTTTTGGCGAATTAACAAAATACGCCATTAAAGAATTGCCAGGAATGATTATGGGAGTAGGTTCTGTTACCGATGGTGCAGCAGCTTCATTGTATATGGCACTTGGTGCAAACTTTATCGTAACCCCAGTGTTGCGCGAAGACATCGCAATTGCTTGCAACCGTAAAAAAGTATTGTGGTCTCCAGGCTGTGGTACCTTAACCGAAATCGCAAGAGCTGAAGAATTAGGTTGCGAAATCGTGAAGTTATTCCCAGGCGATATTTATGGACCTCAGTTTGTAAAAGGTATTAAAGGTCCACAACCATGGACTAGCATTATGCCAACAGGTGGTGTGTCGCCAACCGAAGAGAACCTAAAAGGTTGGTTCGACGCTGGTGTAACCTGTGTAGGTATGGGGTCTAAATTAATTTCAAAAGAAATTATCGCCAATAAAGATTATGCAAAATTAGAGCAGGATGTTAAGGATGCTTTAAGTATTGTAAAAAAGGTTAGAGGGTTTTAATACGATTGCTTCGTTAAAAACTTGTTAAACTTAAAAACCTTCACGGTATTCGTGAAGGTTTTCCTTTTTTTACTCCCTTTAATTTTGCTACATTTGGCATCTGACAAAAATCAAAATAACCAAAAATGAAAATAATGAAATTTTTAAGTTTAGTAGCATTTGCTGCACTAATGGTGTCTTGCAACGGTAAGAATGGAGTAACTAACAAACCATTAAAAACAGAATTGGATTCTGTTAGTTATGCTATTGGGTTGGATGTTGCCAACAATGTAAAAAGAAGTTTTGATGAGTTTGATAACGATTTGTTTATCCAAGGATTTGTAAACGGATCGGATTCTACAGATATTCAAATCGACCAAGCCAAAGCACAAGAATTGGTTAGAAATTACTTCCAAAAGAAACAACAGGAAGAAATGGCCAAAAGAAAAGAAGAAGGCGAAAAAAACAAGGCTGAAGGTGAAAAATTCTTAGCCGAAAACAAAAATAAAGATGGTGTAAAAACTACCGAAAGTGGTTTGCAATACATCGTTTTAAAAGAAGGAACTGGTGCGCAACCAACTACCGATTCTAAAGTAAAAGTACACTATCACGGTACGTTGTTAGACGGTACTGTGTTTGATAGTTCGGTTGATAGAGGTGAGCCAACTGAGTTTGGTGTAACACAAGTGATTAAAGGATGGACTGAAGGTTTACAATTAATGAAGGAAGGTGCCAAGTACAAATTCTTCATTCCTCAAGATTTAGCTTACGGAGCAAACCCAAGACCAGGTGGCGCCATTAAGCCTTATGCAACATTGGTTTTTGATGTTGAATTATTAGAGGTTAAGTAATAGAAAATTATTTATCGAAATAAACTAAAAGCAGAAAGATCATCTTTCTGCTTTTTTTTGTTTCCTTTATTTTAGCAGACTATCCTTTTCAAATCGTAAATTTGCAGCAACAAAAACATTATAAATGAGCCATAAAGCAGGTTTTGTAAATATTATCGGAAATCCCAATGTGGGCAAATCCACCTTGATGAATGCCTTTGTGGGCGAAAAACTTTCCATTATCACATCCAAAGCGCAAACCACGCGCCACCGTATTTTGGGTATCGTGAATGGTGATGATTTTCAAGTGGTGTTGAGCGACACCCCTGGAATTATAAAACCCGCTTACGAGTTACAGGAATCGATGATGGATTTTGTGAAATCGGCTTTTGAAGATGCCGATGTGCTGCTTTACATGGTTGAAATTGGTGAAAAGGAATTGAAAGACGAAGCCTTTTTTAAAAAAATCACCAATTCAAAAATTCCGGTGTTGCTTTTGCTCAACAAAATAGATACGTCCAACCAAGAGCAATTGGAAGAACAGGTGCAACTGTGGGCAGAAAAAGTGCCCAATGCTGAAATATTTCCTATTTCCGCTTTAGAAGGTTTTAACGTTAAAGAAGTATTCAACCGAATTATCGATTTGCTTCCCGAGTCGCCACCGTTTTATCCCAAAGACCAACTGACCGATAAACCCGAGCGTTTTTTCATCAATGAAACCATCCGCGAAAAAATTCTGCTTCATTACAAAAAAGAAATCCCTTATGCCGTTGAGGTAGAGACCGAAGAGTTTTTGGAGGAAGAAAACATCATCCGCGTGCGTTCGGTCATCATGGTAGAGCGCGACACACAAAAAGGCATTATCATTGGGCATAAAGGCAGTGCTTTAAAACGGGTTGGCGTTGAAGCAAGAAAGGATTTGGAAGCCTTTTTCGGAAAGCAAATCCACATTGAAATCTACGTAAAAGTGAACAAAAACTGGCGTAGCAACCAAAACCAACTCAAGCGTTTTGGTTATAATAATAGGTGATTGACATAATTTTGTCTTAGATGAAATTCGTCAATTCGAGTGAATTTTTCGATTGAAATGAGAAAAATGTGTATCGAGAATTAGAATTTTATAAACCAAGAAATTGCAGTCCATCTATCGGGAATAATTTTTTAAGCCTCGCTTAAGTATTTTAAATAGAAGTGGAACAACTAAATAAAACCTAACGCTAACTTATTGGTTAAGTAACAATTACTTAAACTGGGTATTCAATATTTGCAGCAGTCAAAAATTTGTTTTATCACATTTGAGTTAGTTAGTTTTAAAAGCTTTAGTTGAGCCATCTTCTTCTTTCAATTAAGGCTTTTTTTCTGTGCCTAAAACAGAATGCATAAAATCATTTAGGGCTACCATGTCTTTTTTGCTGGATGCTTTCCCAATACTACCGGCAAAATAAAGCCCAATCCAAACCACTACCATTAAAAACATCACGCTCAATTGGATGGCATAACTTTGCTTTAACGACCAATTGCTGTAGACCCAAATTCCGAAGGCAATAAATATGATGGCTACAATAAAATGAAGGAACATAAAAAGGGTCCAAACCGTTGGGTTAGGGCCAAAAAGTCCGCGAACTAAACACGAATCTTTGGAGGTTTCGTCAATTTCCAAATGCAATTGTGGCGACCAAAAATGCTGTTTTTCCTTCGGAAATTTTATGAAAATATGCTGGTCAACACGGCTTACAATAAACTCCGATTGTGCTTTTTTTGCTTTTTCAAAGGCACTCAAAACCGAAATATGGTTTTTGGGGATTTCAAGTTTAAAGCGAGGCCTTAAAATAATGTCGTTGGATAATGGCATGGGTTTAGTTGTTGGTATTCTAAATTACTATTTTTTATTGATATGCGAATGATTTATTATTCATCAAAAACGAAAAGGGCGTTAGTATATTTGCTATTTTTGCAAAAATTTTTAGGTTAGGGTTTCTAAAAGAACCTTTATCAGATTAAACAGTAATTATGGGCAATATCGTAGCAATAGTAGGAAGACCTAACGTGGGAAAATCCACTTTTTTTAACCGCTTAATCCAACGTAGGGAAGCTATTGTTGATGCCGTAAGTGGGGTAACGCGCGATCGCCATTACGGAAAAACCGATTGGAACGGACGTGAGTTTTCTTTGATTGATACAGGCGGTTACGTGATTGGTAGCGATGATATTTTTGAAGCCGAAATCGATAAGCAGGTGGAATTGGCTATTGAAGAAGCCGATGCCATTATTTTTATGGTTGATGTGGAAACGGGCGTCACCGGTATGGACGAAGATGTGGCCAAATTGCTCCGAAAAGTGAAAAAGCCTGTGTTTTTGGTGGTTAATAAAGTCGATAATGCTAAACGTGCCGAAGATGCCGTAGAATTTTATTCCTTGGGCTTGGGCGATTATTTTACCATTGCCAGTATAAACGGTAGCGGTACTGGCGATTTGCTCGATGCCTTGGTAGAAGCCTTGCCCGAAAAGGAAGAAATTATAGAAGAAGAATTACCTAGATTCGCCGTCGTAGGAAGACCCAATGCAGGTAAATCGTCCTTCATTAATGCCTTGATTGGCGAAGACCGATACATAGTTACCGATATTGCTGGAACCACCCGCGATGCCATCGATACCAAATACAACCGCTTTGGGTTTGAATTCAATTTGGTGGATACGGCCGGAATACGCAGAAAATCGAAGGTAAAGGAAGATTTGGAGTTTTATTCCGTGATGCGCAGTATTCGTGCCATCGAGCATGCCGATGTGTGTTTGTTGGTATTGGATGCCAATAGAGGGTTTGACGGGCAAGTGCAAAATATTTTTTGGTTGGCCGAGCGTAACCGAAAAGGCATTGTGGTGTTGGTAAACAAATGGGATTTGGTGGAGAAAGACCATAAATCGGTTAAGGAATACGAAAAAGCCATAAAGAAACAAATGGAGCCGTTCACGGATGTGCCTATCGTTTTTATTTCGGCATTGACCAAACAGCGTATATTTAAAGCTATTGAAACCGCGGTTGAAGTTTATAAAAATCGAAGCAAAAAAATAAAGACCAGCAAGCTTAACGAGGTGTTGTTGCCCATTATTGAAAACTACCCACCACCAGCTTACAAAGGTAAGTTTGTTAAGATTAAATATATTATGCAACTGCCCACGCCGCAGCCACAGTTTGCGTTTTTCTGTAACTTACCACAGTATATAAAAGACCCGTACAAGCGCTATTTGGAAAATAAACTTCGCGAGCATTTTGGTTTCCATGGGGTACCTATTAGTGTTTACATGCGGAAGAAATAAGGGCTTGCCTAAAAACATCCATGATTCATAGGTGATTTAAAGGCAGATTGATTATTTTTAGGAACTACTAAAACTAATTCAATCTATGAGTCAAATTATAACCTTTGGTGAGGTGTTGATGCGCCTATCGCCATTTGGAAACAAAAAATTCATTCAAGCCAATACTTTAGAATTCTATTTTGGAGGAACGGAAGTGAACGTGGGGTTGTCCATTGCCCATTTTGGAGGCAAAGTAAAGCACATAACGGCTATTTCAGACGATTTTATTGGAGACACTGCTATCGCCCACCTCAATAAGTTCGATATGGATACATCGGCCATTGTGCGTTCCAAGCGTCCGTTAGGTGTTTATTTTTTGGAGGTTGGTGCCGTAATGCGTCCCAGTTCCATTTCGTATAACCGCTCGCATTCGGCATTTTCCCAAATTGAACCCAGCATGGTCGATTGGGAAAAAGCCCTCCGCAAAGGCCATTGGTTCCACTGGACGGGTATTACCCCAGCTTTAACCCAGGGCGCGTTCGATACCTTAAAAGCAGGTTTAAAACTCGCCAAAGAAAAAGGTATGCAGGTATCGGCCGATCCCACGTACCGCAGTGGTTTGTGGAAATACGGCGTTGAAGCTAAAGATGCGCTCACCGAATTGTTGCATTGTTCTACCGTTTTTATTGGTGGTATCAATGAAATAAACGAAGTTTTAGGCACCGATTATGGTTACGCTAACGAAGAGTTTATCGAGGCCAGTAAAAAGCTGATGGAAGCTTTTCCAACCATCAATAAAATATTCGATAAAATTAGGACTTCCATTAATGCTTCGTGGCATAAAATTAGGGCGAGAATGTGGAACGGCACCGAGTTTCGCGAAACCCAAGATTTTGAAATCACCCATATTGTGGATCGTATTGGTACGGGCGATGCCTTTGCTGCCGGCCTCATTTACGGCCTCCAGCATTACGATGACTATAAATCCATGCAGTTTGCCAGTGCCGCTTGTGCCCTAAAACACACCTATGCTGGTGATGTAAACTATGCCACTACCGACGAGGTACAGCGTATTTTAGATGGAAATGTTACAGGAAGGTTTAATAGGTAATTTTAGCTTGTTGAGAAGCGAAGGGAAGTGTTCTTTATAAGGTTCTTGAAAAACCAAATATTTCGTTTTTGGCGTTGTTGCGAGGAAAGAGGTACTAATAATAAAGCAATCTCTTTATTTAGAGGGTTGCTTCAATCGTGTTTTCTGCGTTATGGCGGTAACAAGGAATTTTTATTCAATAAAGAAATTCAAATGTACACACTAGATAATGGATGGGTTGTAGAAAGGAGCAGTAAAAATGTTCCAATTCTTAAAGTCACGCCTGTAACAGGGACGATATTTCAAGTATATAAGGACGTGCCTATAAGTAATGAAATATTTAAGGACATAGCACGAGGGGAAAGGAGTGTGAAACATCTTATTAGGAAATATAACCTTCATAATTTAATAATTGATTTTGAAAGGAAAAAGGTAAGGGTTAAGACAAAACAAAACTCAAAAAATAAATACTATGGCAGAGGGTTTATTGTAACCCAAGAAAGGAATAGGTTTTTTATTGAGTATCAACTTTCAATACAAGGAGGGGGGAGCAGGAAGTTTGAAATTAGGGAGGAGATTTATAGAACTGCTAGAACAGGAAAATATACGGCAACCGATCTTTTTAAAAAATATAACCTCTACCATTTGGATATTCCCGAGAATGACGTTAAATCTTAATGGGTTTTTATGGCTATTATTTGAGTTTAAGGCATCATAAAAGGATAGTTTGTCTTGAATATTTAAGACTACCACCCACCAGAAGCACCACCGCCACCAAAGCCGCCTCCACCGAAACCGCCACCAAAACCTCCGCCTCCGGAAGACCAGCCGCCACCGCCAGAGCTACCGCCCCAACCCGATGAGCCACGACGGTAACTGCCGCGCCCCATATTGCTTAAAATGATGGCTTCGAGCAAATCCTGTCCAGCCGAACGGTGTCCGCGATTTCCGCCACCGCCACGACGGTTTTTGGAAATGGAAATGAGGATAACAATAAATATAAAAATGAATATGATGACCATTCCCGGCGGAATCCCATTCCGGTTGTTAGTTGGGCGAGAGCCTTTATATTCACCATTTAAAACCTCAAAAATGGCATCGGCACCGCGGTTCAGTCCGCCGTAATAATCCCCTTTTTTAAAATACGGAATAATGTCGCGTTCAATAATGCGTTTCGATAGGGCATCGGTGAGCAAATGCTCAATGCCGTAGCCCGTGTTTATGGCAATCCGTCGGTCGTTTCGTGCCAATAAAATCAAAATACCGTTGTCTTCCTTAGCTTGGCCAATACCCCATTCTTGTCCCCATTGGGCGCCTAAAAAATTAATGTTTTCCCCTTCGGTGGAAGGAATAATTGCAATTACAATTTGGGTGGAAGTGGTGTCGGAATATTTAACCAGCTTGTGTTCTAAACTGTTTTTTTCTGCGGAAGATAACAGTTTGGCATAATCGTAAACACTGGTTTGGAATTTTGGTTTTTCAGGAATTTCAAACTGGGCAAAAGAAAAATTGAAAAACAAAAAGCCGAAGAGAAAGGAGAGTACGAGCCTTTTTTGTTTGTTACGAAGCGACTGCCAACTGCCTACTGAAAACTGTCTACTAAAAATTGAATACTGCATGCTAAAAGCCTATCCTTTTGAAATGTCGTTGGGGAGTTCGTTAATATCGGAGGTCTTGTACGGAAAGTATTTTTTAAGCTGTTCGCCCGATTTTAAAATGCCGTCAATCAAGCCTTGCTTAAATTGCCCCTGTTTAAAATGGTTTTGGATGATGTTTTTTGTGCTTTCCCAAAAATCGTTTCCAACCACTTTGTTGATACCTTCATCGCCGTAAATTACAAAGTGTTTGTCGTCAACTGCGACATAAATCAAAACTCCGTTTTTCAATTGGGTATTGTCCATTTTAAGCATGTGGAACACTTCCAAAGCCCGATGGGTAGCATCGCCTTTGGCCGTTTTTTCAATATGCACACGTATTTCTCCAGATGTATTTAACTCGGCCACCCGAATGGCTTCAACAATATCCTGTTCTTCGTCGGGAGTTAAAAAATCTTCAATGTTAGACATTTAAAACTCTACTTTAGGGGCGTTTTCGCTTCCCGGAGCACTTTTAAATCGCGCCATTTCTTCAAAGCCGAATAGCCCTGCCAACAAATTTCCTGGGAATTTCGAGGTATGGATATCGTATGTGTTTACGGCTTCGTTAAAGCGATTGCGTTCTACATTAATTCTGTTTTCAGTGCCTTCCAATTGCGATTGCAACTCTTGAAAACTTTTGTCGGCCTTTAGTTCTGGGTAACGCTCTACGGTAACCAGTAGTCTCGATAGCGCACCGCTCAATCCTTGTTGTGCCTGTTGGAACTGGGCTATGTTTTCGGGGGTTAGGTTTGAGGCATCAATATTGGTTTTTGTGGCTTCCGAACGGGCTTTTATAACGCCTTCCAAAGTTTCTTTTTCGTGGGCGGCATAGCCTTTAACGGTATTCACTAAGTTGGGGATTAAATCGGCACGACGTTGGTAAGCGCTCTCTACATTGCTCCATGCGGTTTTGGCATTGGCTTCGTATTCAACGGCCGTGTTGTTAAAGCCTTTTGCCCAAGAATAAATTCCGAAAACAACAATGGCAACAATAATCCAAGGTAAAAATTTCTTCATGATTTTATTGAATTTAAAAATGTTTTATAGTTTGTTAGTATGACACGAAATTTTACAAAAAGTTACGATTCGCAGGATGTTTTTTTAATGGTGATTACAGATGCTCTTTAATTTTTAGCAGTTGGCTTTTTATATCTTCGAGTTTACTGATGATTTCAAAATTGCTCAAAGCCTGCTTTTTTTCTTCCTTTAAATGGGTTTTTGCTCCCTCTAAAGTAAAGCCACGTTCTTTTACCAAATGGTAAATAAACTTTAGGTTTTTAATGTCCTCTGGAGTGAACTTTCGGTTGCCTTTTGCATTTTTTTTAGGTTTGAGCACATCGAATTCCTTTTCCCAAAAACGGATTAAAGAGGTGTTAACTCCAAAGGCCTTGGCTACTTCGCCAATGCTGTAATATCGTTTTTCTGGTAGGTCTATGTGCATTAGTCTAATGATTGGTTTTCTAAAGAAGCACGTTCTAAAAGTTCGTTGAATTCTTCAGCCGTTAAACTGCCGTAATAGAAGTTTATCGGGTTGATACGTTGGCCGTCCTTAAAAATTTCGTAGTGCAAATGGGGGGCTTCCGATCGGCCGGTGCTTCCCACAAAACCAATTAAATCGCCTCGTTTTACTTTTTGGTTTTTCCTTACGTTATATTTATACAGGTGCGCATAAAGGCTGGTATAGCCATAACCGTGGTCTATCCTGATGTGCTTACCGTATCCTGATGAGTTGCTATCGGCACGATCAACAACACCATCGCCCGTGGCATAAATAGGGGTGCCGCGCGGTGCGGTAAAATCCATGCCCCAGTGCATTTTCCTCACTTTTGTGAAGGGGTCTGAGCGCATACCAAAACCCGAAGCCATTCGGGTTAAATCTTCATTGCTTACGGGCTGAATCGCAGGAATGGCCGCCAATAGTTTTTCTTTTTCTTCAGCGAGTTTGGCAATTTCATCCAACGACCTCGATTGTACTACAATCTGTTTTTGTAGTATGTCCAAACGCTTATTGCTTTCAATAATCAATTTGGAATTATCGAACCCTTCGAGGCTTTTGTAACGGTTAATACCTCCAAAACCAGCTTTTCGTTGTTCCTCGGGAATGGGGTTGGCCTCAAAAAAAACTCGGTAAATATTATTGTCTCTTTCTGCAACATTGGCCAAAACGGTTTCGGCTTGTTCCATTTTTTTGTTGAGGAGTTCAAACTGCAGTTTCATATTTTCCAATTCGCGGGTTAGGGCACGCTCCTTGGGCGATGAAATGTATTGGCTAGCTATAAAAACAAAGATGAAGGCGAAAAATCCAGAAGATAGGATAAATAAAGAGGCGTACTTAAAAGTGGTTCTTTTTTTACGCTCAATCTTGCGGTACGAAAGCGATTCTGGATCGTAGTAATATTTTACCTTACTCATTTCTTAAATTATACTATTTTTGCGCTTTATAAACTTTGGTTGCAAAGTGCAAATTTTGTAAAAAACGAACAAACCAATAAAATATTATAGTAAAATTGGTTTGGCTGCTCTAAAATTAGGGAAAGTAAAGATAAAAATTGTTTTGTAATTAAAGTTCAATAACAGCAAAAGAGAGTAATTTATTTATGAAGTCTCAAGACATCCGATCTAGGTTTTTAAGTTTTTTTGAAGATAAAAAGCACAGTATTGTTCCATCGGCTCCCATGGTGTTGAAAAACGACCCTACGTTAATGTTCGTTAACGCAGGAATGGTGCCATTTAAGGAATATTTTTTAGGGAACGCCACACCAAAAAGTACTCGCGTTACCGATACCCAAAAATGTCTTCGTGTTTCCGGAAAACACAACGATTTGGATGAGGTAGGCTACGATACCTACCACCATACGCTTTTCGAGATGTTGGGCAACTGGAGCTTTGGCGATTATTTTAAAAAGGAAGCTATTGCTTGGTCTTGGGAACTGCTTACCGAAGTCTTCGGAATCGATAAAGATATATTATACGTTACCGTTTTTGAAGGTAGCGATGAAGATGGGTTGGATATGGATTCAGAGGCGTACAACCTTTGGAAACAACATATTCCAGAAGACCGCATTTTAAAAGGCAATAAAAAAGATAATTTTTGGGAAATGGGCGACCAAGGCCCATGCGGTCCCTGTAGCGAAATACATGTAGATATCCGTTCTGCGGAAGAAAAGGCCAAAATATCTGGAAAGGAATTGGTAAACCAAGACCATCCGCAGGTGGTGGAAATCTGGAATTTGGTGTTTATCCAATTCAACCGAAAAGCTAATGGAAGCCTGGAAACTTTACCCAACAAACATATCGATACGGGAATGGGCTTCGAGCGTTTGTGTATGGTGCTTCAGGGCGTGCAATCCAACTACGATACTGATGTGTTTACACCGCTTATCCGCGAGATTGAAACCATTACCAATAAAAAATATGGACAGGATAAAATGACCGATGTGGCCGTTCGTGTTATTTCCGATCACGTGCGTGCCGTAGCCTTCTCGATTGCCGATGGGCAGTTGCCAAGCAGCACCGGTGCAGGTTACGTTATCCGAAGAATTTTGCGCCGTGCCGTACGTTACGGTTTCACCTTTTTAGATAAAAAAGAGCCATTCATTTACCGATTGGTGGACGTACTTAGTGAAAAAATGGGGCAGGCTTTCCCAGAAATAAAAACCCAAAAAACATTGGTTGAAAACGTGATTAAGGAAGAAGAACAATCCTTTTTACGCACCCTCGATCAAGGTTTGGTTTTATTGAATAGAATTGTTGAAGAAACTAAAGGCGATACCGTTTCGGGCGAAAAAGCCTTCGAACTTTATGATACTTACGGATTCCCGATTGATTTAACCGGGCTTATTCTTTCTGAAAAAGGACTGAAACTGGACGAGAAAGGATTTAATGAAGAGCTTCAAAAACAAAAGGAACGCTCGAGAGCTGCCAGTGAAGTGAATGCCGATGATTGGGTGATTCTGAAAGAAGATGCCGAAACCGAATTTGTGGGGTACGATACGCTCGAAACCAACGTAAAAATTACCCGTTACCGTAAAGTAAGCACCAAAAAAGAAGGCGATATGTACCAATTGGTGTTCAATATTACGCCGTTTTATCCCGAAGGAGGTGGTCAAGTAGGTGATAAGGGGTATTTGGAAGATGCCCATGGTGATGTGGTTTACATCCTTGATACCAAAAAAGAAAACAATTTGATCATTCATTTTGCCAAAAATTTGCCAGAACACATCAACGAGTCGTTTAAGGCAGTAGTAGATGAAACCCATAGAACCTTAACAGAAAGTAACCACACCGCCACCCACTTGTTGCACCAAGCTTTGAGGGAAGTTTTGGGTAGTCATGTGGAACAGAAGGGTAGTGCGGTAAATGCTGAATATTTGCGTTTCGATTTTTCACATTTTTCAAAATTAACCCCAGAGGAATTGCAGGACGTTGAAGATTTTGTAAATCGAAGGATTGAAGGGAAACTACCTTTGGAAGAAAAGCGAAACACGCCTAAAGAAGAAGCCATTGCCGACGGGGCCATGAGTTTGTTCGGTGAAAAATATGGCGATACCGTACGTTCGGTACGTTTCGGGAAATCCATCGAGCTTTGTGGAGGTACCCATGTAAAGAACACGGGCGATATTTGGCATTTTAAAATCGTTTCAGAAGGCGCAGTGGCGGCAGGAATCCGTCGTATTGAAGCTATAACCAACAATGCCACCAAAAATTATTATTTTGAAAATAACCAGGCTTTTATTGAAATGAAAGCTTTGTTGAACAACGCTAAAGAGCCCGTAAAAGCTCTTACTAGTTTACAGGAAGAAAACAATGCTCTTAAAAAGCAGATAGAAGTGCTATTAAGGGATAAAGCCAAAAACATAAAAAGCGAACTGAAAAACGAATTGCAGGAAGTTAATGGCGTTCAGTTTTTAGCCAAAAAATTGGATTTGGATGCTGGCGGACTAAAGGATGTAGCTTTCGAATTGGGCGGTGAGCAAAATAATTTATTCTTGCTTTTGGCGACCGAGCAAAATGGGAAAGCGCTGTTATCGTGCTACATTTCAAAAGAATTGGTGGCCGAAAAAGGGTTGAACGCTGGGCAAGTAGTACGAGAGTTGGGCAAATTCATCCAAGGTGGTGGCGGTGGGCAACCGTTTTTTGCAACCGCAGGTGGTAAAAACCCAGCCGGGATTGATCAAGCCTTGAAGGAAGCCGGAGAAATGGTTAAGACGGTTTAGTTTTATTAATTTAAAATAATCCGTTGTTCATTTTAAAAGAAGGACGTCAATTCGAGTGGATTTTTCGATTGAAATGAGAAAAATTTGTATCGAGAATTAGAATTTTAGAAATCAAAAAAGTTCTCGATACAATTTTTTAAGCTCCGCTTAGGTATATTCAATCAAAATATATTTTGATTTTAATAATCTCAAAATTACTCGAACTGATGGTTAAACTAAATGT
>JAUIKY010000035.1 GCA_030430535.1 Bacteroidia bacterium
TAAGCCCATATAACCAACCAAAATTTAGCCGTTAAAATGATGGTATAAAAACAAACGCCCTTAAAAAGGGCGCTTCTGTTTAAAGTTTTTACGAAATTATGGACTTGTGCAACGGTTACCGTTGTTGCCAACAGTTTTTAATTTTTTATATAATAGTTGTGTTCAGCTTCTCTTTTAATCATTGTTTTACCAATAATGTGTTTAAAATGCCCTTTTATTTTAATTCGATAATCTCCTATTAAGTCCGCAATAACATCTGATTCAGCAGTTATTTCTCCCATAATAATGTCGCCAATTTCAAAGTCAGTTTTATTTAAGGTTAAGTTGTATGAATCTAACTCGACTTCTAAAGTATTACTACCATTAAAATCTGGAGCATCAGACCACAAAACGAGCTTCGGCTTTATGTTATCAATAAAATGAATTTCTAAAGCACTAACAGTTGTCCCTATTGTTCCAAAACTGACCGTTAGGGAATCAGGTTTTTTATTGTCAAAAGAACTAAATCCGTTCTTAATTTGATTCCGTTTCTCAAAAGTCAAATTAGTCGAGTCTACTGTCAAGTCCGAGTTGATTATTAGGTTTTGTCCAACCATATTCGATGAAAAAACCACAAAACTTAATATGAGGAGTACTGTTTTCAAATTGTTGGCAACAACTGGCTAAACACAATTGTGTTTAGCCCCATTATATTTATTCCGATAAATATAATGAATCGCTTTCTAAAACAACCGAAAAATATTACAATCAAAAAAAAGAGTTTTTAACAAAAATATGCCTTTATGTGATTTTTAGTCATTCCGTTCGCGCTTAACAATTTCTATGCCAAGTAATGTTTTGTAGTCTTAAATCTACGTTATTTGTAATATTTGTTAAATAAAAACGTTTTTTAACTAAAAAAAATGCATTTAATCGAGTTTTGATTCAAAAAAAATATTATGTTTGGGAAAATATTAACAAATGCAATTCTCTCATGCAACGTTCTCTCTCTCCACAAAACCTGTGTTTTAGGTTTTTTGTATGCTTCTGTTTTATAACCTATTTAGGCAATGCCCAAGATATTAATGTAAATGTTTTGGGCGGGTCGGCGGTTAGCGATGGGGCTACGGTTTCCATTACTGCCGGTAATGCCATTACCTTTAGGATTACAAATAGCCGCTTGGATTGCGATAAGGTAAAAATAGAATCGATAAGCCTTACCAATACAACCGATTTTTCACTGTCCACCGATAAAATTCCCAAACATGTTGATAATGATGACTGTAACGGTAAAACAAAATTTATAGATTTTGTGGTTACTAATATTAGTGGTAATTGTGGGGCATCAACCGATATTAACATTGAGGTGAAGCAAGATCCCAATTTCGTTTTTTCGTTTTCGGTAAATGGTAATCCCGAAATTAATTTGTTGGGGGGGAGCCCGAGTGCCGATATACTTAATGGCGACACCACCACTTCGGCGGTTAATGGAACCTACTTTGGCATAGTGGATGAAGGCAGCGTGATTACCCGCTATTATGTGATTGCCAACACCGGAAGTTGCCCGTTGGATATTACGTCTATTTCCAGTTCGTCGTCAGATTTTATGGTGCCCATCTCGCCGGCGCCTTATGTGGTGTTGCCCGATTTAGCCACGCCCGATTTTTTAACGGCGAGTGTTGATGCGGGATCGTATGTGGTTTTGCCCGTTACTTTTGTGGCGCCAACAGCCGGTACGGGTACGCTAACATCAACCATCAGTATTTCCAATACGGCCAATACCACGTTTACATTTAATGTAAGTGCCGAAATGTTCGATTTTGACATTCCGGGGCCTGGCGGTATAACGGCCGATTTCCGACTTTGGTTAAAAGCAACCAGGGGCATTACCAAAGATGGAAGCAATAAAGTGTCGAAATGGGCAGATATTGGTACCAATGGCAAGGATGCCATACAAACGGTTTCGGCAAACCAGCCCACGTATTTGGATAATGCGGCATCAAACATCAATTTTAATCCGGTTATTGAATTTGAGAACGACGGCAGTAGTGTTAGTCAGTATCTTTACAATACTGATAATGGTTTTTACAGTCAGGATATTTTTATTGTAATGGAAGCAGATGCTGATGTTTCAAGTTCCAGCGGAATGACCATTTTTTCCGGCTCAATTTCAGATATCCTCACCCCAGAAAATTATGTGGACGACGCCGATGATGTTACCGGAGTGGGCTTAGGCGATTATAGTGCCAATCTCACTGGCGAACGTTTGTGGTACAATCAAGGGTCTTCAACAACCAACCCGTATTATGCTTTGCCGGCATCATCGGCTAGGGCTTACGATGTGGCCGGCATTATTAATGTGGGTAATAAGTCGACCACGGTGTCCGATGGCATGCGCATTTTATTCAATAGTATTGATGATGCCCAAAGCCCTACGCAAACCATTTCTACTTTCGAAAATGTGGGCTTTATCGATACCGCTCCAGATCCAGATATTACACTAGGAACGCCTTATAATATTGGTAAAAACTTGAATGCCACAATGGGAAACCTTAATGGGCGAGTGGCCGAAATTTTTACTTTTGCCGAACGTGTGTCGGATGTCGATCGCCAGAAAATCGAATCTTATCTTGCCGTAAAATACGGTATTACTTTGGGAGCTTCAACCGAGGCGCAAAAAGATTATATCAATTCCTTCGGAACCGTGGTCTGGGATATTTCGGCCAATACAGGGTACAATCATCACGTAGCGGGTATTGCCCGAGATTCGGTGTCCGATCTAAACCAAAAGCAATCAAAAACATTGAATTTGGATAACGAGGTAACCATTGGTTTAAACGGTATTTTTACAACAAACAATGCTAATGTAAATGAATTTGAAAATGATGGCGATTTTTTGGTGTGGGGTTGCAACAATTTGGCATATACCGCAAGTGGTTCGAATATCATCACCATAAGTTCTGGCATGACAACATCACTCACTAGAATTTTAAGGCAGTGGAAAATTATTGAATCCACCGAAGTGACCAGTGATGTGGGCACCGTGTATATTTCAATTCCCGAAGATGCCTTTAGCGGTTTTGCTTTGGCAACGGATGAGGAATATGCCTTGGTTGTGGCCGATGCCGATAGTTTTGGCAATTCCGATATTATTGATGTGATCCCGTTAAAATCGGATGGATTGGGAAATTTTCAAACTTGGTACGATTTTGATGGCACTAAATATTTTACCTTCGGAAAGGTCTCAAAATTATTGGAAAACCATTCCGTTTCAATAGCTTCCGGCGACTTTTTGGTTGGTGAAAAAAATGTCAATTTGAATGTCAACGATTTTACAATATCCTCTTGGGTGAAAGCCGATGCCAGCCAAACAAGCACCCGAACCATTATGGCCAAGGGCGAAAAACTGCAATTGCGGTTAAATTCGTCCCATCAAATTGAAGTTATGGTTGATGATGCGGTTACGCCAAGATTCACTTCAACAATGGCCTTAACCGATAATAAGTGGCACCAAGTGTCTTTTGTTTATAATAGTGGAACCATTTTTCTTTATGTGGATGGTGTGCTCGATAAATCTGAACAGAATGTTGCGGCACCCAGCCCTAATTATAACCATTTTTCGCTCGGCGCTTTATACCAAGATAAGGGTAACATAATTAACCCGTTTTTAGGAAAGATTGATGAGGTTTATGTTTGGGATCAAGGGTTGACCGAAGAACAGGTACGCTATTTAATGAACCAGGAAATTGAAAGGGGAACAGGTGATTTTGTTGCCGGTAAAGTGCTTCCGCAAGAATCGTCCAGTAACGAGGTGGCAACCATCCCGTGGAGTGAGTTAAGAGCATATTATGATTTTAATACGTTTTATGGTACTACCGTTGAGGGGTTGTCTGATAGCAGAAATTATTTAAGAATCAAGTATTTGAATAAAGATAAAGAAATAGCGGCTACACAAACCATTCCTGTACCTTACATTTCTTCGGCAGCTGGTGCTTGGGATACTGCGGCAACTTGGACCAACAATACCGATCAAATTATACCAAATTCGGTGAGTTTAGATGGTAGTACAACTATCGACTGGAATATTGTTGAAATCGCCCATGATATCAACTCGGGCGATCGGGATGTTTCGGTTTTGGGGTTGATTCAAACCAACGGAACGCTTACCATTGCTGATCCGGTAGAGGCACAAAACGAAACCAATTCGGGGCAGGCCTTAACGGTAACCAACTATTTGGAAATTGATGGGGTGATTGATTTGGTGGGCGAATCGCAACTCGTGCAAACCGAGGGCAGTATTGTTGATGCCGATAGTGGCGGCTATATAGAGCGTGATCAGCAAGGCACGGCCAATGCTTTTAATTATAATTTTTGGTGTTCGTCGGTGGGGCCAATTTCGGGAAATACTTCTACAAGAGGAACTGGGGTTTCCAGTGCCAATGCTAGCCATACCATTGCCGGGGTTTTAAATGATGGTTCCATTTCTGGAGCGTACCAATCCATTTTGTACAGTGCTTCCCCAACCGCCAGTGATGGCACACCACCACCGCCCGGTTTTGCAAAAACCATCAGTTCGCACTGGCTGTATAAATTTTATGGGGCCGCCGATAATCAAAATGCATGGACAAAAATAAATGAAAACACAAGTTTGCTACCGGGTGAAGGGTTTACCATGAAAGGAACTTCCGGTTCGGTATCCATTGCCACAGAACAAAATTATGTGTTTGTGGGGCTGCCCAATAACGGCGATATTACCTTGCCTTTAGATAAATCTTCTGGGGAAGTGGAGCGACTTGTTGGCAATCCTTATCCGTCGGCGCTCGATGTTACCGAGTTTATATTGGATAACTTAAGTATTGCAGATGGCGGAAACAATGCTAATGGAACCGTTTTTAACGGGGCACTGTATTTTTGGGATCATTTTGGAGAACAAAACTCGCATGTGTCGAAAGCCTATGTTGGCGGTTATGCCACACGAAATTTAACGGGAGGTGCCGTGGCCATATCTAACGATAGTAGGATAAATGCTAATTTGGCCGAAGGGACGAAAGTACCCGGGCCTTATGTGGCCGTCAACCAAGGCTTTTTTGTGAGTACGGCTTTAGATGGTTTCGATAACGACAACGGAACCCCTATTTTATCCGTTGATGGTGGCGATATTGTGTTTAAAAACAGCCAACGGGTTTATGCCGTTGAAGACGGTTCTTCATCACTCTTTTTTAAGTCCGCAGGAAAAAAGGAAAGTCGAACAGCCGAGAAAACCCCAACTATTAAATTAATGTACGAATCGCCATTAGGCTACCACAGGCAAATTGTCTTGGGCGCAAATAAAAAGGCGTCTTTGGGGTTCGATATGGGTTATGATGCCTTTATGGCCGATGTGGCTCAAGAGGATATGTACTGGTATTTTAGCGGGAACAAATTCGTAATTCAAGGGGTGGGCGCATTTCATGCGGACCAAGAATTTGCTTTAGGCTTAAAAGTGAAGCAGGCGGGTGTGGTTAAAATTAAACTCGATGCTTTCGAAAATATTCAGGAAAACGTAGCGGTTTATATAAAAGACAAACTCACCGGAGAAACTTTTGAAATTAACAATAATGCCTTCGAGCTGTTTTTAACCCCTGGCGTTTATAATGACCGATTTGCAGTTGTATTTAAAAAAGGCATAAATACTTTAAGATTGAATGTTGAAGACCAAAGTGTTTCAGGCAAAGTTTCAGTGCATTACAATGCTAAACAAGCAGTCTTAAATATAGTTAACCAAAGCGGATTACCATTATCAAATGTTAGAGTTTTTAATATTTTAGGGCAGGAGGCTTTTGGTGCAAAATTAAAACTTGAAAACAACGAAACCATTCCAGTGCATTTAAAATCTGGAACCTATATTGTTAAGGTTGATGCCTCAAATGGAAGTGTAAGCAAAAAAATATGGGTGGAATAGGTTGTTATGTCAAAACAAAAAACGCCGTTAAAACGGGCGTTTTTTTATCCTGTTTTTACAAGATTATGGGTTTGTGAAACGGTTATCGGTGTTACCCGCTGGCTTTATTTTCACGTTATTTATTGGGTCAGTTTCATTCATTCAATCCGCTTTTTTTGCTCAATTTAATTCCGATGACTATTATTTGTGCAATTCCAATTCCCCAATAAATCGGATAAATAAAATAGGTATAAAGTAATTCAGGTCTGTCAGGATTTCCAATTATTGTTTTTACTCTTTGAATTTCAATAAAATTTGAAATTGTAGGAAGTGAAGATCCGAATAAAATTTCGAAAACTATGTAGCCAAAATATCCTACTATTATTTTTCAGCCTGCAGGTAACGTGCCATACGCCAATAAATATAAAGATTTACCGACTTACATTATAATAAGACATTCTAGTCCTTAATTTTCGAATCGGCAACTTCTTTCTCCAAATGGTCCAAATACAAACTGCCGTTCAAATGGTCTATTTCATGCTGAAAAATCACAGATGTAAACCCTTCAATCGTTTCGGTTTTGTGTTCGGCTTCCATGGTGTCGTATGCCAATTTTATGGCGTAAGCTCTGGTTTTTACAGTGTCCGTTCTATTGGGGATAGACAAACAACCTTCCCTAAATACTTGTTTTTTTTCAGAATATTCTAAAATTTGAGGGTTCAAATACACTTCAAACGGAAAGTTTTCCTTGTCGAACCGCTGCACCCAAATAATGTTTTTTAAGATACCTACTTGCGGGGCTGCAATGCCCACGCCCAAACTCATGCTGTCGGTTACGGTGGCATAAAGTCTGTTGACAAAATGTTTTAAAACCGAATCCTTAGGGTTGGGGTTTATGTAGCTGCTTTTGGCACGGAGTAAAACCGAATCTGCTTGGTTGGTTATTTTGTAAACCCGCATGGGTTTTAGGCTGTCAGCGTTTAAAATCGATTTAATTTCTTCGGAAGAAAAGCTGTGCCGTTTCATGTTTTTTGTACTTGAACAGCTCGCTATGGTGAGGCAAATAATAATGAAAAGTATGTTTTTTTTCATAGGAAATTATCGCGTTTAAGCATGTTTTCATTGATGGTTTATTCGCCATTACTAGGAGGTAGCCTGAACTGATCGCAGTCCAAGTGAAGCCATCTTTAAATACAAGTAAATTTAAACAGATTCCCACGCTGCGCTCGGAATGATGTCTATAATTGTAACGGTACTATTAAAAATTAACTGCCAATTATAGCCCCGCTACCACTCATTGATTTTATTGGAATCCAATTTAATAAAAATAAAGATTAAAATAGTAAAGGCCCAAAGCCCAGAACCACCATAGCTAAACATAGGCAACGGAATGCCAATAGTGGGGATTAAGCCCATAACCATACCGATATTGATGAAAAAGTGAATAAAAACAATGGAGGCTACGCCGTAACCGTACACCCTGCTAAACTGCGATTTTTGCAATTCGGCCAAATGTAGAATACGAAGTATCAATAGCACAAAAGCAATAACCACAAGGCTACTGCCCAAAAAGCCCCACTCTTCGCCAACGGTACTAAAAATATAATCGGTGTGCTGTTCGGGTACAAATTTTCCGGTGGTGCGTGTGCCCTCCATAAAACCCCTGCCCAAAAAGCCTCCAGAACTAATGGCTTTTTCAGATTCGTTAAGGTTGTAAGCAAAGGTTTGTTTCATCCGCTCCAATTTTTCGGGGTCTTTTTCCAAATTCAACCAAAGACTGATACGGTCCTGTTGGTGCGGTTGCAATATGCTTTGATAGAAGTATTTTACGCCAAATGAAATGCCAATAGCAACTAAGGATACTAAAATGGATTGGTAAACCCTTAATTTCTTTTTGCTTAAAAAATGATAGGATACTACACAGGCCACTGCTAAAAGGGAAGTAATAATGGCCCCAAACTTTAGTGCCAAAATGGAAATTAAAACCACAGAAATACCGAAGGTAAGGTAGTATTTTGGCAGACCTTCTCTGTAAAGCACAAAAAAGAACGCTCCGTAAACAATGGTACTGCCGGTATCGTTTTGCAAAAGCACCAAAACAGCGGGAAGGAGGATAATGATAAACAACTGTATTTGGTCTTTTATCTCATTGATGTTAAAGTTTAAATCGCTTATGTATTTGGCTACGGCCAATGCGGTGGCGGTTTTGGCAAACTCGCTGGGCTGAATGGTCATGCCGCCAATGGCATACCAAGAGGTAGCACCGTTTACGTTTTTTCCGAAGATAAAAAGCCCCACCAACGATAGCATGGAAATGAGGTAAATAATGCTGGAAAACCGTTCGTAAAACTTGGCATCAATCGCCAAAAGTAAAACGATGAGTACAAAGTTCAAAAAAATGAACATGAGCTGTTTGCCAAAGGGCTGCGACAAATCGAAATAATCAACGGTAGTGCCGGTATGCGATGCCGAAAGAATATTTAGCCAACCAAAGCCCACCAAAAGCAAAAAAAGAATAATGGTAATCCAATCGAATTTAAAATGCCTGTTAGTATCTCTAACCATTAATTGTCCGTTTTGTTGATTTGGCTTAATTTCTCTTTTAAGCGTTGGTACTCTTTTTCTTCCACAAGCTGCAATGTGGTGTGGCCGTTAATTTTAAATGGCTTGCCCGAATAGGGTTTGGCGTATTCGTTCTCCAAACTGTGGCGTAATAGCCAGTCTTCTAAATCGGTACGGGTGATGTGGCCTTTTATGTGCTTTTCAATCATTAAACTGGCCACCTTTCCAGCAAAACGGCTTCCCCAGTATCCGTTTTCAACAAAAACGGCAATGGCTATTTTGGGGTTGTCTTTTGGGGCAAAGGCCACAAAAATGGAATGGTCGGTAAGCTGTGTTTTTACACTGTCTATAATCGCAAAATTTTCAACCGTTCCTGTTTTACCACAAATGTCGATATCTTTCACCTGTAACGAGGCCGCTGTCCCTTTTTTATATACCTGAAACATGCCTTCAATTACGGGCTCGAAATTTTTCTTGTCGATAGTGGTGTATTTGGGTTTTGTGAATTGCTCGGGCAGGGTTTCGTTTTCAATTTTTTTAATGATGTGCGGCGTGTAATAATAGCCCCGGTTGGCAATGGCCGCAGTCATGTTGGCCAATTGAATAGGGGTGGTGGCTACCTCGCCTTGACCGATGGCGTTGGAAATGGTATACGTAGAGTAAAACGTTTTTGGGTAAATGTGCTTGTAATAATCGCGGTCTGGAATGCGGCCTTTTTGCCCCACGTACAAATCGTTATTTAAAAACTCGCCCAAGCCAAAACTTTTGGCATGTTGGCTCCAAACATCGATGCCTTCGGAAGCATTACCGTTTTTGTCCAATATTTTTCGGTAGGTTGTGGCAAAATAAGCATTGCACGACCGTTGGATGCCACTAACCAAATCGTTTCTCGTGCCGTAACTACAGTGGCATTTCATAATGCGATTACCGTAGCGGTAGCCTGTGTAACAGGTAACGGTTTCATGTGGGGTAATCACGTTTTCCTGCAAGCCGATTAGTGCGTTCATCAGTTTAAACGGCGAACCAGGCTCGTAAACCCCTTGCAGACTTCGGTTAAAAAGCGGTTTGGCAATGGAGTCATTATAAAGTTTGGTAAAGTTTTTTGAACGGTTACGTCCCACCAAAATATTGGGATCGTAGGTAGGTGCGGCCACCATGGCTAAAATTTCCCCAGTTGCCGGTTCAATGGCAATTACGCCACCACGTTTGTTTTTCATCAACAGTTCCCCGTAGGCTTGTAACTGTGCATCGATGGTTATGGTAATGTCTTTGCCTTGTTGGGGAATGGTGTCGAATTTGCCGTCTTTATAGGGGCCAATGTTTCTGTTGAATCGGTCCTTTTGGATAAACTTGATGCCTTTTACCCCACGTAGGGTTTTTTCATAAGAGGCTTCAACACCTTGTTTGCCAATAAGGTCACCCATACGGTAGTACGGATCGTTTTGGATAATGCGGTTGTTTACCTCGCCAATATCGCCCAAAACGTTGGCGCCAATGGTAGTTTCGTAATGCCTTAGCGAACGCTTTTGTATGTAAAAACCCTTAAATTTTCGCATTTTTTCTTGAAGAACGGCATAGTCTTCCTTCGATAGGTGCGATACAAAAACCGATTCCAATCTTGGGGAATAATGGTAGGCTTTGTTGTATTTTTTAATGAAATCTTCTTTGTCAATTTTCAGAAGCCTGCAAAATTCCAAAGTGTCCAAAGGCTCTACTTCTCTCGGAATCACCATCACATCGTACGACGGCTGGTTGGAAACCAATAGTTTGCCGTTACGGTCGTAAACAAAACCACGTTTGGGGAGGTCGAACACCTTTCTAATGGCATTGTCGTCATACAAACTTTGGATGTTGGTATCGTAAATCTGTAGGTAGAAAAGCCTTGAGATAAACATGAGGCCGACGGCAATAACCGAAATAAAAAGTAAAAATTGTCTCATTTCGTTTTTCTACTGAAAATAATGGTTACTATCACACTCAATAAGATAGTAAATATACTTGAGAATAACGTTTTTTGAAGGATTAAAAGTATTTTCGAAATGCTAAATATTTCTAAAGAAAACAGTACTAAATGGTGCAATACGGTTAATAAAGTGAAATAGGTGAGTTTCGAGCCAAAATCGATATTGCTGAAGCGTACACTTTGGTGCTCGTAAACCGTTCCGAAGCTCGTTTTTAAAATGGCAGGGCGCAAATAGGCTATAAATACCGAAGCCCCAGCATGTATGCCACCGGTGTCCATAAACAAATCGATAATCAATCCTAACGAAAACCCCAAAAGCATCACGATAATGCGGTTGTGCTTAATGGGAAAAAGGGCAATAAACAGAATATAAATGTATGGGTTAATGTAACCCAAAAAATTGATGTGGTTAAAAATTAAAACCTGAACAATAACTAAGGTTATGAAACGGACGGTATGAATGGAAAAAATGTTGTTCATTTATTCGTCGCTGTTCAAAAGGCTATTGATTTCTGCCCGGTTAACGTTTTCAATAATATAAACATGCTCCAAATTGGTCATGTCGTTAAACAAGTGGATGTCTATTTCGTAAAAGTTTTCGGCAGCATCCAAATTAAACTGTTCCACAACACCAATGGGGACGCCCTTTGGGAAAATGGACGAGCGGCCCGAAGTGATAATAGTGTCACCTTTTTGAACCGGAGCAATTTTAGGAATATCGATAAGCTGAACCAAAGCCGGATTTTTGCCACTCCATTTTAGTGTACCGAAATGATTGGTCTTTTTTAGCTGTGCGCTAATTCGACTGGTAGTATTCAAAATAGAAATGACCGTGCCGTATCTGCGGCTGGTTCTGTCAACAATACCCACAATGCCTTTGGAGGAAATAACACCAAAATCTGGTTTTATGCTGTCCCTTTTTCCTTTGTTTATGGTTAAGTAGTTATCGGTTAACGAATAACTGTTTTTTATGATGTTGGCCGAATAAAAACGATAAGTTTTGTTGAATTTGGTACTGTCGATAAAAACAGAATCGGCTTTAATTCCTGAGTTTTGGAGCAAGGCTCGCAGTTTTCGGTTTTCTTCTGAAAGAATTTCGTTTTGCGATTTTAAATTGAAATAACTGCTGATGTCGTTAATGGAATTGTAAACGCCTCCCGTTAAAAAATTAGCCGAATTGATGAATTTGCTTTTGTGGTATGAATGCGACTGAATGGTGAATAACAGCGAAATACAAAAGAGCAACAGGAACAATAAAAAGTTTTTGTTCCTTATTATAAAGTTAATAATCTGTTGCATGGGGCTTGCCTATTTTACACTTACTTGATCAATACGCTTTTGTATTTGGGTAAATTTTTAAGGGTGATTCCAGTACCTCTAACTACGGCGCGCAATGGATCTTCGGCAATATAAACGGGCAAATCGGTTTTTTGCGATAAACGTTTGTCCAAACCACGTAACATCGAGCCTCCACCGGCCAAATAGATACCTGTATTGTAAATATCGGCAGCCAATTCTGGTGGTGTTTGCGAAAGGGTTTCCATAACGGCATCTTCAATACGAAGGATGGATTTGTCTAGAGCCTTGGCAATTTCACGATATGAAATGGAAACTTGTTTTGGTTTTCCAGTTAACAAATCACGACCTTGTACGCTCATATCTTCTGGTGGCAGTTCCAAATCTTCGGTAGCTGCACCAATTTGTATTTTTATTTTTTCCGCCGTACGCTCGCCCACATAAAGGTTGTGTTGGGTACGCATGTAATACACAATATCGTTGGTAAATACATCACCCGCAATTTTAACCGATTTATCGCAAACAATGCCGCCAAGGGCAATTACGGCAATTTCGGTAGTACCACCACCTATATCAACCACCATATTTCCTTTGGGCTGCATAATATCAACGCCAATACCAATAGCGGCGGCCATAGGTTCGTGGATCAGGTAAACTTCCTTTCCGTTTACGCGCTCTGCACTTTCCTTTACGGCACGCATTTCAACTTCAGTAATGCCAGAAGGGATACAAATGACCATGCGCAATGCCGGGGTAAAAAACTTCTTTTTTAATGCTGGGATATTTTTGATGAACATACTGATCATCTGCTCGGAGGCATCAAAATCGGCAATTACACCATCCTTAAGCGGACGTATGGTTTTTATGTTTTCATGGGTTTTTCCCTGCATTAAGCTGGCTTGCTGCCCAACGGCAATGATTTTTCCAGAAATTCTATCGCGAGCTACTATCGAAGGGGCGTCAACTACAACCTTGTCGTTGTGAATAATAAGTGTGTTTGCAGTACCTAAATCTATTGCAATTTCTTCTGTTAAGAAATCAAAAAATCCCATGTGCTATTAAAAGTTGTTTACGGTTAAAAAACGAATCTCGTAAAAGTAATAAAAGTTAATAAATATATGAGTTTTTAAAAGGTTCAAAATAATTTTTAAAATAAGCATACGGTACTTATACGCTATTCATCCGTTTTTGGATGATTTAAAAACGATTTAGAACCTTTTAATCTGTTTTTCTAGTGTTTGAAATGACGCGTTCCGGTCATCACCATGGCCACGTTATTATCGTTGCAGTAATCGATGCTCAATTGGTCTTTTATGGAACCGCCTGGTTGGATAACAGCTGAAATGCCTGCCTTGTTGGCGATTTCAACGCAGTCTGGGAATGGGAAAAAGGCATCGCTGGCCATTACTGCGCCTTCCAATTCAAAATTGAACGACTTGGCTTTATGGATGGCTTGCTGAAGGGCGTCTACACGACTGGTTTGCCCAGTTCCACTAGCGCACAATTGCTTGTTCTTAGCCAAAACAATGGTGTTCGATTTGGTGTGCTTGCATATTTTTGAAGCAAACAATAAATCGTCAATCTGCTCTTGGGTTGGCTTAAGATTGGTAACGCTTTTTAAATCTTCCACTTTATCGGTAACTTCATTTCTATCTTGCACCAAAACACCGTTTAAACAGCTTCTAACGTTGGTTTTTGGCATGTCGATATCGTGGATTTTCAATAAGATTCTGTTCTTTTTACCTTTTAGCAACTCTAAAGCTTCAGGCGCAAAATCTGGAGCAATAACCACCTCGCAGAATAGTTTGTGGATTTCTTCGGCAGTAGCCAAATCAATGGCAGTGTTACTGATTAAAACGCCACCAAACGCTGAAACTGGGTCGCCAGCTAAAGCATCCAAATAGGCTTGTTTTAGGTTGTCGCGTTGTGCCAAGCCACAAGCGTTGTTGTGTTTTAAAATAGCAAAAGTTGGAGCATCGTTTTTAAATTCCAACATTAAGTTTACTGCGGCATCAACATCCAAAAGGTTGTTGTAGCTCAATTCCTTGCCGTGCAACTTGGTAAACAATTCATCAAAATCGCCAAAGAAAAATCCTTTTTGGTGTGGGTTTTCGCCGTAACGCAATACTTTACCTTTGTTTTCGCTGATTTTCAAAACAGTTTCTTCGTTGTTTTGGTTGAAGTAATTGAAAATAGCAGAATCGTAGTGCGACGATACATTGAACGCTTTTGTTGCAAAACGTTTTCTGTCTTCTTCGGAAATGGAACCGTTGTTGGCAGAAATCAATTCTAAAAATTCGGCGTAATCATCAACTGAAGATACGCAAATCACGTCAGCATAGTTTTTCGCCGCGGCACGGATTAATGAAATCCCACCGATGTCAATCTTTTCAATAATATCTTGGTTGCTGGCGCCAGAAGCTACGGTTTTTTCAAACGGATATAAATCTACAATCACCACATCAATTTGTGGAATCTCGTATTCGGCCAGTTCAGAAACATCACCTTCGTGGTTCTGACGGTTTAAGATGCCTCCAAACACTTTGGGGTGAAGGGTTTTTACACGTCCGCCCAAAATGGAAGGGTAGGAGGTAACCTCTTCAACAGGAACAACCTTAACCCCTAAATCGTTTATAAATTTTTCGGTGCCACCGGTAGAATAAATGGTAACGCCTTGTTTGTCTAATTCTTTAACGATGGGCTCTAAGCCGTCTTTACTGAATACAGAAATTAATGCCGATTTAATGGTTTTTTCGTTGCTCATGGCTGATAATTATGAATTGATTTTGCTGTTTTTTCGGGGTGTTATCCCTGAATTTTAAAATATTTGCAAAAGTACTTATTTCCTTTTAATAATAAGCTTTAGGGGAATGAAAAAAGGCGCCTTTTTTCAACGAAAAATCAAAGTTGTTAACAGGGTGCTGAATTTCCAATACTTGAACGAAAGTATGTTTTTGGTATTTGGGATTTTGTTTTTTGGAATTTGATATTTCAAGAAAGTATTTCGGAAACTTTTTGGGTGACAAACTCCAAAAAGCGTTCATCGGCTTCAGTGAACGGGTCGGGCGTGTTCGAGTCGATATCGATTTGTCCAATATTTTCGCCATTTACAAAAATGGGAATCACAATTTCGGCCTTAACGGTAATGCTGCAAGCAATATAATTGTCCTGTGCCGAAACATCGGGCACCACAAAATTTTGATTGCTTACGGCTACTTGTCCGCAAATGCCTTTTCCAAAAGGAATAATGGTATGGTCGGTCGGGGCGCCAACATAGGGGCCTAATTTCAATTCTTCCTTGTCGCCGTTTCTAAAATAAAAGCCCACCCAATTGTAGTAGTCAACATGTTTTTCCAGCAGTTGGCAAATATCGAAAAGACGTTGGTCAACCGTTTTGTTGCCGTTTGAAATAATTTTTGTCACTTCTGGTTTTAGCTGTTCAAAATTCATTTTGAAAATTTTAATGGGGTTTGTAATTGGGAAAGAGGTTAGGATTGAAATTTTTGTTTCTCAAAAGTAAGTTCCGAAACAATAAAATATCGATTATCAAGCAAAAATATTTAAAAAGACGTAATTTCGATGCTAGGAAAAACTCTTTTTTTGAAAGCACTTTTTGTAAAATACAAGTCGGTTATAAAATTCATCCTTACATTTTTGGTGGTTTACGGTTCGTTATCGATGGCGTATAAATTTTATTTGCAATTTTCCGATGGCTCAACATTTTACCCCGATTATTTTACCCATACCGTGGCCCTGCAAAGTGAAACCATGCTCGAAACTTTTGGGTATAATGCCCAAGTTTTGCCACACCCAGACGAGCCCAGCTTAAAGTTGATGGTAAATGGAAAATACTTGGCGCGTGTGGTAGAAGGTTGTAATTCGTTAAGTGTAATTATTTTGTTTTTTTCATTCATTGTGGCGTTTTCAGGAACATGGAAAACCACATTTTTTTATATCCTTTCGGGAAGCGTTTTAATTTATTCGATCAACATCCTGCGCATTGCGCTTTTAAGCATGGGACTGTACCATTACCCAGAATACGAAGATATTTTGCATACTGTTATTTTTCCTGGCATTATTTACGGTATAGTGTTTTTGCTTTGGATTTTTTGGGTGAATCGATTTTCAAAAATCAACAGAACAGATGGATAGATTGATAAAATATTTGGGCATAGCCACCTTGTTTTTGCTGCTGATTTTAATTCGTTTTTTTGAAGATACGCTATTTTACGACCCGTACCTTTCTTTTTTTCAAAACGATTATTTGTACATCGATAGCCCTAGACGTGAAGTCGCAAAATTAGTGGCCTTTACTACGCTTCGGTATGGTTTAAATACCATTATTTCATTGGGAATAATATATCTGATTTTTAAAGACAAAAGCATTTTGAAATTTTCGGCCATTATTTACGCATTGGCTTTTGTGGCGCTTATTTTGGTGTATTTGTACTTTGTGGTGAATCCGCGGCAGGAAGATTATTATTTGTTTTTTAATATCCGTAGGTTTTTAATCCAGCCTATAATTTTAATCCTGTTGCTGCCCGCTTTTTATTATCATAAACTAAAAGGTTGAAATGTTAATCAAATTCTAAAACGTTAATAATGCTTTTCATTTTTTGTAAATTTGCAACATGTTTAAGCAGTGTTTAAATAAAGTTTTTTCAATAACTATGGCTTTGTTGGTGTTGTTTTCAACGGTATCGTTTACTGTTGAAAAACACTATTGCGGCGATGTGCTGGTTGATGCCGCCATATTCACCGATGTTGAAAAGTGTGCCATGGAAACTTTTGAAATGCTTCAGAAAAAAACATGCTGTAAGGACGAAGTGGACGTTGTAAAAGGTCAGGATGAACTTAAGTTTTCTTCATTTGAAGATCTTGATTTTGAGCAACAATTATTTCTGCAGGCGTTTACCTTTACTTATTTGGGGCTTTTTGAAAGCTTGCTCAAACACACCATTCCGCACAAAGATTATTCTCCGCCAAACTTGGTTGCCGATATCCAATTGTTGGACCAAGTTTTCATCATTTGATTTAAGTTTTCCTTTTTTGTCATTCCCGCGTAGGCGGGAATCTACTCCATTAGAAAACTAAATTCAAATAAAATATCATGAAACATACATATACAGTTACGGGCATGACCTGTAACGGCTGTAAAGCTTCGGTTGAGAAAGCTCTAAAAGCATTGCCCGATGTGGTTGAGGCTTCGGCAGATTTGGAAAAAGCTGAGGTTAAAATTGAAATGTCCAATCACATCCCCACAGAAACATTACAAAAAGCACTGCCCGAAAAATATTCATTATCCGAAAAAAATATTTTTCAAAACGCAAGTCCCGTGCAAGAGGAAGAGCAAAGTGACTTAAAACAATTATTTCCACTATTTTTAATTTTCGGCTACATTATTGCCGCCTCCTTTCTGCTCAATTACAATCCGTGGAACACAGAACAGTTTATGCTCGATTTTATGGGACTGTTCTATATCGTTTTTAGCTTTTTCAAATTACTGGATTTGAAAGGTTTCCCAGAATCGTTTAGAATGTATGACCCATTGGCCAAATTAGTTCCGGCCTACGGATGGGTGTACCCGTTTATAGAAGTGGTATTGGGGCTTATGTTTTTAATACGCATTGAAATTCCAGTGGCATTAATTGTTACGCTCATTATTTTAGGCATTACCACTATTGGCGTAACCAAAACGCTGTTGGATAAAAAATCCATTCAGTGTGCCTGTTTAGGAACGGCCCTAAAACTTCCCATGACCAAAGCGACCTTTATAGAAAATAGTATTATGATAGTTATGGCTATTGTGATGCTTGTTAAAACCTACGGTTAGAAATGAAAAATCTATTATACATAGTGTTGTTGCTTCCGGCGATGGTTTTTTCGCAGGAAAAAATCACAGGAATGATCATGGAGGCCAACCCCGAAAACAAACATATTGGCTTGGTAGGTGCCAACGTGTACTGGCTAAATACCGAAGTGGGCACCGTTACCGATATTGATGGCATGTTCTCTGTTCCGTACAAGCCAGAATACAAAAAACTGGTGATTAGTTATGTAGGATTTAAAACCGATACGCTGGCTATCAACGCACCGAAAATGGTACGCCATTGGTTGCAACCTACAGATAATTTGGATGAAATTACCGTAACTTCCAGAAAACAGGCCACGGCAAAATCCTATTTAAAAGCCACCAATACCTTTACCGTGAGCAGCGACGAGTTGCTGAAAGCGGCTTGTTGTAACCTATCTGAAAGCTTTGAAACGAATCCGTCTATCGATGTTAATTTTGCCGATGCCGTTACCGGAACGCGACAAATAAAAATGTTGGGGCTTACCAGTCCGTATATTTTAATTGCCACCGAAAATATTCCTACCGTTCGTGGAGCGTCGCAGGCGTTTGGGTTGAGTTTTATCCCGGGGACTTGGGTGGAAAGTATCCAAATTACCAAAGGTGCGGGCAGTGTGGTGAATGGCTTCGAGAGTATCGCCGGTCAAATCAATGCCGAGCTGGTGAAACCTTCAACCGATGATGATTTTTTTCTAAACCTCTACGGTGCCTCTAGCGAACGGATGGAAATAAACACCCACCTGAACACCAAGGTGGGCAATAAATGGCACACGGGTTTATATTTACACGGCAACACCCACAACCAAAAGCATGATGTAAATGACGATGGTTTTTTGGATATGCCGCTTTACAATCAAATAAACGTGATGAACCGCTGGCAATACACCGATACCGAAAAAGGTTTTGTGAGTTTTATCAATTTGAAATTTTTAAATGATGAAAAACAAACCGGGCAATTGAATTTTAACCCAGATACCGATAGGGTCACAAGAAATGAACCTGTGCTGAGTGGGAACGAAGTATGGGGCAGCGAAATTGAAACACGACGTTACGAGGTTTCGGCTAAATTTGGATACGTTAATCCGGAAGTGCCATGGCAGAGTGTTGGGGTGCAAACGGCATTTAGCGGACACAAGCAAGAGTCGTATTTCGGGTTGAACCAGTATGATATTGAGCATAATAGTTTGTATGCCAATGCGATTTATAATTCCATTATTAGCGATTCGCGCCATAAAATAAAAACGGGAATTAGCTATACGTACGACCATTATGATGAAATGCTCGATGTGCCAAATTTGAATTCGGATTACGAACGTACGGAACATTCCGTTGGCGCGTTTTTCGAGTATAACTACGATAATTTGGATAAACTGAATTTAACCGCAGGTATTCGAGTGGATAACCACAATTTGATGGGAACCTTTGTAACGCCACGCTTCCATGCCCGTTATACACCTTGGGAAAAGTCGGCCATTAGGGCTTCTTTTGGTAGAGGGAAACGTAGTGCCAACATTTTTGCCGAGAACCAAAATATGTTTTCAACCTCAAGAGCCATTAATATTTTAAGTACAAATGGAAGTATTTATGGTTTGAAGCCGGAAATAGCATGGAATTATGGTTTATCGTATTTGCAAGGTTTCAATCTTTTTGGAAGAAAAGCCGATGTGACCTTCGATTTTTACAAAACCGATTTTGAAAACCAGGTGGTGGTCGATTATGAAAATCCGCAGGAAGTCAATTTTTATAATTTAGATGGAAAAAGTTACGCCAACAGTTTCCAAGTTGAAATGAATTACAATGCTTTTGAACATTTCGATGCACGATTGGCGTACAAGTTTTACGAGGTAAAAACGCAGTACAACTCAGGTAAATTAGAAAAACCTTTGGTGCCCAGACACCGTGTTTTTGCTAACGCCGGGTACGAAACACATGTGAAAAACAATAGCCAATGGAAGTTTGATGTTACTTTTAATTGGTTGGGGTCTCAGCGGTTTTCTTCAACAGAAAACAATCCTGTACAATACCAGTTGCCCGAGCGTACACCGACGGTAACCACGCTGAACGCGCAAGTTACTAAAGTGTTTTCGCCAAAGGTTGAAGTCTATTTAGGGGGCGAAAACATGACCAATGTTAGGCAGCCTAACCCCATTATTGGAGCTGATGACCCTTTTGGTTCGAATTTTGATACTACCTTTGTGTACGGTCCTATTTTTGGAAGCATGTATTACGCCGGATTACGATTTAGAATTTAAAATTCCCGCGAAAGCGGGAATCTCATGAATAGAAAAAAGAATAAACTATTAACCGTCATTGCAAGGAGAGAAGTAACACTGTAATCTCATGAACTCAAATCAAAAGATTGCCACATCACACCAAAAAGTGTGATTCGCAATGACAACTTAAAATTAAAACAAGAATAAAATGAAAAAAATATTAATGATAGCCATATTGCTAACAGGAAGTATAACTTTTGCCCAAAACAAAAATGCGCAAGCCACACTTGAAGTTGATGGCGTTTGCCTAATGTGCAAATCCAGAATAGAAAAAGCCTGTTACGGCACTAAAGGCGTAAAAAGTGCGAATTGGGATGTAAAGACCCACGAATTGAAACTGTTTTATGATGAACGAAAAATAAGTTTGGACAGTATCAAATCAAACATATTGGCTGTGGGTCACGATTTAAAAGAATTGAAGGCTACCGATGAGGCTTATGCAGCCGTTCACCCCTGCTGCAGGTATCGGGATGTAGGGGTGGTTGGTGACCATAAAACCGAAGAGAAACACGAAGATTAAATAAGAAAGCCCAAGCACTTAAGTTTGGGCTTTTAATTTTATAATAAGTTAGTTAATTTTCGGCCTAGTCAATTTGGAAAAGGATGAACAAAAATAAAATAAAAGAAGTTGCTGGGCTGTTTTTTAAACTGGGCTGTATTGCTTTTGGTGGACCGGCAGCGCACATAGCCATGATGGAAGTTGAGGTGGTAAAAAAACGAAAGTGGATGAGCCAAGAACATTTTCTGGATCTTATAGGAGCCACTAATTTAATTCCGGGGCCTAATTCTACCGAAATGACTATGCACTGTGGTTACGAACGTGCCGGCTGGAAAGGACTCTTTGTTGCAGGAATTTGTTTTGTTTTTCCAGCCGTTGTAATTACCGGTGTTTTTGCATGGCTATACCAAACATACGGTCAGTTGCCCAATGTAGAGCCTTTTATTTATGGCATTAAACCTGCCGTTATTGCCATTATTTTTATGGCCGCTTACAGATTAGGAATAAAGGCGGTTAAAACCACTCAATTGGCGGTGCTGGGACTAATAGCTCTAGCAGCTTGCTTGATTGGGTTTAATGAAATTCTTGTGCTGTTTGGCTGTGCTGTGCTGGGTTTGGCTCTTTGTCTTTTCAGGAGAAATTTGTCGTCTTTAAACAGTTTTTTTCCATTGCTTTTTTTGCAAAGCCAAAACGCAATTTCAGTGGGGGTGTTCAAAATATTTTTCACATTTTTAAAAGTGGGAGCCATACTTTATGGAAGTGGTTATGTGCTGTTTGCCTTTTTAGACGCTGAATTGGTGGCAAACGGTTGGCTGACGCGCCAAGCTTTGATTGATGCCGTTGCTGTTGGACAAATCACTCCAGGGCCAGTGCTGTCTACTGCAACTTTTATTGGTTGGCAAGTGAAGGGGTTAACGGGAGCCATCGCGGCCACTTTAGGAATCTTTTTACCGTCATTTATTTTTGTACTCGTCCTAAATCCGCTAATTCCTAAAATGCGAAAATCTAAAATAATTCGGGCCATTTTGGATGCTGTAAATGTAGCGGCAGTGGCATTAATTATTGCCGTTTGCATCGAAATGGGAAAAGAAACCTTAACGGATTGGCGAACTATTATTATTGCCGCTATCAGCTTAATCGTGGTGTTCTATTTTAAAAAAGTAAACAGTGCTTTTATTGTTTTGGGAGGTGCCTTATTGGGGTATTTGTTCAGTCTCCTGTAAAATTCAATTTATAGAATAATTTTAAAAGTGCTGGAATTGTTGTTTTTTGTCAGTTTAGCAATAAATGAAGTGATTTAAATTTTTTTGAATGTCCGTAATCAATCATAAAATCTAGTGTCAACCTGAACTTGTTTCAGGTTCTCAATATAAATCATCAATGCTTATAGGTGTTATTGGATGCTGAAACGAGTTCAGCATGACGCCAAGAACAACATTATGACACAAAACGGACAATCAGTAAATTTTTTAATCCATATCGAATCGTAGACCAATAGAAATATTATTTTGGTCGATAATTTGGTTTTTGAAAATTGGCGTTAGGTCGTATTTTACATAAAGGGCTACCTCGTCGAAAGCAATATAGCTGCTTATGCCATAGACCAAATTGGTGGTATTGAATTCTCTTTTTTGTTTGTCTTTTATGCGTTCGCCGTTTAGTTCATATTTCAATTTTTGTCGTGTTCCAATATTAAAACCTGCGTAGCCCCCAATGCCTATTTTGAATTGGTTATCGGTGTTATATCTAAAATACGTGGCTTTATCAATTCTTTTTGATGGACCAAACTCAAAGTGTACCGGGAATACCAAGTTAGTAATGGATAGTTTTGACTTTTTCAATTCTTCGGGAAATTCCTGTAGAATCGTTTCGTTACCCTGTTGTACAAAATATTGATTGTTGTCTGGTTTGAGACCATTAATATGAAGCGACCAGCCGTATTTTACTCTCATAAAATTTGTGTTTTCGAATACTCTTGTTTTCCATGCCCAACCTATTTCAAAAAAACGAGACCCTCCAAATTTATAGGGTGAGTCATCTAAGTTTTCGCCTTCAATGATAGCGTTATTAAAACCTAAGGCCAATACAAAGTCGCTAGTAGTTTTTAAATCGTATTTTTTTGGTTCGCTTTTTTCTTTAATTTTTATTCCAGCAAAACTGCCCTCGTTGCCGCCTATGTTAAAACCAATTTTAGATGCTTCACCGTCATTGTCGGTATAATAACCGTCTTCATTTCGTTTTAAAAGCTCAATTTTATTGTTAACGATAGCAGTTCTATTTTCAATATTTAAAGCCCGTTTTTTTGCTACCTCTTTTTTTAGGTTTTCAGCCTCTTCGTTGGTGATTTCACCTTTACTTTGTCTTAAATTGATAGCTTCAACCTCTGCCTTTAAAAATTCCCGCTCTTGAGATTGGATGCCTTCTTTTAGGCGTTCCAATGTTTCAATTTTATGCTTGTTGTTAACCGTTTGAATGGTGTCTTGCGCATTGATAATCGACGCACTTAGGCATAGCACTGTTAGTGCTATAAGTTTAGTAATGGTTTGCATAACTGTTCGTTTTTTGCCCTTTTTGGGCGATGATTGATTTGATTGAATTGAATTTAGTCGTTACGTTGGGCAACTGCAGTTTTTACCGAATTGTAACTTGATTTTATAGCTTCGAAAACCTTGTTTCTAAAGGATTGGTCTAATTCTGCTTCTACATCTTGTAGTAAGGCTTCGGCATCAACCATTCCTGTGTGTTTATTGATTAATTTGTTCAACTGTATTTCTTTTTGCGCCTGAAGCAATAATGCGTCAATATCGTCGTCTGTTACAGCGTTGTATTCTTGTTTCAGGGCCTCAACTTTTGCAACCACTTCCTGTATTTTTTGTTCTTCAAACGTTAATGCCGTTATTGGTTTTTCTTTAGTAGGCATGGCCTTGTTTTCTTTTTTCAAAGGCACTTTATTGGCTGTAATTTGGATTGGGTTTATGTTTTCCTTACGGGGAATAGCTTTTGCTTTTGGGCTGTTGCTTTTTAGAGTTTCGTTTTCAGTTTTAAGTGTATTTGTCTCAACGTGTTCTTTAGCTACTTGATGGCCTGCACTTTCATTGCTGACAGGCTTCTTCATTTCAACCTGTGGCTTGCTAACCACCTCTTTTGGGTTTTCAGTGTTTTGGTTGTCAGTCCAAAATGGTAGCCCTAGAAATAGTAGCCCTACAATACTGGCGGCTAAACCAATGTACCATAGTTTTTTGCTTTTATGGGCTTTGCTTGTTTTGTCCAAACGCTGCGCTAATTTATCCCAAGCTTCAGGCGATGGTTGCAATTTGCGCTGTTCAAGCTTATTTTTAAACTGCTCTTCGTGTTTATAGGGTTCCATAGCTTGTTGTTTTACCTAATTCTTTAATTTTTTCTTGAAGCATTTTTCGTGCTTTAAATAGTTGTGATTTCGATGTGCCTTCACTTATATTGAGCATATCAGATATTTCGTAGTGTTTATAGCCTTCTATAGTGTACATGATAAACACCGTTTTATAGCCATCAGGAAGCCCGTCTATAAGTTCTTGGATTTCGTTGACTTCTAAATTAGTTTGAATGTTTTCAAATTGTCCGGTTTCATTGCTGAGGTCTTCCACAGAAAATTCAATGTTTTTTTGCTGCCTTAAAAACGAAATAGATTCCCTGACCATGATACGGCGAATCCAACCTTCAAAACTTCCTTTGTGCTCAAAGGTTTTTAAATTGGTAAATACTTTAAAGAAGGCATTAAGCATAGTGTCTTCGGCATGTTGTATGTCTTTAATGTAAAACCTGCAAACGCTTAACATTTTTGGGGCATACATCTCGAATAGAATATGCTGCGCTTCGCGGTTTTGCTTTATGGCTTTTTTTATGAGCGCCGATTCGTTTTTATGGAGCTGTATAACTTTCAAAAATGTTTTCATTTGGCCTTCTATTTATAAAGACGCATATTTTTCACAAATGGTTGCCTGGAGAAAAATATTTTCTTGAAATTTAGTTAAATTTTTCCCAACGGAATGATAACGGATTTAACTTCTCACTACCTTTAATAGGTTCTTTTAAATGAAAATATTATGGGACAACAAACGTCTAAAAGTAAGTCGGTTTTACCGAAACAAGCGGTGAAAAAGACACCACAGGCTCCAGCAAAAAAGAAGTAGTTTGTGTGATGGGTTTATTGAAGATAGACCTTGTTTTTTGAGAGAGAGAATTATTTGCAGCCACCTTCACAAGAGGTGGTTTTATATTTTTATGATGGTTGAAATAAAAAACGCTTCCCAATTTCTTGAGAAGCGTTTTCATTATTTTATGTTCACTCACCTTTTGAAATTAGGAGTGAGATATTTTGCGTGTCGAGGTTCTCGACTACATCATGCCTGGCATACCACCACCCATTGGAGGCATGGCTGGAGCATCTTCTTTAATATCGATTAAAGCGCACTCGGTAGTTAAGATCATACCCGAAACAGATGCGGCGTTTTCTAAAGCGATACGTGTTACCTTTTTAGGGTCGATAATTCCGGCTTTAAGCATGTCAACATATTGCTCGGACTTGGCATCGTAACCAAAATCTTTTTTGCCTTCCAATACTTTGTTGATTACCACAGAGCCTTCTCCGCCAGCATTTTCTACGATAGTACGTAATGGCGCTTCAATGGCTTTATTTACGATTTGAACCCCTGTAGTTTCATCTAAATTAGCCGTTTCAATTTTTTCTAAAACAGCTTTAGCTCTCACTAGGGCCACGCCACCACCGGCAACAATACCTTCTTCTACGGCAGCACGGGTAGCATGTAAAGCATCGTCAACGCGGTCTTTCTTTTCTTTCATCTCCACTTCAGAAGCTGCACCAACGTAAAGTACCGCAACGCCTCCGGCCAATTTAGCCAAACGCTCTTGAAGTTTTTCTTTATCGTAATCAGAAGTCGTGGTCTCGATTTGAGCTTTGATTTGGTTTACGCGAGCTTTAATGGCTTCAGCATCACCAGAACCGTTAACGATGGTGGTATTGTCTTTGTCAACCGTTACGGTTTCAGCAGTTCCCAACATAGAAAGGTCGGCGTTTTCTAAAGTAAATCCTCTTTCTTCAGAAATAACAGTACCTCCGGTTAAGATAGCGATGTCTTCCAACATGGCTTTTCTTCTGTCACCAAAACCAGGTGCTTTTACAGCTGCAATTTTAAGTCCGCCACGTAATTTGTTTACAACTAAAGTAGCTAAGGCTTGTCCGTCAACATCTTCAGCGATGATTAGCAGCGGACGGCCAGATTGTGCTACAGGCTCTAAAATAGGAAGGATTTCCTGTAGGTTTGAAATCTTTTTGTCGAATAATAAAATGTACGGATTTTCTAAATCGGCAATCATTTTGTCAGAATCGGTTACGAAGTAAGGAGACAAATATCCTCTGTCGAATTGCATCCCTTCAACAACATCAACGTAAGTATCCAAACCTTTGGCTTCCTCAACAGTAATCACCCCTTCTTTACCAACTTTAGAGAACGCTTGGGCTATTAATTCACCGATAGTGTCGTCGTTGTTTGCTGAAATAGCAGCCACTTGCTTAATTTTTTCAGAAGAGTTGCCTACTTCTTGGGCTTGCTTTTCTAGGTCTTTGGTAATGGCTTCAACGGCTTTGTCTATACCACGTTTTAAATCCATTGGGTTAGCCCCAGAAGCAACGTTCTTTAAACCTTCTTTTACAATCGCTTGAGCCAAAACGGTAGCGGTAGTCGTACCATCACCAGCCAAATCGTTGGTTTTGCTGGCTACTTCCTTTACCATTTGTGCACCCATGTTTTCGTGAGCATCATCCAATTCAATTTCTTTAGCAACAGAAACACCGTCTTTAGTTACAGAAGGAGCTCCAAAGCTTTTAGAAATGATGACGTTTCGGCCTTTTGGGCCTAAAGTTACTTTTACTGCATTGGCTAATGCGTCCACACCACGTTTTAATCCGTCGCGTGCTTCAATATCAAATTTTATATCTTTTGCCATAATTAAAATTATTTTTTGTTATTCCCGCGAAGGCAGGAATCGTTTTAATGTTAATCTTTATTTGTTTTTAAGATTTCCGCGTAGGCGGAAATGAAAAAGCGACTATTTAAACAATCGCCAATATATCGCTTTCGCGCATGATTAGATAATCGGTGCCTTCTAGCTTTAGTTCGGTTCCAGCATATTTACCATATAAAACAGTATCGCCAACCTTAACAGTGATAGGCTCGTCTTTGGTGCCAGGACCGGCAGCTACAACAGTACCTCTTTGTGGTTTTTCTTTAGCGTTGTCTGGAATAATTATTCCTGAAGCTGTTTTAGTTTCAGCGGCAGCAGGTTCAATTAGAACGCGGTCTGCCAATGGTTTAATGTTCAATGCCATTTGTTGTATATTTTAAGTTTTAAAAATTAATGTTTAACGCTTAGCCTTTAAGCCAAAAATGTGCCAATACAGGTAGACTGACAAACTTGCAGAAACAAAAAATGCCAGCTATAAAAGCTGGCATTTTTTTATGTGTGTAAAACAAAATTATTCGTTTTCTGCAGGTGCGTTTGTCGCTTCTTCTGTTGAAGTGGCAGGAGTGGCATCTTGTGTGTTTGGCAGTGCTTCTGGCAATGGTTGCGTAGTCGTTGCATCAGGGTCTAATGCTTTAGAATCTACTGTTTCAGAGCTTCTGTTAATGGCTACGTTCGATAATAAAATTAATACTAAAAGTAATGTCGCCAGGGTCCATGTGCTCTTGTCTAAAAAGTCGGTTGTTTTTTTAACACCGCCCAATTGCTGTGTGCCACCGCCACCAAATGAAGATGACAATCCGCCGCCTTTAGGGTTTTGTACCATGACTACTACCACTAGTAAGAAGGCCACAACCACTATAAGGACCAAAAATATTGTAAACGTACTCATTATTCTTTATTGTTTTGTTCTTGTAATTGTTCTACTGCTTTAATTTGGTTTGCAAAGAAACCACTTTTTTCTGGATATTTCAAACTTAAAATTTTATATGACTGAATGGCCTTTTTGTAGTTTTTCTGCTCCACGTAAATTCGTGCCAAAGTCTCGGTCATTAAGGCTTCAGGCTGTATCATCTGTGCCTTTGCCAGATTGCCTTTTTTTGAAAGTGGCTTTGTGGGACTGATTTTTGGGTTCTCTGAAATGAACTTATCAATCAGTTTGAATTTTTTTGCTTTTTCCGTAGGAACAGGTTTTTCGTCGGAATCGCTATCGGCTTCAACGGCATCCTCATCCCGGTTAATGGGTTTATAGCGGGTAAGCTTTAGCCACTCGTTAAAAGAGTGCTTTTCGCGCTTATCGAACTGAAGTGGCTGCCCCAAATTCAAAACGTCTTCGGCTGATGCTTCCTGTGTTTTAGTGCTTGGTGTGGCTTCTTCAATATGTTCCGTTTCATCTAAAACGAAAGTCGATATTTTTTTAGGTCGCGGTTCTTTGGGTTCGAACAGTTCGGGGTCCAAAGTGCCTTCGGTATCCTTAATTTGTTGATTGAGGGCCTCGTCGGTTTCCTTGCTTTTTTCAACGGAAACTGCTTCCACTTCCACATCAAAACCTTTTAAACTAGAGGTGTTCTGTTTGATGAACTTTGAGATTTTGTTCTGAATGAAGGTTTCTGAAGTGATAAAATCGAACAGGATGCTTCTGTCGGTGGTGTAGGCGGCAGTGGTTTTTAATTCTTGGTTGTAACTGATGCTGCCTTGATTTTTAAGGCCTTTTAAGTAAATGGCACGTGCCGACTGAAAATACGGAAATTGGTCAATAACAGATTTTACGCCATCGGTTTGCTGGTGCGTAATGGTTTGCGGGTGTTGTAGTAAGTGTGTAAAATCTGTAAGGTTCATTGGCTTAGCCAAAAGTATTCATTTTTATTTAAAGTTACATGTTTTTTGTCATTGCGAGACTTTTTTAAAAGTCGTGGCAATCTGTTAAGGACAAGTTTTGAATAATGAGATTGCCTCGTCGTCCCGATAGTTGTCGGGACTCCCCGTACTGACACTGCAAACTTACCATTTCGCCAAAGTGGCATTAAAAATATCTTGGGTGATGCGTTCAAAAATGGTTTCGTGTGCCGTTGTTTTTTGAGCGCCGATAAGTTGTTGGCTGCCGCCGTAATCATAAAAAAAGGTGAAGCTTTGTTCTAGATCGTCTTCTGGTTTTTTGGTGTTGAAAAACCGTAGTTTTACACCTATTGTCAATCGGTTTTGTGCCGCTGTGTTTTGCGATGTGGCCGTAGTGGGCGAAATGCGGTATT
The DNA here is from genome assembly GCA_030430535.1 of Bacteroidia bacterium. Lineage (GTDB taxonomy): Bacteria > Bacteroidota > Bacteroidia > Flavobacteriales > Flavobacteriaceae > Flavisericum. The sequence goes on from JAUIKY010000035.1 coordinate 28,611, forward strand.
CGGTAATTTCACCTTCGTAAACCAAATCGCCGTTTGATGGCACCAAGGTTAAATTGGTTTGGTTTTGTATTAAATCTTCCAAGGCCAGTTTAAAATCGCGTTCTAAGCCGGGCTCTACCAAAAGTGCTGTATTTTCGAAACGGTTTACCTGATAGGTTTCGGTGCCTGCTGGAATGGAAGCTCCGGTAAAGGAGTAGATGCCACAGCCAAAAAGCGATAGGCTTAAAATAAAAATGGACAGGTGTTTTATGGTTTTTTTAAATTTCATTTTTTAGATTTTCGTAAACAAATTATTAAAGGAAGTAAAACGAATTTATTCTTAGTTCTGATTTAAATTTTCCTGTTCTCTGGGTTTTTCCGATTGGAAAAAAATGACAAAATTTCAATAGTTGCTTGGTTTTCTCTGTAGTAAAGGGTGTTGAACTTTTTAACAATCACCTTTCTGATACCTTGCGATTCTGAAAGTGGAAATAAATTTGGGTTTTTGGAAATCAGCTCTAAAACACGTTCTATTTCTTGCGATAGTTTGTTTAATTCCCTTTGTGTAAAGTTCTTTTCCAAATACTCGTAAGTGGAAGCGAGTTCTGTTAAAGCATGGTTAGTCCACAAAATTTTATAACCACTTTCCATATATTTTTTTGGCTTCGGAATCTGGTTTTAAATGTCCTGCTTCAGCATCTTCAATGCCTTTTTTTATGGATTCTTTTTCAGCTTCGGAAATTTGATTCCACCAGTCTTTTGATTCCTGTTTTCTTAAATCCAATAGCTTTTGGATAATGGCTGAATCTTCAAGGGTGGTTAGCCATTGGATAAGTTCAATTTTTTTATTTTGAATATCTAGTTCCATAATCCAAAGATAATCTATTTTTATATTTTTGAATGTCCGTAATCAATCATAAAGTCTACTGTCAACCTGAACTTTTTTCAGGTTCTCAATATAAACCATCAATGCTTATAGGTGTTATGGGATGCTGAAACGAGTTCAGCATGACGCCAAGAACAACATTATGACGCAAAATGGACAATCAGTTTTATGTTTTTAGTTTCAGTTTCAAACCTAGTAATTTTTTAGTAACATTTTGTTACTTTTAAAATTATGAGATTCCTCCTCGTTCCTCGTTCGGAATGACAATATCGATGATATTTTTTATTTAACGGAAAACTACAAATCGTATTGCTTTATCTTTCTATAAAGCGTACGCTCGCTGATGCCCAATTCGGCGGCGGCCAATTTGCGCTTTCCGTTGTGGCGTTCCAGTGATTTTTTAATGAGTTCCAATTCTTTGTCCTGCAATGACAGGGTTTCCTCTTCCTCGATTTCTTCAGCGAAATGGTATTTGTCCTGCGTGGCATTGCTGTCATCGTTGGCATCAACATGTTCTGGAATGGAGAGGAATTCGGCAGCTTCGGCGGTGTCTTCAAAATCGATATCGTCTTCATCGTCGTTGCCGTATATTTTCTGGATAAGTCCCTCGTTTTCCTTTTCAACGTCTTTGGTGTTGCCTGATTTCATGAGTTCCATGGTAAGCTTTTTCAAGTCGTTGAGGTCACTTTTCATATCGAAAAGCACTTTGTAAAGGATTTCGCGCTCGCTACTAAAATCGCTTTCCGATTTTGAGGTTTTAACTACGGCCGGCAAATTGCTTCCCGAAGTGGGTAAATAAGTCCGTAAGGTTTCGGCAGTAATGGTGCGGTCTTGCTCTAAAACCGATAGTTGTTCTGCTATATTCCGAAGCTGACGAACGTTACCGCCCCAGCGGTATTTTATAAGTACTTGTACGGCGTTATCGGTGAGTTTTACCGTGGGCATTTTATACTTTAGGGCAAAATCGCTGGCAAACTTTCTGAACAACAAATGGATGTCTTGCTGTCTTTCTCGAAGTGGTGGCAAGTGGATGTCCACCGTGCTTAATCGGTAAAATAAATCTTCACGGAATTTTTCCTTTTGGATGGCCTCAAACATATTTACGTTGGTGGCCGCCACAATGCGTACATTGGTTTTTTGTACTTTACTGGATCCCACTTTTAAAAATTCGCCATTTTCCAGTACGCGCAACAAACGCACCTGTGTAGTAAGTGGAAGTTCACCTACTTCATCTAAAAAAATGGTGCCGCCATCGGCCACTTCAAAATAACCTTCGCGGGTTTGCGTGGCACCGGTAAAGGCCCCTTTTTCGTGCCCGAACAATTCACTATCGATGGTGCCCTCAGGAATGGCACCGCAGTTTACGGCAATGTATTTGTTATGCTTTCTGTGCGATAATTGGTGAATGATTTTAGGAATACTTTCTTTACCAACACCGCTTTCTCCGGTAACCAACACCGAAATATCGGTGGGTGCTACTTGAATGGCTTTTTCAATGGCGCGGTTTAACCCGGGCGTATTACCAATAATTCCAAAACGTTGTTTTATAGCTTGAACTGATTCCATAGGCTGCCCCTAACCCCCGAAGGGGGAATTTAAAATGTTAATATTTTTATTTGCTATTTTTTGAGTCATTGTCAATCTTTTCTTTTTGAGCAAGAGTGAGATTCCTCCCTTTCGGGGAGGTTAGGAGGGGCTATACCCAACAGCCTCTCCAATTAAGGTGGCGGTGGTACAATCGGTGGTTTTTACGTTAACAAAATCGCCTACTTTGTAGTGTTCTTTTGGGAACACACAAACAATATTTTCTGAGGTTCGGCCCGACCAATGGTCGCTCGATTTTTTCGATTCTTTTTCAACCAACACTTCCACCACTGTATTTAAGTGTTCTTTGGTGCGCATGCCGCTGTGCTTTTGTTGCAGCTCCACGATTTTTGCCAAGCGACGTTTTTTATCGGCTTCGGGCACATCGTCTTCCATTTTTCTTTCTGCCAAAGTGCCTGGGCGCTCCGAATAGGCAAACATGTAACCGAAGTGGTATTTAACGTATTCCATCAGTGATACGGTGTCTTCAAAATCTTCCTCGGTTTCGGTTGGGAAGCCTACAATCATGTCTTGGCTAATACCGCAATTGGGGATCAGCCTACGTATATTGTCGATAATATCAATGTATTCCTGGCGCGTGTGCAAGCGGTTCATTTCCTTTAAAATGCGGTCGCTACCACTTTGCACCGGTAAATGGATGTAATTGCAGATGTTACGGTATTTCGCCATGGTTTCAATCACATCGATGGTGAAATCTTGCGGGTTGGAAGTTGAAAAACGAAAACGCATTCTAGGCTGGGCCTTGGCGCACATTTCCAAAAGGTTAGCAAAGTTTACCGCTGTGGCTTTTTGCAGGTCGCTGGCTTTATCAAAATCTTTTTTAAGCCCGCCACCATACCAAAGGTAGCTGTCTACGTTTTGCCCAAGCAGCGTGACTTCCTTGTAGCCTTTATTCCATAAATCGTTAATCTCTTCAATAATACTTTGTGGGTCGCGGCTACGCTCTCGACCGCGTGTAAAGGGCACTACGCAAAAGGTGCACATATTGTCGCAGCCACGGGTAATGGACACAAATGCCGTTACGCCGTTGGAGTTTAACCGAACGGGAGCAATATCGCCATAGGTTTCTTCTTTGGAGAGGATAACATTAATGGCATCGCGGCCTTCGTCAACCTCGCTTAACAAATTAGGTAAATCTTTGTAGGCATCAGGCCCAACCACCAAATCGACAATTTTTTCTTCTTCAAGGAATTTTGACTTTAGTCGTTCGGCCATACAGCCCAAAACGCCCACTTTCATTTTTGGGTTGTGGTCGCGTTTTACGGCGTTGTATTTTTCAAGACGCTTTCTAACGGTTTGCTCGGCCTTGTCGCGAATAGAGCAGGTGTTCACCAAAACCAAATCGGCTTCTTCCAACTTTTGGGTGGTGTTAAACCCTTCGGTGGCCAAAATGGAAGCCACAATTTCGCTGTCACTAAAATTCATGGCGCAGCCGTAACTTTCAATAAACAGTTTACGTTTGTTGCCTTCTTTTTGTTCTAAAACCAAAGATTCGCCTTGTTTGTTTTCGTCAATAATTTTTTCCATAGTCAATACTGAAACTCGTCACACTCAATTAGCATGCAAAGGTACAATATTATTTGTGTTTGTGACAAAGTGGCAGTTTTAATTTTCTTTGAAAATGTATTAAAATTTGTTAAATTTTATACGCAACCAAAAAGCCGTTTTTGTATCTAAAATAAAATAAACGGTTTGATGAAAAAGAGTCTCAAAACCATATTGTTAGCTTTTGTGGCGTCGTTGTACTTTGTGAATATGACTTGCGAAAGCGACGACGATTCTAGTGGTTATATGGGCGACTGCGACCAAAATACTGTTGTGGACAGCGATGGGTATAAAAATTTAGAAACAGACCATTTTACAATTATTAATGCTGAAATTACTGGAGATTGTCTAAATCTTGAAATTGGAGCTTCGGGTTGCGACGGAAGTACTTGGCGTTTTAGTTTAGTGGATTCGGGAGCTGTGGCTGAGTCGTTTCCCGAGCAACGTTATCTGAAACTTCAGCTTATTAATAAAGAAGATTGTTTAGCCTACTCTACAAAAATAGTATCGTTTGATTTAACACCGGTTCGGGTAAGAGGCAGCAGCCAAATTATTTTGCACATTGAAGGCTTGGAAACGTCGTTGAACTATAAATATTAACTGAGATAATTTATGGGAATATCGTCCTTTCGAGTGGTTTTCTGGAAGAAAATTATATCGAGAAACATTTTTCAACTGATGAGATTTAAAAATAAAATACTTTGCCATGAAAATAAAACACCTTTTTTTGTCTCTGATTGCTGTGCTTGCTTTTTCCTGTGACCCCAAGGAAGAGGATTACGAATTTGTGCAAGTGGCCACGCCACAACTAATGAGTAAAACGGCTTTTAGAAGCTCGGTGGAGGTTGATGCCCCCAAAAACATTGAAACCGTTGGGAAAATATATGCTTATAAAGATTACATTTTTGTGAGCGATGAAGGCAACGGGATACATGTTATTGATAATTCCAACCCTGTCGTTCCAAAATCCATCAAGTTTATCAAGATTCCAGGTAATGAAGATATTTCGGTGAAGAATGATTTTTTGTATGCCGATAGCGCTACCGATTTGGTGGTTTTTGATATTTCTGATATGGATAACATTACCGTAGTTGGCCGCTTAAAAGATGTTTTTAATGTGTATGATTATAATGTTCCATTGGAAGCCCAAGCGGTAGATTATGGCAGTTATGATAATGAAAATGATATTATAGTGGGCTGGACCATTACAACCGAAAGGCGCAAAAAACAGGATGGAGATATTTTAATTGATGGGGTTTTTAATGGCGGACCTGTATTGAACGCTGGCGAATCGGCCACGGGATCTGGTGGTTCATTGGCGCGTTTTCAAATTGTGGACCATTATTTGTACGCCGTAGGGAATTATGAAATGGCTATTTTCAATATCCAAAATTTGGAAGAGCCCGTGCTGGCCAATACCCAATATGCCGGTTGGAACATCGAAACCATGTTTCAGGCCGAAGGCTATTTGTATTTGGGCAGTACAAATGGCATGTATATTTACAGTTTGAACAACCCGGCGATGCCCGAGTATGTTTCTGAATTCACCCATTGGGAAGGCTGCGACCCTGTGGTGGTTGATGGTGATTATGCTTATTTGACCTTGCGTGGCGGGAACTCTTGCGGACAATTGGAAAGCATTTTGGAAGTGATTGATGTAAGCGATAAAACAACTCCGAAATTAGTGGGGAGATATGAATTGGAAAACCCCTATGGTTTGGGTATAAAAGGAAACATGCTTTTTGTTTGCGATGGTACGGCGGGCTTAAAATTGTTTGATAAAACCAATCCGTTGGAGGTGGGGTTTGTAAAATCGTATGCCGATATTCAGGCTAAAGATGTTATTCCGTTAGAGGATAAATTATTGATGATTGGCGGCGACATGCTTTATCAATACAACTATGTGGAGAGCGGTGTGGAATTGGTGAGTGAATTTGAGTTGTAAAAGAGAAACTCCATTTTAGCGCCTTTGCGAGAGCCAAAATGAATATAATCCGAAATAGTTTAGACGAAAATCCTGCGCCACAGCAGGATTTTTTATGCACGTATAGCCGATATTTTTAAAAAACAATTACATTTATGCAAAATTAACTAGCCAAAACAGCACTGCATGGATGCATATAGTCGCTTACTGCAAAATATTGAAAACGCCAAACCTTTAGAATTCAGTAATATTTTTGATAACGTTATCGAGCTTTTTAAAAAAGTTTGGCTGAAAGGCTTTTTGGTGGTTTTGATTATGGTAGGGATAGCCATGCTTGTTGGTGTGGTGTTTTCGTTAATTGGTTTGGCGCCAAAAGGCAATCCGTTTATTGATGGGTTCGATATGGAAACCTATATTGAATTCTATTCGTCGAGTATTATCCAAAACATACCGCAAACCATTTTGACCACTACGATAAGCTTGGCATTGGTTTCGGCGTTTTATAAAATCTGTATTCAATTTGATGCTGGAAAACAACAAGTGGTTGAAGATTATTTCCAGTTCTTCAAAAAAGACTATTTTTCAAAATTATTGATGTTGGGTATTATCCATACGGGTATAGCTACGGTAACTCAGCTTTTGTTTTTTATACCATATATTTATGCCATAGTGCCTCTAGCTTATTTTGCCATCATATTTGCTAATAACCCCGAACTGACTGAAATGGAAATAGTAAAAGCCAGTTTTGCTTTAGGTAATAAAAAATGGCTCATTACTTTCGGAACCTTGTTTGTAGCGGGTATTTTGGGCTTTTTAGGGATTCTTGGCTGCGGGATAGGCATTTTATTTACTATTTCTATAGTGTATCTCCCCACATTTTTTATTTACAAAGAAGTTGTTGGGTTTGATGATACCAACGAAATCGATTTGATAGGAGAACAAAACGATACCGATTTTTAATATTAAACAAACAAAAACATGAGTACAGTGAATAGTTTACTTGAAAAAGTAGAAAATGCTAAAGCACTTGATTTTGGCGATATTTTTAATAAAAGCATCGAACTTTTTAAAAAAGTGTGGCTTCAGGGCTTGGTGATGTTGCTATTAACCATGGTTTTGATGATACCTTTTTACATTGTAATGTATTTACCCTTAATAGCTATGGGGATTTTTGACCCCGAAGCAATGCAGCAAGGCGGGCAGCCAGATGTAGCTATGCTTATTCCATTCTACATATTAATGGTGGTGTTAATGTTTTTCGCTATGGTTATTGCATTTGCACTAAAATCGGCGTTTTACAGAATTTGTAAGTTTAAAGATTTTAATGAAGCCACATCCGACGATTATTTTTATTTTTTCAAAAAGCCATATTTAGGAAAAACCATCAAACTGGCGGCTATAACCTTCGGTATTTCGCTTTTGGCAACACTATTATGTGTGCTACCTATAATTTATGTTATGGTGCCTCTGGCATTAATTAATGTTATTTATGCTTTTAATCCCGATTTGGAAGCTTCCGATATTGTAAAAGTAGGCTTCAAGTTAGGAAACAAAAAGTGGTTGATTACCTTTGGTTTAATGGTTGTAGCTGGGCTTTTGGCACAAATAGTAGGTATGGTAATGTGTTTTGTGGGCGTGTTTGTAACAGCATCATTTGCTTATTTGCCCCACTATTTTATATATAAAGATACCATCGGTTTTAAAGAGCAAAACCCCATCGATGAAATAGGGAAACCAATAGAATAAATTTTAAACGAACACAAAAAGACCTGTTTTTACGATGGAAAAAGCAGGTTTTTTTGTGTGGTTAATATAGGGTTAATCCATAAAATGCTACAGATAAACTTTTTTTGATATACATTTGTAGCTTCAAAAAGTGAAGTATGGCGAAGAATTTAGTGATAGTAGAGTCTCCTGCAAAGGCAAAAACCATTGAAAAATTCCTTGGAAAGGATTTTAAGGTCGAGTCCAGTTTTGGGCATATTGCCGATCTGCCTTCCAAAGAGTTGGGGGTTAATGTTGACGGTGATTTCGAACCCAAGTATGAAGTTTCAAAAGACAAAAAAGCAGTTGTAAAAAAACTGAAAGATTTAGCAAAAAAAGCTGAGACCGTATGGTTGGCCAGTGATGAAGACCGCGAGGGAGAAGCCATTGCATGGCACTTGGCGGAAACTTTAAAACTGGATAAAAACAAAACCAAACGTATTGTTTTTCACGAAATTACTAAGTCGGCCATCCAAAAAGCGATTGAAAACCCACGAGGGATCGATTACGATTTGGTAGATGCCCAACAAGCACGCCGCGTATTGGATAGAATTGTGGGGTACGAACTCTCGCCAGTTTTATGGCGAAAAGTGAAAGGCGGGCTTTCCGCAGGGCGTGTGCAGTCGGTTTCCGTACGTTTGATTGTTGAAAAGGAGCGTGAAATTGAAGCCTTTACACCCGAAGCATCGTATCGTATTGATGCGGAGTTTTCAAATGAAGACGGGCAAACCTTTAAGGCCAAACTTCCAAAGAATTTTTCAACCAAAGAAGAGGCTCAAAAGTTTTTGGAGCAAAACGCCACTGCTGATTTTAAGGTTGCCGATTTAACCAAAAAACCGGCCAAAAAATCGCCCGCAGCACCGTTCACCACGTCAACATTACAGCAGGAAGCGTCGCGTAAATTATATTTTTCGGTAAGTAAAACCATGACTTTGGCGCAACGCCTTTATGAAGCGGGTTTGATTACTTATATGAGAACCGATAGTGTAAACTTATCGGACGAAGCCAGAAAAGGCGCCGAGGCCGAAATTAAGAATGCTTTTGGCAATAAATATAGCAAACCACGCAATTATACAGGTAAAACCAAAGGAGCACAAGAGGCTCACGAGGCCATTCGTCCAACCAGTTTTGCGACGCATTCGGTGGATATTGATAGAGACCAAGCCCGTTTGTACGATCTAATTTGGAAACGTGCCATTGCATCGCAAATGAGCGAGGCCGAGTTGGAGCGTACCAATGTTAAAATTAGTGCTTCTACGCATAACGAAACCTTTACCGCAAATGGTGAGGTAATCACTTTCGACGGATTCTTAAAAGTGTACTTGGAAGGTACTGATGACGAAGATGTAGAGCAAGACGGTATGTTGCCAGCTATGAAAGTAAACGAAACCTTGTTGAACAGTTTTATTACGGCTACGGAGCGCTATACGCGACCGCCAGCCCGATACACCGAAGCGTCTTTAGTGAAAAAATTGGAAGAATTGGGTATTGGTCGTCCGTCAACTTACGCACCTACTATTTCAACCATTCAAAATCGAAATTATATTGAAAAAGGTTCGGTTGATGGTGAGGAACGCCAATATTCGCAACTCAAACTTCAAAACGGTAAAATAAAGGACATCACTTTAACCGAAAAAGTAGGTTCCGATAAAGGAAAATTGGTGCCAACCGATATCGGTATGATTGTAACCGATTTTTTGGTAAACCATTTTGATGCCATTTTAGATTACAATTTCACCGCCAAAGTAGAAGAGGATTTTGACGATATAGCCGAAGGTAAGGAAGATTGGCAAAAAATGATGAAATCCTTTTACAAAGACTTTCACCCCGTTGTTGAAGATGTAAAAGAAAACGCCGATAGGGAATCGGGTGAACGTATTTTGGGTACCGATCCTAAAACCGGTAAGCAAGTCAGTGTTCGTTTGGGAAGATTCGGGCCTATGGTGCAAATTGGTACGGTGGATGATGAAGAAAAACCACAATTTGCCAGTTTAAGTCCCGATCAGCAATTAAACACCATTACCTATGAGGAAGCGATGGATTTATTTAAGCTTCCAAAGGAATTGGGACAGTATGAAGGCGAAACGGTAGAGGTGAATAATGGTCGGTTTGGCCCATACGTTAAATTTGGCGA